>DASZMT010000093.1:0-29589 GCA_035551495.1 Rhizomicrobium sp. | reverse complement strand
GACGAACACCTATGGCGCCGTCGGCCGCGCGGCGGGCGCGGTCGCGCTGCCGCTGGGCGATCGCGCCTCGCGCAGCTGGATGATGCGCGCGGACAATCCCCATCTGGCGGAGATCGATGCGCTGGCGCAGCTGCTCGGCATCCGCGGCGTGCACTTCCTCAATCTGTGTTTCGAGTGGGGCTGCACCGGCGGGGTGTGGCGCGGCGACCAGGGCGCGGTGATGCGGCGCGTGCTCGACTGGCCGTTCCCCAATCTGGGATCGAGCATGATGGTGGTGCTGCAGTCGGGCGCGGCCGGCGATTTCTACAACATCACCTGGCCGGGGCTGACCGGCAGCTTCCAAGGCTTCGCGCCGGGACGCTTCGCGGGCGCGATCAACCAGGCGCCGATGCGCATGCACCGGCGCGGCCATGCCGGCGACTGGCTCACCAACCGCATCGTGGTGCGCGGCGAGACCGGCATGCCGCCGGCGCATCTTCTGCGCCGCGTGCTGGAGACCGCGCCCGATTTCACGGCGGCCAAAAAGATGCTGAGCGAGACGAAGCTGGCGGTGCCGGCGCTGTTTCTGCTGGGCGGCATCGACGACGGCTGCATCATCGAGCGCACCGAGCGCGAGGCGACGATCCGTCCGCTGGAGAGCCACGCGGTCTGCGTCGCCAACCACTTCGAGACCCGCATCGGGCGCGAAGCGGCGGGCTGGCGCGCGCGGCCCATCGACAGCGCCGGGCGCGCCGCGGCGGCGCGTGCCTTACGCGGTATCGACGACGACTTCGCCTGGTTCGCGCCGCCCATCGCCAATGTGAACAGCCGCCTCGCCTTCCAGGCCAATGTCGCGGCGGGCACCCTCTCGCTGATCGGTACCGATGGCGTGAAGCCGGTGACGAAGGTCTTCCGGCTGCCGCGCTGAGCGACTAAGCTCGCGGCAATTTCCAACGGAGCCTTTGCCCATGAAGCTTCTTCCCGTGAGCCTCGCCGCCGCCGCCCTGCTGGCTGCCGTCACCGCGACCGTCGCGGCGCAGACCGCGGCCGCGCCCTCGCCGGCGCAGATCGTCAAGGCGCGCCAGGCATCGCTCATGATGTCGGCCATCACCTTCGCCAGCCTGAAGCAGGGCGCCGAGGGCGACGTGTCCAAGCTGGGCTTCCCGGCCAAGGCGCTGGCGAGCTGGGCGGCGGTGCTGCCGACGCTGTTCCCGGCCGGCACCGGCCCCGGACAGGCGGGCGACACCGAGGCCAAGGCCGAGATCTGGACCAACCGCGCCGGCTTCGAGGCGCGCGCCGCCGACTATGGGAGCGCGACCGCCAAGCTTGCCGACCTCGCCAAGGCGGGCGACAGCGCCGGCTTCACCGCGCAGCTCGCGGTGGTGAAGAAGGCGTGCGACTCCTGCCACGCGGACTTCAAGACCCACTGATGCAACTGAAGGCGCCCAGCGCCCGCATTGTCATCTGGGACGGACCGACACGGCTCGTCCATTGGGCGATCGTGCTGCTGATCCCGTTCGCGTGGTGGTGCTATCAGCACGACCACATGGATTGGCATCGCCTGGCCGGTTACGCCGTGTTGGCGCTGATGGCGTTCCGGCTCTATTGGGGCGTGGCCGGGCATGAGACGGCGCGCTTCACCCATTTCGTGCGCGGACCGCGCACCATCTGGCGCTATCTGCGCGGACGCTGGCACAAGCGCGCCGGGCACAATCCGCTGGGCGCCTGGAGCGTGCTGTTGCTGATGACGCTGCTGATCGTGCAGCCGGCGCTCGGCCTGTTCGCGGCCGACGACAACGGGCTCGACTCCGGGCCGTTCGCCGATTGGGTGTCGTTCGAGCGGCAGACCCAGGCCGAGCATTTCCACATGCTGCTGTTCTGGACGCTGGTGGGCGTGGTGGCGCTGCATGTCGGCGCGATCATCGTCTACCGGCTGCGCGGCCAGCCGCTCTTGTGGGCGATGGTGAGCGGGCGCGGGGCGCTGCCGCCCGGCAGTGACGCACCCAGGCACGCGCCGCTGTGGCGACTCCTGCTCGGCATCGTGATCGCCGGCGCGGTGTTCGGGGCGCTCTATAAGTACGGCGGCTGAGGTTTTCGACAGGGCGTCACAATTGCGATAAGAAGCCAAATCGAGAGATTTGGGACAGATCGCCATGCGTACCGCCACGGTGGAAAGAAAGACCCGCGAGACCGACATAACCGTGTCGCTCGACCTCGACGGCTCGGGCGAGGCCGACATCGAGACCGGCATCGGCTTCCTCGATCACATGCTGGACAGTTTCGCCCGCCATTCGATGATCGATCTCAAGGTCCGCGCCGAGGGCGACCTGCATGTCGATTTCCACCACACCACCGAGGACACGGGCATCGTGATCGGCCAGGCGGTGAAGAGGGCGCTGGGCGACTTCGCCGGCATCACACGCTTCGGCACCGCGACGATCCCGATGGACGAGACGCTGACGCGCGCCGCCATCGACGTGTCGAACCGGCCCTATCTGATCTGGAAGGTCGAGATCCCCAAGCCCAAGCTGGGCGAGATGGACACCGAGCTGTTCAAGGAATGGTTCCAGGCCTTCGCCCAGAACGCCGGCCTGTGCCTGCACATCGAGAATCTCTACGGCGAGAACAGCCACCACATCGTCGAAACCTGCTTCAAGGCGACGGCGCGCGCGTTGCGCCAGGCGATCGAGCCCGATGAGCGTCTCGAAGGCGGTGTGGCGTCGACGAAAGGCTCATTGAGCGAGAAGGCGTGACGCCGGCGGAGCGCGCCCGGGTGTTCGCCGGTGCCGACGGCCTTCGAGCCGGCTGGAGCCTCGTGCTTTATCTCCTGTTGATGGCCGCCGCCGTTTTCGGCATCGCGACATTCATGCCGCCCGGCGGCAACACGACCGGCACGCTGACGGCGAAAGACGTGGCGCTTCAGGCCTTGCCGCAAGCCGCTGCGCTCGGGATCGCGGCGCTGATCATGCGCCGTGTGGAGCGGCGCAGCCTGGCGGCCTATGGCTTGCGCCGCGCACACGCCGTTGCGGATTTCGCTATCGGCCTTGTGACGGGCGCGGCGATGGCCGGTCTTCTGGTCGCGGTCCTGTGGGGCGCGGGCGGGCTCGCCTTTCGCGGCGTCGCGCTGCACGGCACCGCCGCCGCGACGGCAGCGGGCGCGTGGCTGGGCGCCATGCTGCTGCTCGCCTTCGTCGAGGAGTTCTGGTTTCGCGGCTATCTCCAGTTCACGTTGGCACGCGGCCTGACCGGCGTCGTTCGCGCCGTCCGTCCCGGGCTGGCGCGCCCCAACGTCCTCGGATTCTGGCTGGCGGCGGCGGTGTTCTCCGGCCTGTTCTTCGTGCTGAGCCACAGCGTCATCGCGGGCGAGACGCGTCTCGGCGTCGCGAGCGTTGCGATGGCCGGGTTCGTCTTCGCCTATGGCCTGTACCGGACCGGCGCCTTGTGGTGGTCGATCGGCTTCCATGCCGCGTGGAACTGGAGCGAGAGCTGCCTCTATGGCGTGAACGATTCCGGAAGTGGGGCGCAGGACGTTGTCCTGTCCTTCCAGCCGCACGGCGCCGCGTGGCTCTCGGGCGGATCGGCCGGTCCGGAGGGCAGTGTGCTGGTGTTTCCGGTGCTGCTTGCGACGGTCGCGCCGATTCACGCGCTGTTCCGCCGCCGCGTCACTTCTGCAGCTTCAGATAGGCGATGACGTCGGCGCGCTTGACCGGATCGCCCAGGCGAAAGCCCATCGCCGTGCCGGGCACCAGCTTCTGCGGATCGGTCAGCCAACGGTCGAGCGTCTGCGCGTTCCACACGATGCCCGAGGCCTTGAGCGCCGCGGTGTAGTGGAAGTCGCCGATGCTGCCCGCCTTGCGCCCGAACACGCCGCGATGCCTGGGCCCGACGCGGTTGGCGTCGAGCGAATGGCAGGCGCCGCAATAGTCCTGGTAGATCGCCGCGCCCCGGGCGGGGTCGCCCGGGGATGCAGCGGATGCCGGCGACGCAAGCGCGAGCAAAACGCCCGCAAACACAAGCGTGCGCATCGTCAGCCGAAGATCGGCGCCTTGGCCGGGATCGGTTCGTTCAGCGCGTTGCCGAGGATCGCGGCGTGGAACGCCTCGTCGCACGCCGTGCGCGCGGCGAGCGTGTGCATGTCGGAACCGGCGAGCGACGGGATGATGCCGAGATAGGCATTGGTCGCGCCGCGCTCGAGCCGCAGCGCCAGGCGCAGCACGCCGGCCTGGTCCTTCAGCGAGCCGGCATCGAACTCCTTGGCGTATTCCGCCATCGGCTTGGCATCGACCGGCGTGCCGCCAAGCCGCTTGATCGCCGCGACCAGGTCGTCGCGATGCTGCTTGTGATGGCCCTGGAACGTCACCGCGACGGCGAGCACGCCGGGCGTGAGCAGCTTGCTTTCGGCGCCGAGCTGATAGGCCGCGATGCCCTCATGCTCCAGTCCGAGCGCCGCGTTGAGCAGGCCGACGTCGCCACTGGGATTGGCCGCCGCGCGTGCGGCGCCCGATGCGCCCATCAGCGCGAACAGGCCCGCCGCCGACAAGGTCGTGACGCCGGCGCGCAAGATATCGCGCCGCGCTCCATTCAAGGTCCCGATCATGTGTTCTCTCCCTCTGTGTTGTGCCCAAGCCGTTCGAGGACGCGCCGCGTCATGCGTTCGCAATCCGCGCCCGCGAAGATGAAGCTCTCGTCCAGCGCGTCCTTGAACTCGGGGGCGAGCAGGCGCTGCAATTGGAGGCGCGCGCGGTGAAAGCGCGTCCGCACCGTGTCGGGCGGGATCTGCAGCACTTCGGCGACTTCGCCGACGCTGAGGTCTTCGATCTCGCGCAGCACGAACACGATGCGGAAGATCTCCGGCAGGCGCGCGATCGCGGCTTCGAGCACCTTGCCGAGCTGCCGGCGCATGATTTCGCTTTCGGGTGACGGCCGGGGCGGTCCCATGAGTCTCTCGCGATAGGTCTCCAGCACCGCGACGGAATTGGCGTCGAGCAGCGCGGCGCGGCGCTCGGTGGTGCGGCGGCGCGACAGCGCCTCGTTGAGCACGATGCGCGTCAGCCAGGTCGACAGCGCGGCGTCGCCCGCGAAGCCGCCGATCGCGGCGAAGGCGCGGATATAGCCTTCCTGCACCGCATCCTCGGCCTCGGGCCGGCTGCGCAGCACGCTCCAGGCGGCGCGGAACAGGCGCTGGTTGTTCTTCTGGGTGACGAAGCGCACCGCGCCGACGTCGCGGCGCGCGACCAGACCCGCGATCTCCAGATCGCTCAGCGCGGCATAGGAGATAGCGGCGGCCCCGGCCATGTCACCCTTCTTTCGCCGATTGGACGCCAGCGTACCGGCCCGCGTTCCCGTGCACGCGGTGTCAAATACGTGACACCTGCGTCATCTTTATTGACTCTTTACCGCCGCCCCTTCACAATGACGCCCTCGTCACCCATTTCGAGCCTGAACACAGGGGAGACCGGCCATGGTCCAGATCACCAAAGACGAAGCCTATGACGCAGTGGCGCCGGACGACTTCCCGTCCATGCTGAACCCGCAGCGCTATGGCGCGCGGACGACCGCGTTCGACAAGATCATCAGCGCGACGCACGACCATTTCTGGGATCCGCTCGACAAGAAGTACATCGACTTCAACGACGCGTTCGACACCACGACGCAGACGATCCTGCCGGCGAACTTCTTCCCGATCTTCCACACCCGCATCGGCGACACGATGACGGAGGCGCAGAAGATCAAGTTCGCCAACGAATCGACGCGCTGGCAGCTTTCCGCCATCCTGCACGGCGAGCAGGGCGCGCTCTCGCTCTCCGCCTCGCTCTGCCACATCCTGCGCGACCCGGGCGCCCAGGAATACGCCGCCAACCAGACGCGCGAGGAAGCCCGCCACGTCACCGGCTTCTCCAAGTACATCGCAGCCCGCTGGGGCACGCCGCTGCCCTGCGGCGAAACGCTGAAGAACCTTCTGACCGAGATGGTCGGCGCGCCGGAGGTCTACAAGAAGATCGTCGGTATGCAGATGCTGGTCGAAGGCCTCGCCATGGGCGCCTTCGCGACGCTGTACCAGAACGCGCAGGACCCGCTCCTGGTGAAGCTCTGCCAGCTGGTGATGACCGACGAGGCCTTCCACCACAAGTTCGGCAAGATCTGGGCCGACCGCACGATTCCCAAGCTCGACAAGGCCGAACAGGAGCTGGTCGAGGACTGGGCGGCGCAGTGCTTCCAGACGCTGCTGTTCAACCTCGTCAACGCCGAGCAGATGAAGGTCGTTTACGACAGCGTCGGCATCGACTGGCAGGACGCGCGCGCCGCGATCATGGAGGCGTTCACCGACGAAGACCGCCGCGAAGGCATGAAGCAGTCGGCCAACATCTTCCGCGTGCTGATCAAGACGCTGCTCAACGCCGGCATCATCACCGAGCGCACCAAGGCGTTCTACGGCATGTATGTCGACATGGACGAGCTGAAGAAGGAAGGCGACCGCATGATCGGCGACGACATCGCCGAGGAGGGCATCAAGTACCTCCAGACCATCAACTTCGCAGGTCGCACCAAGGGCGGCGAGCTGCTCGCGGCGGAATAAGTTCGACGTGCGCGCGTGAACGGCGGGCGGCGCGCAAGCGCCGCCCGTTTCGTTTTACCCCATTTTGTTTTTACCAAGCCGCTTAGAGCCGCCTTAAGGCTGCGCCGTCGCGCTGGCGGCATGGATCATCCGGTCAGGCGCCATATCCTCGCCAGCCTTGCCGCGCTCGCCGGCGCGGCAGGCGCCGCCATGGCGACAACGGTCGTCGTGATGACGACGTTGCCGAGCGCGACGCCGGGCATGCTCCTCGCCGCACCGCTCCTGATGCTGATCCTGTCGCCCGTCTTCTTCGTGGTCGCCAGCCTGGTCGCGATTCCGGTGCTGGTGGTGCTCGGCCTGCCCGCGCATCTCCTGCTGCAGAAGATGCGGTGGATCTCGGTCTGGGCCTATGCCGCGGCGGCGACGGCGTTCCGCCTTGCTTACGGCGCATCGCAAGGCGCGGCGGCGCGTGTTGCGCCGTGAGGACGTGTTGCCGGTGCCAGCGAAAATATCTCACCCGATTTGAGTAAGCGGCGCGCCCTTGCGATTCGCTTCGCCGCAATGCGATGCTCGCAACCATCAGTGGCGTAGAGAACTCACCGACATCGCTTCAAGGGGGCTTGGGGGCGCGATGCTGGATTTTCCAGAACGGCGATTGCTGCTCCGCGCCTTCGTCTCGGCGGTGGTGGGGCTGACTCTGATCGCCTGGAACATCCTGGGCGTCGACCGCAAATCGGAAGAGGCGAGCAACAACGTCTTCCTGCATTTCGTCGCGCCGTTCTTGGGCGAGCGCCTTTCGCCTTATCCGGTCACCGTCGTACTGGTTACGCCGCGCGCCCTGAAGCGGCTCAATCGCGTAGCCGAAGACCGCTACAACAAAGACGAAACGAGCTACCAGAAGACCGAAAAGCTCTACCGGCTGGCCAAGGCGCAGCATCAGGTCGCCGCCGATCCCGGTCCGGAACCGGTAAAGCAGATCTGGTCGTGGCCGTTCAGCTTCCAGCAGCAGGCCGACATTTTGGAGACAATCGCCGGCGACGAGCCGCGTGCGATCTTCTACGACGTGGCGTTCTATCAGCATCGCACGCTGAAAGAGCAAGGCTATCTCAGTCCGGCACAGGACGACGACGCAAGGCCTTTCGCCGACATGATCCGCGATACCGTCGCGCGCAGAGGCAAGGCGGATTCTCACTGCATCGGCGCGACCCAGGCCGGCACGAACGGCATCCCGGTATTCCTGGGCGTGGTACCCGAGGTCACCGTGATACCGGCGCTATGCGAGGCGGGCGCGCAAGGCGTGCGCGTCGATTGGACGGAGGCGCCCGGGTCCTACCCGCTCGATAGCCGGCCGTTGCGGGAAGCGGATGCGGCGGACGAGACCGCCGAGGCCGATAGCCCGAAATTCGCCACGCCTGCGGCACAGCTATTCATCGAGTTGTGCAGCGGCGCGAACCGGCGGCCGGCCGCATCTCCCGTCGCGTGCCCGAAGACGATGCCTTTCCACTGGCAAGGCAACGCACCATTGGGCGTGCCTTCGCCGCTCGGCGTTGCATGGCGGGCCGGTGTCGATCCGGATCAAGGCTATCTGGTCGATGTCGGCAAATGCGAGATCGATCGCCACCAATCGCCGTTGAGACGCCTGGGCGACGCGATTTCCGCGCTGTTCACCGAGGTGCTGAAGCACGGCGAGGGCGCGAACAACCCCTGCTTCAACACGAGGTTCTTGCCCGTCGATCAGGTCGTGCGGCCGTTCAGCAGCACCGCTTTGTCGGCCGCGCTGAAGGGGAAAGTCGTGATGATCGGCACCGAGCTGCCGGGCATCAACGACATCGTCTATTCTCCCGTGCAAGGCCAGGTGCCGGGTGTGTTCATGCACGCCACGGCACTCGAAAACCTGCTCCATTGGGGCCGCGATTACTTCGGCGACATCGAGGCGTCGCGGTGGGACTGGTGGTGGCTGCAGGCCGTCTCCTGCCTCATCGTGACGGTGATGATCTATAGCGCGGTCCAGGCGATCGAGTGGTTCCGGCGCAATCCGCCGTCGCTGCAGATGCTGGCCTATTCGTTCCGCGGGCCCGGGCCGCGCCTGGTGCGCGATGCGATCGTCGATCTGTTTCAGCTGTTGGGGCTGGCGGCCGCGATCTTCGCCGTGCTGCTGCTGCTGACGCTCGTCGTGTTCTTCGTGTTCCGCATCGCGCCGCTCAACTGGGTCGGCATGGCCGCGCTGGTTCTGGGCCTCACCATGGACGAGATCGGCGGCACCGCGGCCGACGCGCTGGTCGTCCTCGCCATGAGCTTTTCACCCGCCCGCCGCCTCGCGCGGGCGTTCTTTCCCCATCCATCGCTGGAGTGATGACATGCGCAACGGACTTCTGCGTGCCGCGTATCTCGGTTCTGCTCTGATGCTGGCGGCCGCGCCGGCATCGGCCGGCTGGAGCGCCATCAAGATCAACGGCTTCACGGTCGACGCGCCCAAGACCTATGGCGTCAACTGCGCCAAGCCGTCGACCGGCACCTTCGCGGACGTGAAAGCGGTGGCGAGCTTCACGGACACGAAGCTCGACCAGGACAACAACTGCGTCACGTTCACCTACAACGGCACGCCCTATTATGTGCACGCGACCAATGTCGACTTCCCCTCGCAGGTGCAGATCGACCCGAGCGACTGCGAGAAGGTCGCGCAAGTCGCGGGCACCGAGCATGGCAGCCATGTGAGCATGGGCGCCGGCAACGGCTGCACCAAGAAGAAGTGAGATCCGCGATGAACCGTCTCCTGCGTCTCGTCCTTCCGGCAGCGATCGTGCTGGGCGTGTCCGGCGATGCCGGCGCGAGCATCTTCGACGGCCTCCTGGGCGGCCCCGTCTACAAGTCGTTCTTCGGCAAGTTCATCGACAGCAAGACGGTGAAGGCCGCGGTCGAGACGCCGCCGCCGGCCGCCGGCCAAGGCTCGGCGAACATGATGGGGTTCTCCGGCAACGGCAAACTGATCGGCGAGTCGATCTGGGATTCGATCCCGGCGCCGCAGCTCAAAGCCTATGGCAACGGCATCGTGCAGCGGCTCCTGGTGGGGTGGAACGGGTCGCATCCGGCGATCCGCCTCTGGGTGACGTCCAATCCGGGCCTGGAAGCGAATTCGACCGGATCGGGCGACATCTATCTGGCGCGGGGCTGGTTTTCCAAATGCCAGAACGAGGACCAGATCGCTGCGATCATCGCGCATGAGATGTCCCACATCCTGCTGGGCCATTTCCAGCGCGAGGAGGCCAATGAGGGCCGCCGCCGCGCCGTCGCCGGTGCCGCCACCGCGGCCGTCACCGCCTTCACTCTCAGCGACACGCGCATCACCGCCTCGGGCAACCAGGTGAATGTCGGCGTCGCCGATCAGAAGAAGCTGAACGAGAACCTGCAGAAGACGCTGCTGATCAAGTTCGCGATCAACGAGGTGTCGAGCTTCGCCTTCGACGCCGCCTGGGCGCGCGAGCAGGAGGAGGAAGCCGATCTTCTGGGCGCCGATCTTCTCTACCGCGCCAAATACAACGTGCCCCAGATGACCGAGGCGCTGAAGCTGCTCAAGGAATACGAGGCGCAGAGCGAGCAGCAGGTCGATCTTCTATCCGACCAGTACAAGACCGCGATGAAGGATGCGGCGATGACCGGCAATCTGGACACCATGAAGCAGACCGGCCTCACCATCCTGCTCAACGAGGCGCTGAGCGGCGCCGACCGGCTGCGCGACCGGCTGCACCGCAACCATCCCGACTACGACGACCGCATCCAGGCGATGCAGGGCTACATCGCACGCGAATACGACGACGACATCGGCGGCAAGCCGCACACCGCCGAGCTCGCCGCGTTCCGCGCCAACAAGGGCACGATGGCGATCCTCGACAACCACAACAGCTCGTTCGATGCCGAGGGCGCGATGGTGAAGAGCGATTTCGCGAAAGCGCGTTCGCTGGCGGTGCGCGGCGCGTCGGGGCTGACGGCGGACTACCCCTATCCGCTGCGCGTCATGGCGTCGGCCGAGCAGAAAAGCGGCAATGGTGGCGGCGGCCTCAAGGCCATGGAGCGCGCCGCGGAATCGCCCGACGCGGCGTTCAACACGCTGACGGCGCTGAGCGGCATGTATGCCGATGCCCGCAACTATGCCCGCGCCCATGCGGCGCTGAAGACCGCGGCGGAGCGTTTCGGCAGCGAGGAGGCGACCTATCCCAACCAGATCACGCTGGCGCTCAAGGAGGGCAAGACGGACGAGGCGGAACGCATCCTGAAGATCTGCTCGGCCGCGAAGAACGAGGATCTGGTCGCGGCCTGCCACGAGGCGCATGGCGAGACCTGCTCGGGACTGCAGATCCTGTGCGATCTGGGCCATAGCGGCAACGACATGGACAATCCGCTGAGCCACCTTTTCAACCGGAATTTCGAATAGCGGAATACACAACGCTGCCCTGCGCGAGGCCCGCTCGCCGCGGCGGGCTTTTGCCTTATTGTGGCGGGCATGACGCAGCAACGCTTCATCGACGGCAGCGCGGGCGATGCCGATTACGGCGCCATCGGCCCGGGCTATGCGAATTTCCGCCGACCCGACCCGCGCATAGCGGCCGCGATCCATGCCGCGCTGGGCGATGCCCGCACGGTCCTGAATGTCGGCGCCGGGGCGGGCTCCTATGAACCGACGGATCGCGCCGTGACCGCCGTCGAGCCGTCCGCCGCGATGCGGGCGCAGCGGCCGGTGCATCTGCCGCGCGCCGTCGATGCCGTCGCGCAGACGCTGCCCTTCGCCGGCAAGAGCTTCGATGCCGCGATGACGACGTTCTCGGTGCATCAATGGCCGGACCTCGCGGCGGGCCTCACGGAGATACGCCGCGTGACGCGCGGGCCGATCGCGATCCTGACGGGCGATCCGGGCGCGCTCGACCGCTTCTGGCTCACCGAATACGCGCCCGAGGTGATCGCGACCGAGGCGCGGCGCTATCCGCCCGTCGCGGCGTTCCGCGCGGCGCTGCCCGGGACGTGGGACGAGACCAACGTCGCGATCCCGCTCGACTGCGCGGACGGCTTCAACGAAGCCTATTACGGGCGGCCGCAGATGCTGCTCGATCCGCGCGCGCGGCAGGCCTGCTCGGCGTGGAGCTTCGTGGCGCCGGACGCCGTCGCGCGCTTCGAGCGCGATCTGAAGCGCGATCTTGCGGACGGAACCTGGGACAAAACGTATGGCGCGCTGCGCACCCAGCCGGCCTTCCACGGCTCGCTGGTGCTGCTAGTGTCGCGGCCATGAGCGAAGACACGCTTGGCGAAGACACTTTTGGCGAAGCCATTCTTGGCGAAGACATTGGGCGCCGTGCCGCGCTCGAAGCTGCCGAGGCCCGCGGCCTTGCGATGTTCGACGCCATCGAGCGCGCCGGCCTGATCGCGCCCGGCAAGACCGAAGAAGAGCTCTCCGAAGAGATCGCCGCCTTTGCCGAAGAACATTTCGGCGTGACGCAGCATTGGCACAAGCGCATCGTGCGCGCCGGGGCGAACACGCTGTGCGTCTATTCCGAGTTTCCGCCACTGCGCACCATCGCGGCGGACGACACGGTGTTCCTCGATCTGGGCCCGGTGCTGGCGGACTGGGAAGCCGATCTCGGGCGCACCTATGCGCTGGGCGAGGATCCGCAAAAGAAGCGTCTGGTCGCCGACCTGCCGCGGCTGTTCGACATCGTGCAGGCGCATTACCGCAGCCGCCACGACATCACGGCGGAAGCGCTCTATGCCTTTGCGCAGAAGACGGCGGACGAAAACGGCTGGCATTTCGGCGGCGACATCGCGGGACACACCATCGAAGGGCATTTCCCGCATGCCCCGCCGCCGCGCGACGGGCGTCTGATCGCCGCCGGCAATCCGTCGCGCCTGCGCGATCCCGATCCGCAGGGCCGCACACGGCACTGGATTCTCGAGATTCATCTGACGGACAAGGCGAAGACCTTCGGCGGGTTCTACGAACGATTGCTGTAACGGAGGGCAAACATGCGCGCGATGATGGGACGGCTGGCGATGCTGACGGCGGCGGCGCTGCTGCTCGGCACCGGTGCACTGGCCGACGAGCCGGTGCAGGTCGATCCCGCCTGCCCGTTCGGCGTGAAGGTCGACATCCACGACACCGCGATGCTCGCGGCCCGCATCGCGGCCTGCACCGGGTTGCTCGACAAGGAGCAGGATCCGGCCCGCCGCCAGCTGCTGCTGATCGGGCGGTCGGAGGCTTATTATATGACCAAGCGGCCGTTGCGGGCGCTGGCCGACCTCGACCTTGCCGAAGCGGCCGATCCCGATCTCGGGCCGCCGATCGTGCTGGCGCGCGCGCTGGTGCATGCGCACATGGAATACTATGCGCTCGCCCTGCCGGAGATACAGACGGGCATCGACGCCGGCGCCGCCGTGGCCGACGCCTATGTCGTGCGCGGCGCGGCGCAGGGCTTCCAGGGAAATTTCCGCGAGACCATCGCGGATGCCGATCTGGCGATTGCCGACGATCCGTCGAAGGATGCCGCCTATTCGCTGCGCGGCTTCGCCAATCTGGAGCTGGGCGAGCTCGGCGCCGCCCTGAAGGATTTCAACACTGCGATCCTGCTCAATGCGAAAGAAGCCGCCTATTTCACCTATCGCGGCCGCGTGCACTACGCGCTCGACCAGTACGATGCCGCGATCGCCGATTTCACCCGGGCGCGCGCGCTCGATCCGAGCGAGGTGTCGACGATGCAGCACATCGCGGAGCTGACGGCGCTGGTCGCGGTGCCGCTGCCCGATCCGCATGCGCCGCCGCCGCTCAACGCGCCGGGCGGCCCCTATGCGCACACGCACAATTGCGGCGGCTACTATCCCTATATTTCGGGACGGCTGCACGAAGGCGGCAGCGCCATCCTCCATTACGACGCGGCGGCGGACGGTACGGTCTCGAATGTCGGGCTGGAGCAGTCGAGCAATGTCGCGCGGCTGGACCAGGCGGCGGTGATCTGCGTGAGCCGGCACTGGCGCAACACGCCCGCCTATCGGGACGGCGTGGCCGTCGCGACCCTGCACCGCGTGGCCCGCATCGTGTTCGTGCCTTACGCCTATCCGCCCACCGATCCCGGTTACGCCGCGGCGCTGGCAGGGGTCGGCCGGTATGACGAGGCGATCGCGGAGCTCACGCGCATCATCGGCCTTCAGCCGGACAAGGCCGATCTCTATCTGCGCCGCGGCTTCGCCTATTTCATCAAGCACGACGATGCGGACGCGACACGGGATTTCGACAAGGCCGCGAGCCTCACGCCGGGAGACGACGAGGCGCTCGCGGGCGGCGAGCTCGTGCGCCACGCCGCGCCGCCCGAACAGCCGCCGCACGGCGCCCGCTGAGCACCGCGGTTGACTCCGATGTTCTCCCAATGTTCCAATCGGACATGGCGTTCCTCACCTCCACCCAGACGGCGGCGGACGTGGCGCGCGGCGTGAGCCGCCTGCTGCTGCAACAGGGCTATTCGCCGATCCTGGAGTTCACGCTGGCCAATGGGCGCCGGCTCGACGTCGCGGCGCTCGGCGCCGACGGCACGCTTCTGGGCGTGGAGATCAAGGTGGCGCTGGCCGATCTGCGGGGCGACATCAAATGGCCGGAATATCTGGAGTTCTGCGAGCATTTCTATTTCGCGATCCCACCCGATTTCCCGGACGAGCATGTGCCGCCCGGCACCGGCCTGATCGTTGCGGACCGCTATGGCGGCGCCATCGTGCGCCCGGCCGCCGCCGCGCCGGTGCATGCGAGCCGGCGCAAGGCGGTGACGCTGCGTTTCGCCAAGGTGGCGGCCGACCGTCTGGCCGCGCTCCTCGCGCTGGCAGAGGATCCGCGGCAGCCCGCCGTGGTGATGAGCCATGCCGATCACTGACGCGGTCCTGCGCAAGGTGGCGCTGTCGTTTCCCGGCGCGCATGAAGAGCCGTCCTACGGCCAGCCCGCCTACAAGATCGAGAAGAAGTTCTTCACCCGGCTGCGCGCCGAGGACGCGTCGATCGTGTGGATCGTCGACACCATCGACGAGCGCGACGCGCTTCTGGAGATGGACCCAAAGACCTACTTCATCACCGACCACTACAAGAATTACCCGAGCGTTCTGGTGCGCATCGCGCGGCTGAACGAAGCGATGCTGCGCAAGATGCTCGAGCGCCGCTGGCGGAAGATCGCGCCGAAGACGCTGGTGAGGGCGTTCGACGAAGCGGCAACCGCGCCGAAGCCGGCGAAGAAGGCCGCGAAGAAAAAGGCATGAGCCTCACCGCAGCGCAGGCACGCAAGATCGCCCTGTCGTTTCCGGGCACCGAAGAGCGCATCTCGCAGGGCGGTCCGGAAATCCGCACCGGCAAAGAGTTTTTCGTGCGCATAGGGACGCGCGAGCCGGATACGCTGATGCTGAAGACACAGACGCTCGACGAGCGCGACGCGATGATCGAAGCCGAACCGGACCTGTTCTTCATCACGGAACACTTCAAGAGCTACAAGGGCACACTCGTGCGGCTGCGTGCGCTGGATGCAAAAACGCTGCGCGCGCTGTTGCGACAACGCTTGGCAGCACTTGCGAAGCCGAAGAGATGAATTCCGGTATCGGTCCGGTTGAACCCGGCTACCGCGGGCTGCGCTTGGCCAGGATGCGCTGCAGCGTGCGGCGGTGCATGTTGAGGCGGCGCGCCGTCTCCGACACGTTGTGGCCGCACAGCTCGTAGACCCGCTGGATATGCTCCCAGCGCACGCGGTCGGCCGACATCGGATTTTCCGGCGGCTTGGGCTTGGAGCCCGGCTGCGCCATCAGCGCCGCGAGGATGTCGTCGGCATCGGCCGGCTTGGGCAGATAGTCGATGGCGCCGTACTTCACGGCGGCAACTGCGGTCGCGATGTTGCCGAAGCCCGTCAGCACCACCACGCGGCTGTCGGGGCGCACGACGTGCAGCGTCTCCACCACGTCGAGGCCGTTGCCGTCGTCGAGCTTGAGATCGACCACCGCATAGGCCGGCGGCGCTTCCTTGGCGCGGGCCTTACCTTCGGCGACGCCCTCGGCAATGGTCACCTGGAAGCCGCGGGCTTCCATGGCGCGCGCGAGGCGCTCGCGCAGGGGGCGGTCGTCTTCGACCAGCAGCAGGGTCTTGTCTTCGGTGGTCATCGTTTTTCTTTCCTCTTGGCGCTGAGGCTGCGCTTTGTCGGCGGCGTTCATATACCCCCGCATGCTGCACCACAACAAAAAGTGGCGGCACGTGGTAAACCCCCGCCACGAAGCGGCAAAAAGAGAAAGCCATGCCGAAGTTTCCCCGCGCCATCCTGTTCGACCTCGACGACACGATCATCTCCGCCTACGGACGGCCGGAGGCGGCATGGGAGGCTGTCCTAGGGGAATTTACGGATGTGCCGGACAAAGGCGCGGCGCTGGCCGCGATTTCGGCGGCGGCGCGGGATTTCTGGGCCGATGCGGAGCGTCATCGCGTCTGGCGCCAGACCATCCGCGCCGCGCGGCGCGAGATCGTGGCGCGCGGTTTCGCCCGCCTCGCCGCCGACGGAAAGCAGGTTCCCGATCCGGCGATACAGGCGCGCATCGCCGATCGCTTCAGCGACTATCGCAACGAGAACCTGGCGTTGTTCCCCGACGCGCATGCCACGATCGACGGGCTGCGCGCCGCCGGCGTGAAGCTGGCGCTGATCACCAACGGCGCGGCGGAGCCGCAGCGCGCGAAGGTCGTGCGCTTCGCCCTGACCGAGCGCTTCGACCACATCCAGATCGAAGGCGAGCACGGCTTCGGCAAGCCGGAGGAACGCGCCTATCGGCACGCGCTGGCGGCGCTCGGTGTCGACGCGAAAGATGCGTGGATCGTCGGCGACAACCTCGAATGGGAGGTGATCGCGCCGCAGAAGCTCGGCCTGTTCGCGATCTGGCACGATCCGCATGGCGACGGATTGCCGGCCGGCCATGCCGCACGGCCCGACCGGATCATCCGTAGGCTGAGCGCGCTGTTGGCGTAGTCTCGCCACAAAAAAGGTGTCATGGCCCGCGAATGCGGGCCACCCAGGTGATAGCGGAAAGCTCTTGGAAATTGCGCGACACGATCTCGCAAACCTGCACGCTGTGTGCAGAACCCAACTGGGTGGCCCGCATTCGCGGGCCATGACACTTGAGAACCAGTATCCTACCCCTCGCCGCGCCCCGGCGGGGCTTCGCCGTCGATGATGCCGCGGGCCCACACCGCGCTCACCCGCGCGCCGCCGCTGTCGAGATTGACCGCCGTCACCGTCGCGCCGGTCTGCTCCAGCAGCGTTTTGGCGATGAAGAAGCCGAGGCCCATGCCCTCATGCTTGTCGAGCGCGCTGCCGGACGGCCCGATCTCGGTTTCGCCCAGCGCGAAATGGCCGGGGCGCGAGGTGATGTAGGGCTCGCCGATGCGCTCGAAGATTTCGGGCGCGAAGCCGGGGCCGTCGTCCTCCACCGCGATGACGACGCGGCTGGCGTTCCAGCGCGCCTCGATGCGCACGACGGCGCCCGCGAAGTCGGCGGCGTTCTCGATGATGTTGCCGAGGCCGTGCAAAAGCTCCGGCGCGCGCCACACCTGCGGCGGCGCGTCGCCCGCGACGTCGGGCTTGAGCGCGATCGCGATATCGACGTCCTCGCCGCGATAGGGATCGGCCAGATCCTCGAGGAAGGCGCCGAGCGGCAGGCGCCCGGTCTCGCCCAGAAGCGTCTCTTCCGGATTGGCGAGGCGGGCGAGGATGGCGCGGCAACGCTCCGCCTGCTCGCGCAAAAGCTTGGCGTCCTCGGCCTCGGACGAGCCGGCGGGCAGCGCGCGCTCAAGCTCGCGCGCCACCACCGCGATGGTGCCGAGCGGCGTGCCGAGCTCGTGCGCCGCCGCCGTCGCCAGCGCGCCGATCGAGGCCAGGCGATGCTCGCGCGACAAGGCGAGCTGTGTCGCCGCGAGGCCGGCCGACATGCGCGCGCCCTCGCTCGCGATGCGCCAAGCATAGACCGAGGTGAATCCGATGCCGACCACCAGCGAAGCCCAGATGCCCGCCTGGTAGAGCACCGGCAGCGCCAGCACGTCGGCATTGTTCCAGGGCAGCGGCTTGTGGAACACCGAGATCAGGCAGACCAGCGCGAAGGCAAGCGCCGCCAGGATCAGCGTGTTGCCGAGGTTGAGCGTCGCGGCCGCGATCACGACGGGCGCGATGAACATCAGCGCGAAGGGATTGGTGATGCCGCCGGTGAGATAGAGCAGCGCCGCGAGCTGCAGGATGTCGAAGCCCAGATGCAGCGTCGCCTCGCGGTTGGTGAGGCGCTGGTTGGTGGGATAGCGCACGGTGAGGATCACGTTCACCAGCACGCTCGCCAGGATCGCGCCGGCGCAGGGGATGAGCGGCAGCGTGTAGCCGAAGCCGAAATAGACCACGAACAGCGCCGCCGACTGGCCGCCCACCGCCATCCAGCGCAGGTTGGTCAGGGTGCGCAGGCGCACGCGGCCGCGCGCGACGCCGGCCGGCGTGGCGGCGAAGGTGCGCACGCGGCTTGCCAGGCTTTTGTCGGCGATATCGGTCATCTCATCACTTTTCCGTCTGCGCGTTGATTCGCCGCTTTCGCAGGAGGGCGCCCGCCATTATCAATCGCGCCAAGCGGCTCTTCAATCGGGTTCCATGCGCCGGCTTCCTCTCGTCATCCTGCCCGCCGTGCTGCTGCTGGCCGTCGTGCTCGGCATCGCTCTGTGGCAGGCGAGCGACGACCTCCCCGGCCTCGGCCGCGTGGTGGGGACGGGCACGCCGTCGATCGGCGCGCCGTTCATCCTGACCGATCAGGACGGCAAGCGGCGCTCGAGCCGCGACTTCGCCGGCAAGTACATGCTGATCTATTTCGGCTACACCTATTGCCCGGACGTCTGCCCGACGACGCTGGCGCTGATGCAGGATGCGATCGGCCGGCTCGGGCCGAAGGCCGACAGGATCGTGCCGGTGTTCATCACCGTCGATCCGGCGCGCGACACGCCGGCGCAGCTCAAGAGCTATCTGAAGTCCTTCGGGCCGGATTTCGTCGGCTTCACCGGCAGCGCGCGCGACGTCGCCAAGGTGGCGGCGGACTATCGCGTCTATTTCCGCAAGCATCCGCTGGACGGCGGCGGCTACGGCATGGACCATTCGAGCGTGATCTATCTGATGGGCCCCGACGGCAAGTTCGTCGCCTATTGGGACGACACGAGCATCGGGCCGGATGCGCTGGCCAAGGAGATCAAGGCGAAGCTTTAGCCGGTGCGAACGCCCAACCCTCGTTGTCATGGCCCGCGACTGCGGGCCATCCAGGTGATAGCGGCAGGATATAAGGAGGTTCGCGAGACCGTATCTCGCGAACCTGCTCACTGTGTGCAGAACCCAACTGGATGGCCCGCAGTCGCAGGCCATGACAGGAGGGGCCTTAGGCCTTCGCCTGCACCAGGCCCATCCGGTTTCCCGCCGGATCGGTGAAGAGCACGAAGACGCCGGTCGGGATCGGGATCTTGGGCGTCGCGATCGCGCCGCCCGCCGCCGTCACGTCCTTCATCGCCGCGTCGATGTCGGGCACGCCGATATAGAGGATCTTCTCGGCCGGATCGGCGCGCAGCGCGCCCGCGAGATTGCCGGTCTGGATCATGTTCATCGGCCCGCCGATGTCCCACGCGAAGAGCGAAGAATAGAACGTCTTGAGGGCGGCGGCGTCGGGACCGGCGATGTCGAAGAACACGATGGACGCTGGCGTCGGCATGCGGCTCTCCTAGAGTTCGGGCCTAAAGCCCGGGAACAGGCAATCCGTTCTGCGTGCAGGCGGCGATCAGCGTGTTGCGCATCAGGCAGACGATGGTCATCGCCCCGACGCCGCCCGGCACCGGCGTGATCGCGGACGCGACCTTGGCCGCCGCGTCGTAGTCGACGTCGCCGACGACCTTGGTCTTGCCGTTGCCGGCATCGATGCGGTTGATGCCGACATCGATCACCACGCCGCCCGGCTTGACCCAGTCGCCCTGCACGAAGCCGGGCTTGCCGATCGCCGCGACCAGGATGTCGGAGCGCCGCGCCAGCGCAGGCAGGTCGCGGGTGCGCGAATGCGCCATGGTCACCGTGGCGTTGGCCGCGAGCAGGAGCTGCGCCGCCGGCTTGCCGAACAAGAGCGAGCGTCCGATCACCACCACGTCGCGACCGGCGATGTCGCCGACATATTCCTTGAGCAGCATCATCACGCCGGCCGGCGTGCACGAGACGAGCTTGGCGCGGCCGCTAAGCAAAAGGCCGGCATTCTTCGGCGTCAGCGCGTCGACATCCTTGGCGGGGTCGAGCAGGTCGAGCACCGCCTCCTCGCGCACCTGCTTGGGCATCGGCAGCTGGACGAGGATTCCGTGCACGGATTTGTCGTCGTTCAGCGTCTTGACGTGCGCCAGCACGTCGGCCTCCGGCGCGTCGGCCGGCAGCGTCCTGTGCAGCGACTTGAAGCCGATGGCCTCCGCCGTCTTGCCCTTGTTGCGGATGTAGATCTCGCTCGCCGGATCGCTGCCGACGAGGACGGTGGCGAGGCCCGGCACGATGCCGTGCGCCCCTTTGAGCGCCGCGGCCGCCGCTATTAGTTTTTCACGCAACTTGGCGGCACTGGCCTTGCCGTCGATGATCGTGGCGCTCATCAGCGATAGCCCATCAGGTATTCGAAAAGCCCGTCGAAGAAGATCTTGATCACCATCAGCACGATCCACACGATGATCGGCGACAGGTCGAGCCCGCCGACCGGCGGCACGTAGCGGCGCACGCGGCGGAACACCGGCTCGGTCAGCATGTCGAGGATCTGCACCAGCTGGCGCGCCAGCGGATTGGACATGTTGAGGATGCCGAGCTGGACCAGCCAGCTCGCGATCACCGCGACGATCACGATGGTGATGTACAGCGAGATGACGGTGTCGAAGAGGAATTGGAGCGGAGCCAGGAAGACCGAGACCATCGTCGAGCATCGCAAATCGGGGGGCGCATGCTTTGTACCGGGCAAACCCCACCTTTCCAAGCTTCCCGGCCGGTCTTAGAATTTCCCGATGCTTACGCCAGCGACCAAGGCGCGCTTCGAAGCCGCCGTGATGTGCCCGCCCGTGGCGCAGGATATCCGTGCCGCGGCGGCCGCCGCGCGCACCGGACGCAGCGAGGCGCTGTTCGACATCGCGGCCGCGCTGGCGCATGCCGCTTTCGCGGCGCCCGAGACGGGACGCGCCGTCACGGCCGCGTTCTGCGCCGGCTGGCTGGGCGATGGCGCGATGCTTGCGATGCCGGATGCCGCAGCGGCACCGCTGGGCCGCGACTTCTGGGACGCGTTCTGGGATCAGTTTGCCGACAATGGGCCGTCCGATCCGCTGGCGATCACGGGGCGTGTGGTCGCGCTCGGCGGCAAGCTCGACCTATCGATGCTGGCGCGCAGCGAAGCGGTCGCGGCGGCCCATCCCAAGGCGGCCGATCCGGTGCACCGGCAGGTTTCGCCGAAGCTGACGCTGGGCGAGCTGGAGCATCTGCCGAAGGGTTCGCTGGGCTACGCTTTCTTTCGCCAGATCGTCGACAACGCATTCGACCTGGAAGTGCTGGACCGCGAGACGCTGAGCCTGTCGATGCTGCCGCCGGCGCTGCGCTTCCTCAATACCCGCATCCTGCAGATGCACGATGTGTGGCATTTGATGGGGCCGTTCGAGACGACCGCGCTGCACGAGATCGCGATCTCGGCCTTCCAGCAGGCGCAGTTCGGGCATGGCTATTCGGCGATGTTCCTGGCGGTGGTCGCGGGCCGGCTGGCGTTCGGCGGCGCGGCGGCGGCAACCGTCATCCTCGACACCATTGCGGACGCCGCGCGCTTTGGCGCGGAGAGCCCGAGCTTCATGGCCATCCCGTGGGAAGCGGAATGGCACCGTCCGATCGCGGAAATCCGGGCGCGGTACGGCCTGACGCCGTTCCAGGCGCGCCACCCGGCCGATATCTTCGAAAGGTTCCGCCCGGCGGCCTGAACCTGCCCGAAGCCGCCTTGACAGGCTTGGGCACCCCTCTCTACATACCCGCCCGCGTCAGGGGGGACCCGTTGGGTTCATTCTTGGCGCGGCAAGCGTGGTTCGGGGCTGTAGCTCAGTTGGGAGAGCGCCTCGTTCGCAATGAGGAGGCCAGCGGTTCGATTCCGCTCAGCTCCACCAGCCTTCGCCCTACGGGCTTCGGCTCGGCAGGCCCGGTGCCCGAAGGGCGAAGGCTGTCGCGCCGTAGCTTCGAAGAAGCGAAGGCGGACCGGATCACGCTAAAGCACGGCCAGCCAGCGCCAGCTCACTTCCCCACGTAACGCACCCGCCAGACCACCTTGCCCGCGTCGTCGGCGATCAGCAGGCTGCCATCCTTCGCGACCGCGAGGCCCGCGGGGCGTCCCCACACCTGTGCGGGATTGCCGGGCTTGTCGGCGCCGTTCCAGAAGCCGGTCATGAAGTTCTCATAGCCGCCGGCGGGGCGGCCGTTCTTGAACGGCACCCGCACCACCTTGTAGCCGGTCGGCGCGCCCGAATTCCACGAGCCGTGCAGCGCGACGAAGGCATCGCCCTTGTACGACGCCGGGAACTGCGCGCCCTCGTAGAACACCAGGCCGAGCGGCGCGGAATGGGCGTGGAAGAGCAGGTCCGGCGCGATCGCCCTGGCCACCAGGTCCGGCCGCTTGACGCCCCAATCGGGATCGGGATGCGGCCCGATCCACGCATACGGCCAGCCATAGAAGCCGTTCGGCTGCAGATGGGTGAGATAATCGGGCACCAGCGCGTCGCCATAGCCGTCGCGCTCGTTCACCGTGACGAAGAGATCGTCCGTACCCGGATAGAACGCGATGCCGACCGGATTGCGCAGGCCCGTGGCGTAGGGATGCAGCGAGCCGTCCAGCGCGATGGTCTGCACGCTGGCGCGGGTCGGCGCGTCGGGGCCGACATTGTTGGAGCTGCCGATCGCGACATAGATCGTGCCTTCCTTGTCCTCCGCGAGGTCGCGCGTCACGTGATAGCCGCCCGGCGACAGATCGGGCGCCGACGTCACCTTGGTGCGCGCGCCCGCCTTCTGGCCCGGCACATAGGGGATGCGCCACACCGCCTGCAGATCGCCGACATAGAGCGCGGTCTTGGTCAGCAGCAGGCCGTGCGGCGTCTTGAACCCGCCGGCGAACGTCGTGGCCACGACCTTGCCGCCGTCCTCGTGCAGCAGCGTGATGCGGCCGGGCTTGGGCTCGGCCAGGAAGACGTCGCCGTTCGGCGCCACCGCCATCCAGCGCGGATTGATGAGGCCGCTCGCATAGACCTCGACCTTGAAGCCGGCGGGCACTTGCGGCATCGCGCCGGCCGGGCGCGGCACGACCGTCGATTGATTGTCCACCGCCGGCGTCGCGAAGGGCTTGGGCAAGTCCTTGAACTGGATATCGAATTTCTGCCCGGGCTGGTCGGCGGCGAAGGCCGCGGCGGTGCCGAGCAGAAGGAATGCGGCCAGCGTCGCGAGGCGGGTCATGAAGCGCTCCGGCAAGGAAGGGTTTACCACCGCCAGCTTAAACCTATGGGATGCGGTCCGTCTTCGTCCTCGCGGCACTATCATTGACAGCGCCTTTGGCCCTGGCAGTGCTCCTGGCGCTGCCGGCGCGCGCCGATGACGGCGACAATGGTGGCGGTGGGGGCAAGGCGCCCAAGCACAAGCTGACCCAGGCCGAATCCTATCTGATGATCGATCCGATCTATTCGGCGGTGATGGACAACGACCGGCCGGTCGGCATGCTGATGATCGGCGTCGGCGTCGACATCCCCGATGCCAAGCTGCGCGGCGAGGCGCTGCACGCGATGCCGGTGCTGCGCGACGCCTATGTGCGCAACCTGATGAGCTTCTCCACCACCTTCGTGCACCCCGACCGCCAGCCGGACGTGACGCGGATCGCCGACCGCCTGCAGGGCGTGACGGACCGCGTGCTGGGCCGCAAGGGCGCGCGGCTGCTGCTGGCGCAAGTCGCGGTGCGCATCTCGAAATAGGTTGGCCGTCAGGGGCGCGGATGGTCAGATGGCGCGCCATGACGCTGACCTGGCTTCTGCCGCAAACCGATTCGATTCCCGAAGAGAAGGCCGCCGCCGTGCTGCGTCATGCGGCGGCGCGGCGTCCGGACGACGGGACGCTGCGGCTGCGGCTGGCGCGCGTGCTGTATGCGCGCGATTGCCAGCAGGAGATCGTCGATCTTCTGGCGCCACTCGTCGCGCGCGACGACGCGCCGGAGGAAGCGTGCTTGCACTATGGCCGCGCCTTGCTGCGGCTGGGCGATCCGCACGGCGCCATCGCGGCACTGCGGCGCGCCGGCGAGACGACCGGCACCCTCGCCGATGCGTATTTCGACAGCGGACGCACCGATGACGCCCTGACGGCCGCGCTGGAGATGTTGGCGCAGCAGCCCGATGAGCGCCGCAGCCTGAGCGTCGCATCCAAGGTGCTGCTGGCGCGCGGCGCCACGCGCACATTGCTCGATCTGTGTCGCGATCTGCGAAGCCGGGGCGGCCGCAATGCCGAAATCGATGCCCTGCTCGCACTGTCCGCCTGGGCGCAAGGCGCACCGGAATGCGATGCGCTGCTTGACCGGCGCCGGTTCGCGCAGATCGACGACCTGCGCGACGCGGCGTTCAATGCCGCGCTGGCCGGGGAGATATTGGCGCATCCGCTGCTCGAGCGATCGCCGGGCTACAAGGCGACACGCGGCGACGGCGTGCGCATCGATCATATCGGACGGCATGGCGGGCCGCTGGCGCAGGCGCTGCTGGCCGACATCCAAGCACACATCGAAACCTATGCCGCTGCGCGCGCGATCGATCTGCCGCAGACGGTGAAGCTCGCAAGCTGGGCGCTGGTGCTGCGCGGCGACGGCCATGAGACGTGGCACATCCATCCGGCGGCGCGGATCAGCGGCGTCTATTATGTGCAGGCCCCGGAACGCGCGGGCGAGATCGGTTTCGGGCCGCTGCGCCCCGTCGCGGATCGCGACATGACGGACTTCCCGTCATGGACGCTGACGCCGCGCGCCGGAATGCTGCTGCTGTTCCCGTCGCACTTCGCGCATAGGACATGGCCGACGCTGACCGACGCACCGCGCATCAGCGTGGCGTTCGACGTGATGCCGGCTCAGGAGAGCTGATCGCCGAGACCGTCCGGCGCCAGGGCGGAATGCTGCTCGGCCTCCGACGCCGCAAGGCGATGGAGCACGGGACGCGACCACGACGCGCGCTGGACCGGCGTCTGCTCTGCGGGTTGATTTTCGACGGACATTGGGACGACCTTCAAATGCGCGACACGAATGGACGGCAATGTGAGGGACGCGTCCGAGCGCGTAAAGACGACGCGCGCGATGTGACCAAAAATGGGCGGCGCTTCTGCGCGCCCCTCTTGTTATGAGACCGGCGGCTAAGCGCTGACGCTGGTCGTCGTGCCGGCCGCGGCGTGCGACACGGCGTTGTTCGCCTTGGCGAAGGCGTCGAGCATCGAAACCGTGAAGGCGCCGGCACCCTGGCTCGACTGCGCGTTCTGCCAGGTGGTCGCGAAATCCGCCGAGGTCAGCGTGCCGGAGCCGTCGGTGTCGAGCGACGCGAAATCGCTCGAGGCATCCGCAGCGGTGCCGCCGTTCGACGTCACGAGGTTCGAGAAGGCATCCTGGGTGATGCCGCCATCGCTGGTATTGCCGATCTCGGCCATCAGCTGGTCGAGCGGATTGCTGTCGTTGCTCGTGCCCTGGGCGTGATGGTGATGATGGTGATGCCCCGACGCGCCGCCCGTCGGCGCGGACGATTGCGCGGCGCCTGCCATCTGGCTTTCGCTGATGCCGCTGGCCGAGCCGTCCGGGTTGAGCGCCGAGTAGACCGCATCGGCCTGGCCCTGGGTGGCGCCGCTGCTTTCGAGATAGTTCTCCATCTCGGTCTGCGAAACCGAGCCGTCGCCGTCGGTATCCATGGCGCTGAACAGCGACTGCACCGGATCGCTGCCGCTCGTGCCGGAGGCCGGGCTGCCGCCCTGCATCTGGATCAGCGTGTTGAGGATGTCGCCCGAAAGCTGCGCCTGGGTGCTGCCGGTGAGGGCATTGTCGGGCGCTGTGGACGACGTGTCGTCTGTCGAATCCGTGGTGTCGGTCGACGCAGTCTGGGTGGGAGCGATCTGCGCGAACAGCGATTGCAATCGCTGGGTCGCGTAATCGCTGCCGATACTGAGGGACATGATTCACTCCGTCTGACGTGCGCGGTCCACAAACCGCCGATCACCCGGAACCAGCGAAGCTTATGCCGTCGTAATGAAGCGGCGGGCGCACGAAAAACAGGATGAACAATTCCTTGCATGCGCGAGGGCTCGCGACAAAGCAGGGAGAATCTGCCGGGCTGCGGCAAAGCCTGCCCGGCAATTCACGCCGGAGCGGTCAGTACCTTGGCCATCGCGAAGGTCTCGACCGGCTCGCCGCACTCCGGATCGCTGTAGGCGCGGCGGCGCGTCCAGCCCCGCCGTTCGTAGAAAGCGACGGCGCCGGTGTTGAAGGCGCGGACCTCCAACGTCGCGACACTATGAGTCTGTGCGATGCGGCGCTCGATGTCGTCCATCATCCGCGAGCCGATCCGCCCGCGCTTGCGTTTGGGATCGAGGTGGATGGCGTGCAGGTGGTCGCCCTCGACATGGAACATGCCGAGCAGCGTGCCGTCTTCGTCGGCGACGATGAAGTCTGCCCACTTGCCGAGCGCGTAGTGGCCGGCGGGATCCTCGGCGGCGAAGCGCTGGACGGTCTCGAACCGCAGTTCCGGCGCCCAGGTCGTCAGCCAGGAGCGTCGCAAGATCGATTGCAGCGCGGGGACGTCGCTTTCTCGGGCGGGACGCAGGATCATCGGCCCGTGAACTTCGGTTCGCGCTTCTCGAGGAACGCCTTGATCGCCTCGCGATAGTCCTCGCTGGTCGTCGCCAGCGCATACTGGTCGAGGTCCATGAACGTCGTGGCGTGATGCAGCGCGTTGGCGGCGGCGTTGACGCCCTGCTTGGACATGCGCACCGCGTTGGGCGGGAGCTTGGCGACCTTCTGCGCCCAGCGCCGCGCGGCCGCCAGCGCTTCGCCGTCGGGCACGACCTCGTCGGCGAGGCCCCAGGTGCGCGCCTCGTCGGCCGCGACCTTGTCGCCGAAGATCACGAACTGCTTGGTGCGCGACGGACCGATCAGCGAGACGAGGCGCGGCACCGCATGCCAGCTCATGTTCATGCCGAGCGGAATCTCGGGCAGGCGCATATGCGCGCCCTTGGCCATGATGCGGAAGTCGCAGGCCGCCGCCAGGGCTCCGCCGCCGCCGATGCAATATTTTTCGATGGCGCAGATCGTGACCTGCTCCACCTTCTCCCAGGCATCGCAGAGGTCGGGACCGATGCGCGTCATGTGGCGGCGCTCGAGCAAGCCCGCGGCGCGGCGACGGTCCATCGCCGGATCCTTGAGATCGGCGCCGGCTGTGAAGGCACCCTTGCCGGTGACGATGACCGCCTGGGTTTCCAGATCGTCGGCGAAGCTGCGTGCCGCCTGCGTCATCTCCAGGATCAACTGGCGGGAGAGCGCGTTGCGCCCGTCGCCGCGATCCATGGTGACGGTCGCGATGGCGCCGTCGCGGTCGATGGAAACGAATTCGCCGATCTTCGTGATGCTCATATCCAAGAGCCTAGCTTATTGTGGCGTCACCGTCTGGCCCACAACGGCGAAGCGGTGGGCCGCATCGTTCGGCGCCATCAGCGCGAAAAAATCGCTGCCGATATCGAACTGGGCGTCCGTCCCGAGGCCGGCATTGTGGCCGGCATAGAGCGGCTTGGGTTTGGTCGCGTCGTGGGTCGGCCGCAGCACCGAATAGTTGAGCCCCGCGGCGCCCGCCGCGCAGGAGGCACCGCGATGTTTCTCGACCAGGAACCAGCTGCCGTCGTCGCCGGGCGGCGCCACGGCATAGTCGAGGTCCTGATAGGCATGTGCGCTGTCGCGATAGGGCCCGGCGGCCACCCGGAGCGTCTCGGTCCAGCCTTCGTCGGTGTGCTCGAACAGCATCAACATCGAATCGCTGCCGCAGCCGATGCCGAAGCGCGCGACGACGCCGATCATGCCTTGCTGCGGCGCCCGCGCCTCGAAGGTCAGCGCGCCGCTGAACAACGGGCCGCGGCGCGGCGCCGTCTGCTGCGCCCAGCCGAGGCGGGCGAGATCGATGCCGATACCGTCGACGTCGGCGTTCTCGGGCTGGCAGTGCATGTAGGCGAGCACGAAAGCGGCGAGGCGCAGCTTCATATCCGCGATGGCGGACGACGCCTTCTTGGTCAGCAGCGGCTCCGCCGGCGGCGGCAGGCCGAGCAAGGCGTTGCGCGCGTCCTGCACCTGCGAGGCCGCGGCGCTCAACTCCGTCTGCGGACAATTGGCGGCGCGCGCCACCTGCGCGGCTGCGAGCAACACGACGATCGACAAGACCCAAGCACGCACGACGCCATCCCCCGATGACGCGCGAGCTTCAAGAGACTTTGCGGCGGATTTATGCCGGGCTTTGCAGATTGTGCACGATGTTGAGCAAGGTGGCGCGCGGCATGAACGATGCCGAGCGCGCGAGCAGCCGGTTGCGCAAGCCTGTGATCACCACGCGCCTGTTGCGCGCGAAGCCGCGATAGCCCTGTTTCGCGACGGAAGCCGCGGTCATCGCCGCGCCCATGTTCGACAGCCGCGTCTTGCCGGTGCCGGCGCGCTCGCGGAAGTGACTTTCTGTCGGCCCGGGGCACAGGCAGCTGACGTGCACGCCGGTGCCTTCGGCCTCTTTCCACAGCGCCTCGGAGAACGACAGCACGAAGGCTTTCGAGGCGTAATAGATCGCCATCAGCGGGCCGGGCTGGAAGGCGGCGGTGGAGGCGACGTTGAGCACGCCGCCGCGCTTGTTGGCCAGCATGCGCGGCCAATAAATATGCGTCAGCTCGGCGAGAGCACGGATATTGAGGTCGATCATCCCCATCTCGGCCTTGAAGTCCGATCCCGCATAGGCGCCGGCGAGACCGTAGCCGGCATTGTTCACCAGCACGTCGACGTTCAGGCCGCGGTCTGCGAGCGTCTTGGCGAGCGCGCTGCCGGCGCCGATCGCACCGAGATCGGCCGCGGCGGTGGCGACCTGCACTTTGTACTTGGCGGCGAGCTCGGCGGCGAGCTTCTCCAGCAGGTCGGCGGAGCGGGCGTTCAGGATCAGGTCGTAGCCGTCGGCCGCGAAGCAGCGCGCGAGCTCCAGCCCGATCCCCATGCTGGCGCCGGTGACGAGCGCTGTCTGTCCTTCACCCTTGCGTTTGCGGGCACCCTTGCGTTTGCGGGCCATGTCGTTGTCCTCCTCAGGATGGTTCGTTGGCGACGGCGCGCCACAATGCGTCTTCCATGGCGGCGACGGCTTGCGTGTCGAGCGTGAGCGCATCGGCCTCGGCGAACTTCACAAGGCCGGCGGCCGCGCCCCACAGCAATGAGACGATCAGCGCCGGCGCGATCGGGCGCAGGGCTCCGGCCGCGACGGCCTCGGTGACGAACGCTTCGGCGGCGGCGCGGTAGACGCGCGAGATCGCGATCGACTCGGCGTCGAGATAGGCGGCGTGGTGGTGCAGGTCCATGAAACGGACGGCGCGCGGATAGGTCCGGGCGAAGGCCATCATGCGCCGCCAATAGGTGACGAAGCGTGCGCGGTGGCCAAGCTCGGGCGGCAGGGGCGCCAGGACGAAGGCGTTGTAGACGCCCTTCCATTCCCGATAGAGCGCGTTGACCAGCGCCTCCTTGCCCGCGAAGTAGCGATACACCGTTCCCGTCGCGACGCCGGCCTTGGCGGCAATCTGGGGTACCGCGACGCCGTCGAAGCCCCGCGTCTCGAACAGCTCCAGCGCCGCCTCAAGCAGCCGCGCCCGCTTGTCGTCGGCGGCGGGTTTCTCGTCCAGAACAATCGCTTCGGGTGCCAAAACCGGCCTCGGAGGCTGTGAATGAATGTTCATTCATACCAGAAAGGA
>DASZMT010000092.1:0-166737 GCA_035551495.1 Rhizomicrobium sp. | reverse complement strand
GCCGTCCGTCCTTCCACACCACCCGTGGCTTGCGCGCGGGCATGGCGGATTTGCTATGCTCGCGCGCATGGACGGCGCCGGCGACGGGGAAGAGCATCGAAGCACGCGGCCGACCGCAAGGACGGCCTCATTCTTCCACTGGCTTTGGCACGGGCAAGAGGGCCGTAGAGCACCCTGGGCGCGGCGCGTCCTGTCCGTGCTCTTTTTCCTCGCCCTGCCCGCGCCGGTTCTGTGCCTGCTCGTCTTCCGCTTCGTGCCGGTGCCGTTCACGCCGCAGATGGTGGGCGACCTCGTCACCCTGAATCCGGTGAGCTACCACTGGCGCCCGGCGGATGCGATCTCGCCTTATCTCGGCCGCGCGGTGATCGGGTCGGAGGACCAGAACTTCTGCAACCACAACGGCTTCGACTGGAAACAGATCGACAAGGCCTGGCGCGACCACGAGGTCCGCCACAAGGCGTTGCGCGGCGCGAGCACGATCAGCCAGCAGACGGCGCGCGAGGTGTTCCTGCTGCCGGTGCGCAGCTTCATCCGCAAAGGCGTCGAGGCGTATCTGACCGTCCTGATGGAGGCGCTGTGGCCGAAGAAGCGAATTCTGACGGTCTATCTGAACGTGGTGGACTGGGGCCACGGCAATTTCGGCGCCGAGGCGGCGTCGCAGGCCTATTTCGGGATTCCGGCGTCGGAGCTCTCCCAGGCCCAGGCCGCCCGGCTGGCGGCGATCCTGCCGAACCCGGAGGCCTGGAAGGCGGACCATCCCGGGCGTTATGTCCGCCGGCGCACCGGCAAGCTGGTGGGGGCGCAGCATCAGGTCGTTCGCGACGCGCTGAACTGGTGCTTGAAGTAGAAAGCTCCTGTTGTCGCGGTCCGCGAAAGCGACCGTCCAGTTGGTGCACAACGACTGTTGGCAATTGTAGCTGCGTCATCCGGATGGCGCTTTTGCGGGCCATGACACCTCTGTTGATTTGTCTGGCGGCCAGCAAATCTGAGCCGTAAATTGATGCTGCGATGCGCAAACTGATTCATCTGACATTGTCGCCGGCCTCGCGCCTGGCGCGCCTGCTGGTGGGCGAGAAGCGGATCTCCTGCGACCCGGTGCTGAGCGACGACCCGCTGGCGCACCTGCCGGTGTTCATCGATCTCGACGGGCTGACTGCGACGGGGCTGTGGGCGATCATCGACCACCTCGAGGGCACCTATGGCGACCATCCGCTGATGCCGGAGGATCCGGCGGTGCGCGGCGAGACGCTGGCCTGGCTCGACTGGGCGATGGGGCCGCTGCACGAGCAGGTCACCCGCCGCATCCTGTTCGAGAAGGGGGCGCAGAAATACACCGGCGCGCCGCAAAGGCTGGCGCCGGACATGAACGTGATCCGCGCCGGGCGCGAAAGCCTGCGCACCGTTCTCAAATCGCTGGGCGAGGCGGCGGAGCGCAACGGCAATCTCGCGACGCGGGACTGCAATATCGGCGACCTCGCGGTGGCGGCGCATCTGTCGTGCCTCGACTATTTCGGCGAAGTGCCGTGGACGGAATTTCCGCACACGGCCGAATGGTACGGGCGGATCAAGTCGCGACCCTCTTTCCGCACCCTGCTCGCCGACAAGGTGCCGGGTCAGCCGCCGACGGCAAGCTATGCCGAGCTCGATTTCTGACCAGATCCGCGAACGCGCGCGGAGCGAAGGCTTCGACGCCGTTCGTTTTGCGCCGGCAGCGGCGCCGGCGCTGGCGCCGGAGCGGCTCGGCTTTTTCCTGGCCGACGGCCGGCACGGCACGATGGACTGGATGGAACGCAATGCCGACCGGCGCGCCGATCCGCGCACGCTGTGGCCCGATGCGAAGAGCGTCATCGTGCTCGGCCTCAATTATGGCCCGGAGCGCGATCCGCTGGCGGTGCTGGGCGAGCGCGATCGCGGCGCGATCTCGGTCTATGCGCAAAACGAGGACTATCACGACGTCATCAAGGCCAAGCTCAAGCGGCTGGCGGGCGGCATCGCGACGGATTTCAAGTGCGACGTCAAAGTGTTCGTCGATACCGCCCCGGTGATGGAAAAGCCGATCGCGCAAGGCGCCGGCATCGGCTGGCAAGGCAAGCATACGAACCTCGTGAGCCGCGACTTCGGCTCCTGGCTGTTCCTGGCGTCGATCTTCACGACGCTCGAATTGGATGCGGATGCGGCGGAGGGCGATCACTGCGGGCAATGCCGGCGTTGTCTCGACGCCTGCCCGACGCGCGCCTTTCCGGCGCCGTATCAGCTCGATGCACGGCGCTGCATCTCGTATCTGACGATCGAGCATAAAGGACATATCCCGCGCGAATTCCGCGAGGCCATCGGCAACCGGATCTATGGCTGCGACGACTGTTTGGCGGTGTGTCCGTGGAACAAGTTCGCGCAGGCCGGGCACGAGCAGAAACTTTCGGCGCGCGACGCGTTGAGGGCGCCGGCGCTGCGCGATCTGGCGCGGCTCGACGACGCGGCATTCCGCGCGCTGTTTCGCAAGTCGCCGGTCAAGCGTATCGGGCGCGACCGCTTCGTGCGCAATGTGCTGATCGCCATCGGCAATTCGGGCGATGCGTCGCTCGCGCCGGAGGCCGCGCGTCTGGCGCAAGACAAGTCCGCGCTGGTGCGGGCGATGGCGATCTGGGCGCTCAAGCGCCTGGGCGCGCCGCTTCCCGCGCGCGACGGCGAGCGCGATCCGGATGTGTTGATGGAATTCGATTGAGGCATGACATGCTCCTTCGCGCGGGCGGAAAAATTCCGTCGCGCCGGTTGGCTTACACCTGTGGGGATATGGGAGATTTGGTGTTCGCACCGACTCGGTTCAAGGGGACCTGGGATTTTTTTTGAAGGCGTGGATAAGTCCGGCTTATCCACGCGGCGCGCGCGCAAAATCGTCCGTATACGGCGAAAAATCGCGCACCGCGGCGTGGATAAGTTTCTACGTTGCAGCGCACGCAACGAAACAGAATTTCACGAAAATAAATTTGAAAGCACTCCCTCCTCTTGAGGGAGGGTGGGATTCAGTGCCCCTGCGCGCTGTCGGCAAGATGCTGGCGGGCAATCTGGGCGGTGGGGCCGTTCGGCGCGGAGGACGCAGCCTGCTGCCAGTCGGCACGGGCGCCGGCAGCATCGCCGGATTCGAATTTCATGTTGCCGCGCTCCAGCAGCGCGTCGGCGTTGCCGGGGGAGAGACGCAAGGCCCGGTCGATATCGGCGCGGGCGTCCGGGATACGGCCCATCGCGTGACGGGCGCTGCCGCGCAGGATGTAGAGGTCGGCGCGGTCCGGCATCACCATCAAGGCCATCGACAGGTCGGACTCGGCCTTGGGCCAGTTGTTCTTCATCGCCAGCGCACGGGCGCGGTCGGCCAAGAGATCGGGATCGGTCGGATCGGCGTTGAGCGCGGCGGTGAACGATGCGATGGCCGCGTCGGGACGGTCGCCCAGCAGCCACGCATTGCCCGCCTGGTCGTAGAGCGCCGAGCGGCGCGCGGGGTCGGACGCGAAGGGGCTTTTGGCAAGCACGTCGAGCTTCTGCGCCGCCTCGCCAAAGCGATGAAGGCCGACGAGCGCCACCGCGGCGCAGTGATCGGCCGGCGCGCCGCCGCCCTTCTTCGCCCAGTTGCCCGCCATCATAAGGCCGCCGCCGGGATTGCTTTGCGCCTGCGCCATGCAGGCATCGTATTGCGACGGTGCGGCGGCCGCGGGCGCTGCGGCGAGCGCGAACAGAAGGGCGAAACGGAGAGACTTCATCGCGCGATGCGTTAGCACGATTGCTCCGCCGGCGACATGGATTCGAGGACACGCAGGATCGCCGCGATCTCATGCGGCTTGGACAGGCGGTGATCGCCGTCCTTGATCAGCGTGAGTTGCGTGTCGGGGCCGAGGCGCTCCATCAGCCTGAGCGCGTGTTCCCACGGAACATCCGGGTCGGCCATGCCCTGCAGGATGCGGATCGGACAGGCGAGCGGGACCGGCCGATCGAGCAGCAAGTGCTTGCGGCCATCCTCGATCAGCGTGCGGGTGACCGGGTACGGGTCGGGATCGTAGAGCGAGGGCCAGAGATATTCGCCCTGCTCCATGATCCGGCGCTGCACGTCTTGCGGGTAGGTGTTCCAGAGCAGCGCCTCGGTGAAGTCGGCGGCCGGCGCGATCAGCAGCAGGCCGGCGACACGCTCCGGCCGGGCAAGCGCCGTCAACAAGGCAAGATGGCCGCCCATGCTGGAGCCGACCAGGATTTGCGGGCCCTCGGTCAAGCGGTCAAGCACGGCGAGGCAATCGTCCCGCCAGCGGGTCACCGTGCCTTCGCGAAAATTGCCGCTCGAAACGCCGTGGCCGAAATAATCGAAGCGCACGAAGGCGTGATCGTGCACCTCCGCCCACGCGTCGAGCGCGCACGCCTTGGTGCCCGTCATGTCCGACTTGAAGCCGCCGAGCCATACCACGCCCGGACCGCTTTTGGGGACCCGGCCGGCGCGTCTCGCATACGCGAGATGATGGCCGTCGTCCTTCGGCAGGCTCAGGATGACGCGCGGAAGACGATCGCTCATGCCGACTGCCTAAAACGCGCCCGCCAAACTGGCAAGGTGCGCACCTTCTGCTAGGGTGTGCCTGGGAGGATTCCATGGCCAGATTGCTTTCGCTTCTCGCCGCGTTCGGGCTCATGCTCACGCTGTTCGGGGGGCCCGCCGCGGCGCAGGCCGTGCCTTCGACCGCGCCGACATCGGTGGTGCAGAGCCAGCCGCTCGCGCCGCTCGCGGCGCCGGCGCCGCCGTTCGATCCGGTGAAGGCGACCAACGCATATCTCGCGCGCATCGGCGGCGCGGCGAAGGCGAATTCCGACGCCTATTTCGAGGGCAAGTACTGGCTGTTGCTGGTCGATACGATCTGGGCGCTGGGCATCGCGGCGCTCCTCCTCTTCACGCGCATCTCGGCGAGCATCCGCGACATCGCCGAGCGGCAGACGCGCTCGGAATTCTGGCGGGCGACGCTCTATGTCGGGCCGTATGTCCTGATCACCACGGCGCTCGGCTTTCCGCTGACGCTCTACGAGGACTATTTCCGCGAGAAGGCCTATGGGCTGATGAACCAGACCTTCATCGGCTGGTTCCTCGAATTCCTCACGCTCACCGGCGTGAACCTGATCATGGCGTTGATCGGGCTGACCATCTTGTACTGGGCGATCCGGCGCACGGGGCGCCAATGGTGGATCTGGGGCACCGTGCTGTTCGCGGCGTTCGGGCTGGCGATCACCATCGCCGAGCCGGTGCTGATCGATCCGCTGACCAACACCTACACGCCGCTGCAGGAGAGCCAGCTCAAGAGCGACATCCTGTCGGTGGCGCGCGCCAACGGCATTCCGGCGAAGAACGTCTATCTGGTCGACGCGTCCAAGCAGTCCGATCGCATCAGTGCGAACGTCGCGGGCTTCATGGGCACGACGCGCATCGCGCTGAACGACAACCTGCTGCACAAGGGCACGCATGACGAGGTGCTGGCGGTGCTCGGGCACGAGATGGGGCATTACGTGCTCGATCACACGGTGTTCGGGCTGGCGCTCGCGACCATCGCGGCGTTCTTCGCCTTCGCGCTGGTGAATATCGGGTTCGAGGTGCTGGTGGCGGCGTTCGGCGGCAATTGGGACGTGCGGCGGATCGAGGATCCGGCCGGCCTGCCGGTGCTTGCCGCGGTCCTCGCCATCGTGGCGCTGCTGGGGACGCCGGTGACGAACACGATCACGCGGACGCTGGAGATCCAGGCCGACATGTTCGGCATCAACGCAGTGCGCAAGCCCGACGCCTTCGCGACCGTGGTGCTGAAGCTGTCGAACTACAGGAAGCTCAATCCGTCGCCGATGGAGGAGATCATCTTCTACGATCACCCCTCGGGCCACACCCGCATCTGGGAGATGATGCGCTGGAAGGCGGAGCATCTGAACGATCCCGATATCAAGGCGGGGCCCCAATCGCCCCAATGAGAAAGCCGCCCCAGTGAACGGCTTCGCGCGCAGCGTAGGCCGCGCCGGCGCGCCGCTGCACGTGGCGGCGCACAGCCATCATCCCTGGCCGGACGTCTCGTTCGACGCACAAGTTGCGGCGTGGGACGACGCGGCGCGGCTGCTCGATCGCAAATGGGAGCACGTGTTCGAACACACGATCCCGGCGGCACAGGGGCATATTTCCCGGCAGCTGTCGCTGCCCGATCCCAGCACGCTTGCGTTCGGGCCGAACACACATGGGTTCGTGATGCGCATCCTGTCATGTCTGCCGCCGCGGCCGCGCGTGCTGACGACGGGATCGGAGTTCATGAGCTTTGCCCGCCAGATGGCGCGGCTGGAGGAAGACGGCGGGGCGGAGGTGGTGCGCGTGCCGACCGCGCCGTTCGACACCTTCGAGGCGCGCTTCGCGGCCGAGGCGGCGAAGGGCGGCTGGGACCTCGTATTCTTCAGCCAGGTGTTCTTCGACAGCGGATATGAAGTGCGCGACGTGGCGGCGTTGGCCGGCGCGGTGCGCGAGGCGCAGACGTTCGTCGTCGTCGACGGCTATCACGCCTTCATGGCGGTGCCGGTGGATTTCAGCGCGGTTGCGGCGCGGGCGTTCTATCTCGCGGGCGGATACAAATATGCCATGGCGGGCGAAGGCGCCTGTTTCCTGCATGCGCCGCCGGCTTATGGCGCGCGGCCGCGCGACACCGGGTGGTACGCGGGATTCGCGGCGCTGGAGGGCGGTGCGCGCGGCGTGCCCTATGCGGCCGACGGCAGCCGTTTCCTGGGCGCGACGTTCGACGTCAGCGCGCTCTATCGTTTCAATGCGGTACAGGACTGGCTGGCGCGCGAGGGCTGGACGCCCGCGGCGATGCTGGCGCATGTGCGCGGAATCGAGGAGACATTCCTCGATGCCAGCCGGTCGGCGGACGTTTCGCGCGCGACGCTGATCGTGCCGCAGGCGGCGCGGCGCGGGCGTTTCCTCGCGTTCCGCACGGCGCGCGCGGGCGCGATCGTCGAGAAGCTGGCGGCGCAGGGCATCATCGCGGACCACCGCGGCGACAGCTTGCGAATCGGGCTCGGCATCTATCACACGGCGGACGACGCCCAGCGGCTGGCGGCGGCGCTGGCCTGAAGGGGAACTTTCGCCGCGCGGCGACATTACCTTCCCGCAAACAGCGGGGGAATTACACCGTGACCCTTCTCATCATCATCCTGCTCATTCTTCTCATCGGCGGCGGCGGCTTCGGCTACAGCCGTTACGGCTATGGCGGCGGCCTCGGGATCGTCGGCACGATCCTGATCATCATCCTGGTGCTGTGGCTGCTCGGAATGTTCCCGCGCTAGCCGAGCGCCGACGCCAGCGCCGCGTAGAGCGGATTCCTGGTGTCGAACACGTAGTCGGCGTCATGCGTCGTCGCGGGCGCGTCGCAGCCCGCGGCGCGCAGCGCGTTCACCGCATCCATCAGGCGCGGGCGCGGCACGAGGATCGAGACCTCGCCCGAGCCGTCCGCGGCGCGCGACAGAACCGAGGCGTCGGCCTCGCGTGCCAGGACCGCGAGCACGTCATCGGCATTCTTGTCGAGGCGCACGCGCAGCATCTGCGAGGTCTTGGCGCGGTCGCGCGCATGCAGGCGGCCGAGCAGTGCTTCGACGGTGGCGCGCGCCTGCGGCGTCCAGTCGGCGCCGACCGCGGCGGCGAGCTGCGCCTGGCTTTCCAGGATGGTGCCGTCTTCCAGGATCTTGAGGCCGTTGGCGGAAAGCGTCGCGCCGGTCGTGGTGATGTCGACGATGGCTTCCGCCGTGCCGGCGGCGGGCGCGCCTTCGGTGGCGCCGGCGCTTTCCACGATGCGGTAGTCCGAGATGCCCATGCGCGCGAAGTAGTCGCGCGTGAGCTGCAAGTATTTCGTCGCGACGCGCAAGCGGCGCCGGTGCTTGTGCGCGAAGGCGGCGCAGACGTCGTCGAGATCGGCCATGGTGGACACGTCGATCCAGTATTGCGGCACCGCGACCACGACGTTGGCGAAACCGAAGCCGAGCGGCTTGATCAGATGGATGCGGCCCGTCAGCTCCGGCGCCTGCTCGCGCAAGAGATCCTCGCCGGTGACGCCCAGATGCACGTCGCCCGCGATCAGCGAGGCGGCGATCTCCGAGGCCGAGAGCAGCATCACCTCGACATCGGCGAAGCCGCCGAGCGTGGCGCGATAGCCGCGCGCGCCGCTGGTCTGCTTCAGGTTGGCGCCGGCATCGGCGAAGTAGGCATAGACCTGCTCCTGCAGGCGGCCCTTGGACGGCACGGCGAGCGTCAGCGCGGCCATCACACCACTCCCGCGAAGCGCCGCGCGGCCAGCAGCCGGTCGGTATGGATGGCGAAGCCGGCGGCCGGCGACGGCGGCGGCGCACCGATGGCCTCCAATAGCGTGTCGTAGCGGCCGCCGCCCGCGATCTCGATCGCGCCGTCCGCACCCTGCGACCACAGCTCGAACACGAAGCCGGTATAGTACTCCATGTTGCGGCCGAAATGGGTGGCGAAGGTGATGCGCGCGGGGTCGATGCCGAGCGCTTCCAGCGCATCCAGACGCGCCTCCATGCGCGCCAGCTCTGCCTCCAGGTCGATGCCGGCGGATTTCGTCTGTGTACGGATTTCTTCCATGGCCCAGCGCGCCGCGCCGGAGACGTCGAGCAGGCCGGTGATCACCTGCACGGTCTTGGGGTCGAGGTGCAGCGCCGCCTCGTCGGCCGCCTGCTCCATCAGGCGCTCGACGATCTCCTCGCGGGTGCGCAGGCCCTGCGGCGCGTCGGCGACCATGTCCATCAGGCCTTCGATGGTCTCGCGGGTCTCCCGATCCGACAGACCGCGCAGCGAGGCGAGCAGGCGGCGCATGTCGGTGGAGGTGCCGCCGGTGAGACGCTTCAGCAGCTGCTCGAAATAGCCGGCGCGCCAGAAATGGCGCTTCAGGCGGGCGCGCCATTGCGGCGGCACGTCGAGCGCGTCGACCAGGGCGCCGAACAGCGCAAGGTCGCCGACCTTCACGTCGAAGTCCTTGAGGCCGACCGCGCGCAACGCCTCGATGGCAAGGGTCGCGATCTCGACGTCACCAGCCGCGGTGCCGGCGAGGCCGAGAAGCTCGGCGCCGGCCTGCCAGGATTGGGTCGGGCGGTCGGGCGCGTTCGGCTGATGGCGGAAGACCAGACCATTGTAGCAGAGCCGCGCCGGCATCTTGGCGTGCGTCTCGACGGCGTGCTTGCAGATCGGGATTGTGAGATCGGGGCGCAGGCACAGCTCGCGGCCCCACGGATCGGTGAGCGTGAAGGTGCGGCGGCGGATCTCCTCGCCCGAGCGGTCGAGGAAGATATCGGCGGGCTGCAGGATCGCGGGCTCGTGCCGCGCATAGCCGCGCGCCGCGAAGCTCTTGAGCAGGATCACCGCCTGGTCGTTCAGCGCGGCGATGTCCGGCGTCTCGTAATAGGGAAAAGCGGTCATCGGGCGATGAGCTTTTGGACCTCGGAAACGAGGTTCGCGCGGTCGACCGTGACTTCGGCCTGGCGGTTGCCGATCCAGTCGGCGCGGCTTTCGACCGATTTGGCGAGTTCGGCGCCCAAGGCGAGGTCCTTGATCTTCACCTGGCCCTGCGCCGCTTCGTCGGGGCCTTCGATGATCGCCAGCGCGGCGCCGCGCTTGTCGGCATATTTGAACTGATCGCCGAGCTTGCCGGTGCCGACATAGGCCTCGGCGCGAATCTTTGCGGCGCGCAGCGCGCGCACCATGGCGAAAGCGGGCGCGGCGTTGTTCTTGTCGAACACGGTGACGACGACCAGCGGCACGCTTTCGACCACCGCCGACTTGCGCATCTGGAGCGCGGTGGCGAGGCGGCTGACGCCGATGGAGAAGCCGACCGCCGGGGTCTTCTGGCCGGTGAAGCGCGCAACGAGATCGTCGTAACGGCCGCCGCCGCCGACCGAGCCGAACACCACCGTCTGGCCCTTCTCGTTCTGCACCGGGAAGGTGAGCTGCGCCTCGAAGACGGCGCCGGTGTAATAGTCGAGACCGCGCACGATGCCGGTATCGAGATGGCAGCGCGTCGCATCATAGCCGCAGGCCGTGACGATCTTCATGATCGCGGTGACGTCGTCGACGCCGGATTTGCCGGTCTCGCTGCCTTCCACCGCACGCGCGATGATCGCGAGCTGGCCGTCGAGGTCGTCCGGGGCGGCGTTCGGCGCCATGAACGAGACGATGCGCTCGATCTGCTCCGGCGCAAGCTCCGCACCCTTGGTGAAGTCGCCGGATTCGTCCTTGCGGCCGGCGCCGAGCAGTTCGGCGACGCCGCGCGGGCCGAGACGGTCGAGCTTGTCCATCGCGCGCAGCACGATGCCGCGGCGCTCGCGATCATCGAGCGTGACGCCGCTGGCTTCGAGTACGCCGTCGAGCAGCTTGCGGCTGTTCACCTTGATCGCGTAGTCGCCGCGCGCGAGGCCCAACGCTTCGAGGGTGTCGGCGAACAGCATCACCATCTCGGCGTCGGCGGACGGCGATCCGGTGCCGACCGTGTCGATGTCGCACTGGATGAACTCGCGGTAGCGCCCCGGGCCCGGCTTGTCGTTGCGGAAGACCGTGCCGATCTGGTAGCGGCGGAACGGACGCGGCAGGAATTGCTGGTTCTCGGCGACATAGCGCGCCAAGGGCGCCGTCAGGTCGTAACGCAGGGAGACCCACTGCTCGTCCTCGTCGCGGAACGAGAACACGCCGGCATTGGGGCGGTCGACATCGGGCAGGAACTTGCCGAGCGCGTCGGTGTATTCGACGAAGGGCGTCTCCAGCGCCTCGAAGCCGTAGGATTCATAGGTGCGGCGGATGGTGTCGAGCATCGCCCGCTCGGCCGCGAGCTCGCCCGCGGCGCGGTCGCGGAAACCGCGCACGGTGCGGGCCTTGGGCCGGGATTGCTTGCCGTCTGCCATGATGCGCTCGAAAGGGGTCGGAGCGCGCCTTGTAAAGGCTGGCCGGGCCGCGGGCAAGGAAGGCTAATTGTGCGGCTGGGCCAGCGGCTTGAGGGCGCCGGGCGCGGCCGGCGCGCCGCCGCGCAGCTTGGCGATGTATTGCAGCTCGCCCAGCGCCGTCGGGTTGCCGGGTTCGAGCGCCAGCGAGTCGTTGTAGGCCTTCTCCGCGTCGTCCAGCCGGCTCATCTCGGTCAGGGTGAAGCCGCGGATGCGCAGCAGATGGGCCTTGACCGGCGGCGCCAGCCCCGGCTGCTTAACCGCATTGTCGATGCCCGCGAGCGCATCGTCGAAGCGCTTGAGCTTGTCGAGGGTGAGGGCACGCTCACCTTCCAGGATCGGCGCTGCGTCGCCCGGGATGATCAGCAGCTTGTCGGCGGCGATCCCGGCGTCCAGGACGCGCAGCGCGTCTTCGGGCTGGTGGATCTCGTTGTAATAGCTGCCCAGGATCATGCCGATCTTCGGATAGGGGTTGGGAACGGCGACGGTCTTCACGGCGGGACCGTTCTTGTCGACCGCGCCGGCCACCAACACGCCGAGCATCGCCTGCCCGTCGCCGTCGGTGAGGATGAAGCGCGTGGGGCGGCTCGAACCGGCCGCATCGTAGGAAGCGTGGGCACGGGCGAGCGCCGCTTCGAGCGCGTCGCGCCGGTTCGCGATCGCCTGGATGCCGCTTGCGTGGAAATCGGCATAGGTGTCGTTGGCGAGCGTCTGGTCCGCGACCCAGGGCGGCGTGTCGTCGGCCGCCGCCGCGCCGAGCGACAGCAAGCCCGCGAACAAAAAGGCGACGATTCGAGCCATGACGATCCCCCGATCAAGACTTGCCCAATGAGCCCGGCAATCGCGGCGAAGTCGTGACGGCTCAGCGGCGTGTCGGTGGCTTGCCCCCGGGCGCCGCAGCGGCCGGCGTCGCCGCCGCCGGATGCTTCTGGGCATACAGCGCCTGCGCCTGGCTGAGGGCGTAGGCGCGGATCGCCTTCACGTCGTCCGGCGACAGGATGTCCTTGAACGACGCCATGCCGCCATCGGCCAGCGCGCCGTCGAGCACGATGTTGTCGTACTGGCCCCAGATCTGCGGGTTGACCAGGCGCAGGTCGGGCACCTCGCCGGACGAGGCCATCAGCACGCCGTGGCACACCGCACAGTTGTTGTGGAACAGCGCGAAGCCCTTGCCGGCGAGCTTGGGATCGATGGTCTCGTGCGGCGGCTCGGGCACGTCGACCGAGAAGTCGGGCGAGATGGGCTGCACCGTCTGCGTGCCGCCGATCTTGAAGGCGAAGATGCGGCCCTGGTTGTTGCGGTATTTCTGCAGCGCCGTGTTGGGGTCGGAGGTCGCGCCGAGGCCGCCCGAGCCGCCGAACGCCGCCGCGATGGCGACATATTGCTCGCCGTCGACCGTGTAGGTGATGGGCGCGGCCGTCATGCCGGTCTTGAGATCGATGGACCACAGCTTGTTGCCGGTCTTGGCATCATAGGCCGCGAACATGCCGTCCGAGCCGCCGCCGAAGACGAGACCGCCGGCCGTCGTCAGCATGCCGCTGTTCCAGCCGCCCGACATCTCGACCTGCCACACCATCTTCTTGGCGACCGGATCCCAGGCGCGGATATAGCCCTTGGCCGGCGCGGGGATCTGGCCTTTCTGGATGCCGGCAAGGACCATCTGGCCGAGCTGCGCGAAGTCGCTGACGTTCCAGGCGCCGGGGTGATAGCCGAGCATCTTCTGCTGAGCGTAGATGAAATTGCCGTCGATCACCGGCAGGTAGACGAGGCCGGTGTCGGGATTGAACGCCATCGGCTGCCAGTTGTGCGCGCCGACGGGACCGGGGATCAGGACCGACGGGTTCTTGGCATAGCGCACGCCGGGATTCTCGATGGGCTTGCCGGTCTTCATGTCGACGCCCTTGGCCCAGGTGATCGTGGTGTAGGCCGTGGCCGAGATCAGCTTTCCGTCGGTGCGGTCGATCACATAGAAGAAGCCGTTCTTCGGCGCCTGCATCAGTACCTTGCGCACCACGCCGTCGATGGTGATGTCGGCAAGAATGATGTGCTGGGTCGCGGTGTAGTCCCAATCGTCGCCAGGCGTCGTCTGGTAGTACCAGACGAGTTCGCCGGTCTCGGGCTTCAGCGCCACGATGGACGACAGGTACAGATTGTCGCCACCGCCGGGCGAGCGCAGGTTGCGGTTCCACGAGGCGCCGTTGCCGGTGCCCAGATAGATCAGGTCGAGATCGGGATCGTAGGCCATCGAATCCCACGGCGTGCCGCCGCCGCCCTGCTCCCACCACTTGTTCTGCGTGCCGCCGGTGGACCAGGTCTTCATCGCGTCCGCCATCGCCTTGTTCTCGGGCGGCTGGGCAGGGTTGCCGGGCACGACATAGAAGCGCCACAGCTGCTTGCCGGTCTGCGCGTCATAGGCGGTGAGATAGCCGCGCACGCCGTATTCGGCGCCGCCATTGCCGATCAGCACCATGCCCTTCACCACGCGCGGCGCGCCGGTGATGGTGTAGGGGCGCGAGCGGTCGATGGTGTTGATGTCCCAGACGGGCTTGCCGGTCTTGGCGTCGAGCTTCACAAGGCGCCCGTCGAGCGTGCCGACATAGACCGCGCCCTTCCACACCGCGACGCCGCGATTGACCACGTCGCAGCAGGCATAGCGCGCCCACTTGCCGGGCACTTCGGGGTCGTAGAACCAGAGCTGGCGTCCGGTCTTGGCGTCGAGCGCCCAGACCTTCGACCACGAGCCGGTGACGAACATGATGCCGTCGGAGACGATGGGCGTGGCTTCGAGGCCGCGCACCGTGTTGGTGCGGAATTCCCAGGCGACGCCGAGCTTCTTCACGGTGTCGCCGTTGATGTCCTTGAGCGGCGAATAGCGCTGCTCGGAATAGGTGCGGCCGTGGCTGAGCCAGTCGCCGGGCGTGGCGTCGGCGTGGATGATGCGGTCGCCATCGATGTTCGCCGCGGTCTGCAGGCGCTGCATCGGGTCGGTGGTGACGTTCGCGTCGGCGGCGGGCGCGGCGGCGGCGGCCGGCTTGGGCGCGGGCGTGGCGGTGTTCTGCGCCTGCTGCTGTTGCGGCGCCGGCTTGGAGGCCGGCTGCTGGTTGCAAGCGGCGAGCGCGAGCACGATGGCGGTAGCGGCAAGGCCGAACGATACGCGACGAAGCATCCTATCCCCCTGGAATCGGCGCGCTCTTGGCGGCGCAGGCAGGAAGGCTAGCCGGTTTTTGGGCCGCGCGTCAGGGGTGTAGAGGCTTGCTTAAGGGCAGCTTTCGAGGGCTTGGGGGCGCTCAAGCGCTGCCTTCATCGCCTGGGCGCCCGCTTCCATCTGGGCGTCGATATAGGGCGCGAGCGTGTCGGGCAGGACGTCGGTGGTCCAGACGAAGCGGCAGCGCGCCGGGCCGTCGGCGAGGATCTCGGCGGAGGCGTTGTGATGCGTCATGCGATCGCTGACGATCGTGTAAGCCAAGCGGCGCAGCACCTCGTCCTTCGCGACCAGGGTCTCGCGCGCCGTCGTGCCGTTGGCGAAGGAGACGACGCGGACGTTCTCGCCGTCGGGCACGCTGCCGGTGAGAAAACCCGGCGCCAGACGAACATGCACGTTCTGGAAATCGGCGAGCGCGTTCCACGCCGTCTGCGCGGGGATGTTCAAGTCCATGGTCTTGCGAATGGCGGCCATCGGTCTCTCCTGTTTCGTCGTCGCAGGGATGACACGCGATAGCGCCGCGCGCTGGCCGGTTTCGGACTCCATCGGCTGCTGACAAGTTCCTGTCATCGCGCCTGATACGGTCTTTGCACATCCGGAGGTGGCTCATGAGCGTGCACGATTTCGATTTTTGTTCGGAAGCTGGAACGGAAAACATCGCCAGCTGAAGAAGCGGCTGGCCGGATCGACGGAGTGGATCGAATTCGACGGCACGCTGGCGGTGCGCCCCGTGATGGACGGCGCGGGCAATGTCGACGACACCGTGTTCGACAAGCCTGAGGGGCGCTATCGCGCCGCGGCGCTGCGCACCTATGACGCCAAGACGGACGCCTGGGCGATCTATTGGTTCGACGGGCGCATGCCACACGGCCCGGTCGATCCGCCGATGGTGGGGCGCTTCGAAGACGGCCTTGGCACCTTCCTCGCGGACGAGACGTTCGAGGGCAAGCCGATCAAGGTGCGGTTCGCGTGGTCGCAGATCACGCCGGCGTCCTGCCACTGGGAACAGGCGTTTTCGCCCGACGGCGGAAAGAGCTGGGAAATCAACTGGATCATGGATTTCGTGCGAACCGGCTAGGCGCGCCGGGCATGGCCGCCTTGCGGCGCCGGAGTGGCCGGATGCCCCCCTCATACCCATTTAAACGGCAGAGGCCGGGCGGGTCTCATGTCCCGGCGTTTGGAGGGGCATATGTCCAACCCGCTTTTCGGTTCGCTTGTCTTCGTCGGCATTTTGATCGGCGTGGTGCTGATCGCGCTGTCGGCGCGTTCGGTGCTGCGGCTGTTCACGCGCAATCTGCGGCGCGCCGGGCGGCTGGCGCGCGGCGAGGCCAGGGCCGGCGCGCGCGCGAGCGGCAGCGCGGTGCCCTACACCGCCATGGCGCAGGCGATCGGCTTCAAGTCGCTCGCCGAAGCGATGTTGGGCGAGGTGCCGGCGGCCGTGCGGCGCATGGTGCGGCGGCAAGGCTTCATCTTCCGCTCTGCCAACGCCAACCAGGCGGTCGATGCGCAGGCGGGCTCGCTGTCGCTCGACGACGCCAAGCGCAATCTGGAATCGGCCAAGCAGTATTACGAGACGCCGATGGGGCAGAACGTCAGCCCCGTCTTCCTCTACGAGGATTCGGAAGAAGCGCTGATCATCCGCATCCTGAAGGACGTCGATCTCGTCTTCTTCTACGTCACGCGGCGCATCAACCGGAACATCAGCCGCAACGTGCTGAAGCTGATCGCGATCCTGACGGCGCTGGTGCTGATCTTCCCGTTCGCGGCGGGCGCGGCGATGCAGATGCTGGCGAAGAACCCGCCCGCCGCCTATGCGGTGGACGGCGCGCTCTTGCTCGGTTTCGCGGGCCTCATGGCGCTGCTCAAGCTGTTCTACACCATCGCGACGCGCAACAACGGGCAGCATTTCAACCACTTCGTGCAGACCTATTTCGGCCGGCTGCTCAACCAGTACAAATCGGCCTCGGGCGCTTTCGCCGGCGTGCTCAACGATCGTACGTCGGACCTGACGGCCATCGAGGGCGACGCGAACATCTGGTTCCTGAACCTGCACTGGCTGGCGGCGCGGCAGTGGTTCCTGGACCTCTACGTCCGCAACATGATCTTCCAGGTGGCGCGCAATCTGTGGCTTTTCTACCTGACGGCGCCGGCGTATTTCCTGGCGGCGGGCGCGATCTATGGCGTGCTGTATCTGCTGGGCCTGCAGCCGTTCTTCTGGGCCAAGGACGTGACGACGGCGCTCGCCGTCTTCCTGCCGTGGCTGCTGCTGATCGCGTTTTATGCGTGGTCGCTGACGGGCCTGCTCCGCGCGTTCTGGCATGAAATCACGTCGGGCGGCTGGCTGGGCTTCCAGACCATGGACGTCAAGACGCTGATCGAGAAGATCATCGGCCCCATCGTGCGCGAGGTCGTCGACCGCCGCCGCGACCCGATGGGGCGGCACGCTTATCCGACATGATGCAAACTTGTCATCCCGGCCAAGCGATGCGTCAGCATCGCGCAGGGCCGGGACCCATCGTGCAAGCGGCTCAATGGGTCCCGGGTCTCGCTGCGCTCGCCCGGGATGACAACGTTGTTTTGAACTTACAGCGCAGCGCTCCGCGCCGTCCCACCCGGCGCGCTCACCATCATCCGCACCAGTTCTTCCGTGACCTTGGGCTCGAGGCCTTCGGTGTGGCCCTTGTCGATGCGCACCACGTCGGCGACGACGCGGCCGTCCGCGGGATAGACGAAGACCTCGGCGCGGCCCGGTCCCGGCTTCAGGCCCCAGCCCTTGGTCGAATAGCTCTCGCGCGTCGTGTCGTGGATCTTGCCGCCTTCGCTGTCGACGATGTCGGGACGGCGCTCGCGCGGGCCGGCCGCGAGCGGCGAGGTGGCGGGGAGGCTCGCGATCTCATGCTCGCCGACGGCGAAGATGTGCGAGATCGGCGCGGTGATGTCGGGCAGCGGCGGCATGGCGGGGAAGTTCAGCTTCTGGCCCGGCGGCAGCGGCACGGAGAAGCCCGGCGCACGCTCCGCCGGCCCGATGCGGCCGCCGGAGAGGCTGAGGAAGCCGTCGACGCGGCGCTGGAAGAACGGATCGGTGGCGAGCAGGCGGCGCGAGGTCATGCCGCCCTGGCTGTGTCCGGCGAGCCAGAAACGTTCGACGTTGTATTTGGCGAACACTGTCTCGACGATCGCGCGCAGATGTTCGTCGTCGGCCTCGCCGACCCAGCGGCGCGCCGGCACTTTCGTGGCGGCGGAGGGCGTGGCGATGACGAGGCGATATTTCTCCTTGACGTCGCTGATCGGGAAATAGGCGTGCTGCCAGGCGCCGACCGAGCCGCCGCCATGCAGGCTGAGAATGAAAGTCACCGGCTCCCCGGACTTCAGGTCGTCGGGATCGTCGAGCGTGAATTTGCGGCCGGTCTTCTCGTCGCGCGCGGTGATGCTGGGCATGGGCGTCTCCCTGAGCCCATCTGCGTGGGCATACCGGTTATTCTAAACAGCCTTGCGACCGCCTGTCACTGTTCGGGACTGGACCGCGGCATTGACAATTACTGCCTATGCAGTCATTGTTTATGCAGTCACTGAGCGAGCAGCCTATGGCCAAGCCTTTCTATTCCGCCGACACCTACAGTGCGCAGCGCTCCATCGGGTGCCTGTTGCGGCGGTTGACCAACCTGATGCTCCCGCGCGCCGAGGCGCGTTTCGCCGACAAGGATCTGACCTTCACCCATTGGGTGATCCTGATGTGTCTGCGCGACGGGCTGGCCGATACCTGTGCCGACATCGCGCGGCATATGAGCTACGACAGCGGCGCGATCACGCGGCTGGTCGACCAGCTCGAGAAGCGCGGCTTCGTGGCGCGCAAGCGCTCCACCACCGACCGCCGCGTCGTGCACCTGGCGATGACGGCGGAGGGCAAGGCCGTTACCAAGGCGCTGACGCCCTCGACGCTGAATTTCTGGAACGAGTTGCTGGAGGATTTCAGCGCGGCCGAAGCCGAGAAGCTGATCGAGCTGCTGACGCGGCTCCTCAACAAGATGGAAAAGACCCCCATCGCACAGGACGAGGCGGCATGAAGCGGCTGGCTGTGCTGATGCTGGCGAGTGCGCTCGCCGCCGGCTGCGTGTCGACACCCTCGACGACGCCGAGCGAGGTCGCGCTGAAAGGCGAGGGGCTGGGGCTCGGTACCCTGCCCGCGCCGGTCGTCGCCGACACCTGGTGGACGGCGCTCGACGATATGCAACTCAACGGCCTGGTCGATCAGGCCCTGAAGGGCAATCCGTCGCTCGCCGCCGCGCTGGCGCGGGTGCGCGCGGCGCAATCGGAGGTCTCGGCGGCACGCGCAGCGACCTATCCGCAGGTGACGTTCGATGCGCAGGACGTGCGCCAGCGCTTTTCCAAGAACTACATCATCCCGCCGCCCTTCGGCGGCACCTGGCAGTGGTTCGGCACGGAGGGCGCCAACCTCAGCTGGAATCTCGATTTCTTCGGCAAGCTGGATTCGCAGATCGCGCGCGCGCGGGCGAGCCAGCATGCGGCGGAGCTCGATGCGACGGCGGCGCGGCTGATGCTGGCCGGCGCGGTGACGCAGGCCTATGCCGGGCTGTGGCGCGCCTATGTGCTGCTCGACGTGGCGCAGGAGACGGTGGCGCAGCGCCAGAGCATCTTCTCGCTGACGCATGGCCGCGTGAAGGCTGGGCTCGACACGACGGCGTCGGAGAAACAGGCGAGCGCGTTGCTTGCGCTTGCGCGCGAAGATGTCACGCGGGCGGCGGCGGCGCGCGATATGGCGGTGCATGAGATCGCGGGCCTGATGGGACGCGGCGCCGATGCCTATGACATCAAGCGGCCGGCGCTGAACGCGACCGCGCTGACGCTTCCGGATTCCCTGCCCGCCGATCTTCTGGCGCGGCGCGCCGACATCGCGGCGGCCCAGGCGCGGATCGAGACAGCGTTCCAGGGGCGCGAGATCGCGCGCAAGGCATATTACCCCGACATCAACCTGGTCGCGCTCGCCGGGACGGCGGCGATCGGGTTCAACAATCTGTTCTCGCTGTCGTCGTCGCAATACGGCGCGGGCGCGGCGATCCACCTGCCGATCTTCGATGCCGGCACGCTCGATGCCAACTACGCCGGCGCGACCGCGCAGCTCGACGCGGCGGTGGCGGATTACAACGAGGCGGTGGTGACGGCAGTGAAGCAGACCGCCGACGCGCTGACCGACCTCGAGAGCCTGGAAGCACAGGCCGGCGACCAGAAGACCGCGCTGGCCGACGCGCAATCCAGCTTCGATCTGGCGCGCGAGCGCTATCGCTCCGGCCTTTCGCCGCAGCAGACGACACTGGATGCTGAAAGTCTCTTGTTGCAGACGCGCCAGCAGAGCGCGGCGCTGGCCGCCGACACGATTTCCGCCCGCGTGACGCTGTTGATGGCGATCGGCGGCGGTTTCAAGCCCGATACTCCTCCTTCAGGAAAAGACCATGAGTGACGCAACACCCGTCGGGCACCATCGCCCCAATCCGCGCCGCCGTCTGCTGATCGGCCTCGCCATCGGCGTGGTGGTCGTCGCCATCGCCTATGCGCTCTATTATTTCCTCTACGCGGCGCATTTCGAGGGCACCGACGACGCCTATGTCGGCGGCGACATCGTCGCGATCACCAGCCGCGAGCCGGGCACCATCCTGGCGCTGCATGCCGACAACACCCAGGCGGTGCGGCGCGGACAGCTGCTGGTCGAACTCGATCCGGTGACCGCCAAGGTGGCGTTGGACGCGGCGGAGGCCGATCTGGCACGCGTCGTGCGGTCGGTGCGGATGAACTTCTCCAAGGTCGACCAGGGCCGCGCCCAGCTCGATGCCGCGCGCGTCGCGGTGGCGACGGCCGAAAGCGACTATCGCCGCCGCGCCAGCGCCGGCCAGGCGGTGTCGGCGGAGGAGCTCAATCATGCGCGCGACACGCTGACGTCGGCGCGCGCCAATGTCGCTGTGGCGCAGAGCGATCTGGCGCAGGCGCAGGCCTCGGTGAGCAATACGCGCGTCGCGACCAATCCCGACGTGCTGGCGGCCATCGCGAAGCTGCGCCAGGCGGCGATCGTGCTCGGCCACATGAAGCTCTATGCGCCGGTGGATGGCGTGATCGCGCAACGCTCGGCACAGCTGCTGCAGCAGGTCGCGCCCGGCACGCCGCTGATGGCCGTCGTGCCGCTGCAGGATGTGTGGATCGACGCCAACTTCAAGGAAGGCCAGCTCTCCGACATGCGCATCGGCCAGAAGGTGACCGTCACCGCCGACCTCTATGGCGGCAGCGTGACCTATCACGGCCATGTGCAGGGCCTGGGCGCGGGCTCGGGCAGCGCCTTCGCGCTGCTGCCGCCGCAGAACGCCTCGGGCAACTGGATCAAGATCGTGCAGCGCGTGCCGGTGCGCATCGCGCTCGACCCCAAGGAGCTGCGCGACCATCCGCTGCGCGTCGGGCTTTCGGTGGACGTCAGCGTCGACATCTCGGACACCAGCGGCTCGGCGATGGGTTCGACGACGCCGGCGCGCAACATGCAAGGTGTGGCCAATGACGGCGGCGGGCCGCAGCTCGACGCGCTGATCGAGCGCATCCTGCGCCAGAACGGGGCCTGAACCCATGAGCGCCGCGGGGTACGCCGCGCCGGAGCCGCTGAAAGGCGGGCAGCTCGCGATCACCGCGGTGGCGCTGGCGCTCGGCACCTTCATGCAAGTGCTCGACAGCACCATCGCCAATGTTTCGCTGCCTACGATTGCCGGTAATCTCGGCGCCTCCACCGACCAGGGCACCTGGGTCATCACCTCCTTCGCCGTCGCGAACGGCGTCGCGGTGCCGCTGACCGGCTGGCTGATGGGACGCTATGGCGTGGTGCGCGTCTTCGTGCTCGCCGTCCTCGCCTTCACCGCCGCGTCGTTCCTGTGCGGCATCGCGTGGAGCCTGAACACGCTGATCTTCTTCCGCATCCTGCAGGGCGCTGTGTCGGGGCCGATGATCCCAGGCTCGCAAGCGCTGCTGATCTCGATCTTCGCGCCCGAGAAGCGCGGCACGGCGCTGGGCATCTGGTCGATCACCACGCTCGTCGCGCCGATCCTGGGGCCGATCCTGGGCGGCTATATCTCCGACAACATCCACTGGGGCTGGATCTTCCTGATCAACGTGCCGGTGGGCCTGGTCGCGGCCTTCCTGTGCTGGAGCAACCTCAAGGATCGCGAGACGCCGACGCGCAAGCTGCCGATCGACACGGTGGGCCTCGGTCTTCTGGTGATATGGGTCGGATCGCTGCAGATCATGCTCGATACCGGCAAGGACGCCGACTGGTTCGCGTCCACGACCATCGTGGTCGAGGCGATCGTCGCGGTCATCGCCTTCGCGGTGTGGGTGATCTGGGAGGCGACCGAGACGCATCCCGTCGTGGACCTGTCGCTGTTCCGCAATCGCAACTTCGCGCTGGGCACGTTGGCGTTCTGCCTGGGCTATGCGGTGTTCTTCGCCAATGTGCTGCTGCTGCCGCTGTGGATGCAGATCAACCTCGGCTACACCGCCACCTGGGCCGGCCTGGTGGCGGCGCCGAGCGGCGTGGTGGCGGTGCTGCTGACGCCCATTGCGGCGCGGTTCATGTCGCGCCTCGACGCGCGGATCATGGGGACCATCGCCTTCGCGGCCTTCGCGGTCTCATACTTCATGCGCGCCGGCTATACGGCCGATGCCGGATTCTGGGACTACGTGATGCCGCTGTTGGTTCAGGGCATAGCCATGAGCACCTTCTTCGTGTCGATGCTGACGATCTCGCTGCAGGGCATACCGCCGGAGAAGATTCCGAGCGCGTCGGGCATCTCGAACTTCACGCGCATCACGGCGGGCGGCTTCGCGGCCTCGATCACCACCACGCTGTGGGACCGGCGCGAGGCGCATCACCAGAGCAACCTCGCGGACCTGATGAATCTGTTCAATCAGAACTTCCAGGCCGCGATGGCGCATCTGCACGCCTTGGGTTTCAGCGATCCGCAGGCCTACACGCTTTTGGCGCGCACGATGGCGGGCCAGGCCTATCTGCTGGCGTCGGACGATCTGTTCTGGCTGTCGGGCTGGCTGTCGATCGCGATGATCGCGGTGGTGTGGATGGCCAAGCGCGCGGTCAGCGGCGGCGGCCCGCCGGTCGCTGCGGACTAGCGAGAAGCGGCCAAACGAATATCCGCCGAGGCGTCGAACGCTGCGGCCGCGTCGATCGCGACCTGCTGCATCGCATTGTCGGCGGCGAGCGCCAGCGCATTCGAGCCATGCTGGCAGATCAATCCCACGTCGGCATGCGAGATGCCGTTCGCGGTCGAGACGCGGTGATAGGTACCGGCATCGACGATCGCGGAGAGCCGCAGATTCGAATCCACCAGCGCGTGAATGCCGTCCTGCTGGAAGCTGACATCGGGCGCCAGAACCGCGTCGTGCACGATGATCTGGCCGGAGAAGCCGGCGACGCGCAGCTCCTCGCGGGTCAAGGGATGGTCGACCGGCGTGACGTCGTCGGCCACCTGGCGGAAGCCCTGCTCCAGATAGCGGTGGAATTGAAGGTCCAGATCGACCGGAAACACCATGCCGCCACAGGCGAAGCCGGGCGCGGCGACCTGGGCGTTGAGCGACGGGCTGGCCACGGCGAGCGCCCAGCGGCCGGGCACCTTGGCGGTGTAGGCCGTCGGGATGTCGAGCACGGTCGGCGCCGGCAAGGGCTCGGCCACGGGGGCGGCACAGCCCGCGAGCGCGAGCAGGAAAAGCGGGACGGCGGCAGCGGCGAGCTTGGCGGACATGGCGCCAGTGTTGGCGCGGCATGGTTAAAAAGCGCTGAAGATGCCGCGCGCTTAGATGACCTTGCCTTCCTTGACGTATTCGCGCTGGATCGCCGCTTCCAGGCTCTTCAGGTCCAGCTGCATCGTGTTCTTCGCGAGCAGGTCGATGGCGCAGAAATGCGTCACGTTGAGGATGCCGGCGCCGGTCAGCTCGTGCCGGGTCGCGATGGTGCGCCAGTCGACGTCGTCGGCGACGGCGATCTGCGGCGGGAAGGTCTTGCGCCAGAGCTCCAGCCGCTCGCTGGGGCGCGGCATCGGGAACGGGGTGATGGTCTGCAGGCGGCGCACGAAGGCGTCGTCGATATTGGCGCGCTGGTTGGAGGCGAGGATGACGAGGCCGTTATAGCCCTCGATCCGCTGCAGCAGATAGGCGACCTCCTGGTTGGCGTATTTGTCGTGCGCGTCGCGGATGTCGGTGCGCTTGCCGAACAGCGCGTCGGCCTCGTCGAAGAACAGGATCCAGTCCTTGTGCTCGGCCTTGTCGAACAGGCGCGAGAGGTTCTTCTCCGTCTCGCCGATGTATTTCGACACCACGCGCGACAGGTCGATGCGGAACACGTCCTTGCCGGTGTGCTTTCCGAGCAGCATGGCGGTGAGCGTCTTGCCGGTGCCGGGCGGCCCGTGGAACAGCGCGCGATAGCCGGGCTTCAGCCGCTTGGCCATGCCCCAGTCGCGCAGCAGCGTGTCGTTGTGCGTAATCCAGGATTGGATCTCTTGGATCTGGGCGAGCGTCGCGGGATTGAGGACGAGGTCGTCCCAGTCCATCTTGGTCTCGATGTGCTCGGCTGGGAAATCCATGCTGAAGGCGGGAGGACTGACCTTGCCGGTGACGACTTCTTCGACGACCTCGGGATCGAGGACGAGGCGGCCGGCCATCGCCGGCTCGCCGTCCCGCGCCGGCTCGATCCAGAGAATGCGCTTGCGCGCGAACCAGTGATCGTTCGCGAAAAGCCTCTGGGCGGCGGCACGGCGTTCGAGATCCTCGCCCGCCAGGAGGAACAGCGCCGTCTGCCCCGTCGGCAGGATGCATCGGTGGTTCGTGCCGCGCACGCCGCCGAAATCCAGGATGTCGCCGCCATCGGGAAAATATCCGGCGAGGACCTTATCGAAGATGGCGGGCTCGACATGCGGCGCCAAGGCAAGCATCAACACCAGCACCTCGCTCGCATCGGGCGCATGATCGAGGATGGCGGGCGGCAGCCACGCCATGTCGGGATAGTCGGCCGGACGCCCCTCCTCGGGTTTGTCCAGTGCCGCGGCGACCTGCGCCGACACGATTCCGGTCAGCCAGTCCAGGCCAAGGCGAAGCGCGGCGGCAAGACCGGTCATGCCGGCTCTTTCACGGGCGGTGCGGTAATCTGTTTTGCTTTTTCGGCTGCATCCTCACGATCCATGGCCGAATGGGCCGCCGAATGCGCGCGCTCCGTTGTGATGATCATTTCGACAAGGTCGACCGGACCATCCGGAGCGTTCGGATTGCGCTGATCGAACAGCTGCGCCTTCAGCAGCGCTTTCACCTGGTTCGCCTTGGTCTTCAATCCCTTGACGCCGGCCTTCTTCTGATCTCCGACCCATTTCTTGATCATGTTCTGGTAGGGGAGAGGAATGTTCTGGCGGCGGGCCGCGGTTTTCGGGAACGTTCCCCTGTTCTCCGCGACCTGCTGGACGTGATGCGCGTTGAGCTCGGTGCCGCTCCCTGCCTTCTTCAATGCCCTGTTCGCTACGCCGCCGACACTGGCCATCTTGGCGGTTATGGCGTCGCCGGTCGTCGCCGCCAGCGCTCCCGCCAGCAGGGAATCGATGGTCGCGAGCGCGGAGTCCGCCGCCGCTGCCGGCACATTGGACTCGGCGAAGACGGCGGCGACCTGCTGGCGGGCATGGGCCGTGCTGGTGGGATCGAGCTTGGTCTGCTTCTGCTTGTCGAGGTCGGCAACCACCTCGTCCCAGATCGCCTGTGCGTCGATATCGTCGTCATCATCATCGGTGTCGACGTCGCCGCCGTCCATCTCCGGGTTGACGGCTCCGTGGATATGGCTTTTTTGCTTGCCGTCGTCCGCGGTGGTCGTCACCAACGCCAAGGCGCTGAGCCGGTAGTTCGATTTGACCGGCGCCAGCTGCGCCGCGACGCCGGATGGCTTCGCCTTGTTCTTCCGCAGCAAGTCCGTGCCTTCGGCGATGCCTTGCTTGAGATCGGCGGCTTTCTTTTCCGGCGTCCGGTCGTCTTTCTCGCCCTTGCCGCCGAACAGGCTGGCGAACAGCGACTTGGCCTTGGCGACGACCCAGTTGACCGCGACGGTGATCGCCGCATCGACCTTGCCGCGGATGCCCGAGATCACGCCCATGATCTTGTCGGTGATCTTGTTGAGGCCGAGGAATCCGGCAAGGAAGCTGATCGAAAGCGAGAGCAGCCCCGCAAGCGTGCTTTCGACCTTCGCCGCGGCCGGACCGATATTGCCCTGCGCGATGGCGACGATGCCGTCGACGAACGCCTTCACCACCTGGATGATCTTGGTGAGCTTCTCCACGAACACCATGACCGTGTCGTAGATCGAGATGATCGCCGGGATGAAGCCCGCGCCGGGGATGAACATCGAGATGATCTTGGGGATCGCCTTCTTGACGATCGTGTCGGTGACGAAGGAGACGATGCCGCCGATCACCTGATCCTTCAGGTCGGTGAGCTTCTCCTTGATCAGATCCCACACCGCCGCGACGCCGCCGTCCTTCAGCGCCTTGATGACGTCGAAGGCGAGCTCGAGGCCGCTCATGATCTTGTCGCCGCTGGGGCCCAGCGCCGCGACGAACTTGCCGCGGATCTGCGCCCAGCTGATGCCCATGATACTGAGCGCCATCTTGCCGATCTCGAGCAGCGTCGCGGCCTTGGGGATATAGACGCCCTGGAGCGAGCCGGTGAGCCAGTCGATGATGCCGGCCTTGAGATGCGCGCCGATATGCGACGCGAAATTGGTGAAGCCCAGCTTGCCCGCGCTCACCAGGTTGCCGAGGAACGGCATCGGGTTCTTCAGAATGCCTTTGAGCGCCCCGCCGGTCTTCTGCAGGTAGCCCATCAGGCCGGGCTTCACGACGTCGAAGATGATCTTCAGCAGGTCCCAGATCGTCGACAGGCCCCAGCTGATGAAGTCGCCCGCGATGTTGAGGAAGGCGCCGCCGACCTTGGTGAAAATGCCGGCGATGGAGACGACGTCGACGAAGGTCAGCGACTCGATGGTCGCGATGATCTTGCCGGGAATGGCGTTTACCATCGCCATCAGGCTGCCGAGCGCGTTCTGGAACCACGCATAGGCACGCGCGACGGCGTTGCCTTTCTTGATGTTGTCCCAGATCTCCTCCTGGCCGATCAGCTTCATGAAACCGCCGAGCAGCGTGTCGGCGGTGCGCGGCACCGCCTCGCCGGTGACGGGATCCTGCCCCAGCACGGCGCACAGCAGATCGTAGCCGCGCGTGCCCTGCGCCAGAGCCGCGAGCGGTTTGAGAACCGCATCCTTCACCATCTTGAGCAACTCGAGCGCCGTGGTGCCGGCGAAGGAGATGAGATGATTGATCGGTTCGGTGAAGATGCGCTTGGCACGCTCCCACACGCCGCCGAGATCGAAGATGTCCGTCCAGCTGAGCGAGTCCAGGAATGCCTTCAGAGCGCCGACGATCTCGCCGCCGATGTCGCCGAGCTCGGCCAGCTTCGCCTCGATCCAGGCAGCGGCCTTGTTGACGATGCCGTAATTGTCGAGCGCCATCGTGATCAGCGAGCCACCCGGCATCAACTCGATCAGACCGCGCAGGACGTTGGCCGCGTTGCGATCGGCCGAGCGCATGTTGATCGGGTTGAAACCCATGATCAGCGTCAGCAGGCGGAAGCCGGGGATCGCGTAGGCCCACTCGGCGAACTTGTCGAGCGCGTCCTGCACGCCGAGGCGCTGGACCGGCGGCGTCGTCGCGGCGGTGGAGACCTGGTGCGTGGCGTCGGTCTGGGGCGCGTGGCCTTGCTGGATCGTGTGGGTCAGCTCGTGCGCGAGCAGGAATTGGCCATCGCTGGACGCCGGCTGGTATTGATCGCGCGAGAAGAAGATGTGGTTCTGGTAGGTGAAGGCCCGTGCACTGAGCTGATTGGAGAGGCTTGCGGATTCGGCGTCGCGATGGACGCGGATGTTGGAGAAGTCGGCGCCGAAGCGCGGCTCCATATGGCTGCGGACGCCGGGCGACAGCGGCTCGCCACCCGTCGTCTTTCCGTGGATCGCCGACTGCACATTGCCGCCGACACCGCCTCCAGCCCCGGCGGCGCCCCCGCCCCCGCCGCCACCGCCGGCCACGTCGCGCTGAAGATGCTCGTTACCGGCCGGCGCTTTTTGAATGCGATCGGCCTCGGCTTTCTGAATTTTCGGATCGCCGGCTTTCTGAAGCTTGTGATCGTCCGCCTTCTGGACCTTGTGGTCCTCAGCCTTCTGGATTTTCGGGTCGTCGGCTTTCTGGATCTGCTTGTCGTCGGCCTTCTGCAGCTTATGGTCTTCGGCCTTTTGGAGTTTGTGGTCTTCCGCCTTCTGGACCTTGTCGTCGACGGCGCGGAAGATCTGCTCCTCGCGGCGGCCGCCACGGCCCTTGTCGTCGGCGGCGCGGAGGATCTGCTCCTCGTGGCGGCGCTGCACCTTGTCCTGCGGTGCGCGCTGGACTTTGTCCGGGCCTGTGCCCGGCGTCGCCATGCGCATGACCTTGTCGGCGGTCTTGTCGGCCTCCTGCTCGAACTTGTCGCCCGGCTTGTTGACGGTCATCTTCGCCTGGACGCCTGGGACGGCGGCCGGCTTGAGGAATTCGCTGCCGCCACCGGCGCGCGACATCAGCGGCTTGTGCGCCTTGGCCGCCGGCGTGGGCGAGCCCGGCTTGGAGGTTTTCTCCGCCGTCGCTTTCATCGCAGCCATGGACGCGCCTCCGGCATCACATCCGCCACTCCACCCAGAGCATCTTGTCCATCCAGGGCAGCCGCACCGGGCTCAGCCCCCAGGGCAGCTGGTCGAGCAGCACGTCGAACGCATGCTCCTCGACCTGCAGCACCTCGTCGTCGCCGCGAAGGCCGAGCTTGCCCCGCCGCACGAGGAAGCTGCCGCGCAAGGCATCGGTCGATGCGCCGCCAAGGGCCGCCCAGTGGCCGATGACGGCGGCCAGCAGGCCGTTGCCCTCCTCCGCCTCGGCGTCGCTCACCGGATGCGGCGCACCGCAAGGTTCTTCGAGCGGCAGACCGCAGAGCCGCTTGCCGAGGACCAGCGCATGCTCCGGCGCGCGGCGCTCGCCGGTCGCGAGGAAATGCAGCATCGCGAGCGCGCGGTCGGGCGCCGCCAGCTTGCCGCCGGCGGCGATTCCGAGGCCTTCGAACAAGCGCGGCAGGAAGGGATGCAGCAGCACGACGCCGGCGCTTTCGACGAATACGCCCTCGTCCAGGTCGATGCGTTCGTGCGGCCGTGTTTCGGACCGCTTCGTGCGCCGGAACGTGCGCTCCGCTTCGTTCGATTTTCCGCGTGTTTGCCGCACCGCGCCGTCCAACCTCGCGCCTTCGCCACGCGAGGCGTCCGCGTGCGGCTGCAACGAACCGTCATCGGTGGAGACAGCACCCATGGAGGACGATGATAGAAGATTCGCGATCCGAAGGGCGAGCGCGCGTTCGCCTTCCCCTTGCGGCGATGGCGCGAAATCACGCCAGGCAGCGGCAAGCGAGAGGCCGTCCGCCGCGGCGAAAGCGGCTTGCCACAGGGCCTCGAAGACTGCCTGTGTGCGTGGGCCCGAAAGTTTCTCGCTTTCCGTGATCGACCACGCAGCGGCGGCCACGGTCGCGATGTCCGGCGCGATACGATGCAGGAGGCGCATCAAAAACGCCGGCGAAAGCTGCCGCATCGCCCGCGTGCGCGCCCGCGTTGCGACGATCGCATGCTGGACCGAGGCCGCAAAAGCGGCGGGCATCGCGTCCGATGGCCAGGACAGAGTCAGCGCCGCTTCCAGCGTCGTGTCGGGTGGGAGGCGGTACCACCATGGCAGCGCGCCGGTCGCGAGGAAATAATGAAACGCGTCCAGTACGGCTTCGGCGCCGCTGCGCCGCAGAACGCGGTCCGCGGCGCCGACCGACTCCGTCGTGCCCACGGGCGCACGTTGGGAGATGCCGCCGCCACGGCCGCCGGCGCGGTCGCGGATCTGACGTTCGATCGCATCCGTCACAGTGCGCACGAAATCGCGCTCCAGCGTGTCGAGGCCGAACGCGCCCACGTCGACCTCCAGCCGGTCGAACGTCCAATGCTCGTCCGGCGGCACCACGCGGGCGAGCACCTCGTCGAGCGCCGGGCCCAGCCAGTCACGGCACAGGCCAGCGATGCGCCGCTGCGCCGCGAGGCCGTCGCCCTCGGTCCCCGCGACGGAGATGTCGAGGAATTCGCGGCGGACGACGTGGTGCTGCGTGTCGCTCATGACTTGACGTTGTGCGTGATCTGCTCCTGCGTCGTCACGGAGCAGCCGGCCGATGTGAAGGCGGTGAGCCAGATCGCGTATTGGCTTTGCTGGCCGAGCTGCGTCGCGAACGCGGCGCCATTGCCCAAGGACTGCTGCGCGCCGACAACCTCCCACAGATAGGTCAGGCTCTTGTCCGGCGGCGCCGCGCTTCCCGTGAGCGACAGCGCGGAGCCCGCGATATTGGCGACGATGCTGAGCTGGGTTTTCGGCTTGGTGCAGATCTGTGTGGCCGGCGTGCCTGCGCACCTGTCGGTCACGGTGCCGTCATAGGCGGGGATGGCAATGGAGAGACTGCCCATGTTGATCGCCGTGCCGCCGGGCGTGTAGGCCGCAATCAGGTTTTCCGCGCCGCCGACACTCAGTGCGCGCGAGATGACCGACGCGATGCTGATGTTGAACTTCAGACAATCGAAGTGCGCGATCTGCAGCTCGCCGAAGCGTCCGGCGCCGAGCGAGGTGTAGGTGAAGCCGAGCCACTGCGCCTTGCCGGTCTCGAACAGGCCCGGCGTCTCGGCGATGAGCGCGTTGAGCTTCTTGATCCAGGTCGCGACCAGGTTCGGAAAACCCGCAGGCGTGAGATCGGCCGGCTTTGCGGTCAAGATGGTGCGAACCTTGCTCGACAGATCGACCGATTTTCCTGTCGACGATTCCACCGTGAAGGCAAGATCGCTGAGCTTGAAGGATTTGTACGGATCGTTCGGATCGGGGTCGGGAATCCAGAGGCGGAATTTCCGCTGCTGCATGATGCCGCCGCAGGGCAGCGTGCAAGGCGGCGGACAGGTGTGCGTGAAACTCTGGCTTGCGGAGCAACCATTCGCGTCGGTCACCGTGATCGCGACATTGGCGCCGCTCGCCGTCGGAGCCGTGGCGTAGGTCGCGCCGGCGCTTGGCGCGCCATTGACGCTGTAGGGCGCGGTGCCGCCGCCGATCGTGCCGGTTGCGGTGAAATTGCCGTTGTCGCAAGCATAGGCCGGCGTGCCGATCACCAGCGTCGTGGCGACGGTGATCGTCTGCGATGGCGTCTCGGTGCTGTCGGAGTCCCGCAGCATGAGCGTATGGCTGCCCGGCGCAAGCTGCAGCGGATCGCTACCCAAGGCCTGATAGGCGCCGCCATCGACCGCGATGTCGTAGGACGGCATGCCGCCTTTGGCGGTGATGGTGACGGGGGCAGTGCCGGCGGAGCCGGCGCAGCCCACCTGCGCGGTGAAACTCGGCATCGGCTTGGGCAGCACGAACTGGATGGCCGGTCCGTCGCAGGAGACGCGATACGGCAGGTAGAAGTCGGCGATCACCGCCTGCTCGCCGAGTTCGCCGATGGCGGTGGCGATGATGTCGTCGATCGTGAGGGCGGGCTTCTTGGTGCCGCCCGCCGGATGCCTGATGCCAAACCCGCCGCGCAGTGCGTTGATCAGCGTGAGCACGTCGGCGTTGCTTGACAGGGTCGGATCGGCGCTGACGCGGCCAATGATGTCGTCGAGTTGTCCCGATGCCTGCGTTTCGTCGAGGCGCGGCGAAAGGACGAGCTTTTCTTCTCTCGTCTCGGAAGGGCCTTTCACCGCGACGACATCGCCGGTGGCCTTCGTTCCGGCCGCGTTCGACAACACGGTCTGTTCGGCTTGGGACAGCACGGCATCGTTGACGTTCGAGAAGACGAGGTCGTCGCCTTGCGCGAAGCCCAGCTTGCCGGCCGCGACGTTGCCGCCGGTCGCGGGCAACTCGTGATAGACGAGGATGAAGGTACCGCCCATCGGAACGCCGGCCTTGTGCCGGATGCCCGGATGGTTCTCGAGGAAGGCCGAGAGGAATTGCTGCTTCTTCAACGCGCCAAGGCGCTTGGAATATTCCGCATATACCGCGCCGATGCCGCCGAGCTTGCAGCTGAAGAGGATGCCCTCGCAGATGTCGAGCAGCTCGGCGACCGGCACGAAATCTGCCAGCGTCGGCGACACGCCGGTGGCGTCCAAAGCGCGGAAATAGCGCACCAGCGCGATCAGGTCCTGATATTTGTTCTGGAAGTCCGCGAAGGCGAGTGTCTCGATCGTGCCGGGCATCGTCTCGGAGAGCTTGCTGAGATAGTAGACCGAGACGGCGTAGGCGTATTGCGTGGAGAGCAGCCCCGTAGTGCCCGTGAACATGGGGCAATAGACCTGCAAGTCGACGCTCTGGTCGGTGATGTTGTTCTGGTCGACGTCGATATAGGGCGTGCCTTCGAAACGGCTGATATAGCTTTCGTACCAAGCACCGATCGTGCCGGCGGTGGTGCGATAGTTGGGCGCGTAGGTCTTGAGCAGCGGCAGCTTCGGCGTGCCGCCAGCCGTCTTCAGGTTCGGGACCGGCGTGTCGTAGAGCTCCATGACGCCCTCGGTGAGGACGAGTTGCAGATCGCCGAACAGGGACTCGTATAGCGCATCGAGATCCTGGAATTGCGCGGACTCCTTCGCCGGGTCGACGGCGATGGTGTCGTCATAGGCACCGGTGCGCAGCGCGATGATGTCGATCGGCAGCCGGTACTGTGCCTTCAGGTTCAGCAGCGAGGTCAAGACCTGCGCATAGCCCTTGCCGAGATGGCCTTCGACGCGCAGGAAATCGTAGGGCTCCAGATCGTAGCGCAGCGGATCGGAGTAATAGAACGCCGGCGTCGGGACGAACTGGCTGTTGTAATAGCAGAGGTTCTGGTTGGCGCGTTTGCGCGCAGTCTTTTGCGGGCTCCACAGCTGATAGAGCGGCGGTGTGCCATTCTGCGCGTAATAATATGGTATCGCGCGGTCGGCAAGCGGCGCGCGGCCCAAAAGGCTCGGCGTGACTTGGATCTGCGGATCGATAGCCGCGTTGGGGCTCGCCTTGGGCAGCGTCGGCGTGTTGGTGAAGCGCGCCGCCATCTCGACCAGGCGCGTGAAGAGCTGAACGACCTCGGTCGTCTCATCGGCACAGTCGCCGATGGCCGGCGACGGCAGCCAGCCCTGGCGGTAATTGCCCGGCGTCGCGGGCGTCAGCGGTATGCCGATCATCAGATGGCGCGGGAACAGGCCGTCGTCGGGACAGCAGGCGCAGACGAGATCGACGCCTTTCCAGCGGAATTCGTCATAGGCACGCAGCAGATCGGCGAACAAGTCGTAATAGTATTGCAGAAACTTGATCTGGGTGGTGTCGGTGGGGACGGCTTCCAGGAAGCCGTAGTGCGCCGCGAAGGTCGTGAACGGATCGGCCGGATAGGCCTTGGCGACGATCGGCTGGAACGCCTTGTAGGCGGCGCCGAGCGTGGCGGCGAGCGTGGTCCCGAGATCCTGGTCGCTGAAAACCTTGAGGAACGCGGCGTAGACGTCGTTGGTCGTCACCAGACCGGTGGCCGGCACGTCGAAGCGCCCCGCGGCGAGATCCGGCAGGTTCAGCCGCGCCGACAGCACCGCATCGATGTCGGCGGACGTGAGGCCGCTGTCCAGCGCCGCCGCCGCGGCGACGATCTTGTCGAGGTCGCTGGTCGCGATCAGCAGGCGCCGCACGGTCACGGTGACCTCGGAGCCCTTGTCGTCGCAATTGTTGGGACTGCAATTGCTGAGCGATGCCTCCGACAGCTCCAGGAACAGCAGCATCGCCTTGCCGTTCAGGAACGTGCCGTCGAGCGGCGTGGTGTTGGGCGTGCCGTCTTCGAACAGTTCCCACAACGCGTACGGGTTGTTGCTTGCGTCCCCGAACGGCGAATAGTCGATCTCGGCCGGCAGGTTGTAGGAACGATAGGCGGTGAGCGCGACGTCTTTGGGTTCGACGATCAGATAGCCTTCCGAGGTCACGCCGCAGCCCTTGGTCAGCGTGATCGTCGTCTTGGGGCTGGTCGCGAGGCCCAGTTCGAAACCGCAGACGATGCCGATACCGATGAGGTGCGAGCGGGTCTGGCGCGCCTGCTGATCGAGATAGTCGAACAGGTCGTTCAGATGGCCGCTGGTGAGCACCTGGTTCGCTTCGAAGACCGGGAACGTGTCGAAAATGGTTTCCATGGCGATCCCCGTGGTTCAAGCGAGCGTCGTGCTTCGCGGGTAGTTGCCCAAAGCGGTACTGTCGAGACGGACGACGTTTTGATCGCTGCCGTCGTCGCAATCGTGCAGCGTCGCGCCCGGATAGGTGTTGCGCAGGCCGCCGAGCAGCGTCACCACCACCCACAGCCAATAAGACGGCGCCTTGTAGGTCTGGTAGTGCGCATTGAGCAGCACCGCGATGACGCCGTCCGTACCGGCGGCGAAGGCGAGGTTCGGACAAAGCTTGATCGCCGGCGGGACGAAGGCCGGCAGATCGGCGAACGCGGTGCCGGCGAGAATGTTGCCCTGCATCCAAGCGTAAAAGGTGGTCCCGTAGTCTTCGAGGGTGCTCCGCGCGCAGGCACAGAGTGCCGGCGCCTGCGTGTTCGGCGTCGTGACGTTCGCCTGCAGGATCGCCTCGACGCGCGCGAGCAGCTTTTCATTCGTCCAGTCGATCGCGGCATCGGCGGCGAGCCATTGGTTCCACGCCCATTCGAAGCGTTCGAACTGCCAGCCATTGGCCGCGATGTCGACGAAGTACGCCGTCATCAAAGCCTGCACCTGCTTCCACAGCGGTGCGTCGAACACCGTGGTGCAGCTGACATCGGTCATCGCAGGCTTGCTGGCGAAGAGGGTCGTGATCAGCGCGGTCAGCGCGTCGGCATGGATGAAGGCGGCCTTCTTGTCGGCGTACCAAGTCGTGAACACCGTGCTGAAGGCGTGGTAGACCGCATTGGCGCAGGCACAGGCGCCGTCGCGCGTGGGCGGCGTGCCGTCGCCGGTCTTGCCTTGCGCGGCCAGGAGATCGGCGAGCTGGTCGATCACGTCGGCACAGGGGTCTTCCTCAAAGCCGTCATTGCCGACCCAGCAGGCCTTCGGCATGAGGTGCGATGGCGTCTCCTGCTGGATGGTGCTGTTGGCATAGCCGCGCAGATCGAGATCGTCCGTATACTGCTCGGTCCAGCCGGGCATGACGTAGGTCAGGCGGAAGGAGTACGGGTCCTCCGCGCCGCAGGTCGAACACGCGCCGTCACAGCAGACGGGATAGAGCGCATCGCCGATGAATTTCGGCCGCAGCAACAGGTGCTCGACCACGATCATCCGGTCGGTCGCGGCCCAGGCGCCCAACTCTCGGGCGGCCGCACCGGCATCGGCCTGGCTGTCGAAGAGCTGCGGCGATTGCCCGATCTGGACGTTGCTGGCGTCGACCAGCGTCAGCGCGAAACCGGAACCGCTCGGCGCGACGACATAGGCGGTGCTGAGGATCATGCGCTCGATGACGGCGCGATAAGCCTCGATCTTCGCATCGTCGGGATTGGTGGCCGTGACGGTGAGCGCGCCGTCGAGCCAATGCTTGCCGTTGAGATCGACCAGGGCGAACGACGCCGGATAGCTCGATCCCGCCGGCGCGCCGATGGTCCAGACAAAGGTCAGGTCGGGATAGCCGAGCAGCAGGCTGATGCGCTTCTTGATGCCGGGCCAGTTGTCCGGCGAGGTTGGCGCGACGGTATAGTCGAATGCCTTGGCACGGTCGTGGCTGATGGCCGGATAGCGCTTCAGGAACGCGATCTTGTTCTCGATCAGGCGCGGCTGCGCCACAGCCTCGCCGGCGGCATTGGTGAGCAGCAGCGCGTATTCCTCGAACTGCTCGCCAAAGCGCGCCAGCAAGTGGTCGAGGAACATGTTGCGCCGGGTGTAGAACTCCGGCTGCGTCTCGACCAGCGCGTCGACGGCTGCGGAGTTCAGGCCCGCGTTCTTGACGGTGTTGAAGCCGCTGATCAGCGCATCGCTGAGCGCCATCGTGAAATAGGTGCGGTCGACGGTGGGATCGAGCGAGAACAGATCGGCGGTATGGGCGAACTGCTTGAGCGCATTGCCGAGGAGCTGCTCGAACACCGTCAGATAGGCCTTGAGGTCGGCGGCCTGCGCCTTGCGTGCGACGGGCACGTTCAGCGGAAGGCCAGCCGGGCCAACGCCATAGGCGAGCGGCAGACTGTATTGCACCGGCTGATACGCATCGGGATCGCGCCATGTGCCGGCCGGGATCGGCAGATCGTTCGGCGCGTTCGGATTCTTCGGCCGTTCCGCGTCGCCGAGCAGCTCGTTCAACGTGTCGGTCGCCTCGTCCATGCGCGGCAGGAACGGCAGGCCGTTCTTCAGGAACAGAAAGCGCGACTGGTTGAGATAAAGCCGCGGCTGGTGGCGCGGACTGATGAACAGGAGCCACGCGGCGCTCGTCTTCTTGGGATCGAACACCGGCTCGCCGTTCACCCAGGCCGGATCGGCGGCGCCCGAGACGGTGTTGCCTTCGGAGTCGTATTTGGTGAGACGCAGCTGATTGATCGCGATCACCCCGTCGATCTGCATCAGGGCGTTGATGATGTCGGAGGCGCGCAGCGTGCTCTTCAGCGCGGCGGCAGCCAGATCCGCCTGCTTGATGAAGCCGCTGTCGAGTGCCGGACCGTTGAAGATATCCTCGACCGACACGCCGTCGGCCTGCATCTCGGTCAGGGTGTGGAAGAGGATCGGCGGGCTCATATATTGCTCGATGGCGAACCAGATTTCCGCCTGGACTTTCTCGATGTCGGCGTCGGGCTTGACCTCGATGTCGGCGCAGACCGCGACGTCCTCGATGCCGACGCCGGCGATGATGCAATAGTCCTCGTCCAAGTTGCGGTGGGACTGCAGCGCGGCCTTGGCGCTGACGACCGCGGCCGCCGTCGCGTTGGCCTTCTTGCGGTAGCGCTGGATGAAGCCGGACGGCGTCGCGTCCTCGAAGATCGCCCGCCACGCGGCGGCCGTGGTCATGTTCTTGACCGTGGTGTCGGCGAACACGCGCAATGCCGCGTAGGGAATTTCGATCTTCTCGTTGGTCGCGAGGACCGTGATCTCAAAGCTCAGATAGAAGATGTTCTTCCACTGGGCTTGGATATAGGCGTCCTGATCGGCGGCGGCGGGCTTGCCTGTGAAAACGTCGTAACCCTTGACCGCACCCAGCGCGGTGAGCTTCACCGCGATCGCGCCGCTTGCGAGGAAATCACCCCAGGCCGCGCCGTCGAGCAGCGCGACGTCGGGGAAGCGCAGCTCCATCGTCACCGGATGCGCGCCCGCCGTGTCGTGATAGACCCAGTCGTACGCGATCATCCGGTCGTTGAGATCGCCGAGCTCCGGATCGTCCTCCAGTTCGATCAGCGCCTCGTAGAGACCGAGTGCCCACGCCTCTTTCGGCGTATCCACAAAGCCTGCGGCAGGCTGCTTGTACGCCAGCTTGAGGTCGCCGCTGACGACGTCGCACCAGGCGTACCAGCTCACCTCGCAGGCGCAGGCCTTGCAGGTCAGCCACGCGTCTTTGACGCCGGACAGGTCGATCAGAAGACGCCGGAAGTCGTCCGGCGTCGTGGGATTGACGGTGAGGATCTCACGCGCCGTGAAGAATGCCTGGTTCGGATAGGGCTGCGAAGGATCGGCGGGCGGCGTCTGCGGCGACAGGATGTCGGCGATCTGCCAGCCGAGCCGCAAACCGAGGTCGGTGATCGCGAAGCACAGCGCCTCCAGCAGCGTGATGCCCGGATCGTGGACGTTGTAGTCGGTCCATTGCGCCGAGGCGATGTTCTCGAGAATGCCGATGCCCTCGCGGCGCAGGCCATAGAAGTCCTGCTCCGGCGGCAGCACCGGGTTCTTGTCGAGGGGGGCCGGCATGGTCGTCATGCGTCGCACCCACAGCTTTCGGCGGCTTCCGCGTCATCCGCTTCTTCGATGATCGTGATGGCGTGCTTGCCGGCGGGCGCCGAGACCAGGATCGAGACGGCCTTCGAGCCCATCACCTCGTCGTCGTCGGTCGTGCCGGGCACGCCGTTGATGTCCTGGAACACCTTGAAGTCGGTGACGTAGTCGACGTAGGGCTGCTGCTCGACGAAGTTGATCAGCACCGATTTGTAGATCGTGCCGTCGAAGGTCGGCGAGCCGCCGCCCGCGAATGCCCAGGGTGACAGGAAACGCGTGATCGCCTGTTGCAGCTGTGCGGTGTAGTAGGCCTCGTCATAGCCGGGGAAAAGGCGCATCGCGAACGACACGCGCACCTCCTCGAATTGCGGATTCTTGACGTGAAGCTGCGCGAAGCAGCTGGTACGCGCCTGCAGGAAGGTCTCGATCTGCTGCAGGACGCCGAGGCTGGTATAGGGCTTCAGCGGGTCGCGCTGCGGCAGGGTCTGAAGATTTGGGATAGCGATGATCGTGACGTGGCCGGGCGCCAGCTCGCGATAGATGCCGGTGCCCGTGTCGTTCGGCTCATAACAGGTGTGGTTGAGACACTTGACCTTGTAGATCTGCGGGAAGGCCTCGAGGATCAGCCGCTCATAGTCCCACAACGCGATGGCGCGGTCTTTGTGGCGCAGGCGCTCGCCGATGCGGGTGTAGAAATCCTTCGGCTGTTCCGCGCCGCGGCCGCCGAAGCCGGCGTAAGGCTGGCTGACACCCTTCACCGACGTGTCGGGCGTGGCGAGCTTGCTGATCGCGCCAGCGGGCAAGGGCGTGACGGAAAAGTCGGGGGCATTGCCCTGGTCGGAGAACGCGACTTCGAAGGCCTGCGCAGCGACGAGCTGCAGGTTGCACACCGCGTCGCTCGCCGACGCGACCGCGCCGCGGATCCAATACTGGCCCCCCGGCATCAGCGTGTTGTCGCTGGTGGCGCCCAGCGGCATGGCGATGGTGACGATACCGGAGTTCAGCAGCTCGCCGGTCGTGTCCTGCACCGCCGTGGTACCGAACTCGACCCACTGATTGTCGGCGAGATAGCTCCAATCGATGTGCGGCACCGGCTTTGCCGCGAGCGGATTGGCCGTGCCGTCGACCACCTGGAACAGCAGCGACAGGTTTTGCGGCGGCACCAGGCCGCCGATGCCGATATAGAACTCCGCCTCGCTCTGCTGCACGGCGTTGGCGCGCGTGAAGGCGAATTGCGGGAGCAGCGGCACAAGTGCGCCGCCAGACAGATAGGGATGCCGCTCGACCGTGCCGAAGGGGCCGAGATGGAAGAACTGCCCTTCCCTTCCGTCGAAGCTCGCCCGTGTACCCGAGTTGAGCGCGATTGCGGTATCGGACGCGTATCCCAAAGACATCGACAACGCGGTCGGGCCGGTGGGCGGCCTGGAACCCGGGTTCGTGGCGCTCGTGCCCTTCAGATAGGCGATGAGCGCGGTCTGGTATTGGTCCTGACCGAGGCCGCCATCGAGCATCAGGCGCACAAAGCCCTGCCGCGACTGCGTCGAGAAGGGCATGGCGGCGGAGAAATCCGGCGCGTCGATCACCGCGGCGGCAAGACTTTTGTCGAATTTGTATGGCGTCTGGCCGACGGGATTGGCCGGGTTCGCCGTCGGCGTCCAGACGCCACCTTCGAGGAATTGGATCGCGACGTTGGGCAACGACGTCCCATAGGCCGTGGGCGTGCCTTGCCAGGCGAAAGCGACGCTGCCCTCGGTGATGGATTTCTGGAACATCTCCTTGCAACCGATCGTCAGACTGCTGCCCGCTTGGGGCGAGTTGCCGAAGGGCTGGAACGGCTTGGACGTATCGACCGGGCCGAAATCGTTCGACACCATCAGCGTGCGCAGGCCCGAGGCGGTGGGCTGGATCTCGATCTTGGAGACTGTCGTGGACTGGTACGTCGCGTAGCGATAAACGACCGCGTCGTTCTGCTTCAGCTTGATCAGCAGGATCGGCAGATCGGTGTCGAAATTGTAGCCGTGCAGCTTCGACGAATAGGGAACGATGGCGGGGTCGGCGCCCGTGAGGCCGAAGATCATGTCGATCTCGGTGCCGCTTTGCGCGCCGAAGGATGGGCTGGAAACCTCGAACCATCCCTTGTCCGAGGTCACCAAGACGTGCAGGTCACTGCCGAAATCGTCGAGCGTGCCGGTGTAGCCGGCAACGGTGAACTTCAATTTGACGCTGCGGCTGCCCTCCGCCATCAGAAGATGATGCGAGGCGACCGCGAAGCCGATATCGGCCTCGGGCATATCGATCGAGGCGAGCGCGCCGTCCTGATAGGTCTTGATGAAGAAGGGCTGCCATGACTTGTCGGTCGAGATCAGCGGCGCGCCGAGGCCATCGGCCGAGTTGGCGACCGGCGAGGCGTAGATGCGGCCGGCGTCCAGCGCGCTGCCGTCGACGGGCTCGATCCCATGGCGATAGACGCTCGACAGCGTGGCGACCTTGGCCTGGTTGGCCACCATGTCGGCGACGGTGACGAAATACGCGTCCTTGCCCTTGCTGTCCTTGCCCGCCTTGAACAACTCGCCGGGCTGGAAATCGCGGCTCGCGGTCTGCTTGGCGAGTTCCGCCAGAAGAAGTGCATAGCCGGGCTGCGATGGCTTTTCCGCAAGGCCCAGGATGGTGCGGTAGTAGAAGTCGAGATGTTCCTGGGTCAGCCCATTGCTCGCGGTGCGCGCGTGCTCGAAGAGCTGCAGGAAAGAGAGGAACAGCGCATAGCTCGGCTCGTGCTGGTCCCAGTCTGTCAGCGTGTCGTCCAGCGCGTCCTGCGCTTCGCTGACCACGCGGGTCAGGACTTTCAGGAACTGGTCGAACACCGATTTGAAGAGATTGTGCGTCGAGCAGTGGTTGATCTGCGCGAACACGCCGGGATCGCTGCCATAGACCGACGCGTCCGCGAAGATGGCCGTGAAATAGGTATTCCAATCGACGCCACCGCTCCAATCCGCCGACAGCCCGGCGTGCACGATGTGCGAGAAGGTATCGAGCGGCTGACGCAGGATCAGCATCGGCGGCGGCGGCACGACCTTGTCGATCAGCGAAAGGCCGATTCCGGCTTCGTAGTAAGCGATCAGTCGCGCGAAGGCCGGTGCAAGCTGGGTGCGGATCAGGTTCTGCAGCGTGCCTTTCAGCGCGATCGTGGTGGGCAGGCCCGCGACCAGGCCGTCGAATGCCCTGGCGAGCGAGGCGATGGCCGAATAGAGGTAGCCGAACGTGTCCTTCAGGGCCGTTGTGGCGGCCTGGTTCTGCATGTCGTTCAGGAAATCGAACCACCCGCGCAGGCTCGCCTTGTAGGAGTCGACATCCTCGATCGAGGCGACCGCGAGCAGGACCGACACGTCGGTGCCGAATATCGCGCTCCAATCGCCGCTGGCCGTGTTGGTGGCGTCGAAGAATTTGAGCAACTTCGCGTAAGATTGCGCGAACACGATGCCGTCGGCCACGCCGCGCGCGTTCACCGGCGCCGCGGCGGGATCGGGCGCGCCGGCCGCGCGATCGTCCCGGCTGGTGCCCTCGCGCACCAACTTCAGCGGATCGGTATTGTCCGAGCAGTCGGCCATGCTCAGCTGTTGTCCGGCAAGAGGTTGATGGTCGTGGTGAGATTGATGTCGGTGCCTTCCTGCTTGTAGTAGGGGAAGACGAAGTTGAACCGCGAGTTGGTGGACTTCACGGTGTAGGTGACGGAGATCAGGATCACGCCCTCGAGCCCGAGGCTGTCGTCGAGCGAGACGCTTTCCAGTTTCACGCGTGGCTCGAAATAGAGGATCGCGGACTCGACCTTGTCGGCCATCAGCGTCTTCATGCGCGTGTCGAGCGTTTCGAACACCAATTCGGTCAGATTGCAGCCGTAAAGCGGCTGCATGACGCGCTCGCCGGGCATGGTGGAGAGCAGTATCTCGAGGCTCGAAGCGACGTCTGCATCGGACGCCAGCATATCGACGCCGCCCGGCGCATTCGTGAACGCCGGCGGGAAGGACCAGCCGCGGCCGAGGAAGTCGTTGTTCATCGCGGACGCCTCCTCAATTGATCTGCACCAGACCGCCCTTGATGACGGTCATGGCGTCGCCATTGATCTTGGTCTGCGCACCGGAGATTTCCGCCGTGGCGGCGCCCGACGCCTTGAAGCTGCTCTGCGCTGTAAACTCGATGTTGGTGCCCGATTGCTTCACGTCGCCCGCGGAGGTCTTGAACACAAGATCCTTGGCGCTCTCGATCGTGATGCCGTTGGAGTCGAGAGTCAGCTTGTTGTTGTTCTGGTCCTGGATAACGATGCTCTGCGCGTCTTCCGACAAGGTGATGCTGTTGCCGGCAGGCGTGCCGATGGTGATCGCCTTCTTCGCGTCGTCGAAAGTCAGCACGAGCTTTTCGCGGCTGACATAGCCTTTGAGGTCGTTCTGATCGCTTGCCGGCTGCGGCGATGGCTTGGCGCTCGAATTGCACTGGCCGAGGATCACCGCGTGGCGCGGGTCGTTGTCGAGGAAGCCGACCACCACCTCGTCGCCGACCTCGGGCCTGAAGTAGGTGCCGCGATTGTTGCCGGCATCGAGTGTGGCGAGCCGCGCCCAGACGCCCTCGTCATTCGGATCGATCAGCGGCAGGCGGCATTTGATGCGGTCTTCGCCGTCGGGATCGTTTTGGAGCGCGGTGACGACGCCCATCTGCAGGCCGCTCACCGTCGGCAGGAGCCCGGCGGCCGGCAGCGGACGCAGATTGTAGGTCTCGGCGAATATCTCGGGATTGAGGCCGAACTGGATGTCGGTTTCCCAATTGCCGCCGCCCACGGTGTGACGCACGCCCGAGACGTAGAGCTTCCCCTGGAAACGGTCGCCGATGCCGGAGATCTGGATGATTCCGCCGGGCTGAATGCCGCTGAACCCTTGGCAACGCGCGCGGCCGCGCAGGCGCGCGAGACGCATGCGCAGGAGACGCGCATCGGCCCAGGCCTGCAACTGGTCCTCGGCGATCGCGCCGCCGTGGAAGATGAGATCGGTGTCGTCGCCCAGCACGTCCGCGAGATCGGACGCGGCAACATTGCCGGCCAGCGGTACCGCGGGTTCGTTGCCCTCGGCGTCGATCACCTTCTGGTCGGCGGCGCTCCACGCCGTTGCCTTGAGGTTCTTGCTCTGCCAGCGCGCATCCATCTCGGCATCGAGATCGAGCACGGACGATCCATAGGCGAGCTGCAACGCCGCCGCGCCACCCATCGCCGGCTTGGCGATCGAGACCGTGTCGTCGCCGACCAGCACCACCTGGCCGTTGGCCTCGGCGCGGCAGAGCATGAAATCCCAATCGGTGGAGTCGTATTGCACCACCTCCTTGAGGTTGGGCGTCGTCGCCTCGACGTTCTTGGGCAGCGAATAGGCATCGAGGATCTGCTCCAGGATGTCGCTGTCTTTCATGCCGGCGTAATACTTGCTCTTTCGCGACACCGTCGTCTTCACCGCGTCGGCGTAGCAGTCGACCGAAAGAGAGCCGCCGCCTTTGCGGATCTTGATGTGCTGGCGCACGATGGTGCCCTTGAACACCGTCGCGTTCTGCGAGCGGTAGCCGAGCTGGATCTCGATCGCCTTGCCCGGCACGAAGGTGTCGGCATTGCTGGCGGGGAACGTCTGCTTGGAGGCTTCGCCGTCGTCGATCTGGATCGAGGCCGAAGGAATGCGGTTCAGCTCGCGGCTGACCGTCACCGATTGCACGTGATAGGTGCTCGGTATCTCCTGTCCGCCGACCAGCACCACCATGGTGCAGACGTCCGGCGTCGCGGGAGTCGGGATGACGGAGCCGGCGTCGCTCACGAGGTTGTCCCCGTTTTTGCGATGGGCGGGAATTGCAGCCTGGTGCCGGGCACCAGCTTCCGGAAATTCGCCAGGCCGTTGCGGTCGGCGACCTGAAGATAATAGCGCGGATCGCCGTAGACCTGGAAGCAGAGCTGCTCCAGCCGGTCGCCGACCTTGACGGTCACGATCTGCGTCAGGTCGGGCGACTGTTTGTCTTCCTTGGCGGCGCGCTTCTCTTCCTCGATGGAGCTCTTGAAGGTCACCTTCGCGGAAGCGCGGATCGGCGTGCCATCGGCGTTGAACAGCTTGTAGGTGAGGTCGAGCTCGGTGACGCGGCCCTTGAAGATCGAGTTCTCGCCCCACACCAGCTTGAAATGGCGCGGCTCGTGGCTGTCGCCCTTGAAGCCGGTAAGGATGTCCTGGAAGTTCGCGATGTCGTCGGCAACGGAATCGCGCGGCTCGCCATCGATGATGCCGGTGTTGTCGAACAGAAAGTCGAACGACATCTCGGACGGCTCGGTGTACTCGTATTTGAGCTGCTTGCCGCTGGTGCCTTGCCCCTGCCCGTCCTTCGAGAACTTGATCTTGTAGGCGAGCGTGTAGGTCTCGGGATTGATCAACGCCTCATAGGAATCGTCGGCCTCGGCGACGCCGCCGCTCTCCGCCGTCTTGGAGTCGGCGAAGGCGAGGATCAGCATCTTCCCGTGCTTTCCGTCCGCAGCCATCAGCGTTCCTTCTTCGCCTGCAGGATCTGCAGAACCTGTTCGACGCACTCCGCCACGATCGCTTCCTTGCCGCCGCCGCCTTCGTGCGCCTCGCCCTTGCCGTGCGCGTCCTTGTCGGCCGGCTTGCCGCCTCCGCCCTTCGGGCCGGCGCCCGACACAGCGACGCGGATATGCAGCTCCTTGATCTCGACCGGCATGTCCCACCCGATTGCCCGCGCTACTAAATGGTGAAGTAGCGATAGGTCAGTTCCATCGTCTCGATGACGATGCTGTTCTCATTGGCGTTGAGATCGCTGATCGACCATTTCTTGGGGATCGCGTTCGCCACCTTCCAGGTGCGCAACGGATCGCCCTGCTCGTTCATCAGAATCACGTTGACGTCGGCCGGCGAGAACTGGCGGTCGCGGAACGCGGCGGTGAACCAGTCGATCACCGCGGAGTCCACGTACATCCCGCGCTTGAGCACCATGTCGCCGTATTTCGTGCGTATCGGCAGCTTGTGCTCGAAACGGTTCTCGCCGCCCTCCTTGAAGCTCTCGTAGTCGTATTCCACCGACAGGCCGGAAACGGCCTGAAAGCGCGCATCGTCCGTGGGCAACGGCCCCGAGCCGAGCAGGAATTCGACCTTGTAGTAGAAGCTCCAAGGCGGGTAGTACGCCATGATCCGCTCGCTAGATCTTCATCTGCTTCAGGCCTTCGTGCGCGATCTCGATGCTTTCGACCGCGATCTCGTTGGCGTCGGACTTGAGGTCGGGCGCCGTCACCTTCACCGGAAAACAGCGCGTCGCCGACCACGCGGCCACCGGCGCGTGCTTCTCGTTGAGCAGGCGGATCACCACGTCGCGCCGGCCGTTGACGCGGTCGTTGGCGACGTCGTCGAACCAGGTGTTGTAATCGAAGTCGCCCTCGAACTTGCCGCGCTTCATCGTGATGTTGCTGTTCTTGGGCAGTCCCGGCATCGTGATCTTGTGGAAATCCTTGCTGTCGGAATGCCGGTAATCGATCTTCTCGCGCTCGATGACGAGCCCGGTGATCTCGGTAAAGCTGATCTTCGCGCCGCCCCAGTCGACCTGGAAGTGGAACCGCGGCAGGGGATATTCTTGCGCCATCTTTGCCTCCTTCTGAGTTCGGCGATTTACGAGACCGGCAGCGTCTGGATGAACTGCAGGACGATGAACTCGGCCGGGCGCACCGGGCACAGACCGACCTGCACGATCATGCGGCCGTTGAGCACGTCGTCCGCCGACATCGTCTTGCCGAGGCCGACCGAGACGTAGAACGCGTCCTCGGGCTTGACGCCCTGCAGCGCGCCTTGGCGCCATTGCGTGGTGAGGAAGTTCTCGATCATGCCCTGTACCTTCACCCAGGTGTTCGCGTCGTTGGGCTCGAAGACGAACTGCATGGTCGCCTTCTTGATCGATTCCTCGACCATGATGCAGAAGCGCCGGACGTTGACGTAGCGCCACTCGTTATCGTTGCCCGCCAGCGTGCGCGCGCCCCACACGAGCGTGCCGAGTCCGGCGAAAGCGCGGATGGCATTGACCGACTTTCCCGACGTCGGATCGACGTTCATGGTGCCTTGCTCGGCGGCGGTGATCTGGACGGTCGGCCCCACCGCCGTCGCGACGCTGACATTGGCCGGTGCCTTCCACACGCCGCGCGCATTGTCGACCGCCGCGTAGATGCCGGCGACCGCGCCGGACGGCGGCACCTTCAGCGTCAGGTTGTTGAGCGCTGCCAGGGCGAGATTGTATTGCTGCGTGTTGGTGGTCTTGAGCGTGTTGAGCGACGTGCCCGTCCCGCTGTTGACGGAGACCTGGTTCACCGAGGGATCGACCGCGACACTGAGCGTCGTTTCGATATTCGGCGCATAGACCGCGCCGTACATCAGGTTGGTGTTTCCCACGCCGTTGGTGCGGAAGTCGGTGACGATCGAGGTAATGTCGGCGCCCGGCTCGTTGAGACTGGCGGTGTCGGGATGAAGATCCATGATGACGAAGCGGTTCTGCAGGTCCGCGCATTGCTGCAGCGCCGCGGTCTGGAGCGTGTTGTACTGGCCGATGTTGAGCACGCCCGTCGCATCCGGGAAGACGAGCAGCGTCGGCTCATCCTCCTTGGCGACTGCGGCCAAGCCGTCGACCAGCACGTTGGGGAAGGTAAGTGTGCCGGCATAGACGCCGGTCGACACGATGTAGCAGGGCCCGCCGCCATTCGCGTAGAACAGCTGCAGCGCGTAATACATCATGTGCCTGCTGCGCGTAGCCTCGGGCAGCGACGCGACCGCGGTGGCCGGCGGGTCGGTGGCCAGCGTTGGCACCGTGACGGCGACGGTATAATGCGCCTCGAGATCGGCGCCGCCGAAATATTGCTGGTACTCGACGAGCGATTCGATCCGCGTCGGAATTTGAAAGAGGTCGCCGCTCGCGACCATCTGGCACTTCTCGGTAACGCCGATGAACGCAGGGATCGCCGTCTCGACCTGCGCCACGGCGGGCGGCAGGTTCGGTATCTCCTGAATATAGACGCCGGGTGTCGTGTAATTTGCCATGGCCTCTTCCCCTTTTTCGCGAAATGAGACAGTTCTCTAGACGTAGATCTCCGAAACGAGCTGGGTAATTTTCGCGCCGCTCCTGACCGGTTTGACGATGCCGCGCGACGGCGCCTGGCCGGCGCCGGCGTTGCCGAAATAGGTGAGCGGCAAAGGCGCCGGCTCGGTCGCCGTGACGGCGCCCGTGCCCTTGTCGAGATAGGTCCAAACGGTCGAGCGGTTCTTGAAGCGCACCTGGTAGACGGGCGCGGCCGGCTTCGGCGCGCCGGTGTTGTCGACGAAGCTGAAGGCGTCGTTGTCGCCGCGCACGGCGGTAAGGCTGATGACCAGGAACGCGTCATCGGGGATGCCGCCCGACAATTCGACGCCGAAGGCCGGCGCGCCGGTCACGCCGGCCGGCGGGGCGATCGCGGGCATGTCGGCCTGGTTGACGAAAACGGGCAGGCTCGATGCCGGGGCGCCGATCTGCTGCGTCGTGGCGGCGGGATTGTCGCTCGTGAGCTGAAGCAGCGCGCCGGCCGATTGCACCAGTGCTTCGGCCGGATCGGTCGCCGCCGGCGCGGGGATTTCTTGCGAAAGATAAAGCGCAGTGCCGCGCGTCGCGCCCGTCAGGTTCGAAAGAAGCGGCACATTCGCTTTGTAGCGATAGGTGACGCGGCCTGGCGATGTGTCGGTGGGGTCGAAGACCTCGTAAACGTCGCGCGGCAGAAGCGACAGCGCGGTGTAGCCGAACAGCCCGCCGTCGGCGACCGTTACGACGAAGCCAAGGACCGTATCGACGGGGATCGCGCGGCCCGCGGGCAGCGCGACGATGAACCCCATTCCCGTCGGCCTGAAGATGCAGCCGAGGCCCATGAGCAGCGTGGCCGTCGGGGCCGTGGGCACGACGGTCAGGATCGGCCGGACGTCATAGGTCAGCAGGCGCTCCGCCTGGCCGGCGGCGGGGAGCGCGTCGAACATCGTCTTGCCGGTGTCGAGCCAATAGTGATGCAGCAGACGTACCTCGAACAGGCGCGCATAGGGGCTGGTGGTGCGCTCGACCATCAGCTCACCGCGCTTTTCTGGAAGGTGTCGGTGATCACCGTGGTGATCATGCCGGCCTCCGCCTGGGTCGCCTTGAACGACAGCTCGAGCAGCCGGAGCGTGTAGAGCACGAAGGGATATTGCTTGCCGCCGAGCGTGCCCCAGAGGTGGTTCACCTCTTCCATGGTCGGCGAATAGATGTCGAAGATCAGCTTGAAGGTCGCGAGCTGGTCGAGCGGGTTGGCTGGCGCGTTGTTCGTGATCGATCCCGGCAGCACCGAGTTCTGGTCGAGCACATTGTTGAATTGGAAGAACTTTATGGCGCGCGACAGCACGAGCAACGCGTTGGAATAGCTCGAATGGGTGGCGGCGACCAAAATGTGGAAGTTCAGGAACACCGGTGGATTGCGGTAGACGACGCGCAGGGTGGCATCGTCGCGCACCGTGTTCGGCACGTTCTTGAGCGTCTTCTCCTCGCGGATGTTGACCATCGAGATGTCGAGGACGTCGCGCGCCACCGCCGCCGGATTGCCGGTATGGCCGACGCCCTCCGCGATGTTGCCGAGCCGGACCTGCGGCGAGACGGCCGGCATGCCGTAGGCCGCCGTGAGATGGGTCTCCAGCTCGTTCTGTAAGATCGTCAAGGCGTGCGAAAGCATAGATATCCCGTACGCGAGCGCCAGCACGCCCGCTGTCGATAAAACGACGAGGTTCTTCGAAGTCGGACAGTCAACTAGTCAGGCGCATCAACACGGACGCGCCAACGCAGTACTCCGGCAAGTACAGTTCGCATTTAATATTTGCGCTGTATGTATTTTGCCTTGCCGTGGCGCGACTATGGGTACGGCGTGTGACGCTGTGAAGTCTATTCTGGCAACATGAACACGAAGGAACCCATTTTGCGGTGGATATCTTCGATTGACGCGTGTTTTACGGAACCGATTCAATTCCCAGTTTCGGACACTTCGATCTATATTTGTCTTGATTTGCAAAATATTTGGGCGATCGTACCGATAACGATCACAGCTGCACAGATATGGCGCGCTAGCGCCAGTCGAGAAGCCAATACGGCTTTGCCGGATCGCCGGTGATGAGCACGACCGCCAGGCGTTCGACACGCGTGGCGCCGCGCGATGCGGCGACATGGATGCTGTAGGCGCGACCCGGGCGGACGATGCCGCGCCCGCGAAGGCCGGTGGCGCTCATGCCGGGAATGGCGCGAAGCACCGGCGGCGGCGCGGTGCGCAGATCGAAGCTCTCGCGATGGGAATAAACCGTCAGGCCCGGCACGACGCGCACGATCAGATCGGGCGTCATTCCGTCGACGCCACCGAGATCTTCGACCGACTGGAACGCGCCATGCGTCGTTCGCCACGCGATCACGTTCCCCGCAAGCGCGTCGGCAGGCGCAACCTCCAGATCACCGGCCGCCGCGAAATAGCTGCGCAGCAGATCGCGCCCCGAGACGTTGAGATCGACCCGGCCCGTCTCGTCCTGGATCGCGGTCGAGAGATCGACATCGCCTGCCGTGCTGCTGCGCGCCGCGCCGTCGAGAGGCGGAAGGTCCTGCAGCACCGGGTCGAACAACGACAGGATCGCGGCCTGCACCGCCGAATTCGCCGCCGTCGTCACCTGGAGGCGCGCCCAATCGTTGCGCGCAATGCGCGTTGCGGTGACGCTCGACGCCAGCATGGCGAACGCGATCAGCGACAGCGCCGCGACGCCGAGCAGCACCACGACCAGCGCCAGACCGCGTTCGCCGCGGCGCGTCATTGCACGGGGCGCAGCAAGGGCTCGACGCTGGGGAATTTCTGCCGCAGCTCTTCCGTCACCGCGCGCGCCGCTTCCAGGTTCTCGACGACGTGCGGCGTGATCAGAACCATCAGCTCTGTGCGCGCAGTCGTATCGTTCTTGGTGCCGAAAAGGCCGCCGACGACGGGGATCTCCGACAGGAAGGGCAACCCGCTCGAGCCGCGCGTGCGGCTGCTGCTGATCAGCCCGCCCAGCGCCACCGTCTCGTCGTTGTGGATCGCGACCGTCGAATGCACCTTGCGTTCCGCGATGGTGGGCGAACCGAGCGTCGTGGTCTGGTCGGAATCCGGCGCGACATTGCTCACCTCCTGCAACACGTCGAGCGTGACGAGGCCGCTCTTGTTCACGCTGGGCGTGACTTTCAGGATGACGCCGGTCGAACGGTATTCGATGGAGTTGACGATCGGCGCGTTGCCGGCGCTGACGCTGACCGCCTGGCCCGTGGAGATCGGGACCTGGTCGCCGACCTCGAGCAGCGCGGTGCCGTTGTTCAGCACCATCACATTCGGCGACGACACGACCTCGACATGCGTCACCTGCGACAGCGCATTGAGGATGATCTTGATGTTGCTGCCTTCGGTGAACATGTAGGAAAAGCCCGGCAGCGACGGTGTGATATTCAAACTGTTCGAGTTCGTCAGCCCGATCTGGTGCTTGTCGCTGGGCTGGTAGAAATATTGCACGCCGTATTGCAGCCCGTCGTTCAGCGTCACTTCCGCGACGACGGCTTCAAGCTCGACCTGAAGCGGCGCCACGTCCATGTGATGCAGGGCGTCCTCGATCACCGCGTATTGCTGCGGCGTGCCGTAGACGAGGACGGCGTTGTTCGCCTTGTCGACCGTGATGGTCGCCGCGTTTTGCGAGGATTCCGGCGAGACCGGCACGTCGGACGACGCGCCTTGGGCCGCGTTCGAATCCTGAGGCGCGGGCGCGCCCGATGCCCCAGGCGTCTCGCCGGCGGCGGGCGGCGAAGACTGCGTGTCGCCCATCGCGATGTCGGACGCGTTGTGCGCGGCCGGGCTCTTGTACTTCGCGCCGTAGAGCGAGCGGTTCAGCGAGTCGGCCAGATCGGCGGCACGGCCGTTCTGCACCGGATAGAAGAAGACGCGGCGCTCATTGCCCTGCCCCGGCTGGTCGAGGCGCTCCATCCATGCCTTGAGCTGGTTCAGGTAACGCGGTTGCGCCGAGATCGCGAGAATGGAATTGAGCCGCAGGATCGGCACCAGCCGCACCGCGCCGGCCGCCGCGCCGTGCTCGTCGCCCAGGATCGCGTTCAGCTCTTTGGCAAGCGCATTCACGTCGGTGTAGCGCGGCGTCAGCAGTGCAAACGACATCTTCGCCAGCCAGTCGACGTCGAACAGCGCGATCTCCCCGACCATCGCCTCGCGCTCGCGCTGCGAGCCCTGGATCAACAGGAGATTGCGGCCCGCATCGGCATAGACGACGGCCTGGCTCGGCACGAGCGGCTCGAGCAGGTGCTGCATTTGCACCGCGCCGACATATTTCAGCGGCACGACCTGCACGCCATAGCCGGGCTCGGCATGCGCAGCCCGCGCGGTCGCGATGGCACCGGCCTGCCGCCGCGCCTCGGCCAGCGGCATGATGTTGTAGACGCCCGCCTGGCGCACCAGCGCGAGGCCGTTCAGCTCCAGCGCCTGCTCCAGCACCGCGAGCGCATCGGCTTTCGAGACGGCGCGGCTGGTCTGGATCGTGACGGTGCCCGTGACGTCGGCGCCGACCGCATAGTTCAGGCCGAGGAAGTCGCCCAGCACCGCCCGCGCCACGTCGCGCACATCGGCATCGACGAAGTTGAGCGTGATACCGTTGCTGTCGGCGACACTGGCGGCCGGCACGGCATTGGCGGGTGCCGGCGCGGGCGCGCTCGTATCGGAATTGTCGATGATCTGGCCGGTGGGACCGATGAGCTTCGGCACGGGCCGCGCGATCGGATGGCCGTTGGAGTCCACCATCGTGCCAGACGCGGGCACGCCTTGGCCCACAGCGGCGGCTGCCACCGCCAGACACACAAACGCGGCGAGCCCCCAACGCTTTACGCAACGCATCCCAGACACCCTTCCTGACCCACTATACATATTATTGCGCCGCCGGTGCGGACGCCGGCGCCGCATCGCCCGGCGCCGTCTGCTTCTTGAGATCCGGCTGCGGAATGCCTTTCGCGCCGCGGATCGATATGGTGAACGTGTTCACACCGGTGCGCAGCACGACATGGTCGCTCGTCACCTGCACGAGTTCCCAGCCCTTTATGCTCTCGCCCTGCCGCACGGTGACGGCGGCGGGCGCGTCGGCGGCGCGCAGCAACGCGACGGCGCCGCGCGGCCCGATGATCACGCCGATCAGCGACACATCGGGGGGGGCCAGCGACGCGGCGTCCAAGGCCTGCGCTTCCGCGATGGGCCGGCGGGCCGCATCGAACAGCGGACGCGCGTTGACGACCGCGTAGCTCTCGCGCGGCGGCGGCGTATAGGACGCGATCGGCGGCGCGGCGCGGGCGGGCAGCGTTTGCGCCGGCGGATCGGGAATCTCCGGCACAGGCGCCAGCACCTGGTAAGCCACGACGCCGGCCAAGCCGAGCACGACCGCCAGCAAGCTGCGCGGAACGAGAGACGTCATGGCGCACCGCTCCGGCGATAGCCGTGGATCGTCCACAGAACGTGCAGGTTGACTGGCGCGCTCATGGCGTCGCCGGTGTAAAGCTCGGGGCGGATCTCCGTGGCGTCGATGAAAAGATAGGGTACGCCGCTCTCGATTTCGTAGGTTGCCGCAGCGAGACTGGCGACTGGAAGCGATATTTCCTCCTGCACGACGACACGTTCGACGCCGCCGGCAGGCGCGGACGAAAGCGTCTGCGCGCTGCGAACTTGGCCGCCGTGGCGCTCGACCAGTGTCTTGATCAGGCTTTGGAGATTGGCCGACGCAAGCGCCGCGCTGTCGCCGGCCAACAATGCGGCCGTCGCAGCATCGCTGCGCGACAGCGCATCGCGCTCGGCCCTGAGGCGCGGAAGAGCGGCGATTTCGGCGCGATAGCGCGCGAGATCGGCTTGCGCCTGTGCGGCATCGTCGCGTTGATCGACGAACGCCTCGGCCACCGGCACCAGCACGCCGGCCGCAAGGACGATCGCCACGCCCGCCAGGATCGCGAGCGGCCAGCCGCGCCCGCGCGTCATGGCGCGCCTCCGCGCAGCTTGAAGGAAAGATCGAACTGCTCGAGGCCGCGGCCTTGCGCCTGCACCAGCGGCGCGCCGAATTCGGCGTTGGCAAACAAGGGCGAGGCGTCGAAGATCGCGATCAGCGACGATGCCGCGTTCGAATAGCCGCGCACGCGCACCTGGCCGTCGCGATAGCTGAAATCCGTCAGCCAGCTCCCTTGGGGCAACAGACGCGTGGTTTCGGCCAACATCCGGGTCATCGACGTCTTGCGGCGTTCGTTCAGCAGAAGCGCCATGCGATGATGGGCGGCACCGATTTCGCCTTCCAGCCGTTGCGGCCCCCGCGCAGCGATGCGCGCCTGTTCGACGCGGCCGGCGAGGGCGCCGGCGGCCTGCTGATTGCGGACATAGGCCCCTGCCGTCACGGCGACGAGCAATACGACGATCAGCAACAGCAGGCCGCGCACCTGCCAGCGCCGCAAGCGCAGCAAACGCGCCGCGCCGGCATCGACCGGTATCGTGCTGCCGTCCGCGAGCGTCTCGTCACCCGCGAAGATCACGGCCGCCAAGGGAATAGCCGCCTCGCGGCACGTCTCCAGTGCCGGCGCGATGGCCCGGCGGCGCACAATCCGCCACACGACGTCGACCTGCTTGCCGTCTTCGCGCGCGACGCGCCAGTCGTGATAAACCTCGGAGCGGTCGAGCGGGCTTTGGCGTTCAAGCTCGATATCGAGCAGGCTTGCGAGATCGCTCCGCGCGGCCAGCGGCAGCGACAGGTCACGCCGCAGGGCCAAGGACTCCGGCAAGCACAGTACGGCGGACTCGCGGCGGAACGGGGCCAGTGCCGTGCGCAGCCCCTCGGACGTGAAAGGCGTGCGCGCGATCAAGGCACTCTTGCCATCGGAGACGCGCGTCAGGATCGCCGTGTCGCCCTCAGGCGCGATCGTCACGATCGAGACACCGCTATCGAGCGCGCGGCGCAGGCCCGCCGGCAGCACCGCCGCGATCTCGCCGCACCACCGGCGCCATGCCGCACGCATTCCGCCGATACGGCCGGTCAGGGTCTCCGTGCTCATGGCCGCCCCGCGCAATGACGGATGGACGGGTCGTAGACACAGCCGCTGTCGGCATCGATGTGCGGCGCGACGATCAGGTCCGGCCAGATGCGGCCGTCGCGCGGCTTGAAGGACACACGGATGCGGATGAGCTTTGGCAAAGTGCCGTTCCAGCTGTCCGTCCAGCGATCACCATCCGAATACGCGAAGCGGATGGAAGCGGCGTGGCGCAGCAGCGCAGAGGCCGCGTCGCCGGCTTCCATATCAAGCCGCGCATCGTTGCCGTCGCGGGCGACGGACAGGACGGTGCGGATGCGGCCTGGCGTGTCGAGCGCTTGCGGCGCGGGGGCCAGGAAATCCATGTGCGCCTCGCCGCCCGAAAAATCGATGCGCGGATGCAGTGGGTCGCTGGCGTCGTAACCCGGATAGGCGGCTTCGATCTCGTGGCGCAACCTGTCTTGCACGACGTGAAGCTCTTCCATGCCCGCGCCGTGCGCTTGCGCACCGTCCCAGGCGCGCACGCCGAACCGTAGGCCGCCGAACAACAGCACCGCCAGCAGCGACAGCAGCGCCAACGTCACCAGTATCTCGATCAGCGTGAAGCCGGCCTCCCTCATCGTGCGGCTGCCTTCGGCACGACGCGCAGCTCCGAAAGCGAGCGGGTGCGCAGCATCTTGCCGTCGCGCCACGACACCGTGGCGGTGAGCGTCACCGCGTCCACCGGCCAGCCGGCGCGGGCGCCGCCGGCCGGCTCGACGGCCACGCGCCAGGCGAAGCCGTTGCTGGTGTTTCCGTCCGAGTCCTGCGGGCGCGACTGCGCCTCGGCCAGCGCCATCGTGGACTGAAGAAGCGACATCGCCACGGCCTCGTCGCGGGCGCGGCGGGTACGCTCGAGATCGTCGGACATGATCCGGTAGAGCACCGTGAACGATAAGCCAAGGATCGCGAGCGCGATCAGCACTTCGACCAGCGTGAAGCCGGACTGCGCGTCGCTCCTCATGTCGCGAGATCGTTGATGCTGAGGATCGCGACGAGGATCGAGCCGATCAGCCCCGCCACCACCAGGCCCATGAGCACCGTCATCGCCGGCACGAGCAACGCCAGAAGACGGTCGACCGAATGTTTCACCTCGTGCTCGTAGAGATCGGCCTGCTTCTGCAGCATGTCGTCGAGCGTGCCGGTTTCCTCGCCGACGCGGACCAGGTCGAGCATCAGCGGCGGGAAGACACCGGTCTGACGCAGCCGCGCGGCGAGCCCCTCGCCTTCCTTGAGGCGCATGGCCGTCTCGCCGATCGCATCCGCCACCACGGCATTGGTCAGCGTATCGCGCGCGAGCAGGAGGGCCTGCGGCAACGCCACGCCGTTGGCGAGCAGCGCGCCGAGCATCCGGCTGAAGCGCTCGATCTGCATCTTGAGCAGCAGATCGCCGACGAGCGGCAGGCGCAGCGCGATGCGGTCGCGCCCGGCGCGGAAGGCCGGCATCGCCATGGCCCGGCGCAGGACGAGGACGCCCGCCAGCGCAACGACGCCGAGCAGCCACCACCACGCGTCGAGGAATTGTCCGAGCGCCAGCGCGGCGGCCGTCGCGGCCGGCAGGGGGCGGCCGGACTGCTCGAACAGCGGCGCGAACTCCGGCAGCACATAGGTCACGACGAACAGGCCCGACAATGCGCCCATCGCCAGCAGCACCGCGGGATAGATCATCGCGGATATCACCGCGTCGCGCACCGCCGAGGCGCGGGTGAGATAGTCCGACAGGCGCTTCAGCGTCGCTTCCAGATTGCCGCCATGCTCGCCGGCCCGCACCATGGTGACGGCCGATTTCGAGAAGGCGCCGCTTGCCTCGAGCGCGTCCGACAGATTGGCGCCGTCGCGCACCGCGGCCAACGTTGCCAGCAGGGGCGCACGCAGCCGGCGCGTCTCTTCCAGCTCCGCCAGGATCGCCAGCGCACGGTCGAGCGGCAGGCGGGCGCCGAGCAGCGCCGCCAGTTCCTGGATCGCAAAGGCGATGGTGCCGGCGCTCGGCTTCGCGTTCGACCGTGTGGGCAGGAAGCGGCGCCAGTGGGACTCGCCGGCGCGCGATGCGGCGAGCGGCAGGTGACCACGCCCACGGATCTGCGCGATGGCGTCGGCTTCGGTCACGGCTTCCAGCGTGCCCGTGGTGATCGCGCCGGCAGCCGTCACCGCCCTGTACCGGAAGCTTGCCATGCTCATACCACGCGCGTCGCGCGAAGCACGTCTTCGACGCTCGTCTCGCCGGCGAGGACCTTTGCCATACCGTGCGCATGCAGCGCGCGCATGCCGCCGGCGAGCGCTTGGCGGCGGATCGCGCCGGTGTCGGCGCGCGACAGAATGAGCTGCTGGATCGCCTCGCTCATCGGCAGAACCTCGACGATGGAGCTGCGGCCGAAATAGCCGGTGCCGTTGCATTTGACGCAGCCCTTGGCGCGGTGGAGCACATGCGGCCGGCCGTCGCCCCGCGGCGCGATCTGCATGCGAGCGGCGAGCTCGGGCAGCGCTTCGTATGGCTCCTTGCAATGCGGGCACAGCAGGCGCACCAGGCGCTGGGCCAGCACGCCGTTGATGGTGGAGGTCAGCAGAAAATCCTCGACGCCCATATCGAGCAGGCGGGTCATCGCGCTTGCCGCATCGTTGGTGTGCAGCGTCGAGAGGATCAGGTGACCGGTCAGCGCCGCCTGCACCGCGACCTGCGCGGTTTCGAGGTCGCGGATCTCGCCGACCATCATCACGTCGGGATCCTGGCGCAGGAAGGAGCGCAGTGCATTGGCGAAGGTGAGGCCGATCTGCGGCTTGCACTGCACCTGGTTGACGCCGTGGAGCTGATACTCGACCGGATCCTCGATGGTGAGGATCTTACGTTGGCGCGTGTTGAGCTCGAGCAGGCTGGTGTAGAGCGTCGTCGTCTTGCCGCTGCCGGTTGGGCCGGTGACCAGGAGGATGCCGAACGGCCGCTCGATCAGGTCGCGGATCGCGGCGATCAGCACGTCGTCGAAGCCCAGCGCGGCGAAGTCGAGCGCCAGGCTGGAGCGGTCGAGGATGCGCAGCACGACGCTCTCGCCATGGATCGTCGGCACGGTGGAGACGCGGAAATCGATCTCCTTGCCGCGCACCGCGAGGCGGATGCGGCCGTCTTGCGCCATGCGCCGCTCGGCGATGTTCAGCGAGGCGAGGATCTTCACGCGCGACACCACGGCGGCGGCGAGACGCGCCGGCGGCGATTCCACGTCCTGCAGCTCGCCGTCGATGCGATAGCGCACCAGCAACTCGCCGTTCATCGGCTCGATATGCACGTCCGAGGCGCGCGCCTCGACCGCGCGGGTCAGGAGTAGATTGACGAGGCGGATGACCGGCGCCTCGCTTGCGCTGTCCTTGATGCGCTCGACATCATCGAGCTCGGCGGCATCGGTGCGCTCCCGCGTCTCGTCGGAGATGTGATCGATCTCGGAGCGGCCGCCGCCGTAGAGCCGGTCATACGCCGCCTCGAAATCGGCCGGATAGGCCACGAAGCGCAGAACCGGCTTGCCGGCCGCGAAAGCCGCGGCGTTGGCGGCATAGTCGTTGAACGGATCGACCATCGCGATCGCCAGACCGCCGTCGCGGTCGGCCAGTGGGATGAGACGCGCTTCCTTGAGGAAGCTGGGGCTCAAGCAATCTTCGAGCACCGGCGTCGCCGGATAATCCTGCGCCAATGCGATCGGCAGGTCGAGCGCGGCGGCGATGGCGCCCGCGATGTCGCGCTCCGATACGAGGCCTAGCTGCGCCAGCACGCGTTCCAGCCGCTCGCCGCTTTCCGCGGCGATGCGCGACGCGCGCTCATAACCGGCGGGAGTCAGTTTCTCGTCGGCGAGCAGGCGCTCCGCCAACGCCTCGCGGCCGGCGGCGGTCTCGCCGGCTGCAAATGTCTCGAGCTGAGCGGCCATGCCCCTTGTTACCCGGTACGCAACCTACACATTCGGCTGCAGTATGCCGCTCGACGCGCACAACCACCAGCCTGTCCGGCGGTCGCAGACGCCCGTTAAGCGTGTTCCCAAACGGCGGTGTAGAGCGCCCGGCCGCCGGCGACATAACCGCTCGCGTCGCGCAACACATAGCCGGCGCGGCGCTGTTCGCGCATGTGCTCGGGAAAGCTTTCGGCCGGGATCCCCGTCATCGCGACATGGGCGACGCCGTCCTGTGCGAACACCGCGACGAAGCGGGCGCGGCCCGCGTCGGCATAACCGGCGATGCGCTGCGGACGGAACCCGAGCGCGGCCATCTCGGCCACCGTCTTCTCATAACCCTCGGCGGCCAGGCCGGCGAAAATCTTCTGCGCCGGCGCGCCGGACTTTTCCCAGATCGCGGCGAAGCGCGCGCCCTGCCCGGTCGTGGCCGCATCGACATCCGCAAGCGCGTAGCCAGCCTGCTGCGCACGCGCCGCCTCGGCCTTGAAGGCGGCGAGCGTCATGCCGTCGCGAAGCTGCGCCGGCGCGTTGTGGCCGAACTGCCAGGCCGCGGAATAGCGCACGCCGTCTTTCGTCTCGAACATATTCACATGGCGCAGGCCATAGCCGCGGGCGCGATAGGCCGCGAGCGCCTTGCGATAGGCCGTCTCGTCGAGAGCGCCCAGCGACGCCCACATCGTGCTGCCGGCATCGATCGCGACCGGCGCGGAATGGATCGCGCCGCCGGTCTCGTCGGCGAAGATCACCGTACGCTGGACGACCTGCGACGGGCCGGTGCCCTTGGCAGGAATGCTGGCGAGGACGGGGAACGGAGCTGCGGCGCTGGCCGCAAAGACAGAACCTGCCGCGATCGCGGACCGCCGGGACAGACGCATCTTTTTACTCCCCCACTACGCAACACATGCGCTTACGGTATCAGCACTCCTCGATTTGTGCCACATCGAGAACTGCAACGCCCCTGTGCGCGTGTGATCGCGTGCGATTTAAATTGTGCGTTGATTTGACGAGACTTTCCGGCGCCGGACGTTACACGACCGTCACAACCAGGCAGACGTGCTTATTTGCGCCCGTTCCACGTATGGGAAGCGAGACGGCCTTTGCGCGTCAAACGTCAGGGCACCGATTTCGCGCGGCGCATGCGGCCGACACAGCGCAAGAGCGCGCGTGCAGGAAGGTCAACCGGAAGTAGTAATTCCGGATATGGTTTCAAGAGGCGGTTGCGAAAAATTCCGGTAGTGTCTCAGTTTGAAATCTCGCGGGATTGTCGGTTTTCGGGCTGGGGGATAGGGTCCGACTGTAGCCCATTTCAGATATCGACTTGGCAAAACAACCGCTCTTCAAGAACAGGCAGTGGGCCGTAACCGACTACGGTTTAGAGGCCATCGTCGGCGCCCGTACACCGGAAGATGGCGACGAGCAGGGCTCGACCCCTGACTACGAAATTCCCGCCAGCCGTCTCTTAGAGACGACTGCCAGGGACGGCGTTGAGCTATATGACTGGCCGGTGCACATGGCAGAGAAAACGTGGATATTCCTCGGCGCGTTCATCGAGGCGTTTCTTTTCGCACTGATAGCCCATCAGCAGTCTGAGAAGATTCAGGCCGATATTCTCGCGAAGAGCATCAAATATGCGAGGAAGTCGTCCAATGCCTAAAGGTCCCCAAGGTCAGAAGCGTAAGGCCGACGTGATCGGCAATGCCGTGCTTATCGGCAGGATCGCGACTGGCGAATCTCAAGAAACCGTTGGCAAGCCCAAGAAGGCAAACGGCGCCAAGGCGCGCGCCATTAAGCTCACAGACCAGCAGCGGGCGGAGATCGCCCGGGAGGCTGCAAACGCGCGCTGGAAGAAGAGTTAGCCAGCGCGCCGTTCAGCAACGTCATCCTTGAAGTCCAAGATCAATTGGATCTGCTTGTCCTTCGGAATGGTCTCGTTATAGACCTCCACGTCGGTATCCAACTGCACGAGGTCACCGATCACCTGCTCACGGCGTTGGGTGAAAGCGCGCTGCATATGCCCGTGTGGAGCAAACCCTATGATGCCCCACATCGTAGTCTGCACGCCGTTCTTGGTGACGCGCATGGCATGATTCACGCGATAGCGGCGCCCTTTGTCATCGGTCGCGTACTGTTCGCGCAATGCACGTGAGAGTTTGCCGGCGGCTACGTCGTGCGGATCGACGGGCGGGAGACGATAGCCGCGGTGAAGCACGGCCCAATCGATCACCTCGCGAGCAGAGACCGCTTCGTGATCGTGCTCGTCTTCATACTCGCGCCAGTAGCGCTGCAATTCCTCAGTTTCTGTTTCTTTGTGCGTCATATCGCTCACGTTAAGTCTAGGGGTTGATCCCAGCCGTCCACAATGGCGCCTGGAGTTACGAATTGCCTGATCTTTACTTGGTACTTTTTCAGGTAGTCATACCGCTCTGCCCGGTGCTGAATCTGGCCCACCGGTAGGCCGGGATGCACGCCATTGATTTTGGCGAATGCCACGACGTCCTTCTCGTAGAAAAAGGGGGTTTTGCGCAGATAGAACGAATCCATCTTTTCCTTCGCGACGCAGAAGTCAGACGCAGCTGCATTGGCGACACGTTCCTCCTCAGGCACGTTCTCGCCTGTACCAGCGCGCTCACCTGCGAGATCGGCGTCGATCATGCCCTCAGGCGAACGCCTGCCGTGTCCACGCAGCACATGTTCGATTTCATGTCGCAGAACGAACCAAAAATTGTCGATGCGGTCGAAGCGGAATGACAGACCAACGACGGGCGCGTTCTTGTCTAGCCAGAAGCAAACGCCATCAATCTTCGATGCGGGAAGGGATTCGACTACGACAAACCGGACGCCGCATTCGGCCAAGATGCGCGGCACATTCCGTGCCTCTTCAGGTTCGATCAGCATGGCCCGCAGACGCGGCAGCGCCGCGGCCAGCGCCGACTCCGAGTATTTCGGCACAGTGATCGATTTGGCGATCAGGCGTACGCGATAGAGCCACGCTAGCTGCACAGGTGGGATGTCTTCGGTATAGTTCGTTTTCTTGGCAGCGTGCGCGAGGTGTGGAACTTGGCCCGCGTCGCTGACCTCAAAGAATTTCGCCAACTGATCGCCTAGCGTCGCGGCGTCGCCACCTTTCAGCCAACCGCGCTTCACCATTTCGCGAATGGGATAGTTTTTCTGCATGTTGGCCCGGAGCGTGATGCCGTCATCCGGTTCATCGGCGCTGGACAGGTCGAAGATGCGCTGCAACCCGGCGAAGTAATCGAACGAGAGGTCCAGCGCCTTGCCAAGCGCCTTCGACATGGCGGGGCTGACGCCCTGCTTTCCATTGATGATCTGATTTACAGATTTGGGATTGCAGCCCAAAATGAAGGTCAAATCGCTCTGCGTCATGCCCCGCTTTTCAAGCTCTTGGGCTAAAAGAATACCAGGATGGATCGGCGGGGATGGCGTTTCGTCAAGCGGCATCAAGAAATCCCCCAATCAAATTAGGCGGTTAGATATATTATAACACGGCCTTCGAAACACACAATCCCGCATTCCATCTATAGGGGAAATTGAACTTATTGCTTGCAATTTCAGACTGAACTTTCTATATTTTGGTCATGAACAAGCTGCCTCTCGAAACCCGCGTCCGCATCCTCAACATGCTGGTTGAGGAGTTCTCTATGCGGTCGATCTCGCGGGTGTGCGACGTGTCGATCAACACTGTGACCAAGCTGCTGGTGGACGCTGGGGCGGCTGCGGAGGCCTTCCACGACAAGACGGTGCGCGGGCTGAAGACGACCAACCTCCAGTGCGATGAAATCTGGAGCTTCTACAAGGCGAAGAAGGGCAACATCGGGAAGATGAAGCATCCCACTCTCGACGCTGGCGACATCTGGACGTTCACGGCGCTGGACCGGGACAGCAAGCTCATCGTGACGTGGTTCGCTGGCGACCGCACCAGCAAGAGCGCGGAGACCTTCTTAGGCGACGCTGCGGAGCGCATCGAGACGCCCGTGCAGCTTTCTACGGATGGCTTCAACGCTTATGAGGGTGCGGTCGCCAAGACGTTCGGTGCGCGCGCTGATAGCTCTTATGGGCAGATCGTGAAGAAGTACGGCGCGACCTCGGATCGCGGCCCCGAGCGCAAGTATAACCCCGGCGTCCGCATCGCGGCAGAAAAGGAACCGATCTTCGGCAGCCCGGACAAGGCGGCGATCTCAACCTCGCACGTCGAGCGCATGAACCTGAATATGCGGATGGGAATGCGCCGCTTCACGCGTCTGACGAATGCGTTCTCGAAGAAGTTCGACAACCACCTGCTCGCGCTGGCGCTCTATTTCTTCCACTACAACTTCTGTCGCATTCACAAGAGCCTGCGCACGTCGCCCGCTCAAGCCGCTGGCGTCACCGATGAATTGCTGAGCATGGAGCATTTGTGCCAGCTTATCGACGCAGCGATCCCGCCAACGAAGCGCGGGCCATACAAGAAGAAGGCGGCATAGATGTCTAAACCACCGATGATGCCCCGATAATGAGCAAAAAGGTCAACTTCTCCATCGCAAACAATTGGGACGAGTTCCCGATGTACAAAATCCCGAGGCTGAAATGGCGCAAAAAGATAATCGGTGGCGGCTATGTCACGAGAGTCAAAGGTAAACGCTGGACTGTGCGCTTAAATGATTTTCCTGACGAGCCTTTGTACACGCTGATAGTGGGCGGCGATGAAATCCTGCATTTCGATGATTGGCCGACAGAGTGGATTAAGTGATTTAGTAGTCGGTAAATTCAAAATGTGTCACTACCCAATCCCGCGAGATTTCAAACTGAGACACTACCAAAATTCCGCTACGCCGCCGGCCCGGCGCCGCACGGCTTGAGGCGCCCGACCGCACCCTCCGGTCCGAGGCCGTATTTTGCTCTCAGTATACGGACAATCGAAAGATCGTCCGCACCGTTCTCCCGCAGGCGGCGGACGCATTCGGACACCGGTATGTCGCCACGAACGAATTCGCCGTAGGGATCGGGTGGGGCGGGCAGCGCGCGGGCGCCATCGCCGCCGGTGGAGCCGCTCGTCAGTTCGTAGATGAATTCCCATTGGCGCGGCGGGATCTGCCATTTGCGGCAGACGGACGCGATTTCGCCGGCCAATGCGCAGTCGATCGCGACGTCGAGATCGTGGAGCCGCGTGCCGATCTGCTCCACGGCCAGACCGAACTCGCCACGTGCGTGGTACGCGGCGATAACGGCGATCTCCTCTTCCGCGAGGAGGCCGTCCAGCTTTCGGATCAGGCGGGCGATGTCCCTCTTGTAGCTCACCTGTACGGCGCGTCCTTGATGCGGCCTGGGCCGGGGGCGATCCCGTGCACTGGGCGGGCGACGCTGTAAATCGTTCGCCAGCGGAATCGCGGAGTTCCCTTAGGGAGCAGACCGTCTCTCTCGCCTGCGCGGGCACGATAGGATACAAGCCCATTATGGGGAATGCTGTCGCCGCCGAGATCGAGCCCGCGTCGCCGGGGATCGCCTATTGGGCCGACGCCATCGAGGGCAAGCTCCAGCCGGACCCCGATGCCTTCGAACGCATGATCACGCATCCGCGCTTCCGGGCGGCCTGCGAGCAGCAGCTGCGCGACACGCTGACGCTGAACCAGAACAACGCCAAGATGTCGCGCGTGCTGATCGACATCCAGCGCGCGATCCTCGGCTTCTTCGTCCTCTATCTCGACGCACGCGGCGCGGTCACGCACGCCACGGTGCGCGACTTCTGCGTCGAGGTCGGGCTCACCAGTCCCGGCCGCGCCACCGCGATCCTGCTCAGCCTGCGCATGGCCGGCTACATCGTGCCCGATCCGGTGCAGCCCGACCGCCGCTCGCGACGCTATGTGCTCAGCCGCGAGGCGCGGACATACTTCAACACGGCATTCCGCAATCAGATGCGCGGCCTGGCACTGCTCGAGCCCGAGGCACTGCGTGTCGCCGAGCGGTTCGACGAGGACGCGATCTACAAGGGCGTGGTGCTCGCCATCTGCAACGGGCTGGCCGCCGCATCGCGGCGAGGCGACACCTCGGCCATCTCGCTGTTCGATCAGCGCAATGCGGGCCTCGGCATCCTGTTCCGAATATGCCTTTCGGGCGAGCCGGACGACGACTATCCGCCGCGCCGGCCCGTGCCGCTGTCGATCAACGCCTTGGCCAACGAGTTCGGGGTCTCGCGCCCGCATGTGCGCAAGCTGTTGCGCGACGCGGAAGCCGCCGGACTTTTCCGTCGCGACGAGGTGTCCTCCACCATCGTGTTCCTGGAGCCCTTGCGCGAGGCGATGATCCGTTATCATGCCGTGGTGCTGATGGGCTTTTCCCATGCGGCACGTTCGGCGCTGCGCGCCACCGGCGAGATGGACTGATTTTTGTCGCGCAATTTACGGGCGAAGCTGAAGTACGCTTCACCCTATTGCGCTTATGTACCGAAAGTTACGGAAACGGTGGCGAGGTTGCCCAGCACCGCGCCGGCGACCGGCACCTTCTCGAGCTGCCAGCCATAGTCGAAGCGCACATCGAGATAGCGGCCGATGGTGTAGCGCACGCCGACGCCGGCGCTTTGCAGCCCGGCGGCCTTGGGGCCCGACGCCTGCGCGTTCTTGAACGACACATGGCCGTAATCCCAGAACACCAGCGGCTGCAGCCGATCGATGGCGCGCAGGCCGAGATCGTGCAGCGGCGCGATGGTCGGCCCGTGCAGCTCCACGCTCGCGAGGTACCCGTCGCTGCCACTGGCCGAGCGTTCCTCATAGCCGCGCACGCTATCGATGCCGCCGGCGCCGATCTGCTCGCCTGGCAGTAGCTCGGTCGAGGCGAGTTGACCGTCCAGCCGTGTCATCAGGCTGAAATGAAGGGGGAGGAACAGCAGCCGCGTCAGCCGCAGATTGTCGTAGACGTAGTTCGCATGCGCGCCGGTCACGCCCGAGGCCTGGAACACCGCCGTCGAATTGCCGTGCGAGAAATCGCCGGGGCTGTAGACCAGCGTGTTCTCGACGCCGGTCTGACCGAGCGTGTCGTCGAGCGTGCCGTCATAGATCAGCGCGAACTGATCGGTGTCGGTGGCACTCGCGAAGATGGCCGTGCCGCCGAACGCGAGGTTGTTGTCGGCGCGCTTGTGGTCGAAGCCGAACTGCAGCTGCTGGGTGAAGCGCGCCGAGCCCCAGAGCGGCATCTGATAACGCAGGCCGAGCTGAAAGCTGTGGCCGGTCTGGCCGAAATCCGGCCCGAGGTCCGGCACCTGCGTCACATAAGACCCGAATAGGTTGAGCAGGTCGCCCCAAGGCAGCGGCGCGGTATAGCTGGCGGAATGGCCGGTGAAGCGCGGTGCGTCCGACAGGCCCGCGCCGCGATCGCGTCTGCGCCACAGATCGGGACTGGTGATGAACTGATAGGAAAGCTGCTGATCGAGATCCAGCACGTTGCCCCAGTTGAAGCCGGCGCTGTAACGGTCGCGTCCCGTGATCGCGACGCCGGTGTTGTCGAAAGCGGCGTAGAGGCGCAGCGGAAAGCGCTCGTCGACCGTGAAGGCGAGATCGGTGGTGCCGGGCGCGCTGCTCTTCTGCAGCACGACGTTCACGGTGCGGAACGGGTTGCGGTTCAGCACGTTGAGGCCGGCGCTGAGCACGCCGAAATCGATCGGATCGCCGCGATGCAGATCGAGCTCGCTCGCGAGCAGTCCCTTGCCGAAATAGTAGTTGCCTTTGAATTTGATCCGGCCGGTGCGGGACTCGCCGACCACCGCCTGCACGACGCCTGTGCTGATGTCCTGCTCGGGAAAGCTTACGCTCACGACGGGGCGGTTATGCGCGCGGTAGAAGTCGGTGACGATCTTGGAGATGCGCGGCAGGTCGGCGCTCCACAGCGGGCGGCCGATGAAGGTCGCGAGGATGTCGCGCAGATCCGGATCGTCGGCGAAGGGCACGTCGATCACCAGGCCCGGCGTGGGGGCGCCGCCTTGCACGATGCGCGCCAGCGACGGCTCCAGCGTCAGGCCTTTCAGATGTGCGACCAGCTCGACGTTCTGTGCCGGCGCGGGCGCCGCGGCGGCGGCCGGCGGTTGCGGCGCGGCGGCCCCGGCCGGCGCGGCGGGCTGGCGCGGCGCGACGCCGCCGAAATCCTGCGCCGCCGCGGGCAGCGCGGCGAACAGAAGCAGGGCCGCGATAACGCCGCCGTATCTCACTCGGCCCGCGCCATGCGGTCGCCGGTGATGTAGCTCGTCTGGCGGATGATGTTGCTTACGGCGCGCGGCGCGACCGTCAGCGTGCCATTGACGAAGACCAGCGTGTAGTTGCTCAGCCCCGTACCGTGCGCGCCGGCGCCGAGGATCGCATACTGCCCCGGGGCGGCCGACGCGAAAATGCCGGTGCTGGTGAGATTGGCCGCGCGGACGGTGTCGCCGTTGACGAGGCCGCTGGCGGTGAAAGCCTGCGGATTGAGCAGCATCAGCACGCCGGACGTCTTGGTCTCGTTGAGGATGGTGATCGTCAGCGTGCGCGGATCGACCGTCAACGTGCCCGCGGCATAGGTGATGGCGTAGTTGCCCATCCCCGTGCCGTGCACGCCATCGCCGGTGATGGCGTACTGGGCGGCGGCGGCCGTTCCGCCGATGCCGCCGCTCATCATGTTCACCGTGCGGACCGTGTCGCCGTTGACGAGGCCGTCGGCGTCGAAGTCCTTGCCATTGAAGACCATGGTATCGCCATAGACCTTGCTCAGGTCGTGGATGGTGATGGTCAGGTCTTTTTGATCGACCGTCAGGGCACCGCCCGCATACGTAATCGCGTAGTTGTCGAGACCCGTGCCCTGCGCGTTGCTCGCCGTGATGGCGTAAGGCGTCGCGGCGACCGTGGCCGTCGCGGCCGCGCCCGTGCTCGACAGGTCGACGCTGGTGACGGTGTCGCCGTTGATGAGGCCGCCGGCATCGTAGGCGAGCGTGGCGCTGTCGCCATAGGTCTTGTGCATGTCGCGCGCGGTGATGGTGAGCGCCTTGGCATCGACCGTCAGGGCGCCGCTGACGTAGCTGATCGTGTAGTTGTCGAGACCGGTGCCGCTCGCGTTGCTCGCAACGATGGCGTAGGGGCCGCCGTCGACGGTCGCGGTGGCCGCCGTTCCGGTGCTCGCGAGGTCGACCGAGGTGACGGCGTCGCCGTTGATCAGGCCGTCCGTGTCGAACGCCGAGTGGCCGAGGTCTGGTGTGTCGCCATAGGTCTTGTTTGCGTCGTGCGCGGTGATCGTCAGGGCCTTGGCATCGACCGTCAGCGCGCCGTTGATATAGCTGATCGTGTAGTTGTCGAGACCGGTGCCGGCCGCATTGCTCGCGACAATGGCATAGGGGCCGCCCGCGACGGTCGCCGTGCCGGCGGTGCCGGTGCTGCTGAGGTCGACCGACGTCACGGCGTCGCCGTTGATCAGGCCGTCCGTGTCGACCGCCGAGTGGCCGAGGTCTGGTGTGTCGCCATAGGTCTTGCTGGTGTCGTGCGCGGTGATGGTGAGCGCCTTGGCATCGACCGTCAGCGCGCCGTTGACGTAGCTGATCGTATAGTTGTCGAGGCCGGTGCCGGCCGCATTGCTCGCGACGATGGCGTAGGGGCCGCCGTCGACGGTCGCCGTGGCGGCGGTGCCGGTGCTGGCAAGGTCGACCGTTGTGACCGTGTCGCCGTTGACCAGGCCGCCCGCATCGAACGCCGAGTGGCCGAGGTCTGGTGTGTCGCCATAGGTCTTGTTCGCGTCGTGCGCGGTGATGGTGAGCGCCTTGGCATCGACCGTGATCGTGCCCGAGACCGCGAAGGTATAGCCGTCGAGCGCCGTGGCGGAGAGCGGGTCGACCGCGATCGCGTAGGGCGAGCCTGTCACCTGCGCGGTCGCCGCCGCACCGGCCGAAGTCAGCACCGGCGTGCCGCTGATCGCGGTCGTCGCATCGTCCGCTTCGAACGCGTTGGCGACGCCCGGCCGGAAGCCGGAGAGCGTGTAACCTGCAAGCGCGGCCGTGACGTCGTCGCCATAGGTCTTCTCGATGCTGCCCAACGTCAGCGTGATCGCCGCGGGCGTGGCGAAGACGTAGCGGTTGCCGCTGGGAAGCGTGCCCGGCGCGGCGCTCGCCAGGGTCGATCCCCAGATCGCGGTGTTCTCGCTGTCCATCGAGGTGCCGAAGCTGTCGCCGGCCGGATCGGCCGAATAGACGATCCAGCGCCCCGAGGTCGAAATCGCCTCGACGCCCGCCACGTCGTTGATGAAGTGCGTATCGGTCGCCAGCACCAGGTTGTTGCTGTTCATCGTGACGCCGCTCGCCAGCGTGAGATCGCCACCGCTGTGCAGCGTCACGTCGCCGCCGAATGCAGAAACGCCGCCGCCGCTGGTGCCGACGGTCAGCGCGCCGGAGGTGTAGAGCGAGAGCGTTCCGAGGCTGCCGTCGACCTTGGCGATGGTGTTGCCGCTGTCGGTCAACGCGGTCGCGCCGACATTGGTGCTCATCAGCAAGAGATCGGCATCGATGGACTTGCTCTGGGTGACGGTACCGAAGCCGGGGGCGGCGATCTCGAGCGTGCGGGTCGAGAGCGCCTGGTCGATGTCGAGCGACGCGGTGCCGTCGGCCTCGAGGATCCTGTCGTCGCGCGTGGCGAGCAGCGTCGCAAGCGTCGTATTGCTGCCCACGAGCGCGGCGGCGTCGGTCGCGAGCACCGACAGTGTCGTGCTTTCGTTCGCGGCCGCGACGTCCGTCAGCGCATCGCCGGTGATGGTGCGGGCGGTGGCGCTCGACTGATCGTGAACGAAGGTCGCGCCGTCACCGGTCGAGAACAGGTAGTCGTGCGTCGCGCTCGCCGTGCCGGACGGCAGGTTGACCCAGTAGGTCCCGTCGGCGCCGCTGGAACCGACGCCGGCGGCGGCGGCCAGCGCTGTGCCGCTGAGGCCGCTGACCCGCGCTTCGACGCGTACGCCGGCTTCAACCGAAGTGTCGCCGACACCCGATTGCACCGTGCCGAACAGCGTGTCCGCGCCGGAAGGATAGAGCCACGACAGCACCGGGAAGGCGCCCTTCGTCCAGTCGCTGCTGCTGAAGACGTACTGGGAGAGCGTCATTGCGGTCAGCTGCGTGGTCGTGCCGCTGCCGATGGTGGTCGTGGTGCCGTTCGCGGCGCCGAGGCCCTGCGTCGTGCCGGAGGTCGTGGTGTCGAACCAGGAGTCGGCGATGGTCGCAGGCTGGTTGTGGCCTGAAGTATCGGCCCCGTTGGCGCCGGCGAAGCCACCGGCATTCGTCGCGCCTTGGACGTCGCCGGTCGCATAGGTGCCGACGATATGGCCGAATGCGACATAGGCGGGGAAGCTGTTGGTTGGCGAAGTCTGGAGCTGGGAGTCGTTCAGGCCGACGAAGCCGCCGACATCCGTCGTACCGTTGACCGCGCCGACCGCGTAGGCGTCGAAGATACCGTTGATATTGTAGCCGGCGAAGCCGCCGACATTGGTGGTGCCGGTCACGCTGCCTTCGGCGAAGGCGACTTCGATGTTGGATTCGTTGGTGGTCTCGCTGGCGTTGTTGCCGACGAAACCGCCGACATTGGTGACGCCGGCGACATTGCCGGTGGCGAAGGATTGCGTGATCTCCGAACCATAGTCGACATAGCCGACGAAGCCGCCGATATTCTGGTTGCCGGTGACGTTGCCGGTGGCATAGGCCGCGCCGCCCTCGGGATTGATCGAGGCCGCTCCCGCGAAGCCGGCATAGCCGCCGACATTGTCGTGGCCGCTGACATTGCCGGTGGCGTAGGTCTGCCAGCCCGCGCCGTTCGTCGTCAGCGTGCCGCCCACCCAGCCGACCAGGCCCCCGACGTCGTCATAGCCGGTGACATTTCCCGTGGCGTAGATGTTCAAGATGCCGACGGTCGAGGCGTCGTTCATGTAGCCGATGAAGCCGCCGGTATAGTTGCGGCCCGACACGTTGCCGGTCGAACCCATGACGTGGGTGAAGAAGTTGTTGATCGTGCCGATGTCGGCATAGCCGACCATGCCGCCGGTGTAATCGCGGCCCGTGACGTTGACGGCGGCGTTGGTGCTCTCGATGTCGGTGGTGTGGCTTTCCGTCGGCTGATAGCCCTCGTCGCCGACGATGCCGCCGGTGAAGTCGCGGCCGGTGACGTTGCCGCTGACGGTCAGGTTCTGGATCGTCGCGCCGTCGGTGTAGCCGAACAGGCCGACGAAATCCTGGTTCGGCCGGGTGATGTAATGATTCGAGATCGTGAAATTCTTGCCGTCGAACGTGCCACCCGTATAGGCGTTCGTCGTCGCGTAGACGACGAACGCCGGGATCGAGGTCGGATCGGACGTCGCACTGCCGAGCGGCACGAAGCCCTGCCCCAGCCACAGGCCCGAGGCCTTGGTGATGCCGACCGCGTTCATGTCGATGTTGCCGCCGAGATTGTAACTGCCGTCCAGGTTCAACGCGACGAGCTGCAGCTGCAGGCCGTTGGTGATGGTCAGCGTGCCGGTGCCCGCCGCCGCCGAGGTGAGGAACATCGGGCGCGTGCCGCCCGCGGCGCCACCCGCGTTGTTCAGCGTGGCATCGGCGTCGACGATCACCCAGCCGGCCGTGCCCGCCGTGGTGCCGAAGGTCCAGCCGGAGAAGCTGGTCGTGGCGGCGAACTGCGTGCTGGTCAGGCCGGAGGCACCGGTCGCGCCGCCGGCGCCGGTCGCATCGAGCGTGGGGTTGATCGTGGTGTCGTAATAGCTCGCGGTCGTCGTGCCGCTGCCGAGCGTGCCGTAGAGGCCACCGGCCGTCGCGCCCGTGACCGCGCCGCTGGCATAGGTCTGGCCGACCGTGCCGCTGTCGAACGCGCCGATCAGGCCGCCAGCGGTGACGCCGTTGACGTCGCCGGTCGAAAACGCCGTCGTGATCGTGCCGCCCTGCATATGGCCGACGAGGCCGCCGGCGCTGCCATTGGTGCTGGTCACCGGCACGAGCGAGAAGACGGTGCCGATCGTGCCACCCAGATTTTCGCCGACGATGGCGCCCGCCGAACCGCTGCCCGATATCGAACCGCTGACGATGCCGATGTTCTTGACGAGCGCGCCGGAGCCGATGGCGCCGAACAGGCCGACCGGATTGCCGGAGCTGTCGGCAATGGTCAGGTTCGAGATCACATGGCCCTGGCCGTCGAAGGCGCCGGTGAAGGGATTGGCCAGCGTGCCGATGGGCGTGAAATTGCCGGCGGCGCTCGCGTCGACGTCGGCCATCAGCGCATAACTGCCGGAAAGGTTGTTCGCGATGCCCTCCAGCCCCGCGAGGGTGGAGATCGTGGTGAAGGCGTTGAACGTGCCGCTGCCCGAGAAGCCCGGCGTCGCGCCGCTGTAGCCGTTGGCGAACGCGCTGATCGCCGCGTTGCTGGAGAAGGCGCGCGCTCCGCTCCAGGTGATCGTGCCGGTGCCGGTGTGGCCGGTGTCGGCGGTGATGGTGATCGCGCCGCTGCCGGTCTCGGCGATGTCCTGCGAGACGGTGATGCTGCCCGCGCTGCCGATCGCGACCGCACCGGCCGCTGTGATGCCGTTCTGGCTGCCGACGCTGCCGATGGTCAGCGCGCTCGAATCCTGGAAGGTCGCGGCGTTGGCGTCGACCGCCAGCGCGCTCGCCTTGTTGCTGGTGTTGGCGAGCGTGTAGCTGGCACCCGAGCCGCCGAGCAGCGCGAGATTGGCGACCTTGATCGCGTTCGCCGCGGTGGTGGACTGCGTCACGGCGCCGTTGGCGCTCAGCGCCAGCGTGCCGGTATTCGCGGTCGTGGCGGCGTTCAGCGTGATGCCGGCTGCGCTGGTCAGCGTCAGCGTGTTGGCGGTCGAGACGGTCTGCGCACTGCTGACCGTGATCGCACCGGCCGTGGTGGTCAGCGACGAATCGCCCGCGACCGTGAGGCCGACGGTCGTGACGGTGCCGACGATCAGCGCCTTGTTGTTGGTGAAGCTGAGATTGGCGACCGAAGCCGCCAGCGTCGTGATCGCGTTCGTGCTGCCGTTCAGCGTGAAGCTGCCGGCATTCGCCTGCGCTGTCGCGGCGCTCCACAGGCGCAGCTTGCTGGCGGCGATCGAGCCGCCGGCGCCTTCGGTGACGGTTGCCGCGGTGTTCGAATTGTCGCCCGCCTTCAGCGAGATGATGGCCGGCGTGGCCGAGAGCGCGCCGTTGATCGCGATGCCCGCCGGCGCCACGATGGCGATGCCGGTGCCGCTGGCGTTGATACTGTTGGCGGTCAGCGCGCCGCCCACCGTGACGGCGCCGGTGGTGGACAGCGTGATGCCCGTGCCGCTGCCGTTATAGGTCGTCGAGATCGTGGCGGAGGTCGTGATGCCGCCGGTGCCGCCGTTCAGCGTGATGGTCTTGGTGTTGCCCGCCGTGCCGGTGGCGGTGATCGCCGCGTTGACCGCGATGGCGCCCGACGTGCCGGCGGTGAGCGTGAGACTGTGGTTGCCGGTCCAGTTGACCGCGGCACTGACGGTGATGTTGCCGGCCTGCGTGCCGGTTGAGCCGGTGCCGACCGTGACGTTGGCTGACGCAAGCGCCGAGGCGAGCGTCGTGGCGCCGAGCTGGGAGTCGTCGACGGTCGGCGTGTAAGCGCCGGCGCTGATCGTGCCGCCGGTGCCGCTGACGATGGTGACGTTGTGTGGGTCGAGCAGCAGATCTCCGTCCGCGCCGTGCGCCGAGGAGAGATCGGTGGCGCCGAGGAAATCGAGCAGGCCATGGCTCGATACTTCCGCGAAGCCGCCATCCCCCGCCCCGCCCCGCGCCGACAGCGCGCCCTCGAAGTCGGTGTGGATGTCGGACCAGATGACGACGGCGCCGCCGGTGACGGTGCCGTCGGCAGAGACTTGCGCGCCGGAGGCAATGGTCGTGGTCTGTGCCGTGGCGACGGGGACCGAGACGCGCTTCCTCGCCGGATCGCTGCCGCCGGCCTGGTCGCCGCCGATCAGGATCGTGCCGCCGCTCGTGCCGTCGGCGGAGATGCTCGCCGTCGCGCCGAGGCTGACATCGTGACCGGTGACGACGACCGCGCCACCGCTGCCATTGGCGTTCGCCGCCGTGATGGTGCCCGCCACCTGCGTCGTGCCGCCGGCGGTCAGCCAGACATGGCCGCCCCGCACGGTGGTGCCGGTCGCGTTGATCGTGCCGCCATTGCCAGCGATGGCGTAGACGTTGCCGCCCGCCGCCGAGAGCTCGGCCTGCGCGGCGGCGACGGTGCCGCTCTGCGTCACGCTGCCGGTGCCGCCGGACACCGCGATGCGCGGATCGCCATTGGCGGGACGCAGCAGCAGCGAATTGCCGGCGGCGAGTCCGGCGGTGCCATTCGGCGCTTTGATGCTGCCGCCGTTGGTGACGCTGCGGCCGAACAGGATGACGTCGCCATTCGTCGAGGAGATCGCGCCCTGGTTGACGACGTCGCCGGACGAATTGCCTTTCGCGCTCAGCGGGCTGCCGTTCATGAAGGCGCCATTGCTCACGCCGCGCGTGCTGGCGACGAAGGAACCGTTGGTGACGACCTTGCCGTTCGGCCCGATCACCACGCCCTGCGGGTTGATCACATAGACCGAGCCGGTGGCGCCGAGCTGGCCTTCGATGGTGGTGAGGCTGCCGCCCGTCACGCGGTTCAGCGTCGCGCCGTTGCCGTTGTTGAACTGCACCGAATTTCCGGCGCCGATGGAGAAGCCCTTCCAGTCGATGATGCCGCGATTGGTCGTCTGGTCGACCACCATGCTGCCGTTCGACGCGGCGATGGTGCCGTGGCCGGCGACGTACTTGCCGCCGTTCGGCAGCGTGTCGCCCGCGATCGCGGTGCCGTGCGTCAGCAGGACGAGGGTGAGCGCCGTCGTACAGCGCAGGAGTCCGGAATACTTTTTCTGCGAACGCATACTCGCCCCCTTTCACCGGCAACGACGCCGGTGACCAGGCCTGCGAGTATGTGAACGAAGCGCGACGCGCCAACTGGAGAAATTCAGGACGATGCCCCCAAGAGCGCCCAACTGTGATCACATTCGGCCCCGCCCCTGGAGAAAACCGATACGATCGTCGATCTGTACACGGACAGACTGTGGGGATTTGCCAGCGCGGCGGCGAAATGTGACAACCTGGGGTTCGGGCGCCGTCGGGATTAGGGGATTTCTGTGCGGAAGCGTTCATTCGCCGGCGTTGCCGCCGGCTTGATTCTTGGTGCCTTGCCGCATGGCGTCCTCGCCCAAGGCCGGCTGTTCGACGAGGTGCGCTTCGGCGTGTTCCAGCACGACACCGGTCTGATCGGGACCCAGAGGGAAAAAGGCGTCGATTTCAACCTCGAGGTCCTATCGGCGCCGCTGATCCGCTCCCGCCTGCTGGGATCGCCCCGGATCGTCGTCGGCGGCGTCGTGAACTCCGCCGGGTATACCGATCAGGCCTATGTCGGCATCGTCGGCCGCTACACCCTGTTCCGCGACATAGTTTCGCCGCACGACGGCCTATTCTGGGAGGGAACGGTCGGCGGCGATTGGAACGACGGCAAGATCAACGTGATCGGCACGCCGCTGGAACCGTTTTGGAAATCGCACGGCAGCCGCCTGTTGTTCCGCATCGGCATGGGCATGGGATACCGTTTTGACGCGAAATGGTCGGCCACGCTAAGTTTCAACCACATATCGAACGCCGGTCTCGCCTATCCGAACGAGGGACAGAACGACCTGGGCCTGGTGATCGGCCTGCGCATCTAGGAGCTTGCAGTGAAGTTCGTCGCGGCCTCTCTGACCCTTTTGGCGCTCGCGGTTCCGGCGCTGGCCGATCGCGCGGCGCCGGACGTCATCGGCCCGAATCAGACGCTGCGCGGCCACTTCGTCGAGACGCGCAAGCTGGCCGGCTTCGCGAAGCCCTTGCGCAGCGAGGGCAGTTTCACGCTGGCGCCGGACAAGGGCCTGATCTGGCGCAGCGAAGTGCCGTTCAAGAACGTCACGATCATCTCGGGCAACGGCATCCTGCAGCTGGTCGACGGCCAGGAGGCGATGCGCCTGTCGTCGGCGCGGCTTCCCGGGCTCAGCCATCTATATGAAGTGCTGGGCGCCGCGGTGTCGGGCGACACCAAGCCGCTGGAGAAGGCCTTCGTGGTCAAGCAGACCAGCGACGGCGACCGCTGGCGCATCGCGCTGACGCCGCTGCATCCCGACAATCCGGCGATGGCGCAGCTCAAATCGCTCACCGTCCAGGGGCGGCGCTATGTCGAGGAGATCGATGTCGACAAGGGCGGCGGCGATCTCGACCAGCTCGTGTTCTCCGACGAGGTCGTCGGCACGACCGGTCTGACGCCGGACGAAGACGGGATGCTCAAGGCCCAACGGAAGTGAAGGCGGCGTGGTCCTGGCTATGGCTGGCCGCGGTGCTGGCCGCGATCGGCTTTCTGGGACTGCGCGCGACGCAGGGCATCGCCCTGCAGAGCAACATCCTGGCTCTCATGCCGCCCGCCGACCGCGATGCCGGCGCGCAATCGGTGCAGGATCGCGTGACCAACGCCTTCGCGCGACGTGTCGTGCTGCTGGTCGGACATGGCGTTGCACCCGTGGCGCATGACGCGGCGCTGCGGATGGCCGACGATCTGAGGCACTCCGGCCTGTTCCGCTCCGTCAGCGCACAGGTCGGGCCGAAAGAGCAGCAGGCGATGGCGGCGGCATATTTTCCGTATCGCGCCGGATTGCTATCGGAGGCCGACCGCAAGGCGCTCGCGCATGACCAGGGACGGCGCCTCGTCGATCGCGCTCTGTCGGTGCTGTATGGGCCGACGAACTTCGCCAATGCCAAGCTGATCGGGCGCGATCCGTTCCTGCTGTTGCCGAACTTCCTGGTATCGCTGCCCCTGCCGCAGTCCAAGCTGTCGCTCGATAACGGCGTGCTGTCGGTGCAGGACGGCGAGACAAGCTACGTCTTCATCAGTGCCGAGCTGGCCGGCGATCCCTTCGCGACCGAATTCCAGGAGCGCTTCCACACCGTCTTCGACGCTGCCGAAGCGGACGCGGATCGCGCGGCGCCGGGCATCAAGGTATTGCGCGCCGGCGCGATCTTCTATGCGCGCGAGGGCGCTTCGACCTCGATGCACGAGACGTCGACGCTGGGTCTGATCTCCATGATCGGGACGCTTGTGCTGATCCTCCTGGTGTTCCGCGGCCTGCGTCCCATCATCCTGGGCTTTGTCGCCATCGGAGTGGGCATCCTGTTCGCGTTCTGCGGGACGCTGCTGATCTTCGGCAGCCTGCACGTCATCGCGCTGCTGTTCGGCGTCAGCCTGATCGGCATATCGGTCGACTACAGCCTGCAGTATTTCTGCGAGTACTTCGATCCGAGCGCCGTCACGCCGGCCGACCGGCTGCGCCGCGTGCTGCCGGGCGTCGCGCTGGGGCTTGCGACGACTCTCATCGGATACCTGACCTTGCTGCTCGCGCCGGTGCCGGGGTTGCAGCAGGTCGCGGCCTTTTCGGTGATCGGATTGAGCGCATCGGTGCTCACGGTCGCGCTGTGGTATCCGTATCTCGATACGCAGGACGCGCCGCGGCTGGGTTCGGCGCTGCTGACGGCGGCGAAGAGCCATTGGTGGCTGTGGCAGGCGCCTGGCGCCATCGTACTGCGCGCGGGACTGATACTCGGCTGCGCGGCGCTGGCTGCGGTGGGTGCCTATCAATTCCGCGTCGACGACGACGTGCGGCATCTCCAATCGCTGTCGCCGGTGCTGAAGCACCAGGAGAGCGAGATTCAAAGGCTGACCGGAACCGGTGGCGCGACCGCGTTCCTCTTGGTGCGCGGCGCGGACGAGCAGGCGATCCTGCAGACCGAGGAGCGGATCGCGGACAAGCTCGCCGCCGCGCAACACCAGGGGACGCTGGCGAGCTTCCAGATGATCTCGCAATTCGTGCCGTCTGTCGCGCGCCAGAAAGAGAACCGCGCGCTGGTCCGGGACAAGCTGCGCACGCCTTATCTCAAGGGTTACCTGGACCAGCTCGGCTATGGCGGCGCGATCGACGATGCACCGCCGGCGGGCTTCCTGACCACGAGCGCCCTGCCGGCGACCGGGCCGCTGTCGCTGATCTCGCTGCTCACGGTCAGCAAGGCGCATGTCGTGCTGCTGGGCGGACTGACGAACGCCGAAGCGTTGCGCGCATCGTTGAAGGACGTCCCGGACGTGCGCCTGGTCGATCTGACGGACGACTGGTCGAAGCTGTTCGGCGAATACCGGCGTTATGCGATCCTGCTGCTCGCCGCGTCGGCGGTGTTCATGTATCCGGCGCTGGCATGGCGCTATGGCCTGTTCGCGGCGCTGCGCGTGATGGCGCCGGCGGTCGTGGCGGCGGCGCTGGCGCCGTTCATCGCGGCGCTGTTCGGTGTCGCCTTCACCTTCTTCAACGCCATGGCGCTGGTTTTGGTCTTGTCGGTGGGCGTGGACTATTCGGTGTTCTGCCGCGAGACCAGCGGCGTGCGCAAGCCGGTGACGATCATCGCGATCACGCTGGCGGCGCTCAGCACCATCATCTCGTTCGGCCTGCTCGCGCTCAGCCAGACCTTCGCGGTGCATGCCTTCGGCACGACGATGCTGATCGGCGTGGCGCTGTCGTTCCTGTTCGCGCCGGCCGCCGGCGACGGCTCGCAGAAAGGCATCGCGTCATGATCCGCCGCAGCTTTCTCGCCCTGAGCCTGGCGGTGGCGGCGTGCGCGCCGATGCCGCCGCAGCTGCCGCCGGGCGTCGGCGACGACACAGCAGTGATCGCGCCGAAGGTCTTATATAAAGTGCCGCCGCCGGACGCGCTCGGCGGCACCGTGAACGCGCAGCAGATGATCGTCGCGCGCTATCGCGGCCAGAGCTTCAGCTTCGAGGCGCAGATCGCGATCACGCCGGAGAGGCTCGATCTCGTGGCCGTCGACGGGCTCGGCCGGCGCGCGTTGACCATCGGCTGGAACGGCCGCGACCTGCAATACGAGCCCGCACCGTGGCTGCCGCCGGTCTTCCGGCCCGCCGACATCCTGGCGTCGATGACCATCGCTTATGGGCCCGAGGCGCCGATCCGCGCGGCGCTCGCGCGAGCGACGGTCACGACGACGGCCGCACGCCGCACCGTCGCGGCGGACGGCAAGCCGGTCGTGATCGTCGATTACGGACAAGGCGACGGCTGGAGCCGCCCGGCGCATGTCCGGAACGCCGCGTTCGGCTACGAACTCGACATCCAGTCGGTCGAGCTCAAGAACTAAACGCGCCTGAAGACCAGCGACGTGTTGATGCCGCCGAACGCGAAATTGTTCGAGACGAAGTGTTCGATCTTCAGTTCGCGCGGCGTGCCCATGATGTAGTCGAGCGGGGCACAGCGCGGATCGACTGCGGAGAGGTTCGCGGTCGCCGGCACCCAGCCGTCCTGCATCATGGAGATGGAAAGCCACGCCTCGATCGCGCCGCAGGCGCCCAGCGTGTGGCCGAAATGACCCTTCAGCGAATGGAACGGCATCGTGGTGCCATAGACCTCGGACGTCGCCTTCGACTCCGCGATGTCGCCCGCCTCGGTCGCCGTGCCGTGGCCGCTGACGAAGTCGACCTGCTCTTTCGAAATGCCCGCCATCGCGAGCGCCTGGCGCATCGCAATGGCCTGCGTCTCGGCCTGCGGCTGCGTGACATGCGCGCCGTCGGTGTTGGTGGCGAAGCCGACGATCTCGGCCAGCGGCACGGCGCCACGCGCCAGCGCGTGGTCCAGCTCCTCGAGCACCAGGATCGCGGAGCCTTCACCGATCACGAGGCCGTCGCGCGACGCATCGTAGGGGCGTGAAGCGGTCTGCGGCGAGTCGTGGCGCGTGCTGGTGGCGAACAAGGTATCGAATACCACCGCCATGGTCGGGCAGAGCTGCTCGGCGCCGCCGGCGAGCATCACGTCGGCATTGCCGTGCGCGATCGCCTCGAACGCATAACCGACGCCTTGCGAGCCCGAGGTGCAGGCCGACGAGGTGGTGATGACGCGGCCCGTCAGCCCCAGCGCGATGGCGATATTGACGGCCGTGGTGTGGCTCATCATGCGGATATAGCTGGTCGAGTTCAGGCCGCCGGTCTTGCCGGTTTCCATGAAGTTCGCGAAATCGCGCACCGGATCTGTGGCGCCGAAAGACGAGCCGCAGGATACCCCGGCGCGCCCCGCTTTCAGCACCGGATCGTCAAGCAGACCCGCCTGATCGAGCGCGGCCTCCGCCGCCTTCAGCGCCAGCACCGCGACGCGGCCCATCGAGCGGCTTTTTTTGCGCGGATAGGCGTCCTCGTGATCGAACGCGTCGATGGCGCCGCCGAGACGGGTATTGAGATCGGTCAGCCGGTCCCATTCGTGCATGTAGCGGATGCCGGTCCTGCCGGCTTCCATCGCGGCGCGGATCTGCGGCCACGCGTTGCCGAGCGCCGTCACACCACCCATGCCCGTTACCACAACGCGACGCATCAGCTCAGGCCCCCATTCACCGAGATGACTTGGCGCGTAATATAAGCGGCATCGTCGGTGAAGAGAAACGACACCAGGCCCGCGACCTCTTCGACCTTGCCGAAGCGGCGCATCGGGATGGCGGCCTTGACCTCGTCCGGCACCTCGCTGGTCATGTCGGTCTCGATGATGCCGGGCGCCACGGCGTTCACGGTGATGGCGCGTTTGGCAAGCTCGACCGCCAGCGCCTTGGTAGCGCCGATGATGCCGGCCTTGGACGCGCTGTAGTTCACCTGGCCGCGATTGCCGATCAATCCGGACACGGACGACATCGTGACGATGCGCCCGCCGTCGTGGCGGCGGATCATCGGCATCACCAGCGGCTGAAGCACATTGTAGAAGCCGTCGAGATTGGTATGCAGGACGCTGTCCCAATCGTCTTCTTCGAGCGCCGGAAACGGCTTGTCGCGCGCGATGCCCGCATTCGCCACGACGCCCCAAAAGGCTTCTTTCCGGATCGCGCCTTCCAGCGCCGTGCGCGTCGCGGCGCGGTCGGCGATGTCGAAGCCGAGAACGGTCGCCTTGCCGCCATTCGCGACGATCGCGGCGCAGACAGCATCGGCATCCTCACGGCGGCGGCCATAATGCACGGTCACCGGATAGCCGGCGGCGCCGAGTCGCAGCGCGACCGCCTTGCCGATCCCCCGGCTGGCGCCGGTCACCAGGACCGGCCGCTTTTCGGTGTGCGGGTTCGTGCTCATGCGAGGCGCCGATCCAGCAGGGTTTTCGGATTGTCAGGCGCGTAGACGTTCAGGCTGGCATTGGCGATCTCGGCGCCGGCGCACGCGATGCGGCAATCGAAGGAGAACATCGCGCCGTCGGTGAACACCATCTTGGCGAAGATCGTCAGCAGATCGCCTTCCGCGAACAGGGCACTCGCCGCGTTGTAGCGCCGGCAGCCGAGCAGGAAGCCGATCTTGGGCGGCTTTCCGGCATTGCGCTGGGTCTTTCCGTCGATCGCGGCGATCGTCTGCGCCATCATCTCCAAGCCGACATAGGCGGGCACATTGCGCTCCGCCGAGAAAAAGAGGTTGTCGGGGCGGATTTCCGCCTCCGCTATCGCGTGGGTTTCGCTGATTTCGATCAGCCTGTCCACCAGGCGCATGGATCCGCGATGCGCCACCAGCTCGTCGAGGGAGATCAGATCGTCGCGCATCACGCCGCCTCGAACGCAAGGGCGATATTGTTGCCGCCGAAGGCATAGGAACAGCTCATCGCGCGGCGCAACGCCGCCGTCTCGCCGCGCGTGTCGACCAGGCGGATGAAGGGCAGCTCGTCGTCGCGCTCGCCGTCCCACAAATGCGCCGGGAGGGCCTGGCGCTCCAGTGCCATGATCGAGAAGGCCGCCTCGCAGGCGCCGGCGGCGCCCAGCATGTGACCGGTCATCGGCTTGGTCGAGCTGCAAGGCAGATCGGTGCCGAACACGCGCGAGACGGCCTTGGCCTCCATGATGTCGTTGAGTTTTGTCGCCGTGCCGTGGAGATTGAGATAGCCGACATCGTTCGCCGCGAACGCCGAGCGCTCCAGCGCGCGGCGCATCGCGGCCTCGGCGCCGCGGCCTTCCGGATCGGGCGAGCTGATGTGATAGGCATCGGCGCTCTCGCCGAAGCCCGCCAGCCGCATGCCGGACGGCGCGTCGGAGACGATGAACAGCGCCCCGCCCTCGCCGATATTGATTCCGCGCCGGTTGCGGCTGAAGGGGTTGGCGATCGTCTCGGAAAGTGAGTCCAGCGCGGCGAAACCGTTGAGCGTCAGCGCGCAGAGCGAGTCGATGCCGCCGGCGATAGCGACGTCGCACAGTCCGGCCTCGATCAGCCGCGCAGCACTGGCGAGTGATTTCGCGCCGGAGGTACAGGCGGTGGAGATGCCGAATACGGGGCCGCGCGCGCCGGTGCGCATCGCGACATGGCGTGCGGTGTCGCCGAGCTCTTGCACGCTATAGCGGAAGTCCTTGGGCCAGGCGCCATCGTGCAGGCGGGCGCGCATCGCCGCCTCGCCCTCGCGTACGCCGCTGGTGCTGGTGCCGACGACGACCGCGACGCGCGCGGCGCCGGCGGCGTCGATCTGGCGTGCGATGGCGGGGCCGAGCTCGGCCAGGAGATGATCCGCGATCCGGTTGCAGCGGCTGTCGGCGTCAGAGGGCGCCAGGCCGCCCGGCGGGAGCGCGCCGGTGGGCACCTGGCGGCCCCCGATGATCTCGGCGGAACCGCAGACGCGTGCCGGCTCGGGCGCGAACAGGCCGTCGCGCACCGCCGCCGTTGTGCCGCCCAGGGCACAGACCGCCGCGTAGTCGTGAATGTAGGCCGCGCCTTTCATATCCCGGTTTTCCAACCCGCTTCCGGCTTTTTCATGTCGGCCGCCGGCTCAGGTCCTGAACCGCCGACAGATACCGCTTGGGCTCGCGCACGAAGGGATTTTGCGTGTCCCAGGCATATCCCGCCAGCACGGAGATGATCTGGCGCTTGACGGTGGTTACCCGTTTCGGCTGGGCGAAAATGATATCCTGCAGCGAGGTGTCGTACCAGCTTTCGACATAGGAACGGAACGCGTCGATGCCGGTCTTCAGCGGCACTTCGAAGTCGGCGGTCCAGTCGACCGTCTCGCCCTTGAACTGCCGGTCGAGGGCGCGGCCCGCCAGGATCGCGGATTTGAGCGCGATGGTGACGCCGGACGAGAACACCGGATCGAGAAACTCCGCCGCGTTGCCGAGCAGCGCATAGCCGGGACCGGTCAGCCGGTCGACGGTGCGCGCATAGCCCGCGATGGTTCCGGCGGGCCGGACCTGCTCGCTGTTGCGCAGCACGTCGCACATGTGCGACGCCTGGGCGATCAGGTTGGAGAGTTGCGACTGCTCGTCCGGCCCTGCGTCCCGAAGCGCCTTCTCCGGCCCCACCACGCCGATCGAAGTCAGTCCGTCGGACAGCGGGATCAGCCAGTACCAGATCTCCCGGTCCGTCGGATGGACGGTGATCAGAATCTTGTTTCGGTCGAAGGCCGGATCGTCGATGTGGTCGCGGACATGGCTGAACAGCGCCTTGCGCACCGGGAAGTCCGACGGACGGTCCAACGAAAGCAGCCGCGGCAGGACGCGGCCGAAGCCGCTGGCGTCAAGCGCGTAGCGGGCGGCGATCTCGGTCTGCTTGCCGGACTCCTCGCGAACCTGCAGGCGCACGCCGTTTTCGCCCGGCGTGAAGCCGGTGACTTCGGCGCCGAAAGTCACGCGCGCACCTTTGTCGGCCGCGCCCTGAATGAGCAGCTGGTCGAAGATCTCGCGCCGGACCTGGTAGGTGGTGCTCCAGCCGTCGCCGATCATGTCGCAGAACGAGAAGGATTGCTCCTCCTCGCCGCGCCGGAACACCGCGCCGTCCTTGTGCTGGAAATTGCCGCGCTGCACATATTCGAGCAGGCCCGCCTCATCGAGGAAGCTCATCGATTGCGGCAGCAGGCTTTCGCCGATGGAGAAGCGCGGGAAATGCACGCGCTCGACGACCTCGACGCTGTGGCCGCGCGACGCGAGATACGCGGCGGCGGCGGCGCCCGACGGTCCGGCTCCGATGATAGCAACGTCGACGTCGGATCGCATGCTCAACCTTCCGCGCGCAGATAGGGCGACAGGACCTGCCGCAGGATCGGAGGCGTTTCCCATAGCATCTTTTCGGTTTTGATCTCGACCGCGACCTGCAGCGTGTGGCCCGTCGTCGTCCGCTTGCCGGTCGCGACGTCGCGCAGCGTGTACTGTATGCGCAGGCGGTTTTCCCACTCGGTGACGCCCGCCGTGATTTCGACCGGGCGCGCCAGCGTCAGCGGGCGGTAATAGCGGATGCCCATGTCGATCACCGGCCACGCGTAGCCGCTGGCGATCATCTCGTCATAGCCGTAGCCGATCTTCTTCAGCAGCGCGTTGCGGCCGATCTCGAAGAACTTCGGATAGTTGCCGTGCCACACGATGTTCATCGGATCGAGATCGTAGAACTGCGGGCTGACGATCGCGCTGTCGCTGACGATTGGCTTCATGCGGCGTCATCCAGCGCGAAGGACTGGCGCTCGATGGCATCGCACAGCGCGATCAGGACGCCGTCGAGCGGAACGTCCTCGTCGATGAACGGGATATGGGCCTCGAGCGCGGTCAGGAATCCACCGATCGGCGGACCGATGGCGGCCTTGGACAACTCCCCCTGGCGCACGCGCAACCGGATCGCCTGGGCGCAGGAGATCAAGTGCGCGGCGGCGACTTGTTCGGTCAGCTCGACGACGCGCAGCGCGTCGCGCGCGGCGATGGTGCCCATCGAGACCTTGTCCTGGTTGTGGCATTCGGTCGAGCGCGAGAACACGCTGGCCGGCATGGTGAGCTTGAGGGCCTCGGCGGTCCAGGCGGAGGCGCTGATCTGCACCGCCTTCAGCCCGTGATTGATGCCGGCGCGGCGCCCCGTGGCACCCGACAGGTTCGGCGGCAGGCCGTTGTTGAAACGCGCGTCGACCAGCAGCGCGAGTTGGCGGTCCATCAGGTCGGAGACGTTGGCGACCAGCGTCTTCATGCCGTCCATCGCGAAGCAGATGTGGCCGCCGTAGAAATGACCGCCGTGCAGCGGACGGCCGTCGATCGGATCGAACAGGGGATTGTCGTTGGCGCTGTTGATCTCGGTCTCGATCATCGCGCGGAACGGCGGCAGCATGTCCTCGAGCACGCCCACGACATGCGGCGCGCAGCGGATCGAATAGCGGTCCTGCAGGCGGCCTTCGTGCGGGCTGGCCTCGGCATAGGGCGCGAGATCGGCGCGGATGCGCGCGGTAACGCGCACCTGACCCGGATGCGGCTTGGCGGCGGCGAGGCGCGCGTCGAAATGCTCGGGATTGCCGAGCAGCGCCAGCGACGCCATCGCGGTCATGCGCGAGGCGAGCTTCGAAAGGAACGCGCCGCGCTGGAACACGCCGACGGCAAGGCCCGTCATGACGGCGGTGCCGTTCATGATCGCCAGCGCTTCCTTGGGCTTGAGACGGATGGGTTTCAGGCCCGCCGCCGCCAGCGCCTGCAGCGCCGGCATTTCCTTGCCGCAATAGCGAACTTGGCGCTCGCCCGCGAGCACGCCGGCGACATAGCTGAGCGGCGTGAGATCGCCGCTGGCACCGACCGAACCCTCGGCCGGAATTTGCGGCAGGATATCGTGCTGCAGCAGCGCGGCGAGCAGGTCGATCAGATCGAGCGACACGCCGGACCAGCCGCGCACCAGGCTCGCCAGACGCACCGCGAGGACCGCGCGCGTCTCCTCGTCGGTGAGGAATCGCCCCATGCCGCAGCCGTGATAGCGCGACAGGTGCAGCGGCAGGTCGTTCATCAGCTCCGGCGGCACTTCCGTCTCGCAGGAATCGCCATAGCCGGTCGTCACGCCATAGACGACGCGGCCACTCTTGAGCGCGTCCTGGACGTAGCCGGCCGAGCGCGCGAGCGCATCGCGGACCTCGTCGGCGACGACGGCGCGGCGGGTCCGGCGCGCCAGGGCCCACACGTCCTCGATCGTCAGACCGGATGTTCCAAAGACCACGTTCGCACTCATTCGGCCGACTCCTGTCCCTGCCGCGCATGCCAGAACGCGTAGAAATTGAACCACTGAAACGGCGTCGCCGCGATGCGCTCTTCCAGCGCCAGCGCGAACCGTTCCGCATAACCGGCAATCGCGCCGACCCGGTCGCGGCGCGGCAGCTCGATCTTGTCGGCGAAGCGCGTGAAATGGACGGTGTAACGTCCTTCCTCGCGCACACAGAACATCAGATACACCGGCGCGCCGAGAACGGCACCCAATATATAAGGTCCCTGCGGAAACTCCGCCTTCTGACCGAGGAACGGCACCTCGATGGTGCGGCCATGCTCGGAGACCGGCACGCGGTCGCCTGTGATGACGACCCATTCGCCGCGCTGGATCGCTTCGGAGAGCTGCATGGCGAGGGCGGGCCCGGCATTGGTGACCGGGATCGCCTTGGTCATCTTGTCCGACGTGAAACGCGCCATCAGGCGGTTGAAGAACTCCGCGTGCTCGGTGTGCATCAGGACGTTCATATGCACGTGGTTGTCGAGGGCGGCGATGGCGCGCACGACCTCGGGATTGCCCAGATGCGCGGTGATCACGAAGATGCCCTGCCCGCTGCGCTCGACGGCATTCAGCGCCTCCAGCGACGCATCGTCGAAACGGCCCGACGGGATGCGGCGGGTCCAGGCGATCAGCTTGTCCAGCGTCGACGAACCGAACGCCATGAAGTGCTTGAAGGACGTGTAGGCGGTCGGCCGGCTCTTGAGATGGCCGCGCCGCCAGACATGTTCGAGATAGTCGCGCGAGGCACGGCGCTGCTCGCGCCCCGTCAAGTAGAAGAAGAAGGTGACGGGCAGGATGACGGCGAGGCAGACATGCCGTCCGAAGATCCAATAGATCGCGCCCAGGATGCGCAGGCCCCAATAGGCGCCGCGCTCGCGCACCTGCGACCAGCGCGTCGGGCGATAGTCGAGCTTCGGACGGGTGCGGAACAGAAGGACCGGCAGGCGCAGCAGCATGCCGAAAAACAACCGTGTGTGCATCAGCGACAGAAGAACGTTGTCGCGCACCATGCGGAAGTTCGAGAAGTTCTGCACCGGATAGGTGACGCGCACCGGCACGAAGGCGACGGCGATGCCGCTCCAATAAGCCTTGACCAGCACCTCGGTGTCGAAGTCCATGCGGCGCGACGGCACGCGGCGGCGGATCAGATCGTAGGTCGCCTCGACCGGATAAATGCGAAAGCCGCACATCGCATCTTCGATGTCCCGCGAGAGCGTGTTGACCGCGACCCAGAACGTCGTGATGCGCCGGCCGATCCGCCGCGCCGACGGGATCGTGTCGTCGTATTGCGGCTTGCCGGAGACGATCGCCAGCGGATTGCGGCGCGCCATGGCGATGAGGCTTTCGAGCGCGGCGCCCTCGTGCTGCCCGTCCGCGTCCATCTGGAGCGCGTGGGTGAAGCCCTTGGCGTGCGCGAAGCCGAGGCCGGTGAGGACCGCGGCGCCCTTGCCTTGGTTGAAGGGATTGCGCGCATAGACCGCGTTCGGAAACTTGGCGCAGATCGCGGCGATGCGTTCGCCGATCTCCGGCGCGCTGCCGTCGTCCACGACGAAGGCGGGGACTTCGCGCGCCGCGAAGAGCCGCAGGATGCGATCCAGCTCGTCGACATGGTTGTGGGTCGGGATGACGGCGCAAAGCTTGAGGGCGCTCACGGCTCGCCTCCGATCACGCCTTCGGACGCCGTCGCGCCGTCGAACCGATAGGTGAAGCTCAGGCGGCCGCTGCCGGTCTGGCGCACCAGCTTGAGAACGACATGATCGCCCGGGCGCAACACATGGCGGAATTTCAGCCGCGAGATGTTGGCGCTTGCCGGCTTCCAGCCCCACACCTGCTCCGCCCAGCTCACGGCGAGATGCAGTTGTGCGAGGCCGGCAAGCACCGGCTCGCCGGGGAAATGGCCCTCGAACCAGATCATCGTGGGCAGGATGTCGAGCGTGATCTCCGCCGCGCCGTCGTCCTGTGCGATTACGCGGCTGCGGCCGTAGAACGTCTCCGCCGGAGCATCGAACGCCGTACGGAGCGCCGACTGCACGACTTTGCCCTGCGCATTGCGCGCGATGGGCGCGAACTTCCAATGCTTCGGACGCTCCGCCGGCTCGAGCCGCGCGATCAGCACGCGCTTGAGATCGCGGGAGAAGCGGAACGAGCCCTTCGCCGCGCGCAGCACTTCGCCGTCTTCGGTGAGTTCGACAACGGCGCCGAGCGCGCCCTTGCGCGACGGCAGGTCGACGGCGGCGGCGTCCTTGATCGACGGGAGCGTGCGCAGCGCCTCCTCGACACGCACGAGCGAGACGCGCTTGCCTTCGATCTTGGCGATGCGGTCGGCGCGGCCTTTCAGCAGGAACGTTTCGCCGGAGAATTCGACATTGTCGCCGGTACAGATCGGATCGGGCTCGCCGGTGAAGGGCGATTGGACCGTCAGCCGCTGCTCGCCGTCGGCCGCGACGCGGACCGAGGGCAGCGGCGTCCAGGCCGTATCGGGAGTCTTTTGTTGCCGCCACGCGATGCCGCCGGTTTCGGTGCTGCCGAGCACTTCGATGGGATAGGAACCGAACAGATCGGCGCTCGCTTGCGCGGCCGCGGCGGGCAGCGGCGCGCCGGAGGAGAAGATCAAGCCCGGATCGGCGCCGGCGAAGACATCGGCGCTGGGCAGGCGCGTCAGATGCGCCGGGCTGCTGACCAGCGTCGCGGGACGTGTGAGCTTGCCCGACAGCCGCGGCCAGTATTCCGCGGCGCGGTCCGCCGAGATGCGTCCCGAGAGCACCGGCCAGAACAGGCGGAACAGCATCCCATAGATGTGCTGATGCGAAACCGTTGCGTAGACACGGCCGGCGGCGGCGCCCCACAGACTTTCGAGAACCGCGGACTCCGCGTCCAGCACGGCGATGGGTTTGCGGACCAGCTTCGGCGTGCCGGTCACGCCGGACGTGTAGAACAACAGATCGATGTCGCGTTTGCATTCCACGGACGGTGCCGCACCGCGCACCAGTTCGATCACGGTCGATGGACCGGCCGTCACAGGCTCGTCGCTGAGGATGCCGGCATCCCGGGCGCCGATCTCAATGAGATAATCCGGACGCAGATGCGCCGGGCATGCCACCGCACGCCCCACACGTGCCGCGGCCAGCAGGCCCGCCGCGAACAGCGCCACCGACGACGTGTGCAGGAAGACCGGCCCGCTCGCCGGCCGCAGGTCGCGCGCGATACGCTCCGCCGTCGCACGGATGTCGCCGGCCGTCACGGCCGATCCATCGCGATCGAAGAGCGGCAAGGCGGGCTCGCCGCGCGCCAGGATTTCAAGCAGTGTAGTTATGACGCGTACCGCGCGCGAAAACGTTGCCGAACGAGATATTCGCCGCCGAGCAGCACGCCCATCATGAGATACGCGATGACGCCGTTATAAAGCGTCCAGCTGCGCCAGCTGCCATAGAGCGCCGTCCACAGGGCGAGCCCGCCATTGATCACGAAGAAGCCGATCCACACCATCGTGACCACACGCGTGTAGCGCACGCCGCTTTCCGGCAAGCCGGGCTCGGTGATGCGGGCGAAGGTCTCGATCATGCTCGGCGGCTTCCACAGCGTCGCCGCGAAGGCGATCAGCATGGCGAGGTTCATGAACGCGGGGTAGAGGCGCACCGACAGCTCGGGATTGAGGCGCGCGGCCACGGCCAGCGCGGCGGCGACGGCGAGCGGCGCGGCGGTCAGGAGGATCGACATCTTGCGCGCCGCCGGGAACAGCGCGCGGGCAACAAGCGACAAGAGAAGAAGAGCGATGACGGCGCCCGCACCGGCCATGTGCACGCCGATGACGGCGAGCACCGGATACAGGACGCTCAGGGCTGCGAAAAGGATGGACGGGAGGTCAAGGCGCCGGCGCATTTGTCATCTCGAAGATGCGGTCGACCACGTCGTGCATCTTCCGGACGGACTTGAATTCGTCCGCCTTGATCTTCTTGCCGGTCAGCTCCTGGAGCTTCACGATCAGGTCGATGGCGTCGATGCTGTCGAGATCCAGATCGTCCACCAGATCGGCGTCGAGCGTCACCGCCGAGGGCGGCGTGTCGAACAACCCGACCATATACTCCCGAATCCGAATGAGGATCTCGTCGCGCTCCATGGCGGCCTCGGCTAACGATTGCTGGCGATGAATTTCGCGAGCGTCCGGACGCTCGCGAAATAATCTTTGATGTTCTCATCGTCCGGATCGATCTTAACACCATATTTCTTCTGAATCTCGACCCCGATCTCCAGACCGTCGATCGAATCGAGCGCTAGGCCCGCGTCGCCGAACAACGGCTCGTCGGAATCGATGTCCGCCACCGCGACGTCCTCCAGGAAGAGGCTGCCGATGATGAGCTGTTTCAGCTCCGTCTCCAGCTCCAGCTCAGGCATGGGCGGCGATCTCCTCGAACCTTCTGGTGACATAGGACGACAGATCCCGCACCGCGCGGCTGGGAACGCCGGAGGTGTTGAATGTCGCCATTTCCAGCCGCTCGCAGACCCGCACCTTGAAGAGCGGCCGCGTCGACGGGCTTTGATACCACCGCTCGCCCTTCAAAAGCGTCGGCGGCGTGCAGGTGACCGCGACCAGGCGGACGGGAACATTGGCGCGGACCGCGATGTTCGCGAAACCGCGCTGCATGCGCGGCTTTATGCCGGGAACCGTGCGGGAGCCTTCCGGGAACAGGACAAGATTGTTGCCGCTGCGCAGCGCCGCGACGCACTCGCCGAGCAGCTTCTCCGGATCGTCGAGGTTCGGGATGTAACCCGTGGCGCGCACGACGCCGCGCATGAAGGGATTGGACCACACGCCGCGCTTCACCACGCATTGCGTGCGGCGCATCAGCGACATGATCAGGACGACGTCGATCAGCGAGGGATGGTTGGCGATCACCAGCGTGCCGCTGTCGCCCTGCAGCAGCTCCGCGCCCTCGACCTCGAAATCGATGACGCGCAGGCCGACCATCACGCCGACGAACATCCGCCACGTCACATGCACCGCGCGCTGCGCGATCGCAGCGCGCTTCACCGGATCGCGATAGATCAGCCAGATGGCGGGAAACAGCGTGCTCGCGAGGACAAGACCGCCCACGCCGAACAGCGCGAACGAGATTCCGGTGCCGATCTGCCGCCAAAGGCGTTCGAGCCGGTTCATGCGGCCGCCAATCGCGCCGTCACCGCTTCACCGGCGATGCGCGACGCGCCTTGGCGCAAGGCTTCGATGAAGGCCTCGACGCCCCGCCAGCCGTCGGCGATGCCTGCGATTCCGCCGCCGCTCTCATCGGCCAGGCGCAGGCGAACCGCGAAGGCGAGATCGTGCGCAAGACCGTCCGTCAGCTCGCCGAACAAATCGGGCAGCGACAGATCGGCATAGACGAGCGTGACGTCCGATGCGTCGCCGCAAACCAGCCGCGTATAGGCTTCGATGAATCCGGCCATCAGTGTTCTCTCGCCCGCGGCCAGCGCCGTGTGGCGGATGCGCTCGTTTCGGATCTGGCCGACATGCCCCGGCACGGCGTTGTGCACCGATCCCGAGAACGCCATCGGCGACAAGAGCTCGTTGCCGGCGACACCGCGCAGCAGCGACGCGAAGGTCTCGAGGTTTCCATGGCGCGAGCAGAAGATCAGCTCGTCTGTCGCTTCCGGGGTCTCTTCACCACCGAGGACGCCGAGCGCGCAACGCACGGCGAGGCGCTCCATACGACCCATCCGCCGGCGAATGCCGGCCGGAATCGCCGCATCCTCCGCCGCCCCCACGACAGATGACGCTTCCGCCCCCCGGGGAGCCGAAATTCCGGCCCACCGAACGACCTGCAGATCGTATACGCGCCCCATTTACTCGTAAGCCCTTGACGCAACAATTTTACCGAAGCTTGCGAGCCAAAGCAAAATGTTCTTTGTTCGGTACGTGTTTTGCCGTAGTCGCCAAAGAGCAGGTATCTCGGGCAACACGGGAACTCAAGCACTCGGCTGCCGCGATATCTTCAGCAGGCGGATTATGCCGTGCCAGGACGACGCGAATGCAAAGTAATCCCGCCCTGCCCACCGATGTCCCACATGTCCCGGAGACCTCGTTCGGCAAGTGGTTCCTGGGGACGGATATCTGGGAAATCCATGTCCTGCGGCGTGCCCTCGCCGACCTGAAGCGGCTTATTGCTCAACCCAAGAGCGCGTATCCGATGGTGGTCGACGTGGGTTGTGGCTGGGGGCCTGCGTTCAAGCTTCTTAAGGATGATTTCGCGCCGGACCACATCGTCGGCATCGACGTCTCCGCGGAAATGATCGCGGCGGCCCGGCGGGAGGCGGCCAAGCACGGCATTCCCGTGGATTTGCATCAGGCGGACTGCGCGGACCTGCCGCTCGCGGACGGGTCGGTCGACATGGTGTTCTGCCACCAGACCTTTCACCATCTGGTCGAGCAGGAGAAAGCGCTCGCCGAATTCCACCGCATCCTCAAGCCGGGCGGACTGCTGCTGTTCGCCGAGTCGACGCGCGCCTATATCCATTCGTGGATCATCCGCCTCTTGTTCCGCCATCCGATGGACGTTCAGCGCGACGCGCCCGAGTACATCGCGATGATCCGTAACGCCGGATTTCGGTTCGATGACGGCGCGGTGTCCTATCCCTATCTGTGGTGGAGCCGGCCCGATATGGGTTTGATCGAGCAGCTGTTCGGAAAGAAGCCCGCGAAGGGCCATGCCGAGACGTTGATCAACCTCGTGGCCGTGCGGCCTTGACTGCGGCTGCGGCCGCGCCTCTCGCTTATGCGGTTCGCGTGATCCCGTCCGGCGACGTCACCCGCCGTGTGGCACGGCGTGCGCAATCCCAGGCGGCGTCCGACTTGTTATCCGCGTTGACGGCACAGATGCCACTGGCGCGCGCCCACTCGAAAAGCCACAGCCGCGCGGTCGTGGCGGTCGCCGCCGGGGGCATGGAACGGTTGGGGATCGACGTCGAATGGGCGAATCCCGAACGTGCCATTGCGCCGATCCTGTCGCATCTCGAATGGGAGAGCCCCGGTGCGGTCGACACCGATGCCTTCTACCGCGGCTGGACGTTCGCCGAGGCCTATTTCAAGGCCTTTCAGGAGCGTCCCGCGCGACAGCTCGTGGCCGCCGCCATGCAGCGCGGCGACGGCACGATCCGGCTGGCGGACGGCCTCCATCTTTTCCGCACGCGCGTCCTGGGCGATTTCCAGTTCAGCCTGGTGTGGCGCGGCGCCGAGGCGCCTGTCGCGGCGTTGATTGTTTGACCTCTTCCTTTTACTTATTGCCCGGTTTCAAACTTCGAGGACCTTCCATGCGCAACATCTGGTCTCGCCTTGGACTTGCCGCGTGCGTCGCGGTGGCGGCGCAAGCCGCGTTGACCGCGCCGACGACGGCCGCCGACAACGTGGTGATGATCTCGATCGGCGACGCGATGGTCACGCCGGACTTCCACGAGAAGCTCGACGGCTCGGTCAAGTTCTATTTCGGCTCGCAGGCCCATCCCGCCATCGATCACAAGTTCGGCGACCTCGTCACCAACGAGAAGACCAATGCCCTGGGCAAGCCGGCGATCGTCGCCTGCAACTGGGTGTTCCTCTCAGGCCTGCTGAAATTCCAGGAGCGCGCGCACCAGCTCGGCGCCAACGCGGTCGTGAACATCGACAGCTATTACGACCGCGAGGACGTCCCGAGCGAGACCACGATCCAGTGCCACAAGGGCTTCCTGCTGGCCGGCGTCGCGCTGAAGGGCGACTTCGTCAAGATCCACTGACCTGTGGCATCTCGCGGAAGCGTCCCGAGGGCGCTTCCGCGGCCTTTCACGTCACTGCACCACGACGTTCGTGGTCATGCCCATCATCGCGTGCATGAAGTGGCTGCACTCCACCGGATACTTCCCCGCCGTCGCCGGGACGAGATCGATATCCAGCGTGGTATGCTCCTTGAGCTCGATCGCACCGTCCGCGATCTTGGCGCGCGCGTCCGGCGACAGCGTCGCCGCGGCGAAGAATTCCGGCGCCTTGAAATCGTGGCTGCTGGAGCTGTCGTTGACGAAATGCAGGTGATAGGTCTGGCCGTGCTGGAGGACGATCGGGTCCGGCGCGAAGGCGAAGTCGGACAGCGTGATCGTCAGGGACGTGCCGCCGCCCGTATCTTGCGCCAAAGCCGGACCGGTCACGACCAACGCCGCCAAGCATGACAGAGCGATCTTGCTTATGAATCTCATGGAAAGCGTCCGTCCGTTGGCGGCACGGACACTATCGCCCGCGGCTCCCGACGTGTCCATCGACGCGCGCGTGTTTGCGGATTTCTAGCGTATCGGACCGGCGGTCATCGCCGTCGTGTAGACCGCGATTACTTCAAATAGTCACATGTAATCGATTTTTTGGTCTACCAAACGCTGTATTTTTCCTTTTAACTCCCGGTCTTCACGGGGGTGAGGGGAAATCATGAGCGAGAAGTCAGCCATCGACCAGGCGGTCGACGTTGCCGTCATTGGATCGGGCTTCGGCGGCGCGGCCGTCGCCTGCCGCCTGGCACAAGCGGGCTACTCGGTCGCGGTGCTCGAACAGGGCAAGGAATATCCGACCGGACGCGGCGAATACGACGTCACCGGCAACGGAATTGCGACCGTCCGGCACGGCCATTTCTGGGTCGACATCGGCTACGGCATGAATGTGGTGCGCGGCATCGGCGTGGGCGGCGGCTCGTTGCACTATTTCGGCGTGCGCCTGCGCACCCGGCCGGAGATCTTCGAGGATCCGCGCTGGCCGGCGTCCATCACGCGCGAGGTGCTCGATCCCTATTACGACCTCGCGGGCGAGATGCTGCCAGCCTGGGAAGCGAAGCCCCATCCGGTGGTCGGGCCGTCCGCGCATGGCGAGGCGTTCATGGCTGCCGCGCGCGAGTGCCGCCGCTGCAAGAGCGAGCCGCGCTACGTACCCATCGCGGTCAATACCGGCCGTGAGCCCGTACCCACGCACGCCGGCGTGCCGCAGACGCGCTGCACCTATTGCGGCGAGTGCCTGATCGGCTGTCCGCCGTCGCAGAGCTTCGTCGGCAATGTCAACGCGCGCGGACTGCTCACGCTCAACTACCTTGCGGTGGCGCGGCAGCACGGCGCCGTGATCTATCCCCAGCATCGCGCGCTGCAGGTGCGCAAGGTCCAGGCGCCCGACGGCTATGACTTTCGTGTCGACGTCGCCCACCTGCGCAATGTCGAGAGCGAGGAGAGCGAGCGGACCATCAGCAGTGGCGTGCTGCGCGCCAAGCGGGCGGTTCTGGCCGGCGGCACGATGGGCACCGTCGATCTGCTGCTGAAATCGAAGGATTTTCTGCCGGAAATGAGCAGCCGGATCGGACACTATTTCTCGGGCAATGGCGACTTCCTGATCCCCAAGACGGTCGGCACGCCGATGAACCTGCGGCCGACCTCGGGTCCCACCATCACCGCCGGGGCCGATTTCAGCACCGACGAAAACTGGATCTATATCGAGGACCTCGGACTGATCCCCTTCGCAGAGGCGATCCTGGGGACGCGCGCCATCTCGGTGGCGGCCGAAGACCCGTACCAGATGGGCTATCTCGGCATGGGCACCGACGCCGCCAACGGCATCCTGGCGCTCAAGGACGGGCGGCTGCGCCTGTTCTGGGATCCGACCAAGAGCATGGGCCTCTACACCCAGATCACCGAGGCGCTGCGCGAGATGAGCCAGATGCTCGGCGGCACCTATGCGAAGCCGGAGACCTACAATCCGATCATCGGCACCGGGCTGATCACCGCCCATCCGTTGGGCGGCGCGGTGCTGTCCGACACGGCCGAGACGGGCGTCGTCGATCAGAAGGGAGAGGTGCATGGCGTCGGGGGGCTGTTCGTTGCCGACGGTTCGCTCATGCCGACGGCGCTGGCGACCAACCCGTCCTACACGATCACCGCGCTCGCCGAGCGCGTGGCGTTCTGGATGATCAACGACCGCGACATGAAGCCGAACGATCCCGCTCGGCCGAAGAACCCCTGATCTCAGCGGAACGAGGACGCGATGCGCGAAGACGTGGAGTTCGACTATATCGTCGTGGGGTCCGGCGCGGGCGGCGGCCCGCTCGCGGCCAATCTTGCGAAAAACGGCTTCAGCGTGCTGCTGATCGAGGCCGGCGGCGACAAGGATTCGCTGAACTACGCGGTGCCGGGGTTCAATGGTCTGTCGACCGAGGACGAGACCTATCGCTGGGACTATTACGTCCGTCACTACAGCGACCAGGCGCAGCAGGAGCGCGATCCCAAATACATCCCCAGCCAGGACGGCGTCCTTTATCCGCGCGCCGGCACGCTGGGCGGTTGCACCGCGCACAACGCGCTGATCACCGTCTATCCGTCGAACAGCGACTGGGACGGGATCGCGCGGATCACCGGCGACGCTTCATGGGCCGCCGATAAGATGTGGAAATACTTCAAGCGGCTGGAGCGGTGCGAATACCTGACGCCCGTGGAAATCGCGCATACCGGCCATGGCACGAGCGGCTGGCTGACGACCGAGAAGTCGGACAGCAGCGGCCTCATCCAGGACTGGCAGCTTCAGACGACATTGGAGCACGCGACCGCCGTGGCCGTCGTCGGCTACGGCATGAACAAGATCAACGATTGGCTCGATCCCAACACCCAGGAGACCGTCGATGCGCGCGGCGAAGGGTTCCTGACGATCCCGCTTGCCACCCGCAAGCATGCCCGCAACGGCCCGCGCGAGTTCATCCGCCAGATCGCGCACCAGTTCCCCGACAAGCTGACGGTGTGGACCGACGTCTTCGTCACCAAGGTCCTGTTCGCCGAAGGCGAGGAGAACGCCGCGACCGGCGTCGAATACATGGCCGGCAAGCATCTCTACAGCGCCGATCCGAATTCCGGCGTGCAATGCAGCGTGACCACGCCGGCGCGCGGCGAGATCCGCGCGCGGCGCGAGATCATCATCGCCTGCGGCACCTACAACACACCCCAACTGCTGATGCTGTCGGGCATCGGCCCGGCGGCGCATCTGCAGGCGCACGGCATCGCGGTGCGGGCCGATCTTCCGGGCGTGGGGCAGAACCTTCAGGACCGTTACGAGGTCGGCTGCGTGTTCGAGATGGAATCCGACTGGGTGGTCAACGCGCCCGCGACCTTCAGCGACGACGCGAACGACGATCCCGCGCTGGCGCAGTGGCAGGAGACCCGCACCGGCCCCTACACGTCAAGCGGCAGCGCGCTCGCCTTCATGCGGCGCACGAACAAGGATGACCTCGATCCCAACACCTTCGTGTTCGCACTGGCGGCGCATTTCCAGGGCTATTTCCCGCTCTATTTCTCCTACTTCGAGCCGATCCGCGACCGCTTCACCTGGACGGTCCTCAAGGCGCACACCAAGAATACCGCCGGCGAGGTGACCCTGAAGAGCGGCGATCCGTTCGAGCGGCCGTACATCAACTTCCATTATTTCGGCGAAGGCACCAACACGGACGGCAGCGATCTCGATGCCGTCGTGGACTCCGTGCAGTTCGCGCGCGCGATGATGGCGGGCTCGCGCTATGTGACCGGCGAGCTCTTGCCGGGCCGCGAAGTCCAGAGCACCGACACGCTGAAGCAATGGGTGCGCGATCAGGCTTGGGGACACCACTGCTCCTGCACCTGCAAGATCGGCGCCGAAGACGATCCGATGGCGGTGCTCGACAGCAACTTCAAGGTCCGCAAGACGAAGAACCTGCGCGTCGTCGACGCCAGCGTGTTCCCGCATATCCCGGGCACCTTCATCGTCCTGCCGATCTACATGATCAGCGAGAAGGCCGCCGATGTGATCATCGCGGAGGCGCGTCTTGAAAAGGGCAAGACCTTCGTCAACACCCTGCGCGACGTCGAGGTGCCGCCTTCGCTCACACCGGGAACCAACAGCACGACGACGACCGGCGGCATCTACTGAGGGCGCCGGACGGCAAGATTTCCCACGCCGTGCTGCTATGATGACCGCGGCGTGGAGACGAGCGTTCGATGATTCCCTGGGTCCAACTCGATACGGCAGACGTGCCGGGCGGCGAAGGCACGCTCACGCTCATGCAGCGGGGCGGCGAGTTCTCGATACGGGCCGGCGCCATCGTGCTTATGAGCAGCCGGATGAGCGGCTCCGAGATCGCGCTGGCGGAGCTGGCGTGCGAGCGGCTTCGCGGCCGGCGCAATTGCCGCATGCTGATCGGCGGCTATGGCATGGGTTTCACGCTGCGGGCCGCGCTCGCGGGGCTTGGCGGCGATGCGCAGGTTGTGGTCGCCGAGCTTGTGCCGGCCATCATCGGCTGGGCGCGCGGTCCGATGGCCGAGCTGACGGCCGACAGCCTCGCCGACCCTAGGGTCCGCCTCCGCGAGGCCGATGTCGGCGATCTCATCGCGTCGGCGAAAGGCACCTTCGACGCGATTCTGCTCGATGTCGACAACGGCCCCGACAGCGTCAGCCGCGCCAAGAACGACAGGCTTTACGACATGCGCGGGCTCGAGACCGCGCGCAGAGCGCTTCGCCCCGGCGGCGTGCTGGCCGTCTGGTCGGCGGCGCCGAACGCGGCGTTCGCCAACCGCCTCGCCCGTGCGGGCTTTGCCGTCGAGGAGATCAAGGCGCGCGCCCACAAAGGCCGCGGCATGCGGCACATCGTCTGGATCGCGACAAACGGCAGCCGATCGCGGTAAGGAGGGGCGCGCCATGAGGCGCGGCTCTTCCAAAAGGTTCCATTTTGCCATTCCGCAAGACCCCTGCCGCCATCGCCCGCGCCTTGGCCGAGCGCGACTACAAGGAAGCCACGCCGGTGCAGGCGGCCGTGCTCGACGCCGAGGCGGGGGAGCGCGATCTTCTGGTCTCGGCGCAGACCGGCTCCGGCAAGACCGTTGCCTATGGCATCGCCATGGCCGAGACGTTGCTCGACGGCGCCGACACGCTTGGACCGGCGGGCGAGCCGCTGGCGCTCATCATCGCGCCGACCCGCGAGCTGGCGCTGCAAGTGCAGCGCGAGCTGAGCTGGCTCTATCAATATGCCGGCGCGCGCGTCGCGGCGTGCGTCGGCGGCATGGACCCCAGCCGCGAGCGGCGCCAGCTCCACGACGGCGTGCACATCGTCGTCGGAACGCCGGGGCGGCTGCGCGACCACCTGGAGCGGCGGGCGCTGAAGGTCTCGGCACTGAAAGTCGTCGTGCTCGACGAAGCGGACGAGATGCTCGACATGGGCTTTCGCGAGGATCTCCAGTTCATCCTGGAGACGACGCCCGCGACGCGGCGCACCCTGCTGTTCTCCGCGACGCTGCCCAAGACGATCGTGAACATGGCGCAGCACTATCAACGCGATGCCCTGCGCATCAAGACGGCCGGTGCGACGGAAGGCCATGCCGATATCGAATACCGCGCCATCCGCATCGCCCACAACAAGGGCGAGACCGTCATCGTCAACCTTTTGCGCTTCATGGACCCGCCGAACGCGCTGGTGTTCTGCGCGACGCGGCAGGCGGTGCGCCATCTGGAGGCGTTCCTGCTGGAGCGCGGCTTCGCGGCCGTGTCGCTCTCGGGCGAGCTCAGCCAGAGCGAACGCAACCATGCCCTGCAGGCGCTGCGCGACGGCCGCGCGCGGGTGTGCGTGGCGACCGACGTCGCGGCCCGCGGATTGGACCTGCCGAACCTGGGACTGGTCATCCACGCCGATCTGCCGAACGACGCCGAAGTGCTGCAGCATCGCAGCGGCCGCACCGGCCGCGCCGGGCGCAAAGGCGTCAGCATCCTCCTGGTGCCCAATTCGCGCCGCCGCCGCGCCGAAGAGATGCTGTCGCGCGCCCGCGTGCAATTCACCTGGACGGATCCGCCCTCCGCCGAGGACATCCGCAAGCTGGATCAGGACCGGCTTTTGCAGAACCCGATCCTCACCGAACCCAGCAGCGATGACGAGCTTTCGATGGCCGACCGCCTTCTCGCGGCGCACGGCGCGCGCGACGTCGCGGCGGCGTTCGTGAAGATGTATCGCGCGACCTTGCCGACGCCGGAAGAAATCGGCGAGACGTTCGAGCCGCGGCGCAATCAGGAAACCCAACCGCCGCGTGAGGCGCCCAATCGCCGCGAGCGGCGTGCCTCGCAATTTCCCGACGGGACGTCCGCGCAAGGCCCACGCCCCGAGACGCCGCGCCGTCCCGGCGACATGGAAAACGGCGTGTGGTTCAAGATCACCGTCGGGCGCGAACGCAATGCCGATCCCAAATGGCTGTTGCCGGAAATCTGCCGCCAGGGCGAGATCACCAAGAAGGAAATCGGCGCCATTCGCGTCTACGAGCGCGAAACGCGCTTCGAGGTCTCGCCCGCTGCCGCCGAAGGCTTCGCGGCCCGCGTCGCCGACCGCAAGAAGGGCGGCGTGCGGATATTCCCCGCGCCCGACGGCCCGAGCGTCGATACGGCGCCCGAGGGCGCCGGAGACGCAGCGCCGCGCAAGCCGCCCTTCGGCAAGAACAAGAACAAGCACTTCGCCGCGAAGCGCAAGCATGCGAAGGCTAAGCCTTAAGCCTCATACTTCGAGCCGGTCACCCGGCCGCGCGACCAGCGCGTAGAGCGCCGGCATCAGGAAGATGCTGATCAGCAGGCGCGTGAACAGGCCGCTGACGATCACCAGGGCGAACGGCTTCTGCGTGTCCGTGCCGACGCCGGTCGCAAGCGCCGCGGGCAACAATCCCAGCGCCGCCACCAGCGCCGTCATCATGATCGGCCGCAGACGCAGGATCGCGCCTTGCCGGATCGCGTCCTTGAGCGAGACGTCGTTCAACCGCAATTCGTTGACGTATGAGATGTAAACGATCGCCGTCTGCACCGAGACGCCGAACAGCGCGAGGAATCCGATGCCCGACGATGCCGAGAACGGCGTTCCGGTGATCCACAGCGCCACGATGCCGCCGACCGGCGCGGACAGCAGCACGCCGAGCACGGTGATGAACGGGAACTTGAAATTGCTGTAGAGCACGAACAGCAGCAGGAAGATCAGGAACAGCGTCAGCGGCAGGATGATGTTCAGCTGCGCGCGCGAGGCGGTGTACTCGGTGTATTCCCCGCCCCAATCGAGACGATAACCCTGCGGCAGGCCGACCTCGTCCTTCACCTGCGCGATGGCGTCGCCGACGGCGCCGGCCAGATCGCGGCCCTCGACGGAGAACTGCACGCCGATATAGCGCGAATTGTCCTCGCGATAGATGAACGACGCCCCGTTCGCGACCTGGATATCGGCAAGCTCCTTGAGCGGGATTTGCTGGCCGCCCGGCGTCGCGACGGGAATGTTTCCGATCTCCTCCGGGTTGTCGCGGTATTGCCGGTCGAGCCGCACGAGGAGATCGAACTCCTTTTCCTGCTGCACCACCTGGGTCGCGACGTCGCCGCCGACGGCCGCCTGCACCACGGCATTCACGTCGTCGACGTTCAGGCCGAAGCGGGCGATGGCGGCACGGTTGATCTTGATGTCGAGGCTCGGCTGGCCGAGCTCCTGCACGAGCGTCACATCGGTGAGGCCGCGCACATGCGACAGCACCTGCTTGATCGCCTTGCCCTTGCGCTGAAGCGTGTTCAGATCGGGCCCGAAGATCTTCACCGCCAACGCGCTCTTCAGTCCCGTCTCCGCTTCGTCCACCGCGTCTTCGGCGGGCTGCGTATAGTTGAAGATGATGCCGGGGAAGCTCTTCAGCTTGTCGTTGATCGCTGCGATCAACGCCGCCTTATCGCGATATTTCCCCGACCAATCCGAATAGGGCTTGAGACCGACATAGAACTCGACATTGAAGAAGCCGGTCGAGTCCGTGCCGTCGTCGGGCCGTCCCAGCTCGGACGCGACGGTCGTCACCTCGGGAAAGGATTTCAGGATGTCGCGGATCTGCGGCGTGATCTTCGACGATTCATCGAACGAGATCGTGTAAGGCATCGTGGCGCGCACCCAGAGCGCGCCCTCGTCCAGCTGCGGCATGAATTCCGCGCCGATGAACGGGATCAAGAGCAGCGAGACGATCAGCACGGCCGTGGCCGCCGCCGTCGTCAACCACGGACTCGCCAGACAAAGATCGAGCCCTCTTGTGTAGACGGACTTGACGGCTTCGAAGATCGCGTTGTGCCGCTCCACGACGCCGTTGCGCATGAAGTACGCGCACAGCACCGGCAGCAGGACCAACGTCACGATCAGCGCGCCGATCAACGCGAAGATCATCGTGTCCGCCATCGGCTTGAACAGCGTGCCCGAGGGGCCGGACAGCACGTAGATCGGCAGGAAGCTGACCACGATCACCGCGACGGCATAGAACAGCGGCCGGTCGACTTCCGCCGCCGCGTCGCGGATGATCTCGCCGACATTCAACGGCGTTCCCTTGCGCAGCGCGATCTGACGGAAGATGTTCTCCACCATCACCACCGCGCCGTCGACCAGGATGCCGAAATCCACCGCGCCGATCGACAATAGGTTGGCCGAGGCGTTCTGCAGATCGAGGCAGATGAAGGCGAACAGCAGCGCCAGCGGAATCGTCACCGCGACGATCAGGCCGGCGCGGAAGTCGTAGAGGAAGAAGATGAGCACCACGACGACCAGGAACATGCCGCGCAGCAGGTTCTCCTCCACGATCCGCGTCGTGAGCGCGATGAGATCGGTGCGGTCGTAGAACGGAACGACCTTCACGTCCTTCGGCAGGACATGGTCGTTGAGTTCGTCCGTCTTGGCTTCGACGCGCTTCAGGACGTCCTGAGTCTTCTCGCCGGTGCGCAGCAGGATGACGCCTTCGACCGCGTCGTCCTGCTTTTCGTATCCGAACTCGCCGAGCCGCGGCGCGATGCCGATGGCGACCCGTCCGACATCCTTCACCAGCACCGGCACGCCATTCTTGACCGCGACGACGATGTTGCCGACGTCCTCGACGGTCTCGATGCGGCCGAGCCCGCGCACGTAATAGAACTGGCCGCCCTGCGAATAGAAGCCGCCGCCGGCATTGCTGTTGTTGGCGGCGAGCGACGCTTCGATCTGCGCCACCGACAGGCCGGCGCCCGCCACCTTTGCCGGATCGAGGAGCACCTGGTATTGCATGTCGCCGCCGCCGAAGCCGGAATCGTCGGCCACGCCGGGCACGGACTTGTATTGCGGCTCGACGATCCACGACTCCATGGTCTTCAGTTCCATGGGCGAGCGGTCGGGGCTTTGCAGCACGTAGCGGTAGATCAGGCCCGACGGCGAGGTCAGGGGCGAGACCGACGGCGCGACGCCGGTGGGCAGGCTGAGATCGCCCATGCGGTTGAAGACTTCCTGCCGCGCATAATCGTTGTCGGTGCCGTCGTTGAACGTGATGATGACGTCGGACAGGCCGTAGAGCGAGATCGAGCGGATGCTGGTGGTCTTCGGAACGCCGTTCATGCCGATCTCGACCGGCACGGTGATCAGCCGCTCCACTTCCTCGGCGGCGTGGCCCGGCCATTGCGTGATGATCTCGACGATCGGCGGCGAAAGATCGGGGTAGGCGTCGACCGGCAACCGGTTGAGCGAGCGGATGCCCGCGCCCAAAAGCAGCAGCGTCAACAAGACGACGAGCAGCGGCTGCCCCAGGGACGACGACACGATCCGGTTCATGGTCGAACGCGATGGGTTCGACGGCGGTGGCGGCGGCGTGTCGCTCATTGGCTCTGCATGAACTGGATGAAGATGGCGCCGTCGGCGACGACGCGATCGCCCGGCTTCAAGCCTTCCGGGATGTCGTATCGATCGCCGCTGCGGGTGCCCAGGGTCACATGCTGGCGCGCGAAGCTCCCGTCACGCTGCGCCACATAGACGAAGGGCAGATTCTCGTCGTCGCGCAGGATCGCGGAGACCGGTACGAGCGTGCCGCCGTGCATCCGATGCGATTTTATCTCCACCCGCACATACATCTGCTTCTTCAGCGCGGCGCCGGGATTGTCCACCACGACCCGCGCCATGACGGCGTGCGTGTCCGGGTTCACCTCGGTGGCGACGTTGTCGATCCGGCCCGAGATCGTGCCGAGCCCGAGGCCCGTATCGATCTGCGCCGTGTCGCCGGCATTCACCGAAGCCAGATCGGAGCCGTAGATCTGCGCCATCACCCAGACCCGCGACAGATCGGCGACCGTGAAGCACGGCGTCGTTCCGGCCTGCAGGAGCTGTCCCGGCGAAATCAACCTCTCCGCCACCGTGCCGGCGATGGGCGCGCGGATGATGCCCTCGAGGCGCGACGCACCCCTGCCCCGGCGGCCGCCGCCGATCGTCCTGGGATCGACGCCGAGCGCGACGAGCGCCTGGCGCGCGGCATCGCGTGTGGTCTCCGCGGTGACGGCGTCGGTCTGCGCCTGTGCCGCTTCGCGCTGCGCCACGCCCTGATGCGCCAGCAGATCCTTGTCCATGTCGGCGAGATGCCGGTCGGTCTGTGCGGTGATGATCGCCGCGCGATAGGCGCCGACCGCGGCGGCGAAGTCCGGCGAGTCCACCTCCGCCAGGGCTTCGCCCTTGCGCACGTGCTGGCCGGGCTGGACCAGGATACGCGCCACGGGGCCGGAGAACGGCGCCAATACGCTCGTCGCCTGGTCGTTGTCGAAATCGACGATGCCCGTGGCCTCGACCGTCTTGTGGAATTGCGACGGCGCGACGGTGAAGAGCCGCACATGCCGCAACTGGTCCGCCGTCAACGTGACGTTCGCCGGCGTGACCGAGGCCTGCGATTTGTCGTCGGATTTCGAGCAGGCGGCGAGCGACAGCCCCAAAGCCGTCGCCATCAGGGCCATCGCAAGGGGCCGCGCGTAAGGCAGACTAATCATGGTCGTCTTTCGTCAGATCGGGCGTGTGCCACCAGCCGCCGCCCAGCGCCTGAAACAGGGCCGCGGTGTCGGCATAACGGGCGGCTTCGGCCTGCACGAGCGCGATGCGATCTTGCTGATAGGCCTGTTCGGCGAGGAGAAGCGAAAGGTAGCTGGCATAGCCGTCTTTGTACTGGCGCTTGGAGAGGTCGAGCGTGACCTTTGCCGCGTCGTCAGAGGCGGCCGCGGCCTTCAAGGCGGCGGCGTCCTGATCCAAGGCAGTCAGCGTATCGGCGACGTTCTGGAACGCATTCAACACGGTGCTGCGATATTGCTCCGCCGTCTGGACATAGGCCGCGCGGGCGCCGCGCTCTTGATGCATCAAGGTGCCGCCATCGAAGATCGTCTGCGCCAGCGCCGCGCCGATATTCCAGAAGCCGGTGCCCGGCCCGAACAGCTGACCGATCTCCAAGGCCGTGCTTCCGGCATTCCCGGTCAGCTCGATGTTCGGCAGCCGGTTCGCGATGGCAACACCGATCTGCGCATTGGCGGCGTGCATGTTGGCTTCGGCCTGCAAGACGTCCGGGCGCTGCGCCACCAGCGTCGAGGGGAGACTGACGGGAAGATCCTGCGGCAATGTCAGGCTCGCGAGATCGAATTTCTGGGCCAGCGCCGCGCCCGGAAATTGCCCCGTCAGCACCGCGATCAGATGCTGCTGCTGGATGAGCTGCTTGAGAAGTCCCGGCAGCGCCGCATTGCTTTGCGCGAGCAGCGATTGCTGCGCGGCAAGGTCGAGCCGGCTCGCATAGCCCTTGTCCAGCTGATACTGCAGGATGCGAACCGTGTCGGCGGCATCGGCGACGATCTGCCGCGTCGCATCGACCTGCGCCTCCAGCGACGCCTCCTGGACCGCGGCCGCCACCACGTTGGCGCTGAGCGTGATGCGCACCGCGATCATCTGATAGCGTACCGCCTGTTCCTGCGCCGCCAGCGACTCCACCGTCCGCCGGTTCAACCCGAAGATGTCGGGCGAATAGGAGACGCTGACCTGCGGCGTGTAGAGATTGTAGAGGAAGGCGTTGTTGCTCGGCACCGGCGCCAGCGCGCCGGGCGGATCCTGCTCGCGCGTGGCGGTCGCACCCACCGAGAGCCTGGGATAATAGGCGCCGCGCTGCGCCGCCGTGTTTTCATGCGCCACCAGGAGCGCCGCCTGCGCCGCCTTCAGATCGTGATTGTTGGCAAGCGATGCCGTGACGAGCGCGTTCAACGGCTCGGAATGAAACAACGTCCACCAGTCGGCGGCGATGTCGCCGCCCTCGGAGAAATGCTGCGCCTCGCCGCCGGTGACGTTCGCGCTGGCCGTATTCGCCGGCAGCGGCTCGGTCGTATAGGTCTTCACCGCCGGCGGCGCGGGCGTCTTGAAGTCCGGCCCAACAGCGCAGCCCGCGATCAGCAGGGAGGCCGCCGCCAGAAGCGTCGTTCGAAGCGCTCTCATACGGGCTTGGCACGGCGCACAGGGCGCCCTTCGTCACACATGATCTGGAATTCTCAACGGTCCGCGAGTCGGTTCGCGCACCCGTGTTGCCGGGAAGGATTGTCGCGCAGCGCCATTCGCGCGCGCGCATTTCAAGCGTCAGCCGCGCGGCGGCGCCCGGCTTCGCCAATCATGCACGACACCCGCCGGCTCCGACGGCACGGCAAAGACCGGCCGTGCGACGCCGACCCAGCTGAAGGGCAGGTAGACCAGCGGCACCGACGGCGCGACGAAAACCCCAGCGTGGACGATGGCCTGGCAAAGCGGGCATCCCGCGGCCTTGTCGAGGGGGCTCTGCCCGGGCGCGGCGGTATGGCCGGCGGTCCGAAACACCCCGCCGATTTCGTCGGATGCGGAATGGATATGGGTCTGGACGGCGAAGGACTGCAGCAGAAGCGCAACCGCCGCGACGAGCGCCATAAATCGGTGCGCACCGCCCAACCGGTTGGTATTCCAAGCCTTTGCGTTCAGGCGGGTCATGAAACGGCGGTTGCCAGCATCCGCGCCAGTGTAAGCCGGACGCGCAGGCTTTCACAACCGGCCGCCGGTCCGCCGGATCAATTGATGCGGCGCGCACCTTCCGGCCAATAGGGCTTGCGCAGCTCGGTCTTAAGGATCTTTCCCGCGCCGGACAGCGGCAACGCCGCGCTTCGGATTTCGACGCTTCGTGGACATTTATATGCGGCGATAAGCTCGCGGCAGTGCGTTATCAGCTCCTCGGCACTGGCTTCGCCCCGCAGCCGGACGATGGCATGGACGCGTTCGCCCCACTTGTCGTCGGGCACGCCGATCACGGCGCACTCGATCACCTGGCTGTGCGCTGCAAGGGCGTTTTCGACTTCGGCCGAATACACGTTCTCGCCGCCCGACACGATCATGTCCTTCACGCGGTCGACCAGATACACGAAGCCTTCGCCATCCATGTAGCCGGCGTCGCCGGTGCGCAGCCAGCCGTCGACGATGGTCTGGCGCGTGAGCTCCGGCTGGTTCCAATAGCCGAGCATGGCGCCCGGGCTGCGCACGAGGATTTCGCCGACGCCGCCCTCCGGCACGTCGCCCAGGGTTTCGTCCGCGATCCGGATATCGACGCCGACGATGGCGCGGCCCGCCGAGCGCAGGTTCGGCTTTCTGCCGGGCGAACCTGTGTGGAATTCCGGCAGGAGGAACGTGGCGACCGGCGAAAGCTCGGTCTGTCCATAGGCCTGGCGGAATTGCGCGTTCGGGAACATCGCCATCGCCTGTTGGAGCAGCGTCTCGGAGATGGGTGACGCGCCATAGGCGATCTGGCGCACGGACGACAGGTCCGCGTCGTGGCTGCGCAGGTACTCCGCCAGCATGCCGAACATCGTCGGGACCAGGACGGCATCGGTCACGCCTTCGGCCGCGACGGCGCCGACGACATTCTCCGGGCTGAAGAACGGGACCACCACATGCGTGCCGCCCAGGATGGTGATGCCGATGACCATCGCGACATCCGCCAGATGAAACATCGGCGGCGAGTGCAGGAAGACGGCGTCGTCCTGCATCGGATGCGTCGCCTGTGCGCACAGGAAGTTGGAGACGAGACTGCGATGCGACAGCATCACACCCTTCGAGCGTCCGGTCGTTCCGCCGGTATAGAAAAGACCGGCAAGATCGTCGCCCTCCCCGCTCGTATCGGGCATAGGAGACGACGCGGCGATGAGGTTATCGGTGCCGATGGTGCCGCCCGGCGGCTCGCCATCGTCCATGAAGAACGTCGCGCGCAGCGCACACGCCTGCGTCAACGGCGCCGCCATCGGCGCGAAACTTTTGTCGACGATCAGAAAACGCGCACCGCTGTCCTGCATCGCGTAGACATGCTCGGCCGCGGCCCAACGCGTGTTGCCGGGCACGATGACGCCGCCCGCCCACCAGACCGCGAGATAGGCCTCGATGTAACGGTCGCTGTTGAGCGCGATCACCGCAACACGGTCGCCGCGGACCAGACCGTTCGCGATCAGTCCCGCGGCCAGCCGTGCCACGCGGTCCTTCACCGCGCGCCAGCTTCGCCGCCGCGCGCCGAACACGGTGGCAGTGGCTTCGGGCTTCAGCTGTGCGGCACGATGCACGCCTTGGGTGAGCTTCATGCGATGCCCCTCAGATATTGATGCCGCCGCCGACGACAAGGACCTGGCCGCTGACGTAGTCGCTTTCGGGAATGCAGAACAGGTAGACAGCGCCCGCCGCTTCTTCGGGCGTGCCGGCGCGGCCCAGCGGCACCATCATCGGCAGTGTCTGGCGCGTCGCGGCCGGAACGCCGACCTGCATTTCGCGGCCGTCGATCATGACCTTGGAGTCCGGCTGGTTCATCGGCTGCGTCAGGCGCGTGTCGATGAATCCGTAGGCGACGCAATTCACATTGACCTTGTAGCGGCCCCATTCTTTGGAAAGCGTCTTGGTGAGGCCGACCAGCGCGGCCTTGGCCGACGAATAGTTCGCCTGGCCGGCGTTGCCGTTCGTCCCCGCCATCGACGAAATGTTGACGACCTTGCGGAAGACCTCGCGGCCCGCTTCCGCGTCCTTCTTCGCCAGCACGCGGATCGGTTCGGCGGCGGCACGCAGGATCCGAAACGGCGCGATGAGATGAACGTCGAGCATCGTCTGGAACTGTTCGTCGGACATCTTCTGGATGACGCTGTCCCAGGTGTAGCCGGCATTGTTGACGATGATGTCGAGGCCGCCGAATGTCTCCATCGCCATGCCAACGAAGCGGTCGGCGAAGCCGGGCGCGGTGACGCTGCCGGCGCAGGCGACGGCGTCGCCGCCCGCTTTCCTGATCGTCTCGACGACATCCGCCGCCGGCGCCTCGTCAAGATCGTTCACCACGACGCGCGCCCCCTCGCCTGCAAGCTTCAGCGCCAACGCCCGGCCGATGCCGCGGCCCGAGCCGGAGATAAGGGCAACCTTGCCCTGCAATTTGGTCATGTTCTTTCCTTATGGCAGCGCAATAACGGCGTCGCCGGCAAGCGTGTGAAGGCCAGCGTCCGTCTTCGCGTTGATCTCGAGCCGGACTCGCTTTTCGCCTTCGGCTTCGAACTTTTCGACGATCTTTCCGGTGCAGATCACGTTGGCGTGCACCGGCGTGATGGCGGTGAAACGCACGCCCCAGTGCCGGATGCGGTCCTGTGGCACCCATTTCGTCAGAAGCTGCGCGAGGAACGCCATGGAGAGCATGCCGTGGGCGAAAACGTCCGGCATGCCGAATTTCTTGGCGAAATCGATGTCGACATGCATCGGATTGTGATCGCCGGAGGCGCCGCAATAGAGCGCGAGCACGTGACGCGTGATCTCGCCGCTCACATGCTCCGGCAGCGAGTCACCGACGTTTATCTGGTCGTATACAAGGCTCATGGCTCAGCCGTTCCTGACGACGATGACGGTGCGCGAGACGCCGACGCTCTCGCCGTTCTGGTTCACGGCGCTCGTGTCCTGCACGATGAAGTCGAGCGCGCCGCCCTTCTTGTCGTAGATGTCCGCAACCTTGGTCGTCATGGTGATGGTGTCGCCGGCGTAGATCGGCTTGCCGGTGGTGAACTGCTGTTCGCCATGCAGCACGCGGCCGATGTCGATGCCGAGCTTCGCCATCACGCCGTCCTGGGCCGGCGCCATGGTTTCGAGGCAGAACAGGAAGGTCGGCGGCGCCGGCAGGGCGCGATGCCCCGCCGCCTTCGCCGCCGTCTCGTCGAAGAAGATCGGGTTCTTCTCGCCCGTCGCGCGTGCGAAGAATTTGAGCTGGCCCTTTTCCACGCCGACCGAACGCGGCCTGGTCTCCAGACCGATAAACGATTTGTCGAGCATCACGCCCGCCCGTAGAGCGTTACGACGCAGGCGCCGCCCAGGCCCAGATTGTGCTGCAAGGCGTGCGTCACGCCTTCGACCTGACGTTTCTCGGCCTGTCCGCGCAGCTGCCAGACGAGCTCCGCGCATTGCGCAAGACCGGTGGCGCCGAGCGGATGCCCCTTCGAGAGCAATCCGCCCGACGGATTCGTGACGACCTTGCCGCCATAGGTGTTGTCGCCGTCCCAGATGAACTTCTCGGCCGTGCCTTCCGGGGTCAGGCCGATCGCCTCGTAGGTCAAGAGTTCGTTCGCGGTGAAGCAGTCGTGCAGCTCGACGACCTGGACGTCGCCCGGTCCGACGCCGGACTTCTCGTACACGCGACGCGCCGCTTCCTTGGCCATGTCGTAGCCGATCAGCTTGATCATCGAATGGTCGTCGAACGTGCTGGCATAATCCGTCGTCATGACCTGCGCCTTGATCGCGACCTCGGCCTTGAGGCCGTGTTTCTTCGCAAAGGCCGGCGTGCAGACGATCGCCGCGGCAGCGCCGCACGTCGGCGGGCAGCATTGGAAGCGTGTCAGCGGGCCGTAGATGTGCGGCGATCCCAAGACCTCCTCGACGCTGAGCTGATCCTTGAAGATGGCGTAGGGGTTGTACTGCGCATGCGCCCGCGCCTTGGAGGCGATCTTCGCGAAGGTCTCGCGCCGGGTATCGTATTTCTTGGCATATTCGGCGCCGGCGCCGCCGAAGAACTGCGCCGCGCCGGGCGCCTTCTGATCGAAGCCCTGCAGGGCGAACATCTCCTTGGAGAAACGCTCCATGGGGTTGGGCCTGTCGGTGAAGGCCGCGCCAAGCGCGCCCGGCCGCATTTCCTCGAACCCAAGCGCCAGCGCACACTCGACGACGCCGGCCTCGACCGCTTGGCGCGCCAGGAAGAGCGCCGACGAGCCGGTCGAGCAGTTGTTGTTGACGTTGACGATGGGAACGCCCGTCAGGCCGAGGCGATAGACGGCAGCCTGCCCCGCGGTCGAGTCGCCATAGACATAGCCGACATAAACCTGTTCGACGGCGTCATAGGGAAGACCGGCGTCCGCGAATGCAGCCATCGCGGCCTTCTCGCCCATCACGTTGTAGGTCTCGCTGGCACCGGGCTTCATGAACGGGATCATGCCGACCCCCGCCACCCTCACTTCGTTCGACATCTCGTTCTCCTTTTGCGAATTCCTAGAGCGTGCGCGCGATCAGCATCTTCATCACTTCGTTCGTGCCGGCGTAGATCCGCTGCACCCGTGCGTCCGCATACATGCGCGCGATCGGATATTCGGTCATGTAGCCATAGCCGCCGAACAGCTGCAGGCACTCGTCGACGACGCGGCCCTGCATCTCCGTGGTCCACCACTTGGCCATCGCGGCAGTCGTGGGATCGAGCGTGCCGGCGAGGAGCCGCACCATCAGCGCATCGACGAAAGTGCGGCCGATGACGGCATGGGTCTTGGCCTCCGCGAGCTTGAACTGCGTGTTCTGGAAGCTGATCAGCGGCTCGCCGAACGCCTTGCGCTCCTTGACGTATTCGGCCGTCAGCCGGACGGCATTTTCCATGGCGTGCACCGCGCCGAACGAGCAGGACAGCCGCTCCCAGGCGAGTTGCACCATGAGCTGCCCGAAGCCCTGACCTTCGGCTTCGCCCAAAAGGTTTGCCTTCGGGACGCGAACGTCGTCGAAAAACAGCTCCGACGTATCCTGCGCGTGCATCCCGATCTTCTGGAGATTGCGGCCGCGCCGGAAACCTTCCGCGGCTTTCGCCTCGACGCCGATGAGGGACACGCCGCGCGAACCGGCCGCAGGATCCGTCTTTGCCACGACGACGATGAGATCGGCGTTCTGGCCGTTGGTGATGAAGGTCTTCTGACCGGTGACGATGTAGTCGGCGCCGTCGCTGCGCGCCGCGGTGCGCACCGATTTCAGGTCCGAGCCCGTGCCGGGCTCCGTCATCGCGACGGCGCCGATCAATTGGCCGGACGCCATGCCGGGCAGCCAGCGCTGTTTCTGCTCCTCGCTGCCATAGGTGAGGATATAATGCGCGACGATGGTCGAATGGACGCCGTTGCCGGCGCCGAAACCGCCGGCCAGGCCCGCGCGATCGATCTCCTCGGCGATGACGATGTCGTGGGCGCGCGTTCCGCCGCCGCCGCCATATTCTTCTGGAATGCTGGCGCACAGGAAGCCGGCCGCGCCGGCCTTGCGCCACGCCTCACGATCGACGACGCCGGCCTCATCCCAGCGTTCGCGATGCGGCGCAAACTCGCGCTCGAAAAAGCGGCGGGCCTGGGCCTGAAGGATGCCGAGTTCCTCGGTCATCCAGGGCGATATGCGCTCGTTCATGACGGCTTCCGGCAAATTTGGTTTGCAGACCTAAGAATACCCGCTATGTTACTGTCAAGTAGCATATCAATATTTCTAGTAACATCGGAAGACACATGGCAAAGCGGGCGCTCTCGCCGTGGCAACGCAAGCAGGAAGACATGGCGTCGGTGCGCGAGGAGAAGCGCCTGGCCGTGCTCAAGGCGGGCGCCGCGGCCTTCCGCGAGCGGGGATTCGAAAAGACCTCGCTCGACGACATCGCCGGCAAGCTGGGCGTCACCAAGCCGACGCTCTATTATTACATCTCGGACAAGCAGGACATCGTCTACGCGTGCAGCAGCCTCGCGAACGGCGAGTTGATGGCGCTGGCCAAGAGCCAGGATCCCAAGCGGCCGGGGCTGGAGTCGCTCACGGATTTCTTCCGGCGCTACGCGGAGATCATCGCCGGCGATTTCGGCTATTGCCTGACGATGATCAACGAAAACCTGCTGCCCGCGCAGCGCGTCAAGGAGTTGCGCCGCAACAAGCGCGAACTCAACGCCGTGGTCATTGCGATGCTCGAGCGCGGCATCGCCGATGGCTCGATCGCGCTCTGCGACACCAGGCTGGTCAGTTTCGCGCTGTTCGGCGCCTTCAACTGGGTGGCGCGCTGGCATTCGGGATCTTCGGCCACGACCGATCGGGTCGCCGACGTGTTCATGACCCTGTTCGCGAACGGAATCGCCGCCCAACAAAAAGGAAAAGCACGATGACCACCACGCCCGTCGAAATCATCGAACTGTGGCCCGAAGGCCCGCCGTCGAAGCTGGAGGGCGTCGGGCCCGAGGCGGAGTATCAGGCGCCGGTCGGCGTGGCCGGAAACGCGAAGATGCTGCGCAACGTCTCCGAGCCCACGCTCAGCGTGTTCGCGCCGGCCAACGGCAAGCCCAACGGCGTCGGCATCATTGTATGCCCGGGCGGCGGCTGGCGCCTGCTGGCCTGGGAGCATGAAGGGACGGACGTGGTGGACTGGCTGACCGCGCAAGGCTACACCGCGTTCCTGCTCAAATACCGCGTGCGCGGAACGCCGGTGGCACAGGCCGATTACGACGCCGAGATGATGCAGATGTTCGCGACGATCGACATGACGCGCACAGCCAGGACGGCATTCCGCGCGATGGGCGAGGCCGTGCCGCCGGAATTGTTCATGGATGGCCGCGCGGTCGCCGCCGACGACGGCCGCCGCGCGGTGACGATCGTCCGCGAACGGGCGAAGCAGTGGAATGTCGATCCGGCCAAGATCGGCATGCTCGGCTTTTCGGCCGGCGCGTTTCTCGTCGCCGACGTCGCGATCGATCCGCGCGCGGCGCCGCTCGCCTTCGTCGCGCCGATCTACGGCGGCGAGACCCTGGGGCGCACCGTGCCGGCCGACGCCCCGCCGATGTTCACGTGCATCGCGCAGGACGACGTCCTGCTCTATCGCGTGGTCGAAGGCCTCTATTCCGACTGGACCGATGCCGGGCGCTCGGCGGAGCTGCACATCTACCGGCGCGGCGCGCACGGCTTCGGCATGGTGAAGCAGGGCCTGCCCTCCGACCGCTGGATCAACCTGTTCCATGACTGGCTGGCCGATCTGGGCTTCGCCTGAAGGAGAGCACGCATGACCGATGCCGCAAGCTTCATCCACCCGGACTATCGCGAGTGGATCGAGCTGATCAAATTCACCGCCGCCCTGCCGGCGCCGACGCTCGAAACGATTGGCACCAACCGCGCCAATCCGAACCCGATGCTGAAGCCGCCCTCGGACTCGCCCGCCTGGGAGACGCGAACGATCCCCGGCCCGGCAGGCGCGCCGGATGTCGAGGTCGTCATCGTGAACGCCGGACGCGAGGGCGTGCCGCGCCCTGCCATCCTGCACACCCATGGCGGCGGCTTCCTCTACATGCACGCCAAGGACGTGGTGTTCATGCTGCAGGAGACCGCGGCCGCGCTCGACTGCGTCATCGTATCGGTGGACTATCGCCTGGCACCGGAGACGCCGTTTCCCGGCTCGCTCGAGGACAATTACGCGGCGCTGAAGTGGCTGCATGCCCATGCCGATACGCTGGGCGCCGATCCCAAGCGCATCGCGCTGATGGGTGAAAGCGCGGGCGGCGGTCATGCCGCGATGCTGACCATCGCCGCACGCGACCGGGGCGAGGTGCCGGTGATCTACCAGGCTCTGACCTATCCCATGCTGGACGACCGGACCGGCAGCACGCGCGCGGTGCCGCCGCATATCGGCGCGTTCATCTGGCGCGCGGCGGAGAACGCCTTCGGCTGGAGCTGCTTCCTCGGCGTGCCGGCAGGCTCGCAGACCGTGCCCTATGGCGCCGTTCCCGCACGCGTCGAGGATCTGCGCGGCCTGCCACCGGCGTTCATCGCCGTCGGCTCGATCGACCTCTTCGTCGCGGAGGACATCGAATATGCGCGCCGCCTGAACGACGCCGGCGTGCCGGTCGAGCTGCACGTCTATCCGGGATGCGTCCACGCCTTCGACGTGTTGCCGACGGACAGCGCGGCGCGGCTCAAGGCGGCGCTGCGCAAAGCCCTCGCCGGCGCCTTTGCGCAATAGCGCGGGACGAAAGGGACCGGCTTCGCGAGCCGGTCCCTCTTTCCTTTAGAACGACCGCGTGACGCGGATGCCGAACTGGCGCGGCGCGCCGGGAAAGCCGAGCTTGCCGAGCAGCTCCGTCGACACGTAGTGCAGGTCGGTCAGGTTGGTGCCGTACAGCACCGCCTGCCAGTCCTCGCCGAAGTTGTAGGCGAGCTGGCCGTTGAGCAGGTTCTGCGCACCGAGGCGGTCGTCCGGCAGGAGCGGATTGCCGGATATCTGGAACACCGAGCCCCAACGCCCGCTGACGAAGCCGTAATCCAGGCGCGGCGTCAGCGTCTGCTCGTCGCCGAGATCGAAGACGTATTGGGCGCCGAACTGCGCCGTCCATTTCGGCGCGTTGGGCAGCGCGCGGCCCGACAGATTTTGCACGCCCGCGAACGGATTGCGCGCATCGATCGCGAAGAAGGTCGGGATCGCGGTATCCTCGTAGGATGCGCCGAAGTCCAGCGACAGGCCGCCGAATGCCGCCTGAACCTGCGCTTCGATGCCCTTCGCGACGGTGGTGCCCGGCACGTTGAGGTCCTCGGTGCCCGCCGCGCCCAGCGCGTTGAGCGGATCGAACAGGCTCATCACGAAGTTGCTGTAGTTGTCGTAGTAGCCATCGAGCTGGGTCTGGACATGGCCGTCGAAGAACTTGGCCTTCCAGCCCACTTCGTAATCGGTGACGTTCTCACCCGTGTATTTCGTGCCGTCGCCGTTGAGGCCGGCCGCCTTGTGGCCGGTCGCCACGAAGGCATAGAGGAAGTTGTTCTGGTCCATCGTCCAGTCGAGGTCGATCTTGCCCGTCACTTTGGAGTCGTGCGTGCTGGCGACGGCGTGGATCGGCGTGAACAGCGGGAAGGGAACGCCGTTGAACAGCGCGTTTTCCGTCTGGTTGCTGTTCTCCAGAGATTCCGAATAGCGCAGTCCGACCTGGAGCTTCAGCGCGTCGGTGATCTTGTAATTGGCCTGGCCGAAGACGCCCCAATTGTCCTCACGCGCAAAGCTGCTGGCGGCGTTCAGCACCAGTCCGCTGGTCAGCGTGCCGCCCGGCGCCGCCGAGGTGTAGAGCAGCGGCGCGAAGATCTGCTCATCCAGATAGACCGCACCCACCACCCAGCTGAACGGCCCCTTGTCGGGCGAGATGAGGTTGACCTCCTGCGACACGACCTGGGCCTTGCCGATCGAGCCGATCACGGCCGGACCGAAATCGACCGCGCTGTTGGCGAAGAAGCTCGCGGTGCCGTCTTCGTCGCTGTTGAACTTCACGACGCCGTACTGATAGCTGGAGATCGACTTCAGCGTAAGGCCGTCGTCGAACGCGTATTCCATGTTCAGCACGGCACGGAATTGCTGATCGATGCCTTGAAGATGCGCATCCGACGCGACGTGGAAGATGTTCTTGGTCGATCCGCTGAACGGCGCGCCGATCGGTGCGCCGTGATCGATATAGTTGCCGTCGAGCTTCAGGGTGGCCTTGAAATGATCGTCGGGCTGCCACAGTGCGCTGACGCGCAGATTCGCCATGTGCAGATTGCCGGCGTTGCCGGTGAACGGCCCCGACATCGTGTAGAACGAGTCGCGGTTCTCCTCGTCGGTCGCGATACGGACGGCGAACGTGTCGGAGAGCGGAATGTTCACCGCGCCCTGCAGGCGGACGTCGTTGTAGTTGCCGTACTGCCCTTCGACGAAGCCGTTGACGCTGTCGAGATTGGGATCGGTCTCGGTGATCAGGATCGCGCCGCCCGTGGCGTTCTGGCCGGCGAAGGTTCCTTGCGGGCCGCGCAGGATCTGGATGCTGCTGATGTCGTAATAGGGCTCGTCGGCGACGAAGCCGTTGTAGGTGGTCGTGGCGCCGTCGCGGTAGGTCACGACGCCGACCGAGTCCTGCGCGCCGCCGTCGTTCTTGCCGATGCCGCGGATGTTGAGGAGGACGTTCTGGCCGGAGTCCTGCACGGTCAGCGACGGCGTCGTGAAGGCCAGCGAATCCAACACGTCGATGTTGCGCGCTTTGAGATCCGCGCCGCTCAGCACCGTCACCGCGATGGGCGTCGTTTGGATATCCGTCGAGCGGCGCTCCGCCGTCACGACGACCGTCTCGATCGTGGTGCTCTGCGCCAGCGCAGGCGCGGCCGTCAGGACGGTAAGGGCGCCGAGCGCCACGCCCTGCATCCAACGGGTCTTTGCGTTCTTCATGCGTGTTTCCCCTTTTATGTTTTGTCCGGCAGCAGGCGTCACGCCGCCACCGCTTTGCGCAGCTCGTCCATCCAGACCCAGCGCGGATCGGGCGTGCCGAGCACGTTGATCATCGTGTTGCAGACATAGGCCACCGCCGTGCCGCTCTGCGGATGCGCGAAGGCCATCCGGCCGCCCGCGCCGTCATGGCCGAACGAGCCTGGGCCGAGCGTCGTCGAAGCATCGCGCGCGAGCTGATAGCCCAGCCCGTATTGCAGCGGCGGGCCGAGCTGGAGCTTGCCGAGGTCGCCGGCCGGCGTCATCGCGCCGGTGCGCAGCGTGCGAGCCTTCTCCATGGTCTCGGGCGCCAGCAGCCGGACGCCATCGACCTCGCCGATCATCGCGGCGTACATTTTCGCCAGCGACGCCGCGTTGGTGATGCCGTTGCCGGCCGGCACCTCGGCGGCGCGGGCTTCGCGGTTGTTCATCTCCTCGATGAGGTCGTTGGTCTGCTGCAGCGAGAACAGCGTCACCTTGGCGAGGCGTGTCGTCACGTCGATGCCCATGCCGGTGAGCAGCGCCGCGATCTGCTCGGTCGTGAAGGCCGGCGTCGCCGAGAAGTGCGGCGCGACGCGCGCCTCTTTGTCGGCCGGAAGGCCGATCCAGAAATCGAGTCCGAGCGGCGCGGCGATCTCCTCGGCGAAGACACGCGCGACGCTCTTGCCCGTCACGCGGCGGACAACCCCATCGAGCAGCGAACCGTAGGTGACGGGGTGGTAGTGACAGGAGGCGCCCGGCGTCCACAACGGCGCCATCGCCTCCAGCGCGGGAAGATGCTTGTCCAGTACGAGCAGGTCGCGGGCGGTGACGCCGCTTTCGGGCTCGACGCCGACCAAGCCGACCGAATGGCTCATCAAGTGCCAGATGCGCGCGTCTGCCTTGCCGTTCGCAGCGAAGGCCGGCCAGTAATCGGCGACGCGCGCTTCGTAGTCGATCAGTCCACGCTCGGCGAGACGATGCACGGCGGCCGCGGTAGCGCCCTTGGTGCACGACATGATCACGGTGATCGTGTCTTCGTCGTAAGGCCGATCGTTGACTTTGTCCCGGCCGGCCCAGATGTCGACGACCTTCCGGCCGTGGCGGTAGATGCAGAGCTGGGCGCCGCCTTCGTCCGTCGCCTGGGCCGCGCCGAACGCGTCGCGCACGCCTTCATATCCCCGGGCAACGAATCCGCTGACGTTCATGCTGCTCCCCGCGACCCGTCATACAGGTCCAATTATTTTACTGACTAGTAAGTCGAATTATTGTAACGGTCAAGCGGTTTCGATTTTGCCGGGCGCGAGCTATGGACATCGGAACGGATGGGGGAACTTTCGATGGCGGCGCGGGCGAAAGCCAAATCACGACCGAATGAGCGCTACGAGCAGCGACGGCTCGAAGTGCTGCGCGCGGCTGCGAAAACCTTCAATGTCCGCGGCTTCCACGTCGCCACGCTGGACGACGTGGCCGAGGAGCTCGGCGTCACCAAGCCGGCCATCTATTATTACGCCAGGAGCAAGGACGAGCTGCTGGCGGCTTGCGGGCAGATGGCGCTGGAAGTCCTCGAAGCGGCGCTGGACAACTCGGCGGTGCCCGATCCCGGCCCGGTGGAGCGGCTTCGCCGGTTCTTCGCGTTCTATGCGCAGACCATCTGCGAGGATTTCGGCCGATGCCTGGTGCTGACCGAGCCACGCGACCTCGCGCCGGCGTCCCGCAAGACGAACATCGCCAACCGCCGCGCCCTGAATCGCGGCGTACGGGACATCATCCGCGAAGGGATCGCCGGGGGCGTCTTTCGGCCGTGCGACGACCTCGCGCTCGCGAGCGCTCTGTTCGACGCCTTCAACGGGCTGGCGAAATGGTTCGACCCGAAGGGACCGACCCCGCTCGCGAAAATGACGGAGCAGTATCTCGATATCTTCTTGTACGGCGTCACCATCGCGAGAAAGCCGCTCAAGCGGCTCTGAGCAAACTACGAAACATCCGGGAGATCGAACCATGTCGCAGTCCTATGAGCCGGCCGCCGTGATGCCGCCGCCGCCCGATACGCTCAGCGAGCAGGCACGCATGGCGGTCGCCGCCATGACCGCGGGCCTCCCGGCCGATCTCGCCAATATCGACATGGCGGTCATGCGGACCTTCGCGGCGCAGGTGCAGGCGATGCTCGGCGCCGAGCAGCAGAAAACCTATCCGGTGACCATCGCGGAGGACACGGTCGCCGGCGTGCCCGTCCGGCGGATCGTCCGCGCGTCCGGAGCGGTCGACCGGCGCCGCGTTCTGATGAACCTGCATGGCGGCGGCTTTGCCGTCGACGCGGGCTCGCTGACGGAAAACATCCCGATCGCCGCGATCACCGGAATCGAGGTCGTGGCCGTTCTTTACCGGTTCGCGCCCGAGCACCCCTACCCCGCTGCGGTCGACGACGCGCTCGCGGTCTACCGGGCTTTGCTCGCCGGCCATGAGCCGCGCGATATCGGCGTATACGGAACGTCGGCCGGTGCCGTCATCGGGCCGCAGCTGATGATGCGGCTCAAGGCCGAAGGGTTGCCGCTGCCTGGCGCGCTCGGCGTCTTCTCCGGCGAGGCCGATCTCGCCGGTGTGGCGGACTCGCTGCGCATCTTCGCGCGGACCGTGGAAGCCGGTCTGCTCATCCGGGCCAAACAGGATTATGTCGGCAAGGCCGACCCGCACGATCCGCTGGTGTCCCCGATCCGTGGCGATCTGACGGGGTTTCCGGCGACTCTCTGCATCTCGAGCGTCCGCGACGTCCTTCTCAGCGGCACCGCCAGCCTCAGCCGCGCACTGACGGACGCCGGGGCGTCGTCCGAGCTTGTCGTTTACGACGCGCTTCCGCACGCGTTCTGGGCCAACATTCTGGCGCCCGAGAGCGACGATGCCTTTGCGCGCATGTCGTCGTTCTTCACTGCCCATCTCGGCGCGCGATAGCGAAGACAGGGCCCTCTCGGGTCGCGAGGCTTTACAACCCGGTGCCCGGGTATACGTTTGCGCCTTCCAAATTCGGATGGTCTCGCCTCGATGTCCCGCTCTCATTTGCGCCCGCTTGCGGGCGCCCTTGCCGCCTGCATGGTTCTCGCCGCGCCCGTTCCCGGTGTCACCGCCGGGTCGGCGCCGGTGAGCACCGCGCTCACGTCCGCGTTCGACGCCGCTCTCAGCGCCAAGGATCAGAGCGATTGGCTGAAGCTGATGACCGCCGAGCCCAACCATGTCGGCTCGCCGCACGACAAGGCCAACGCCGAGTGGGAGCTCGCACAGTTCAAGGCATTCGGCTGGGACGCGCATATCGAAGAATTCGACGTCCTTTATCCCACACCGATTGCCGAGAAGCTGGAGCTGCTGACGCCGGCGCCGTTCGACGCGACGCTTCAGGAGCCGCCCATCCCCGGCGACGGTTCGGCAGCGGAGACGCAGCCCGCCCTGCCCGCCTATCTCGTCTATCAGGGCGACGGCGATGTCACCGCCCCCATCGTCTACGTCAATTACGGCATGCAGGACGATTACAAGGCGCTCGAGCGCATGGGCATCGACGTCAGAGGCAGGATCGTCATCGCGCGTTATGGCCATGGCTGGCGCGGACTGAAGCCGCTGCTGGCGCAACAGCATGGCGCTCTGGGCTGCATCATCTATTCGGATCCGGCCGATGACGGTTATGCCCGGGAAGCGACTTATCCCGAAGGACCGATGCGTCCCGCGGAAGGCATCCAGCGCGGCTCGGTGGAGGATTCCTCCATCATGGACGGCGATCCGCTGACGCCGGGCTGGGGCGCCACCAAGGACGCCAAGCGGCTCGCCATAAAGGATTCGCCGTCGATCCTGAAGATTCCCGCCCTTCCCATTTCCCATGCCGATGCCGTGCACTTCCTCGCGACGCTGACGGGCGACGCCGTGCCGGCGAACTGGCGCGGCGCGCTGCCGATCACCTATCGCGTCGGCCCGTCCCGGATGAACGTGCACCTGATGGTGAAATCGGACTGGTCGATCAAGCCGGCCTATGACGTCATCGCGCAGATCCGGGGCGCGGAATTCCCCGATCAGTGGGTGATCCGCGGCAACCATCACGATGGCTGGGTGGAAGGCGCCACCGATCCGCTTTCCGGACAGGTTGCGCTGCTCGACGAGGCCAAGGCGATCGGCGCGCTGGTGAAGTCCGGCTGGCGGCCCAAGCGCACCATCATCTATGCCAGCTGGGACGCCGAGGAGCCGGGCACCATCGGTTCCGTCGAGTGGGGCGAAGAGCATGCCGGCGACCTGAAGAAGCACGCCGTGCTCTACATAAATTCGGACACCAACGCGCGCGGCATCCTCGATGCCGGCGGCAGCCAGGACCTGACCCATTTCGTCGATGCCACGCTCGCCGGCCTGATCGATCCCGAAACCAAGGCGGACGTGCTGACACGCCGGCGCGCCGGCATGCGCGTTGCGGCCGAGAACGGAGACGACGATCCGCTCGCGGCGTTCGCGGCCAAGCTTGCCGCCGATCCTTCCAAGAACGTGCCGATCGATCCGATCGGCTCCGGTTCGGATTACGGTGTGTTCTACGATCATCTCGGCGTCGAAGCGCTGAGCATGGAGTATCAGGGCGAGGGCCGGTCCGGTGGCGTCTACCACTCGCGCTACGACACCTGGGCGCATCATACCCGCTTCGTCGATCCGGACATGGTCTATGGCGTCATGCTGTCCAAGAGCATCGGGCGGCTGGTCCTGGCCGCGGCGGACACGACGCTGCCGCTGCAGCGCGCCGGCGATTTCTCCGCCGCGGTGCGCTTCTATCTCGACGACGTCAAAAAGCTCGTGAAGAAAAAAAGCGAGGCGGCCATCAAGCAGGCGGCGATGCTGAAGGACAACGTCTATGCGCTGGCCGCCGATCCGGCGGAGACATCGGGCAATCCGACGCCGCTGAAGGCCGTGCCGAAGATCGAGATGAAACCGCTCGATATGGCCGTGGCGCGCCTTTCCAAGGCGGCCAAGGCCTATGACGCGGCCATCGCCGCGCATGGCGAGGGGCTTTCCGCCGCCAGGAAGGAAGCGCTTTTCGCGCTGATGCAGAACATCGACGCGACATTGTCGCCCGATGCCGGCCTCCTGCATCGCGAATGGTACAAAAACCTCATCTACGCGCCGGGCCGCTACACCGGCTATGGCGTGAAAACCCTGCCGGGCCTGCGCGAAGCCATCGAAGAGGAACGCTGGGCGGATGCCGATGCCTCGCTCAGAACCGCGGCGTCCGCATTGAATGCCTACAGCGCGCGGTTGGAGCAGGCCGTGCGGCTGATGACCGGAAAATAGCATTGCGTAGCCCCGGCTTCGCGACGCCCCTTACACAAGCCCGCCAAAGGCATAAGGTGCGCATTCCCGCCTTAGCCTGTCGATCGAGCCTTCCTCGAAAATAGCCTTCCGGCCGGCTTGAAAATCGTCTTCGTGGATCCGCGCAATGACGAGCATCATGGCGAATTCGCCATACGTGTCGCCAAGGTGCTTCACGACGTCCATCGGCCTCATAAGCCGCGTGTCTTTGGAATCGATGTCTTCCTTCACCAGCGGATCTATCGCATCCAGACTGTTCACATAGGTGTTCAAGGCGGAAATCATCCTGATACCCGCCGAAGGGTACGACGTGTTCTGGTGAAATATGTCCTTCACCTCGCTGTCGGAAAGATCGCCGCCTTTCGAGATCCTTCCCTCGGCCATGGCGCTCATCGTCAGGATCGTATGGGCGAGAAAGATCGACAGGAAGTCGAGCGAGACGCTCCGATTCCAGTTGTTCTCGATACCGGCACGGCCGGCGATCGCATGACGCGCGTGCGAGACGAGCAGCAACGCTTTCGCGGCCGATCTGTCTGCCTGGAATTCCATGGCCAACCGCAATTGCGTCGGGTCGAGACTGCCGTCGCCGGACTCGCCGAGAACGCCGGCGCCTTCCTGCCGCGACTGGAGCCCGACATGACCTTCGATCAAATGACCCATTTCGTGATGAAAGATGTAAGACAGGATCGCGTCCCGGACTCGATATTTGTCACTGACGGCGATCGAGAAGTCGCCTACGGAACGGTAGCTCGTGCGCCAGCCGGAGGGCGGAGCGGCGGCGATGAATTCGTCGTCGACCACATAGTTCGAGAAAATGGCCGATCGCTTTTGGCCCATATCGGCGAATTCCATCGTCAACCGCCGTTTTCTCGCGGTCACCACCTCCAGCTTTTCGTCCAGAAGCCGGGAAATCGCGTCGTCCTCGAAGAGCTGGTCGCAAACCTGGTTGACCAGGCCGTACATCGACGCGGTTATCCCGACGAAAAGCCGTCCATCCGAACCCGAGAAGGCATGGGCGTTCGGGAAAAGCACGCCGGACAGATATTGAAACTCGTAGGAGAAATCCTCGCCCAGCCCGTTCCGTCGCCGTTTCGGCAATGACTCGGTGTAGGCCGCTGCCGAAAGGCTCGAAAACGCCGTCGCAAAGGCGCCGAGCTCTTCTTGGTCCGTGCGCCACGCCGATCCGAGTTGGAGCTCCTGAACCGCGCGACGGTAATCGTGTGAGGGCGGCGACAGGCTCATCGGCCGATGCTATTGCGCCGCGCAAAAAGTTGCACCTGCGGCTTCCTGCCTTGGAAGAGCTGGTCCGTCGAAGCGGCCTTCCAAGTGGGCCTCGAAAGCCGGGCGCGGCCGGGGCCGGATCGTGCTTGAATGCCGGATCAGCCACGCATCCCGGAGCTGCCGCCGAACATGTCTTCCGCATCCGAGACCGGCTCGGCTTCGCGCCTCGAGCAGCTCACGCGCCAGCTTCGCGAGGCACTCGGCGACGAACGCCTGTGTGTCGAAGCATGGCGGCAGGGCGTCGATTTCTGGGCCGATCTCGCGATGCGCGATGGCGAGCGCGTGGGCGTGCTGCGCAGTCCCCGGCAGGAAGTTCTTCAGACAAGCTATGAGGGAACGGTCGATTTCGCCGACACCCTGGCCAAGGAGATCGAAGTCCTGGATCTGCTGAAAAGCCGGGGCGTTCCGGTGCCCGGGGTTCACGCCTGGCGGCGGCGCCGCGATGCGGGCGAGAGGTCGTGGATGCTTTGCGAGCACATCGTGCATCAGCCCGCCACGCGCCTCGACACGCGGCAAGAGCGCGACCTGGGCAGGTGGACTCGCAAAATTCACGCGATCCATCCGCAATCGGCAACCCTGGCGCGCGCACCCGTTTGGTGCGACGCCATGCTGACGCGGCTCGAGGGACGATTGTCGGCGGCACATCGCCATTGCGCCGACATCCCCGTCACCGCCCTACTGGCGCAAGCCGGCGCGGTCTTCGCGGAACGGCAAGCCGAAGCGACCTCCCTGCTCCATATGGACCTGCGCCCCGAAAATCTGTGCATCGCGGACGGCCGGATCGAAGCGATCATCGACGTCGCGAACGCGATGGTCGGAGACCCTTGGCTGGAGCTGGGGCGGATTCGCGCCTATGGGTTGCTTACCCCGGCCTTTCTCGAAGGCTATGGGCTCAGCCCTTCGGCGCTTGCTCCCATGGCGCGGCCGCTCGGCTTCTATGAGATCGAGACATGCGCGTTGCTGATGACGGTGGCCGTGGAAGAAGCCGATCTTCCCGAGTTGTTCGAAACCTCCCGGCACCGGGCGATCGAACTCGCCGATACGCTGGTGCGCCGTGGAACGTGGCCATGAGCGGGTACGCGCGCCATGGATGGACGGCCAGCCGCTCGTTTGCTCTTCCCGCGCAATACGGTCAGGAGCCCGCGCGGGCGAAGACCACTTTGACGTCGGCAAGCGAGTTGCCGCCAAACGGCCTTTGTGGTGGAAATGAGGAATGGCCGACGACACCGATCCTCTCCTCGCGGCGCTGGAAGCGGCCGTTCCCGTCGGGCCGCAATACCCGACGCACCTTCTCTCCCTGGCAGAAGTCGCGATCGGAAAAAAGCAACCGAAGCGGGCCGCCGAGATCGCTCTACGTGCATTGAAGCATGGCGGCGGCGATCCGGCGACGCAGGCGCGCGGACACCGCCTGCTGGCCTCCCTGCTGCCTGGCTACCACATAGCCATGATGAACGACGCGCGGCGCAATACGGCATGGGACGCGGCGCTACGCGCGGCAATCCGGCCCGGCATGCATATTCTGGAGATCGGAACGGGCGCGGGCATGTTGGCTCTGATGGCAGCGCGCGCCGGCGCGGCCAAAGTCGTCACCTGCGAGAAGGATCCCGTCGCTGCCGCCCTGGCGCGAGACCTCGTCGCGCGCAACGGCTATGACGATCGTATCGTGGTGATCGATAAGTCGTCGCACGAACTCGCGGTCGGCGTCGATCTCGACCGCCCGGCCGACCTTCTGTTCTGCGATATTTTCGGCGACAAGCTTCTGGACTTCGATCCGCTCCCCGCACTTGCCGACGCGCGGCAACGCCTGTTGGCGCCGGGCGCGCCGGTGATGCCGGCCCGCGGCATGCTGCGCGTTGCGCTTGCCCATTGGGACAATTATTGGCGCGCCATGCATATCGACAGCGCCGCGGGCTTCGACTTGGCGCCGCTCGCGGATTTCGCCGTGCGGACGCTGGCCGTCGATATCGGCGATCCGACGATCCGGCTGCTGTCGCACCCGCAGAACGTTCTGGCGTTCGACTTCGCGGCGGCGTCCCATCCTGAGAGCGGCCGCGGCGTGGCGCGCACCGAAGGGACCGCCGCCGGAGAAGCCAACGGCATCGCGCGCTGGATCCGGCTCGAACTGGACGGCCGCATCGCGCTCGAAGCCTGTCCAGAGCCCGGCGCCGTGTTCTTCTCGCGGCTCAACTTCTGCCCACTGCCCAAGCCCGCCATGGTCGAGGCTGGACGGGAATTCCGCATCGAAGCCGCGTTCCGCGGCAAGCAGGTCGAAACCTGGCTCGGTGCGTGATAGCGTCATGGCCATGCAGAACCGGTTCGGCAATATCGGCCAGGTCACGCCCAAGAAACTCGCCGTCCTTGCGGCGCTGGCGGCGTCCGGCCGCTCGCCGGTCGTCAAGCCGGAGCATTACCGCGAAATCTGCGCCATCGATGTCGCCGATCTGGCGCGCGACGTACGGCGGATCGGCGAGGCCGAATGGGATGCGGAGAACGAGAAGAAGGAGAACGATTTCTCCTGCTTCCGGCAGACACGCCACATCATCGGGCGCTTCAACAACAGCTCCGAACCCGAAGGCTACCATGCGACGCCGTTCTGGTCGCGCTGGAACGGGCAACTGCTGCCGGTGCTGAACGCCGTCGCGGCGCATTACGACATGGCGGAGCCCGATTTTCCCAAAGTGATGCTTGCGCGGCTGTCGGCCGGCGGCAAGATCGACCCGCACAGCGACATCGGCGTCTCGAACCATCTGGCGCACAAGATCCACGTGCCGCTGGTGACGAATGGCGGCGTCTGGTTCCGGGTCGGTGCGGAGAAATTCCAGCTCGATGTCGGCAAGGCCTACGAGCTCAACAATATCCAGGTGCATTCGGTCGCGAATAGCGGCGCCGAGGATCGCATCCATTTGATCTTCGAGCTGTTCGACCGCGCGGCGCGCTAGCGACGGACCTTGCGGAACACGGTGTCGGGATATTCGGCGTCCGGGATCAGCCGGTTGTCCTGCCCAAAGATCGGCGTGCGGCCCGTGGTGTCGCGCAGCTTCAAAAGCGTCGTGAAACCGCCGCCGGCCGGCGTGTCGCTCAGGCGGAAATTGCTGTGCCGGATGACCAGAAGCCCGCCCGGCTTCAAGCAGCGTGCGATGCCGTCGACCGTGCGGGCGAAGTCCTCGAAGCGGATCAAGGGGTCGCAGCGTTCGACGCCCCGCGCGGCCAGGCGGCCGTCGCGCATCACGGCCATGCAGAAGATCGCATCATAATGGCCGGGCGCCTCATCCTCGGCGGAATCCGCCACGGCGAACGAAATGCCGGCATCGCCTTCACGCCGCGCGCGCGCACGGCAGATCGCGATGCTGCCCGGATTGATGTCGACACCCTTGATGACGGCGCGCGGCAAATAGCGGCGCAGCCAGAACACTTCCGCGCCGGTCGAACAGCCGAAGGAGAGGACGCGCGCATCCGCCATCTCGCGCAGCTCGGCCTGAACGAAGGCGAAGATAGCGGGATAACGGTTCTCGTACGTCCGGCCACTCGCCTGAAACGTCTTCGCACCGGTCAGGCGGGACCATATTGCACTTCGGTACGAGGGGTCGGCGGCGAAGCGCCGAATCCGTCCCAAGACGCCTGCGGAAACGCGCGGCGTCATGCGTCGAGTTCCTCCGGCACGACATTGAATGCGACGCAGACCCGCACCTCGTCGCAAAGCGTCGGCAGAGTCTCGTGATAGAAATAGCCGGGCATCAGCACCAGACGCCCAGGCACCGGCTCAATCGATCTCTCGCCCCAGCCCTGTTCGATCGAGACGCCGAATTGCGCGGGTGGGCCGGCGCGCAGCCAGCCGCGCATGGCGCCGTCATCGCGCGATATCCCAGGCTCGGCGAGGTAGTAGACGCCGCTGAGCCAAGCCTGCGGGTGGATATGCGGCGCGAAGTGATCGTCGCCCGCAGCGGCGACGCTCCAGCCCCGCAAGGCGTACCGTGCGGGACGCGACGTCACGAACGGATGGCTGGAGGATGGCGGCAGCGCCGCGATGTAGTGCTCGACTTGGCGGCGAAGCGCTGCTGCCAAGAGCCGGCACGCCGGCGAAGGCGCATCGAGAACGCCGTAGGTATAGCGCCCAGCACCGGCCCTGCCCTTGTCCTGTTTGCGATGCACCGCTTGCGCGGTCAGTTCGTGCGCAAGTCCGGCGCGAAAGGCCGCATCGCCCGCACCGCCGGCCGGAAGGATGGCCTCGCAGCGAAAGAAGCTTTGATAATCGACGAGACGCGCGGCCTTTGCGGCATGGCCGAGCAGGCTTTCGCCGATCGCCAGTGCCGCGATCACCGGCGCGTAAGCGACACCGTGCGCGAGTAGTTGCTTCGCATCGTCGCGCAGCTTGCGGGCGCGATCCGCCGGTGGCTTCGCGGCATCCGCGTCGAGCCGGGGGCGCACCGTGGGCGTCAGCCGGAACGCCTGCGCAAAGGCCTGCGCGGACGCCGCATGATCGCCGATGCTCGCGAGGCTCTCGGACAGCTGGAAAAGAAGCGCTGCGGAATCCGGCCGCGCCGCAAGGGCGCTGCGCAGCAACGCCATCCGCGCGCCGGCATCGGCTCCGGAGCTCAAGCGGGCGCGCGAGCGATCGCGCCGTTGTCGAGAAGCAGGTTCACGAGCGGCGTCATGTCGGCCACCGCCTGCTCCGGCGAGATCTCGAACTCCTCCGCCAGACGGGCGCCGATGTCCTTGACGGTCAGCGGCGTCTCAAGCAACGCCCAGATGCGGCTGCCGGTCTCGTTGAGGGCGACGAACCGGCCATTGGCGCCGTGCATCATGATCACCGCGCCGTTCGACACGGTGCTGAGCCAATCTTCGGTGCGCTGCAGCTTCGTATCGGGCATCAGCACGGTCGCAGTCTTTGCGGTCATATCGCCTCTCGCTCCACCAAACTATAGCCGAGGCGCAGCATCATTTCAGCATGATCGCGCTCGATGCGCGCAATTTGTTCGCGCGACAACTCGCTGCGCCAGGCCTCGGCCTCGCCGCGGCGGAAAAAGCTGTGAAACCCACGCCGGCTGGGCCATTCCGCGAAGCCCTTGGCGCGCTCTTGGGCCTGGAGCCGCGCAAAATCCGCCAGCCGGGCGGCGCGCTCGGCCTCGCCGCGCGTTATCCGGCGCCCGGCGAAATGCATGGCATCGTGGAACACCCCTGCCGTATCCCGTTTCAGGTCCTCATAGCGCACCATGTGCACGGGCACATCCTCCTGGTCCAGCCAGCTTCGTGCATGCGCGTGCCAGCTCAGAAGCTTCTGGCGCATCTGCAGGCTCTGCTTGCCGGCCAGCATACCGAAGGTCGTCTCCGGCGACGCCATGAGCGCGATGGCGCGATCCAGCGGGCAGTCCATGTGATTGGCGAAGGAGGGCGCCACGCCGCGCGGATCGCGCACGACCAGGATGGCGCCTTGGGCCGCGCGCAGCAGCGGCTCGCCCTCCGGCGTCAGCGTGTATGCATCGTGAACTTTCAGGATCGTCGGCCAGTCGCGGCGATTGCGCCAGGGCAGCGTGCTCGGCACCTCATAGCTGCCGTCCGCCAGCGCTTCGAACACCCGCGGGCGCAGGATGTCCGTCTCGTCGGGCGTCAGAAGATCGGATTCGATCAGCGTCACGTCCTCGAACGGCAGTCGCGCGCTGGCGATCGACATCCGCTCGTCGGGATCGTTGATGTCGGCCGCGCGATCGCCTTCGGTCGCCAGGTTCGAGATCAGCATGCGGAACCAGGTGTTGCCGGACTTCGGATAGGACGCGAGCCAGACGATGCCGCTCATCCGCCGGTCCCGATCAACCCCAGCGACCGCCAATGCGCCTCCAGCCGGGAAACCGTGTCCGGCATCGCCGCCATGGCGAACGGCCTGGTCAGATAATGGACGCCGGCCTGTTTTTGAATCTCCATCACACGCGCGAGGAATGTCGCCGACAGTCCCATGGTCGCCATCAGTCGTGCCCGATAAAGGCCGCGGCGCAGGATCTGCGTCGCATCCAGCGGCGCCGGCGTCTCGATGCCCGCCTCCAGCGGGGCGCGCTGCTCGCGCAGGGCGTAGATCGCGGCGATTGGCGGCGCCGAGACACGCAGAGGAGAGGCAGGCTCGACATAGAACTTGTCGATCATCGAGCGCACCGCCGCACCCTTGCGCGCACGCGCATCGATCTCGGTAACCGCATCGAGCCACAGCTTGAGCATCCGGCCGTCGGAAAGCACCACCGGCCTGCCCTTGCCGTCGAAATCGACGCAGCAGACGTCGTCCGTGACGTGAGCGTAGCCGCGCTCGTTGAGCACCGCGGCCATGGTCGACTTTCCGGCACCGGACTTGCCGCAGAACAGCACCGCGCTTCCGCCGACCAGCACCGCGCTGGCATGCAGCACGATCCGGCCGCGCTGGTAGAGCAGCACGCCGAATGCGGTGCCGAGCAGAAACACGACGGCATCGCTTTCCTCGATGCCCTGTTCGACCTGCATCGCGATGTCGTTGCCCGCCGTGATGAGGAAATTCGCAACGCGCGGAACGCGCAGGAAGAAGCGGTCGCCGTCCACCGCCCAGTTGGGACCCAGGATTTGCGGCGCCGCCACCGGCGCGATTTCCCGCACCCGGCGGACGGTCACCTCCGCGCCGGAATCCAGCGGGTCCGCCACCCGGATCGCGCCAGGCAGCGCCAGTTCCGAGGCCACCGATAAGCCGCTGATTCGATAGTGAAACGACAAGCTGAAAATTCCCGGTGCGATATGTGCGAATCCCAACTTAGTGCGCACCGTCTCCCAGGGCAAAAGGCCGTTCTAGGCGCCGCCGGACGGGGCCAAGCGCCCGTGTTCCTTGCAAGATCGCGGCTTTTTTCGTATTGGTGAATTTGCAATAGCCGGAGACGCCATATGACGAACGAAACGGCCGCTGCGCCCTCCGAGCCTAGCCGCAAGCCCTGGGTTGTCCCGGCCGCGACGGACGCACTGGAGCCGCAGGACATCGCGAACTCCTATCAGCTTCATCAGGACTCCAATCCGCACGCGAACAACGACGCGTCCTGAGCGCTTTTTCCGGATTAATTCAATTCGACAACCGGCAGATCGATCGCCGCGATATTGAGCGCATGTCGCGGGCGCAGCCTGCTTTCGACGGCGCGCGCGAGACCGTATGGACCTCGCCGCACGCCGCGCTCGTGCACAAGATCTTCGTCATCACGCCGGAGGATCGCTTCGAGCGGCTGCCGCGCGCCGGCCATGGCGGACAGAGCCGCTTCGTCTTCGCAGGACGCCTCGATAACCGCGAAGAGCTCGGCGCGGCGCTGCGTATCGACCCGCCCGATCTGCGCACGATGGCGGACGGCACGCTTTGCCTGGCCGCGCTCGAACGCTGGTCCCGTGAAGCGCCGCCGCGGCTGGAGGGCAGTTTCGCGTTCGCGTTGTGGAACGAGACCGAGCACACGCTTATGCTGTGCCGCGACAAGATGGGCGGGCGCCCACTTTTCTATCACCGCAACGAAGGCTTCATCGCCTTCGCCACCACCTTCAACGGCCTGTTCTGCCTGCCGCAGGTGCCGCGCGCGATCGACGAAGTCGTGCTGGGCGATATCCTGGCGCTCAACACGTTCGAGCAGCGGCGGACGATCTATCGCGACGTGCTGCGCGTCCCCAGCGGCTGCTACGCGGTGTGCGACGCCAAGGGCATGCGGCTCGAGACCTATTGGACGCCCCAGCGCCGGCCGCTCGGCCTCAAACGGCACGAGGATTATGTCGAAGCCGCGCGCGAGCATCTGGACAACGCGGTACGCCCGATGTTGCGCAGCGAACGGCCGGTCGCCGTGCAATGCAGCAGCGGCCTCGACTCGCCGGCGGTCGCGGCGACGGCGGCCCGCATACTGGCGCCGGCCCGGCTGGCAGTGATCGTGCGCGTGCCGCCGGCCGCGCTGCGCCTGCCCGACAGCGACCTGCGCTGCCTGCACGAGGGCGCGGGCGTGCGCGCGCTGGCCGCCATGCATCCCAACATGGACGTGACGGAGGTGGACGACGACGGCCTGCACGCGATCGATCGCGAGCCGGCGCTGCGCTTCGCGCTCAACGGCTTGCCGGTGTTCAATCCGCTCAATCATGGCTGGCTGTCGGGCACCGTCGATGCCGCGGTCCGGGGCGGTCACCGCGTCTTTCTGGAAGGCGGCTGGGGAAACTTCTCGCTGACCTGGGGCCGCAATTCGAGCCTGCATTGGCATCTGCTGCGCGGCCGGCCCGTCCGACTGCTGCGCGAGTTGCTTGCCCTGCGCCGGGTGAGCGGACAGCCGCTCACGGATATCTTCGGCCATCGCGTGCTTCGCCGTCTGGCACCGGCCTGGCTGCAGCGCTGGCGCCGGCGGCAGCGCGGCCAAGGCGTCGGACTCGAGCATGGCGGGTTCGTCGATCCGCAATTCCTGCGCGAGCACGATCTCGAAGAGCGGGTGCGCACGCTGGGCGGCTGGCAGAATGGCCGCGTCGATGCCGATCCGTTCGTCGCGCGGTCGAAATGGCTCGTCCGCAGCAACGAGATCGGGCGCGATTGGCAGGGCCAGACGCCGGCCTTCCTGGGCCTGGAGAAGCGCACGCCGCTCGGCGATCCGCGGCTGATCGAGTTCTGCCTCAACGTGCCGGAGGAGCATTACCTGCGCGGCGGCTGGAGCCGGGCGCTGGCCCGCGACGTTCTCGCCGATCGCGCGCCGCCCGAGATATACGCAAACCGGAAGGTCGGCGTGCAATCGCCCGATTGGTTCACGCGCCTTTCGCTGCAACGCGACCTGATCCAGCGCGACGTGCAGCGCATCGCGGCCTCGCCCCTGGCATCGCGGATGATCGACATGCGCCGGCTGCGCGCGGCGGTCGACAACTGGCCGGCCACTCCCGAAGAGGCCGAGGCACGTCGCGCCGAACTCGCCGCCGGACTGACGCGCGCCATGCAGATCGGCCGCTTCATCTGCTGGGTCGAAGGCGGCAACGCCGGCCCCGTCTAGAACTCGGCCCTGAAGCGCTTCAACAGCGCATCGCCGATATCATCCGCCTGCTTGCTCAGCCGCGGCGGCCGGATCCGCGCATCGGGACAACCGAGGGCGGCGAAAACCCGCCGCAGGGTCCCGGAATAGTCCTGCTCGAGATCTTCATACGTCACCTCGGTGAACGGCAATCCGTTGGCGAGAAGGAAACGCCGCCAATGCGCATTGCTGCGCAGGACGCGCGACAGCAGCCGGCGGATCAGGTCCGGATCGTAATCCGGCGCCACGGCGCGGCGTTCCTGCCCGCTCGCCAGGCGCCACGTATCGGTTTTCCAGGCGATGAAATTCGAGACGGCCTGACGGACGGCATCGCGCCGCGTCAGGAATATCCACGTCGCATTCGGAATGACATCCGCGATCAAGCCGTACAAGGCGCGATAAGATTCGAGCGGCACCTGCGCCGGCGTCGCCATGCGCAAAGACTCGAATGCGCCAGGCACGCGCTCGTTGGCGATATCGAGAACGTCGCGCCAGAACAGCTTTACCGCGAAGGCGCCCGACGGCGCGGTGCGAAAACGGTGCAGCCGGCCGACATAGTCCCCGAAGCCGCAGACACTCCAGCGCGTTTCGAATGCCGGCCGGAAGCCCGGGTGAAAATATTCCAGCGGACAGCCCATGCTGCCGGCGAACGTGATCGCCTCGCCGATCAAGGTGCTTCCCGACCGCTGCTGGGTGCAGACGACGATGCTGCGCGCCGGCGCGCCGCCCCATCGCGGATAATCCGCCGCAGCGGCCGCGAGGTCGTAGACGCTCACGCGGTCTCCCGGCGTTCGAAGCACACCATCTTCTGGCGCGGGTGCGGCCATTGCGCATCCGGCACGGGCATAGCCTGCCAGGGGAGTTCGACGCACGCATACGCCATGTCGCGAAATTTGTAGTGATAGGGATCGCGCGCCGGATAGCTGATCCGCCCGTTGTGATCGCGCGGCTGCATCGGATCGCCGTCATCCGGAACCGCGTGATAGCTGGCGAAGAAGCGCCCTCCGCTGCGCATCTTCGGCGCGAGCCGCGCCAGGCAATAGCGGACGAAGTTGAACGGCAGATGCGTGAAGAGCGACTGCGCTATCGCGAAGTCGAACGGCCCGTCCCAGGGAAATTCGAAGGCGCCGCTGCAGGCGAGATTCGCGCGCGGCAGCTTCTGCGTCAGGCCCGCCGGCCCGATCTCGCGGTCATAGCCCGCATCGATCAAGGACTGATTCAAATCGACGCCGAAATAATGCGCCGGCTCGAGATAAGCTACGGCGTGCAGGCCGCCGCGCAGCGCGCCGCACCCGATGTCCAGCAAGCGGTGCTCCGGCTTCATGCCGTTCTGCACGAGGAAAGAAAGCTGCAGCTTGCCGAGGAATTCCCATTTGCCGCCCGTGATGCTGCGATGCTTGCCGAGCGCGACCTGACGTTCGACGCGTGCACGGTCGTAGTAGTCGCTCAGAAGACCGCCAGGCGGGGCGTTCGACATGTTTTCGTCTCCACTGGCCCGTCGTTACGGCGATTGCAATGCCGCGACAGTACAGCATGATGTGGCCGGGGCATAAGAAAAGTCGGCTATGGAGCATCCTGCAAAGGCCAGCGCGAGCGCACTTCTGCCGAACAATTTCGACCTGCTCCGGCTGCTCGCCGCGCTGCAGGTGCTCGTGATGCACAGCATCTACGTCTTCCAGACCGGCCAGGGCCTTGGGACCGACCTGCTGGCGCAAGCGCCGGGCGTTCCGGTGTTCTTTTTCATCAGCGGCTTTCTGATTTCCGCAGCATGGGAGCGCAATCCGAACCTTCCCGATTTCGCCCGCAACCGGTTTCTGCGCCTCGCCCCGGCGTATCTCGCGGTGACGCTGTTCTCGCTGGCCGCCATCCTCGCCTTCGCGCACCTGCCGCTGGCACGCGTCGCGCCGAAGCTGGCGTTGTGGCTTGGCGCGCAGCTTGTCCTGCTGTCCGATTGGAATCCGGGTTTCCTGCGCGGCTATGGCGACGGCGTGGTCAACGGCTCGTTGTGGACCATCCCGATCGAGGTTTGTTTCTACGCGGCCACGCCTTTTCTCTACAGGCTCATCGCCAGGTCGAAGAACGAGGTTCGCCTGCTCGCGGCGCTCGCCGCCGCGTCGTTTGTGCTTCTCTATGTGGATGCGATCCTGATGCACCGGCTGCATTCGGGAAAGATGATCTTCAAATTCATCGACCTGACACCGTTCCCCTGGTTCGGCATGTTCATCTGCGGCCTGCTCGCACAACGATATCGCGATGTCGTGCTGCCGGTCGTGCGGGACCGGGCGTGGCTGTTCGGCCTGCTGGCCCTCGTCGTCATGGCCATCACGGTCGAGTGGCGCCTGCCGCCTCTTTTGACCAGCGGCAACCGGACCGTCGGCATCGTAAACTTCGCGACGCTGGCACTGTTCGCGATGGCCTTCGCATATTCGGGGCGCGGGGTTGCCGCGCGGCTGCTGCATCGAAACGACATCTCCTATGGTCTCTATCTCTTTCACCTGCCGATCGCGAACGCCCTCTTCGCGAACGGCTTTCGCGGCGTCACGGGCATTCTGCTCACCGGAGTGCTGGCGATCGGCGCGGGTTGCCTATCCTGGTTCCTCATCGAGAAGCCGATCCTCGCGCGGCGCGGCAGCGCGCTTTACCGCCACGAAACCGGCTAGGGCGCGAACCGGCGGTCGGTAACGTCGAACGGGATGCATATCCGCAACGAGCCGGGCGCCGTCGGCATCGTGTGATGCGTGTAATAGGACGGCATGAGCACGAGGCTCCCGACATCCGGCGGGATCGCGGCGCGCGGCCAACCGCTGCAGACGTGCCTGGGGCCGGGCGGACCGACATGCAGCGCGCCATGGTCCGGCCGGTTTGCGCCGTCCGCCGCCGGCCGCCACGCCGCGTAGTAAACGCCGGTCAGCCAGCCCTGTGGATGGCGGTGCGGCAGGTTGTAGCCGGGCCCGGACGAGATGAGTCCCCATGCGCTGAGATCGAACACCTGCGGGCGCCACCGGAAGACCGGGTGCACTATGGCATCCATTTCCGCCAGATGTTCGTCCACTTCGTTCCGCACGCCTTCGACGAGCAGATCGATGCTGGGATGCGCCAGGTTGGCGATCCCCGCAACCCGGTCCATCGTACGGATGGTCTGGTCTTCTTCGATCCATGTCTTCTTCACCGCATCGCCGAGCATGAGTTCGGCGATCCGGGCGCTCAGATCCGTTCCCAGCTTCGCGTCCAGCGGCACGACCTTGAGCAACCGCGGTTGATCCATCAATTGCGCCAGCTCGCCGGCCTGCCCCGCGCGGCTCAGGAACGCAGCGTAGTTCGCGATCATACGGCCGTTGAACAGGCCCCGCTCGAAGAACGCACGGTATTCCGCCAGCGCCGCGAGCGGATCGGACCGCGGCTGGAGCGACGCGAGCGTGATATCGGCGCCGTGGTGCAGGCTCAGGCGCTCCAGGCGGTCCGCGATCGCGCCGCTGCCCGACCGGCGCAGCGCATCCAGATGCATGAACACCGGAACCTCGCGGCCCAGCTTCAATTTCAATGCCGCGCCATAGACTGCGACGGCCTTGTCGCCGGCGCCGTCGAGGGCCAGGCGAAAGCCTCGGTCTGCGATTTCCCGGACGGACGCGGCACGCTGCTCCATCGGCGGGAGAAGAGAGGAATTCTCAAGTGCTGGCAAGGCACGGCGGCCTTGCTGCTCCTTCCAGCCTGGGCGACGATATTCCATGCCGCCGAAGACTCCGCTTCACGCCGCCGCCCTTGCGCATTGGGATGCCGGCCGCCTCAAAGAGGCGCTCGCGGATGGCTGGACCTTGTTCGACGCGGCGCCAGGCGCGGTCGCGAGCAAAGCGCTGCTGGCCGATATTCTGGCCGCGGCGCCGCAGCACGCTACGGCCGCACGGTCCGAAGATCTCTTGCGCCTGGTCCGCGATCCGGACGTCAATCCTGCCGTTGTCGCGCGCGCCGGCTGGCAGGCGGTTCTGCGCAACGGGCCATTTGCACAGGACACGAAAGCCGTAGCCGGCGAAACAGAGCGCAATCCGCTCATCCGCGCACTTCTTGAAGAGACGCCCGTCACGGTGATGGAGGTCGAGCGGATTTTCACGCAGGCGCGGCGCGCGTTGCTGCTGGAGGGCACGTGGCAGCGGTTTCCGTTGACGGTGCAGGCCCTCGCGGCACAGACCCGGCGCAATGGCGGCGCATGGCTGTTCGAGGCGGATGAACGCGCCCGCCTCGCGGCGGAACCGGACGCCCCCATCGCAGACGCCTATGCCGTCTCACCGCCTGCGTCGCGAGCCGCCGCGGCATCGGGAGATTGTGTCGCGGAGCAATACGAAGCGTGGCCCTATCCGCAATGGACGCGCGTGACGCGCCGCCCGCCGCAGCAACTCGCCGATGCGGTCCGCGAGCTTGATCCCAACGGGCCCGATGCCATACCGCAGGCGCCGGAAATCCTGATCGCAGGCTGCGGCACGGGGCGCGAGATCGCCTTTCACCGCGTGCGCTATCCCGATGCGAGGATCACCGCGATCGATGTCAGCGGCGAAAGCCTGCGCTATGCCGACGAGCGCCTTGCGCAAGCCGGACTGGGCGGCGCAGAGCTGATCCGGCACGACTTGCACGACGTCGCAGCGTTGCGCCGGCGCTTCGATTTCATCTCCTGCATCGGGGTACTGCATCATCTTCCCGATCCTGAAAAGGGCTGGGCGGCGCTGACGCGCGTGCTGAAACCGGGCGGCGTCATGCAGATCATGGTCTACAGCGCGGCTGCCCGCTTGCGGGTACTTGCAGTGCGCACGGGATTCGCCGATCTGCTGGGGCAGCCGATGAGCGACGACCTCCTGCGCGAGGCGCGGCGCCGCGCCATCGCTCGCGAAGCCAAGGGCATCGTCGGATCGAACGACTTCTTCACCTTGGCCGGCGTGCACGACCTGCTGCTGCACCGGCATGAAGACCCGTTCGACGTCCGCCGGATCGGCCGCGCCCTCGACACCCTCGGTTTGGAACTTCTGACGTTCAAGCTTACGAACCGGAACCGCCGCGCCCGTTATCGCGCCATGCATCCGGGCGACCCGCTGCTGCGCGACCGCGCGGCCTGGGAAGCGCTCGAAATGGCAGAGCCGATGTTGTTTTCCGGAATGCACGAGTTCTGGTGCCGCAAGCCTACCGCAACGCGTTGAAGGCCGCGGGACAGCGGATGGTACAGCGAACCGTAGAGCCTAAGCCTTGCTCCGCGATATCTGGGTTTTCCAGAGCAACACATCCCTGCCGAGCGACGACAGACACGGCCAACGCCCGCGAAACCCGTTATTGCGACAGCAACGATTTAGCGATCCGCTCGCTGGCCTTGCCGTCTCCATACGGATTTGCGGCCGAGAATTGCCATGAGCCCGGCGCATCCAACAGCCGCAATACGGAGATCACGATGCGCTCGGGATCCGTGCCGACGAGTTGTGCCGTTCCGGCTGCGACGGCTTCAGGGCGCTCGGTCACATCGCGCATGACGAGCACAGGCTTGCCCAGCGATGGGGCTTCTTCCTGCACGCCACCGGAGTCGGTGAGGATCACGTCGCAGGATTTCATCAGGTAGACGAAAGCAAGATAATCCAGCGGCTCGATCAGATGCACATTGGGAATGCCGCTCAGGATCGCCTGTACCGGTCCAACGACGTTGGGATTGAGGTGAACGGGATAGACGATCTCCACGTCGCTCCGCGATGCCAGGCGACGTAGCGCCTGGCAAATGTTCTCGAAGCCCCGGCCGAAGCTTTCGCGGCGATGACCGGTCACCAGGATCCTGCGCCGCTCCCGGCCGGGTGCGGGCAATGCGCGCGCGACGGCGGCGCGAAGTTCGGGCTCGGCGTCGAGCCTTGCCGAGGCCCAGAGCAGTGCATCGACCACGGTGTTTCCGGTGACGAGGATACGGCGTCCTTCGGGCAGGTTCTCCGCCATCAGGTTGTCGTGCGCGCTCTGCGTCGGCGCCCATAGGAGGTCGGCGACGAGGTCGACGCAGCGGCGGTTGAACTCCTCCGGGAAGGGCTTCGCCAGGTTGCCGGTGCGCAGGCCTGCTTCGACATGGCCGATCGCGATGCCGCGATGGAACGCCGCGATACTGGCTGCCATCGCGGTCGTGGTGTCGCCATGCACGATGATTCGCGAGACATTGGCCGCTTCCAGGAATGCATCGACACCGGCGATCACCGAATTCGTCAGCCCGGAGAGGGTCTGGCCGGCCCGCATCACCGAGAGATCGTGGTCGGGCACAATGCCGAAGATGTCGAAGGCCTGCTGCAGCATCTGGCGATGCTGGCCGGTGGCCACCAGGATGGTTTCGAGCGCCGGTTCTTCGCGCAGCGCGAGCACCACGGGCGCCATCTTTATCGCTTCCGGGCGCGTACCGACAATAATCGCGATGCGTTGTTTCACGTCCTATCCCCGCACCGCGCCCATTGCCGAAATTGCGCATAACGCGGGCTGATGCAACAGGATCGTTCCACAAAGAGACCCAAATCGGGTACCTCTAGGGTTGCAGGGACACGCAAACGACACTTTGCGACAAGGTTTTCAGCGTCGCTCCCCTGCGGGAAACCACGCGCGCTAGCCAATCAATTACACCACTGTTACGTTGGATCTGGCGTTGTGTTTTTTGGGGGCTCACTTGGAACCGCTGTCGGATCGATCCGAAGTTATACCGAAATTCCAACGCGTTACGCCCCAACCCCGGATTCGTAGGACGGTCTGCGTGGTCGGCTTGGGCTATATCGGCCTGGCGACCTCGGCTGTGCTGGCCAGCCGCAACTTCAACGTGCTGGGTTTCGACCTGAAGACCGAGGTGGTCGACGCGGTGAACGCGGGGCGTTCGCACATCGACGATCCCGGCCTGAACGAGATGGTGGCCGAGACCGTCGCATCGGGCCATCTGCGCGCGTTCGCCGCGCCCCAGCCGGCCGACACCTTCATCATCGCGGTGCCGACGCCGGTGCGCCACGAAAAGGACAACGAGCCCGACCTGACTTACGTATTTGCCGCGGCCAGCGCGATCGCGCCGGTGCTTCAGCGCGGCAATCTGGTGGTGCTCGAATCCACCTCGCCGGTGGGGACGACCCGCGCGCTGGCGAAATATATCGAGCGCCTGCGCCCAGACCTGCCGGTGGCGGGCAGCGGCGCGGCGCATCCGGGCCTGTTCTTCGCCTATTGCCCCGAACGCATCATTCCGGGCGCGATGCTGCGCGAGTTGTCGAAGAACGACCGCATCATCGGTGGCATCGACGAATGGAGCAGCCAGCTGGCGCACGGCGTCTATGGTTCGCTGGGCAACATCAAGTGCCACCTCACCGACGACCGTACTGCGGAGATGGTGAAGCTGGTCGAGAACGCCTATCGCGACGTGAACATCGCGTTTTCGAACGAAATCTCGTTGCTCTGCCGGGGCAATGGGCTGGACCCGTTCGAGGTGATCGGCCTGGCCAACCACCATCCCCGGGTGAAGATCCTCAAGCCCGGTCCCGGTGTGGGCGGTCACTGCATCGCGGTCGATCCTTGGTTCCTGGTCGCGGCGGACCGCGAGAACAGCAAGCTGATCGCCACCGCGCGCAAGGTGAACGACTATAAGTGCGAGGTCGTATCCGAGGACGTTGAGACGCTGGCGGGCGAAATCGACGGTCCGATCCTGCTGCTCGGCCTGACCTATAAGGAAAATGTCGGCGATTTCCGAGAGAGCCCGGCGCTCAAGATCGCCACGCGGCTGACGCAAAAGCTGGGCGGGCGGGTGCTGTGCGCCGACCCCTATGCCGATTTGAGCCATGAAGCACGCGCACTGGTTGCAGGTCTGAAGATGGTCAAACCCGGTGACGGCTTCTCCGCGGCTTCCATCGTGGTTATGCTGGTCGCCCACGATGAGTTTACAGCGTTCCGGCCCAGCGATACTCAGCACCTCGTCGATGTTGTCGGCGCGACGCGCAGCTGAGGCTGCAGGCCCACCAACTTCGAAGGTAGTCAACTGCGATGAGTTATGCCGATCTGCTGGATGCTGTCGCCAAGGAAAACGGCATCGCGACCGCGGCCGAACTCGTCAACAAGCACGGGCAGAAATATCACTACCTGATCAAGAGCCGCGACCGTGCGCGTGAACTGGTCGGCGCCTTCGGAGCGCTGCTGGAGACCTCGTTTAGGGGCCAGAAGGTTTTGGAGGTCGGCTGCGGCGCCGGCAGCCTGGCGATCGAGCTCTTTCACCTGGGCGCCGAGGTCACCGCCATCGAATCCAGCACCCATTGGATGGCGATGGCGCAGGAGCACGTCAAGAACGAAGCGACGGTGAGCTTCATCCGCGCCGATCTGCTGCACGGCATGGACGAAATGCCGGAGCACTCATTCGACACGCTTCTGGCGGTGGATGCCCTGCCCAAAATGTACGACCTGTTTCAAGCCCTGGTGCGGATGCGGCGGCTGCTCAAGCCGGGCGGGGCGTTGGCGTTCCGCGTCCCGAGCAGCACCTCGCCGATGACCGTGGACGACAAGCGCGGCCTGGGTCTGCCGCTGGTGGCGCCGGACTATTGGAGCGTGTTCGTGAAAACGCCGATCGGGCAGTATCAGCGGCCCTGGGCGGTCTACCGCGCGCTCTTGAAAGCGGCCGGGTTCACCGAGCCGTCGCTGTCGGTGCCGATCGTCGATGAATCGCTGGAGCGCGCGCAATACAAGGTCCGTGCGCAGCTCAGCGCGATCAAGAAGAAGCTCAAGGCGCGCGAGACGCTGGCCGATCCCAAGGCGTATATCTACGCGCGCAACGCGCTGAAGCCGTATATCCGCACAGCGGAGCACGATCTGGAGCATTTGTCCTGGGAAGACCTGAACCTGAAGTACCGGGCGCCAAGCTGGATCGGCGTGGCGCACGCGACCTGACGGCGGCGCCCGCGCGCTATGCCCGCGTCGCGGCGACGGCACCGGGACTGAAGCGCATTCCCCATCTGGCGGCGTTTTTGCCCGAAGCGGCGCGTGTGGCGTACGAGCGCTGGCCGGCACCGGGGACGGACGCCATGGTGGGTTGGGCGGACCGGCCGTCGGCGCGATGGGCGCAGCGCGTGGCGCGGCGGCGCGGCATCCCCTATCTCGCTCTCGAGGACGGTTTCCTGCGTTCGGTGTCGCTCGGCCAGGCGGGCGCACCGCCGCTCAGCCTGGTGCTCGACCGCACGGGCATGTATTTCGACGCGACACGTCCGTCGGACCTCGAGACGCTGTTGGAGAGCGACGGCTGGCTCGACGACGCGGCGCGCGAGGCGGCGCGCGCGGCCATCGCACTCAAGAACAAACATCGCCTTTCCAAGTACAACGACGCGCCGGTGCTGGCGCTTGGGCCCAAGACGCGGCGCCGGATCCTGGTCATCGACCAGACTGCGGGCGATGCCTCGATCGCAGGGGCGCTGGCGACGCGCGCGACGTTCGACGCGATGCTGGCGGCGGCGCGCGCCGAAAATCCGGGTGCGGAAATCGTGGTCAAAATCCATCCGGCGACGGCAGGCGGCTATCGCGCCGGCTGCATCGACTTGGCGCTGGCGGGCGACGCGCGCGTGCTGGCGCAGTCCTGCGATCCCATCGCGCTGCTGGAGCAGGTCGACGCGGTCTACACGGTGTCGAGCCTCGCCGGATTCGAAGCCCTGCTGCTGGGTTTGCCGGTACATTGCTTCGGCTTGCCGTTCTATGCCGGCTGGGGCGCGACGAACGACCGGCTCAAAAGCGCGCGGCGCAGCAAGATGCGCGGCGCGGAGGAGATTTTCGCGGCCTCTTACATGCGCTATGCGCGCTATGTCGATCCGCTGACCGGTCACGCCTGTTCGGTGTTCGACGCGATCGAGCGGCTGGCGCTGTTCAAGACGCAGGCGCAGCGCATCGCGGGGCCGTTCGCCTGCTATGGATTCGCGCCTTGGAAACATGCGCCGCTGCGCGATGTCCTGGGCGCGGCGGGCCGGGAGGTCTCGTTTCACGCGTCGGCGGCGGTTGCGAACCAAAGGGCGAAGGCGAGCGACGGTGCGGTGGCGATGTGGGCCTCGCGCGAGACGCCGGCCAATCGTGCGGCGCTGACGCGGGACGGTGTGGCGGTGCTGCGGATGGAGGACGGCTTCCTGCGCTCGGTGGGGCTGGGATCGGATTTCCACCGCGCCAGCTCGTTCGTGCTCGACGATCTGGGCATCTACTACGACGCGCGCGCGCCGAGCCGGCTGGAGGTGCTTCTCGAAGCCGGTGCGTTCGACGAGACGCTGCTGGTGCGCGCCGCCGCGTTGCGCGCACGTGTCGTCGGGGCCGGTCTGTCGAAATACAATGTCGGGGGTGCGGGGGCTGAGGTATTCGCCAGCGCGGGCGCGCGACAGAAGGTCCTTGTCATCGGGCAAGTCGAGGACGATGCCTCGATCCGCCACGGCTGCGCCGGGATCGCCGGCAACGCGGCGCTGCTCTCGGCGGTGCGCGCGGCGCGGCCCGAGGCATTTCTTCTGTACAAGGAGCATCCCGATGTGACGGCGGGCAACCGGCGCGGGCGGCTGACGCCGCAGGCCGCGCGGCTCGCCGACCGCGTCGTCGCGCTGGCCGACATCGCAGACTGCATCGCGGCATGCGACGAGCTGCACACCATGACATCGCTGGCCGGCTTCGAGGCCCTGTTGCGCGGTAAGCCGGTGCACGTCTATGGCAGGCCGTTCTATGCCGGATGGGGGCTGACGGAGGACCGGTTGGACTTTCCGCGCCGGACGCGACGGCTGACGCTGGATGCACTCGTGGCGGGCGCGCTGATCGCTTATCCGCTCTACATCGATCCCAAGACGCGATTGCCATGCTCGGCCGAATTCCATCTCGAGCGGTTGCTGGAGATCAAGGCGGCCGGTCCCGTGCAAGCGCCGGCGCGCGGCGCGATGCACGCGGCGCTGCGCTATCTGCGCGCCATGCGCGAGAGCGTGCTGGCGCGGCCGACGGCGCGAATCTAGCGGCTGCCACGCTCCACGATGCCCTGATATTGCGTGCGGTCGCCGATGAAGCCGATATGCGCGGGACCGGAGAACGTGTTGTCCAGCACCAGCACGTTGCGCGGCAGCAAGGTACGGGCGCGCGCCGGATCGGGAAAGGTACCGACGAGGATCGGTGGCGATTCGTCGCCTTCGAAACGGTTGCCCGCGATAACGATGTCCTGCACGCGGGCGTAATCCGATGCACCGTCGCGCAGATTCTCGTCGCTGGCGTCGTGCAGGCTGACAGGCCAGTAGAAATTGTTTGCTGGCTGGACGAGGTGGCGGAAGAGGTTGTGCACGATCCAGTGGCCGCGGCCCTCGATGCGGACACCGCCCATGCTGGTCACGCCGGTGCTGTCGAACGTGTTGTCCTCGACCAGCACGCGGTTGGTGGAGCGCAGGTTGAGCACGCCACGGTTGGCGCGGAAGGTGTTGCCCCGCACCACGATGTCGCTGGCTTTGAGGCTGACCGTTTCGTTCTCGCCGACGTCGCCTTCGAACGTGTTGCCCATCAGGACGGAGTAAGCCGACTGGGTCGAGACGCCGCTCCAGCCGAGCTGCATGAACTTGTGGTTGCCGTCATCACCGGCGCGGCCGGCGGCGAAGTTGGAGACGGTGTTGTTCACGAACAGCAGGCGCTGGAAGCAGGTGCCGGGCGTGCAGCTGCCGCTCGGCAAGCCGGGCGAGAGCATCGTTCCGGCGGTGATCTTGTTCGCGAAGGTGGAGTTGGCGACGGTGATGTCACGGCCGTCGAGCACGAGGTAGAAAATCTTGACGTCGTTCGCGGGCGCGGCGTTGTAGCCATCGATCACGATACGGTCGGCGATGCAGCGGTCGCAGGTGTGCCCGCCGCCTTCGCCGAGGCGAAAGACGACGAAGTTGTCGCGCGTGACGGCGCCTTTGCGGAAGACGAGGTTGCGGACGACCAGGTTGGAGCCGGAGAAGTCGGCCAAGGCGGTGCCGGTGAAGACCACGCCGGGCGCGGCGCTGATGTCGATCGGATGGTCGGGGGTACCGTCAGCATGCAGGACGATGTCGGCGGCGGACCAGTCGCCGGGGCCGAACACCACTTGATCGCCGGGTTTCAGCTTGCGGTTAAGTTTCGCGACGTCGGCGGCGCTGTGCACGGTGTAGAGCGTGCCGTCGAACAGGGCGGCAGTGTCGCCGCTTTCGACCTTGTCGAGCAGCGGGTCGTGGAAGCGGAAGCGGCTGAGGTCGAGACCGCACGGCGCGCCGGGGTAGAGCTTGGTGAGATCGGCGCAGCTCTGAACGGCCGCAGCCGCGGGCTGCAGTGCCGCAAGCAGAAGAAAAACAGCCAGCAAGCGCAGCATCATTGGGCAGCTTCGGTTTGTGCCGCGGGAGCGGCCATCAGGCGATCGGCGCAGACGGCGAGCACGATGCGGCGGCCGCGCGGGGAGTAGTAGTTGCCGTTGATCTGCGTGCGCGCGAGCACCAGACGGTGGAAGGCGCGGAAAAGCTCGGGGTCGGGACGCTGCGCATCGTGCCAGAATGTCGCCAATCCGTCTTGGTGCGTGAGGCCTGGGACGTCGTAGATCGCGGCGCCGAGCGTGATGGTGGGGACGCCGAACTGCACCGCGGCGATGCCGGCGGTGCTGTTGGTGGTGATGACGCCCCGCGCCGGCCGCGCCAGTTCGGCCAGATTGCCGCCGTCGAAGAAACGGATTCTCTCCTCGATGCCTAGCACGCGTGCCATGCGCGCGATCTGGCGGCCGTGATTGCGCACACCCGGGTCGAGCGGGTGGTTTTTGAACACCAGCAGCGTGCCGGCAGGGGCGTGGCGTGCGAAATCCTGCATCACCGCTTCATAGAAGCCGGCGACCGAGCCGAAGGGCGAGTGGAACAGGATCTGGCTGTCGCCCTCGCGCTGCAGCAAGCAGAGGTAATAGGGGCGCGCGTCGCGGCGCAGCCCGGCGATTTGGCGCTTTTGCCGGCCACGTTCGAGTTGTACGCGCAGCACGCGCGTGACGGTGCCGAACGCTTGCGCCAAGGGACCGTGCAGATAAGGCCAATGATAGCGGAAGAAGGCGGGGCGGCCGAGGAAGTCGCTGAAATAGTCCAACATGGTGTGCGCGACATGCCAAGGCATGATGACGCCGATCTTTTCGTGCGGCGCGGGCTCGGCGGTCGCGGCTTCGCGCAGGATGCCGGCGGCCGTGCGCGGCAGGCTGGAGTGCCCGTTCACGCCATCCGGCTCGTAGGTCACCCAGTCAGGGCGGAAATAGCCCAGTTCGAAGACATGCCGGCGGACACCCAGGCCGCGCGCCACGTCCAGCGCGGTGCGGTTGTAGAACTGGCAGTCGCCGTAGACGACCAAGTCCGTCACGCCATTATCGCTCAAATAACGCCCAAGCCAGGCCGGCCATTCGCCATAGGGCCGGTTGAAGCGCGTCGCCTTTCGCCAGCCCCAGTTCACGGCGTCGGCGGCGTGCAGGTTGATGCGCAGCACTCGCGCGCCGCGGGTCTCGAGCAGTTCGGCAAGTTGACGGAAGAAAGGGCCGAACGGGCCGCCGAGCAGCAGAAAGCGCCGCGCTGCACCGCGCGGCACAGCGATGGGGCGCGACGACGCCGCCAGCGAAACGGCGGCGGTTAATTGGGCGCTGTCCCGAGCAATGTCGACCATCGGTTTCCCTTACGGGCAATTCAGTCGCGAGGCAAAGCCTTCGGTGCTAACCAAACGCGCGATTGTGGCGCAATACTGTAATTGTAAACATAAACCAGTCGACGCAAGGTGCCGCCGCGTTGCTTGTACGGATCGCATGACCTCCCCTCAAAATCCCGGCTGGATCGCGAAGCTGCGGCGTTCGGCGGCGCGCTTTGCGCGGCGCAGCGGGCTGCGCCCGCCACTGCAGTCCGTCCCGGCGACGGCTGCTCAGGCGCCAGCCAAGAAGCTATCGGAGATAACACCGGCAATGATGCCCCGTCTGTCGCGCAACGCGCCGCCGCATGAGGCGCCGCCGCATTCGGCGCCCCCCAGCACGCTGGTGCGCGAGTACGCCTTGCCCCTCGACCGCGCCGCCGCGCCGCTCCACGTGATATTGCGCTTGTCGATCCCCGGATTCCCGCAGCCGATGCGGCAGGCGACCTATGGCGAGCATGTCGGCAACCAGGTGATTGCGCTGTCGCAGACGCTCGTGGCGGACTCGACCGATCTGGGGCTCACCTGGGCCATGCAGCCTGTCAGGCTCGCGCAGCCGCCGCGCGCCTGCTTCACGACCAGTCGCGGCACGCATCTGGTGTGCACCCATGTCGCGAAGGAAATCCCCAGCAGCGCCCTGATCTATCGCTTCGATGCCGCGTGGCGACAGCTGGGAGAGCCGTTTCGCGTTCCGTCGCCTTGGCACGGCTCCGCCTCTATCGGCGAAGCGAACGGCGTCATCATGTTTGCCGAATACCCCGACAACGCTGCCAAATACCGCGCCGCTCCGATGCCGATCCTGCCGGCGCAGGTCTGGCGCTCGCGCGACGACGGCGCGAATTGGCAAGTCGCCAAGACCGTCTCGTCCGACCAGATCCGCCACCTGCACACGCTGGTGCCCGAGCCGGCCGCGCCGGGGCGCTGGTGGCTGTCGTCCGGTGACCGCGACACGGAGGTCTTCGTGTGGCGCAGCGACGACGACGGCGACAGCTGGATCGATGTGACAGAGGCCGCGCCCGACGTGCCGATGGCGCCGCGCGTCAAGCGCTATGCCCGCGCGGTACAGCGCATGACGGACCTGGCGTTCCATGACGGCTGGATGATCTGGGGCGCCGACGACTGGCTGGGCCTGTCGGCCAAGAACAGCGACGAGCGCCCGATGCCGGGATCGCGGATATTCCGGGCACGGACGACGGGACCATGGAAGGTCGAGGATGTCGGCTATTGCGGCAAGCCGGTGCGCAATATCATCGATGTCGGCCCGGCGTTCCTGCTGACCACCGAGGCCAAGCACATCGATATGGGCGCGCGGCCGGACGTTTTCCTGATCTTCAAGGACGACATCACCAAGGTCCATCATGTCGCGCAGATCGACAATTACGCGACGCGCGGCAGCGGCTTCACCTATTCGCTCGCCAGCCGCACGGCGCAGGATGGCACGTTCTTCTCGCATCGCGGCGGCAGCGACGCGTTCCGCTCCGAGACGCGGATGCTGAAGTGGGAGCTCATTTTTTCCTGAACAGGCGGGACAACAGCGTCGGCGGCTTCGCGGTACGGCTCAGCGCGACGCGGTCGGGACCTGAGATCCGGATGGATAGATCGCGGCGCACGCCATCCTGCATCCACGCAAGCGCGGCGCTCGCGCCCTGCAGATCGCCTTCGGCCGTTCCCGCCATCGGCATGGCGTCGCCGCTCAGGACGAACAGCGTCGCCAGGCGCGCCAGCGCGACGGGGCCGCACGTCATGGCGAAGGCCGGCGCGGGCTCGAGCGATCCGGCGCGAGGGCACCACCAGCCTTGCGCGAACGGCTCGGTCTGGCCGGTCATGACCGGACCCGCGGTTTGGCCGGGCAGCAACGGCAACGCCGAGACGGCGACGCCGCCTTCGGTGCGCGCGCGTATCAGATCGCCGTCGTTCTGCGCGGTGAACCGGGCGCCGAGATGGAACCACTGCTGCCAGTTCCGCGGCGCGCGGTCGCAAACCAGGTCGAACACGAGGAGGAAGTCGCCGGGAGAGAGCACCAGCAGCCGGCGCTGCGTCACCTGCTCCACCAGCGGGGCGCGGCTGAGCATGTAGTAGAGACCGTCCTGCTCGCCCCAGCCCTGCAGGCCGGAACCGAATGGGCGCACCCCGCGGCGGGGGAATTCCGCACCATCCGCCTGCACCGCATTGTGCGCGTGCGTGCTCTCGACGAAGACGCGTTCGGGGGCGCCGTACCAGAAGCCGAGCTTGAACAATTCGGAGTCGTGCGCGGTGCGGCCGCGATAACCCCAGCGGCCCGGATCGATGAGGATATCGGTGTCGTTCTCGGTCCATACGAAGCTCAGATGGTCGGCGTGCTTGTGCGTGACCGAATGGAAGCCCGCCATCTGCAGCAGGAAGCTGCGCCGCGCGCCCTGGAAATGCTGCACGCTGGCATAGCCCGATTGCGCAAAGCCCCTGATCGACGGCGCCGGCACCTCCCGGCGCGACAGAACGGCACGGAGCCTGTCGTCGCGGATCGCAGTGAGCCGTTCGGGCGGCGGCGCGGTCCACGGATCGGTATCACCGATCGTGGCGATGCGCGCCTTGCCGTCGAACAGCCAGGAGAAGCCGGCTTCGATCCCGGAAAGCGTCGCAGCGAGGTTCGGATCGCGGACCATGTCGTCGGCGATGGCCACGCTCAGCGCCCGCCATGTCGCGAAATGATAGCCCGGCGAGTGCTCGCGGTGCATGCCTTCGGGGAAAAACTGCTGGCGTACCATGGCGGCGAGACGCGTGTTGGCCTGCGACAGGAATTGCGGCGTTATCAGATCCGGACGGCCGGCGAAGCGCGAAGCCGCCGAGAGCTGTCCCAATGCCTGGTAGAGTCCGTGATTGGTATTCTTGCGGAATTCGCGGTCGTCGGCGACGGCGATGACGTGCTCGCGGAAGGAGGCCACCAGCATCGCGATGGTCTCCTCCGGAACGTCGTCATAGCGGCACGCCGCATCGAGGATGTAGGCGAGACGGCAGAAGCGCAGGGCGACGGCCTGGTCGTACCAGGCGAAGCTATCCTCCGTGCCGTCGGCGGCATCGCGGGTGCGCGCCGTAAATTGCGGATGCGCAGAAATCCAATCGAGCGCGACAGCCAACGCGACGTCGAAATAGCGCCGTTCGCCGGTCGCATGGTGCGCCGCCAGGATGTCCTTCAGCGGCAGCCAGGCATGCACATGCATGACGAAAGAACGGCCGCCCTGGTCCCATGGGATCGGCGGCGTCAAGGATTCCAGCCGATCGCCGGGCGGCGACCAGCCCTTCTGGATCATCGCCTCGGCAAAGCGCACGAAATCCGCCGCGCCTTGCCACGGCTCGGCGTCGAACGGCGTCAGCCGCACCAGCGGGATTTGACGTCGGGCACGGCGCAGTTCGGCGATGTCCCGTATGGCGGCGAGATCGGTCAAAGGGCTGTGCAACGGCATCTTACCCGGAAGATAGCGAGTTTGTACGCCGCATTGCCATCCAATTTGGCGCACGGTATACGAAGGTTTCCTCAACACATGTCCGCCCACTTGATGAGGCGGCGAGGGACAAAGATGACGTATGCCGACTTCGTGACCATGCACGCGGCCGACCTGAAGGTCACGCCGCAAGCCCTTCTTCAGGCTCGCCCCCTCTCCTTTCCCATGAGTACCAACCGGCGCGGCGAAGAGCTCGTCGAATTCCTGAGCCGCTGTGTCGAGATCGACCTGGACGGCAAGCGCGTCCTGGACGTGGGCTGTGCTTATGGCGGCCTCTCCGTCGCCCTGTCGAATGCCGGCGCGAAGGTGAGCGGGATCGACGTCTCGGCCAAGTTCATCAAATACGCCGAGGCCAATGCGCGCGAAACCGCGCAGATCGACTTCCATGTCGTCGACGCATCCAGTGTGGGCATCCGCAAGCTGTTCGAGAAGGGGTCGTTCGACCTCATCGTCATCAACGACGTTCTTGAGCACATCTACGACACCGCCAGCCTGGTGGCGAACATAGACTGGCTGCTGAACGAGACCGGCATGGTCTATTTCAAGGTGCCCAACGCGTTCTCGCCGCGCTTCGCGCTGTCGGAAGGTCACCGCAAGATATTCGGACTCACGCTGCTCGACCCCGATTGCTGGTTCCACCTGCTGCCCAAGCGCAGCTCGATCTTCTATCGCCCGCTCAGCCATTTCCAGGCGATCTTCAAGCACTTCGACCTGCCGCAGATGCTGTTCGTGGACGAGGAGCGCGTGTTCGTACGCTTCACGCTGCGCAAGCTGAAGAACCAGATCAAGGAGATCTTCGACAAGGCGCGCGACTATCCCTATCCCGACGCGCAGGTGAAGACGTATCTGCGCGACGGTATCGTGCGCTTCCGCGACGAATATCTTTACGACGTGGATACCAGCGGCGAGGACTTCGTGAAGTTCAAATACGGCTCGTATTTCTTCACCGGCTTTGCCGGCCGTGCCGGGGCGCAGATCGCGCCGCTGCATCCGGTGCGGGAGGTCGCGGGCATCGGCAAGATCGCCGAGCGCGGCGAGCCGCCGGCCCGCGCCTTCGTGGCCGATCGCGGCGTCAGCGATGAGCAGTTCGAAACCGTCGAGGTCGCATGATGGATGAGACCCCACAGGAGCTGCGCAATCGCAGGTTCAAGGAATACCAAGCGCGTAACCCCGGCACGACCTATGCGCAGTGGCTGCACGGCGCGGCGGTCAACCACGTCAAGCAAGGCCTGCAGCACGCGACCTTGGGGAGCAATCTCAACAAAGGCGAGTGGTGGGAGGCGGGGCGCCCGGCTTTCGAGCGCTATCGGCGCGTGACCGGCATCCAGCCGGACGCCAAGATGGTCGACTACGGCTGCGGCAGCTTGCGCATCGGCGGGCATTTCATCCGGTATCTGGCGCCCGAGCGGTATTATGGGCTCGACGTCACGACCGCGCTGATCGAATCCGGCAAGGAGCTGGTCGGTCCCGAGCTGCTTGCGGAAAAGCGGCCCCGGTTCGGCGCCATCGAGCCACAGGCCCTGAAAAGCGCGGCGGCGTTCGGCGCCGATTGCGTGATCTCGACCGCGGTCTGCTATCACGTCCATCCCGACGAAGCGCCGGTCTATTTCGGCAACCTGCGCCAACTGGCCGCCAAGGCCGACGCCAAGCTGCTGTTCGACGCCGTGATTTCGGATGCGCCATCGGCGGAGAGCGCGCTCGCCATGCCGGTCGACTATTACGTGAAGGCGCTGGCGCCGCTCGTATTCGTCGATTTCCACGTCTCCGCCAAGCGCCCCAGCGAGACGATCGGCGTCCTCGAATTCCGCCAGCCGCCTCGGGCTGCGCGCATGTCATGGCGTACCAAGAAAAAAACCGCGAAGTGAGCAGGGCCCATGTCATCGCGTGAGCGCCTCGACGAGCGGTACCGGAAATACGCCGCGGATCATCCCGGCGTCAGCTATGCCGAGTGGATGAACATCCTGCAGGTCGATGCGCTGACCAAGGGCGGCGAGCACGCCACGCTGGGGCCGAACCTGCGGAAATATCCCAATTGGTGGGATGCCGGCTCGAACGCCTTCTATCGCTATCAGCGCACATTCCCGATCCTGCCGCGCAGCCGCGTTTTGGACTATGGCTGCGGCAGCCTGCGGATCGGTGGGCACTTCATCCGTTATCTCGATCCGGGCCATTATTTCGGACTCGATGTCGGCATGGGCTTCATCGATATGGGCAAGGCGCTGGTCGGCGATGCGCTGCTGGCGCAGAAGATGCCCCGCTTCGCGTCGATCGACGAGGACAGCGTGCGCGACGCGGTGGCGTTCGACGCCGACATCGTGTGTTCCAACGCGGTGAGCTATCACGTGCATCCGGACGAGGCGCCGCTCTATTTCGCCAATCTGGCCCGCATCGCGCACAAGCCGGGCGCCACGCTGTTCTTCGACGCGTCGGTGTCGGATGCGCCGGTCGACAAGCTGCAGCTTTCGATGCCGGTGGACTACTTCAAGCAGGCGTTGCCGGGCCTGCATTTCGAGATGTTCCACAAGATCGACAACCGCTCCGAGAGCAACCAGATCGTCGGCATCATGGAATTCAAGGTACCGCCGGCATGAGCGATCTGTTCGACGAGCGCGACCAGCATTTCCTGAAATGGCGCGAGGCCAATCCGGGCAAGAGCTATGCGCAATACCAGACCGGCAACGGGCTGCGCTCGCTGGAACGCGGCGACGATCACGCGACGCTGGGGCCGAAGCTGCGGAAATACCCCAACTGGTGGGAAGCCGGCACACGGACGTTCGAGCGGCTGAAAGGGCTCTCGGGTCTGCGCGAAGACGGCAAGGTGCTCGATTACGGTTGCGGCAGCTTGCGCATCGGCGGCCATTTCATCCGTCATCTACAGCCGGAACATTATTTCGGCGTCGATGTGACCGACGGCTTCTACGAGATGGGCAAGGAGCTGATCGGAGCGGAAATGATGGCGGACAAACGCCCCCGCTTCGCGGTGATCGGTGAGGAATCGCTGAACGACGGCGTGGCGTTCGGCGCGGATGTCGTGATCTCCAGCGCGGTTTCCTACCACGTCCATCCGACCGAGACCGCGATCTACTATGGCAATCTGCAGCGGCTGACCTGCAAACCCGGCGCGCGCCTTCTGTTCGATGCGTCGATCTCCGACGTGCCGCTGCGCAACAAGAGCTGGTGCTGGCCCCTCGACTTCTATGTGCAGTCGCTGCCCGAGCTGAAATTCCTCGGCATGGACGGCGGCCGTGTTCGTGAAGACGGCACGAATTTCGCGATGGGCGTGCTGCAGTTCGAGCGCGCGCCATGACCGCGGAGAACGGCTTCGAGAAATGGGACCGCTGGTATCAGACGTTCAAGGAGCGCAATCCCGGCACCAGCGTGATAAAAATGGAGATGGAGCGGGTCGCGCAGAAGCTGAAGACCGGGGCGTCGCATCCCACCCTGGGCGCCAACATCGATGGACACGCGGACTGGTGGGAGGCGGGGATTTCGAGCTTCACCCAGTATGTGAAGCAGTTCGACATCACGCCGGCGTATCGGATGGTCGACTATGGCTGCGGTAGCCTCAGGGTGGGCGCGCATTTCATCCGCTATCTCGATCCGGGCCATTATTTCGGATTGGAGCTGGCGAGCGGCCTCTATGAGCTTGGGCAGGACGTGATCGGCGAGACGATGCTGGCGCAGAAGCGGCCGCGCTTCGGGCTGATCGACACCGATGCGATGGACGAGGCAACGGCGTTCGGCGCCGATATCGTCTATTCGACGGCGGTGGCGTTCCATGTCCATCCCGACGAGTTGGCGCAGTATCACGCCAACCTTTTGAAGCTGACGGCCAAGCCGGGCGCGATTCTGGTGTTCGACACCAAGATTTCCGAGCAGCCCCTGCGCTATCGCACGCGCGCCTGGGCCTGGCCGATGCAGATGTATCTGGACGCGCTGGCGCCGCTACGATTCGAGCGCGAGATCCTGATGCAGAAGCGGGAGGAAAACGGCGTGCCGTTCGAGAACCGGATTCTTCAATTCCGCAGGCCGGGCTGACCGCATGTTCGTCAATCCCAAAATCCTCGAACAGGGACGCGCCCCGGATTCGCTGTTCGCCTTCTTCCATGCGCAGCGGACCGGCGGCAGCGCGTTCCTGCGCTGGCTGGGCCAGACCTTCCCGAAGGACCAGATATTCTCCCGGCCGACCACAGGCCTGAGCTATGCGCATTGGAACAAGATCGACGCGGCGCGGCTGGCGGGCTCGCGCGTATTCGGCGGCTTTTCGCAATACACCGAGAAGGCGGATCTTACGCGGCCGCTGGTGTGCCTATCGCTGAGCCGCCACCCGTTCTACCGCATCGTGTCGGTCTATCACATGAGCCGGCGCGACAAGCCGCACTATCGCCACGAGCAGGCGATGCGCACGACGTTCGAGGAATATTACCGCGAGGTCGACAAGGAAGAGCCGTCTTATTTCCGCAACCTCATCTGCCGGCGCATCTGCGATGCGCCGAGCGCCGACAAGGCGATCGAGACGATGCATCGGCGGTTCGGCGTGGTGGCGACGACCGCGACGTTGCGCGATATGACCGCGCTGCTCGCCGAGACCTATGGCTGGGCGACGCCGCCGGTACGGCCGATCACGACGGACGAAGAGCGCTATGCCGAATATAGCAAATCCGCGGTGTTCGACGACATCGCCGAGAAATCGGCGGAGGATGTGCGGCTTTACGAATATGTCCGCACGTATGAGGTGCCGGTGGAAGCGGCCAAGCCTGTGACCCCGCCGCCCATCGAAGTGCGGTCGGAGCCGGCGGCTCCGGTATCGTCCGCGATCCCCTGCCCCATCTGCGGCGCGCCGCTGGAGAATCTCGATCAGCGGGGCGATTGCCCGGGCTGCAAATCGCCGGCGCGCACGCGTTCGCTGCCGGCGGTGCTGGAGAGCGTCGTCGGGCCGCATCTGGCGAAGACCCCCAATGCCGCCCTGCCGTTGCTGGCTTTTGCCACGACGGGAGCGGAGCGCCCCCTCCTGACGCCCTATTTCAAGGCCATACAGCCGGCCTCGCTCTACGGCAGATATGCTTCGGACAACATGGTCGGCGTGGATGTGCGCGACCTGTCGCGTTTCGCGCCGGCGAGCTTCAGCGGCGCGTTCGGCATCCTGTTGTTCGACTACTTCCCCGAGCACGAGAAGGCGCTGGCCGAGCTGTCGCGCGTGATCGCGCCGGGTGGTGTGTTCTTCACGCTGATCTTGCCGTCGCGGGTCGAGCCCGATCCTTCGCCGCCGGTGGTGGCCCGCAAGATCAAGCCCCGGCCGGGCTATTTCGACTATATCCCCGAAGGCAGCGAGCTGCTGAGCGTCAATGTCGGGCAGGACTGGCTGCTGCGCGCCATCGCGCGCGCCGGATTCACGCCGCTGCAACTGCGCGTGCCCGATCCGGCGACCAGCGAGATTTCGCAATGGTTCATCGGCATTCGGCGCGATGGCGTCGCCGCCTCTTATGTGGCTCCGGCCGAAGAGGCGGCAGTCGCGGCCACGCCGCCTGCCGCCCCCGCGCCGCCCGCAGCGGTGTCAGCGCCACCCATCGCGGCGGCGGCGTCCGTTCCGCTCAAGCGCAATGCGGCGCCGGCCGCCGCGCCGCCCAAGCCGTCGCCGAGACCCGCCCGTCCGCCGGACAAGGGTCCCGCCCTCACCAACGCGACGCGGATGACGCAAAGCTTCTCGCAGGAGTTCGTTACGCCGCTGGAAGGCTATGACGGGCTGAAATCGATCACGGTGCGTCTCACCATTCCGTCCGTTCCCCTGGCCGGCCGTGGGGCGGACTTCGCAGAACACTGCTGGATCGCCGATGAAAGCCGTTCGAGCCGGACGATCAACTGTGTCGGGCCGGGCGTGCTCATGCGCAGCGACGACTTGGGAGAGCATTGGGACGTCGTCGAGGTGCCCGAACTGAAGGGCCAGCAACCGATCAATCACTTCACCACGACGAAGGGGACGCGGCTGATCCAGACGGTCGGCTGGCAGGTCGATCGCGAAGACCGCCCGCGTGAGGATTGGGGCGCGATCTTCCGCCTCACCGCCGACGGTGCCGTGACCGACAGGATAAAGACCGGCGATGCACGCTGGCATGGCCCACGCGCCATCGGGCAAAGCGGCGATGCCATCCTCTACAGCGAATATTTCGACAATGCCGACACCCGCAACGCCGTGCCGCATTCGAAGGAATGGCCCGATACGCTGCGGACCAACCATGTCTGGCGCTCCGACGACGACGGCAAAAGCTGGTCCGTCGCCTTCGCCCAGGACCCTTCCGAAATCCGCCACTTCCATTTCGTGATGACGGATCCTTACGAACCGGGCACCTGGTGGCTGTCGTCCGGCGATCTGCCGCATCAGTGCCGGTGCTGGCGCAGCCGCGACAACGGCGCGACCTGGCAGGACGTCACCAATCCCCATCCCGATGTGATCTTTCATCCGTCGGTGCGCAAAGGCCGGCAAGCGGTGTTTCGCGCCACCGACATGGCGTTCCTGCCCGACAAGCTGATCTGGGGCACCGACGACATGCTGACCGGCGGCGACCAGTACAAGCTGATGAAGGAGAATCCGGAGAAGTTCGAAGGCTATCCCAGACTGGGCTCGCGCATTTTCGTGGCGGCCCGGGAAGACATGCTGCAGCCCACGGACGTGGCCGTCGGCGGCCACCCGTTCCGCAACCTAGTCGATGTCGGCCCCGGCTATATCGCCATGACCGAAGGCAAATACGATCAGATCGGGCTGGAGCCCGTGGTCTATTTCATCGGCAAGGACGAGCCGCACCGCATGCAGCAGCTGTTCACCGTGCCCAACGCCAAGGCGAAGGGCTCGGGCTTCAGCTACAGCCGCGCCAGCCGCGCCGCGGTCGACGGCCGCTTCTTCAGCTTCCGCGGCTCGGGCGACCTGGTGCAGATGGTGCCGCGCCTGTTGCAGTGGGACGTCGCGTTCGCGTGACGGATGCGGGCGATCTTTCCCTTGGCGTGACGGGCGCGCAGGTTCGCGCCTATTGCCGCGCGCGGCCCCTACCAAGCTTCGAAATCCTAGAAACGTCGTCTCGCGATCACGCACTGGGCCTGCGGGAGATCGCCGAAAGCACCATCACGACGGGCTATGGTCGCGACGGGTTCCTCATTCCCAGCATCTTTCCGCCGCTGGACTGGAGCGCCCACAACCGCTCATTCTCCTACCATCTGCATGCCTGGGACGCGATCGCCGACCCCATGATCGCCTATAGCCTGTGGGGCGACCGGCGCTTCATCGAGGCATCCTTGGCGCATATCCGCGCTTGGATCGATCTGTTCCAGGTGCCGATCCTGGAGCGCCACGGCATCGAAGAGCTCGATGCGCTGGTCACCCCGCACATGCCGACCGAATGGTACGACATGGCGGTCGGACGCCGCGTCTATCGCCTCGCCTATGTCATGGACTTCCTCGCGCACGAGCCGGATTCGAGCGACACGGAGCTCGCGCTGTTCTGGCGTGTGCTGCGCTTTCATCTGAAGCTGCTGGGCCGCGAGCACTTCTTCCGTCAGCACACCAATCACGGCCTGTATCAGGCGCTCGGCCATCTTGCGGCGGCGCGCCGCCTGATCGGCCTGCCGGGCATGGCGGAGGAGCTGGAGATCGCCCGGCTTCGGGTGATCGCCGTGCTCGATGCGCACTTCGCAGCGGACGGCGCGCACAAGGAGCACTCGCCCGGTTATCACTTCATGCTGCTGGGCACGATCCTGAACGCCCGCCGCAGCGGATTGCTGGACGGCAAGGAGATCGAAGACCGGCTGGACGCGGCACAGAATGCGCTGATCTGGATGGTGAAGCCCGATCTGTGCCTGGCGACGTTCGGCGACACCGATCCGCGCTATCTGGAACGCGGCGAGCGCATTGCCGTGCTCTATCAGAACGAGTCGCTGCGCTACATCATTTCCGCGGGAAGCATGGGCGAGGCGCCGGAGCTGGGCGTCAAGGCCTTTCCCGAGGGCGGTTATGCCTTTGCACGGCTGCATGCGCGCGACGCGACTGACACGACACCGTGGCGCGCATCTTACATCGCGCAGATCGCGGGGTTTCACTCGCGGGTGCATAAGCACGCCGATCATCTGTCGTTCGTGTGGTACGACCGGGCACGCGATATTTTGATCGATCCAGGCCGCTATGCCTATGCGGGACGCACCGCACCGGGCTCGGCGCTGTTCGAGGAAGGCTTCTGGTACGCCGATCCCAGGCGCATCTATGTCGAGACGACGCGGGCGCACAATTGCGTCGAGATCGACGAGCGCAACTATAAGCGAAAGGGCATCAAACCTTTCGGTTCGGCGCTGCGTTATGCCGGCGAACAGGACGGGCTGGCGGTCACCGACTGCCAGGCGACGTATTTCCGCACCATCCGGCATTGGCGCGGCCTGATCCTGGAGCCGGGCGAATACCTCATCGTGCTCGACCATCTGCACGACCGGCTGGGCGCGGAGCACGCCTTCCGGCAATGGTTCCAGCTCGCGACGTCGTGGCGCGCCAGAGAGACGCCGGAAGGCTTGATGGCGCACTCGGTCGCCATCGGCGAGCCGCAGACGCTGCGCGTGACGTCGCTGGTCCCCGAGGCGAAGATCGAGACCCTGGCGCGGGCGCAGAAGAAGCCCGAGCTGCTCGGCTGGATGTCGGACGCGCCATACCAGCTGCAGCCGGCGACCAGCTTCTGCCTGCGCCGCGACGGCGCGACCACATCGTTCGCGACGCTGTTCTCGTTCGGCAGCGCGCCCAAGGTGCATGAGACGGCAACACGCTTCAACGCCACGATGACCGCCGGCAGCTTGCGTTGGCGCTCCAACGGCAAGTCCGTGCATCTGAAGTTCGCGCGCGGATCCGACGCACCGCTCGCCGTGACACGGATCGCGACCTAGCGCTTGCGGCCGATGAACCCGTGGGAAACGTAGTCCGAGACTGGGGCGCGTGCGGGCGCGCCCGCCGCAATGCGGACAGTTGTTGCCGCGCACGAGGCGCTCTGCAATCGGCTGGCCACAAAGCGTGCAGCGATAAACTATGCTCAACGCTTGACGCCGACGAACCACGGCGTGGTCTCGGGCGCAAGCGCGTCGGCCACCGTGAAGCGTCGCACGGCGAAGCCGGCGCGCTCCATCGCAGCGGCGAACCATTCGCCGCCTACATGGACCGACGAAAGCGGTGTTTCGGGCGGGACGTAATCGAAATAGCCGGGCCGCGATTGGATCGTCTTGATGATGGCGGGCGGCTCGGCACCCTCGCTTACGCGACCGGGATTCATCGCCATGACGAATAGGCCGCCGGGTTCCAGCACGCGCGCGACCTCCGCCAGCGCCTGTTCGTGCTCGGCGAAATAGTCGAACAGCAGGATCGAGAAGACGCCGGAGAAGGCGGCGTCCTCGAATCGTGACAGATCGCGCACATCGACGCCGGTGATGTGGCCGGTACCGTAATCGCCATAGAGCGACGCGGAGACGACTGACGGAAAATAAGGCGCGAGAAATGGACGTTCCGCGCCGGACAAGGCGAAGCCGAGCAACGGTTTTGCGAAGCGCGCGCCTTTGCGCGCGATGCGCGACCAGACCAAGGGCATGCCGCGCGTCCGTGCCGGCTGGCGGCAGGACGGACAATCGTCGCGCCTGTCCGAGGCTTTCAGCGCAGCGCCGCACAGCGTGCAGTTGGCAACCGCGGCGATCCGCTCCGGCGCCTTGCGCCGGGATTGCGGCTTCAACCGCGCCTTGAAGCCGGCAATGGCGCGCGCCAGCCGGCCTGGCTCAGGCTTTCGTCCGACGAACCAATGCGACACGTAGCCGGAGATCGGATCGGGAATCGCGATATGTCGCGCTTCGACGAAACCGGCGGCCTGGATGGCGCGCACCAGCCAATGCTGGCCGACGCCGACGGAAAGAAGGTCAACGCCGTCCGGCCAGTAATCGTAATAGCCGGGCCTCTTCTCGATCTTCTTGACGACCTGTGGCGGCGCGGCGTCGTCGCGCACGCGCGCATCGAGGATCAGGGTCGCGAAGACGCCGCCTTGCGCGAGCACCCGCCAAGCCTCGCCGAGCGCCTGTTCCTGCTCGGTGAAATAGTCGAACAGCGCGATGGACACATGCCCGCTGAAGGCGCCGTCCGCAAAGCGCGACAGGTCGCGCCCATCGACGCCCCGCGCAACGTCGGCACCGTAATCGCCATAGAGCGTGACGGCGGTCAGGTGCGCGAAACGTTTGTGCAGGATCTCCCGCTCGGAGCCGAGCGGCGCGAAGCACAGCGCCGGCAGCGCTTCGCGCAGCGCCTCCGGCGGCTGGTCGGCAAGGTGCTGTTGCAGCAGGACAGGCAGGCTGCGGACGCGTGCCGGCGCCGCGCAATGCGGACACGCATCGCCCGATGCGATGCGTGCGGCGACAAGCTGGCCGCAAACCGGGCAGCGATATGCGCGTTCGGCGGACGGCGCGCCCGCCGCGCTCATAAGTCGCCGGCTCCGGCGGGGTTCAGCTCGCGATAGAGCGCCGCGATGGCGGCGCCGGCGCTGTCCCAACTGCGCTGATGCTCGATCCAGACGCGGCCGGCATCGCCGAGCCGTGTGCGCAGCTCGGGCGAATCGACCAGCTCCTCCAACGCGCGGGCAAGATCGGCGACGTCACCCTTGGCGAACAAAAGGCCGGTGTGACGGTCGTCCACGATCTCGGCCAGCGCGGCGACATTCGATGCGATCACCGCCTTGTGCATCGCCAGTGCCTCGAACGGCTTCAAGGGCGAGACGATCTCGCACAGCGGGATCGGCTTGCGCGGGAACGGGCAGATGTCGATCAGCGAATAGTAGGAGGTGACCTCCTTGCTTGGCACCCGGCCTGGCGCCACGACGCGGCCGGCGAGACCGAGGCCACGCACCAGCTCCATCACCACGGGCTGCGCTTCGCCATCGCCCACCAGAAGGATGCGGAAGTCCTTGCCCTTGTCGCGCAGCATGGCGGCAGCGCTGACGAGATCGTCGAGGCCTTCATAACCGACGATGGAGCCGACATAGCCGATCACCGGCACGCCGTCCGGCAAGCCCAGGCGCTCCGCCAGCGCCTCGTCGCGCGGCATCTTGTGGAAGACGGAGGGGTCGACGCTGTTGGGCACCACGCTGATGCGATCCGCCGGCACACCGCTCTCGACCAGCTGCCGGCGCATGCCCTCGGTCAGCGTGATGACGCGGTCGGCGGAGCGCGCGACGAGATTTTCGAGCGCACGGATCATCTCGTATTGCGGGTTACGCTCGAACTCGGTCTGGCGCGTGGCGCGGGTGATCTCCCAAAAGCCGCGCACTTCATAGATGAAGGGCCGGCCGGTACGGCGGGCCGCGAGCAGGGCCGGCAGGCCGGTGGTGTAGTTCGACGCGGCGTGCACCACGCCCGGCCGCATCCAGCGGATCGCCTGCTCGTACTGGTCGGCGGAGTGCAGGATATAATCGAGCTCCGGATCGTCGACACGGCTACCGCCGAGCACCCGATGATAGGTGACGCCGTCGATCACGTCGGTCTCCGGCACATCGCCGGTCTTGCGGAAGGCGGGCGTGTCGAGCGGGAAGCCGGCGCGGCTCAACGCCTGCACGTCGACACCGGCATCGCGGATGCCGCGCAGCAGGCCGTGGCTGCGCGTCGCGTAGCCGTTCGACGCATAAGGCAGCGTGAAGTGCAGGAAGTAGGCGGCCGAGTCGAGCCGCGCTTGCGTGATCGTGCGGCTGGGCGTGCCGTATTGCTCGAGGAAGCCCGACCCCGCCTCCATCAATGTCGCGCGTTGGGCGATGCGCTTCTTGAGCTGCGCGGTCTCGACCGTGGGGCGGCGCACCTCGGCTTCTTCGAGACGCGAGATAAGGGCGCGGGCGCGGGCAATCTCGCCGCGATACCAATAGGCGCGCGCCAGCGGACGCCACGTCGCCGGGCTCGCCTGCACCTCACGCGCCGCTTCGAGCAGCATCAGTTCGCCGACAAGGTCGTTGTGGCGGCGCGCCGCAGCGGCGGCAAGCACAAGGCAGCGGGCGCGAAACACCGGCATCTGACCCTGGCCCTGGCGGATCGCGAGCATCTGGAGCTGCGCCAGGCCGCCGAGCTTGAACGCCGTGTCGGCGAGGTGGGAAAACATCCGCCGCTCTTCGTCGGTAAAGCTCCGCACATCGGCGCGCAGGGTGAGGATGCCGTCGGCGGTCGCCGGCGTTTCCGTCTTGGCCGGCGCCGCGGGGCGAAGCTGCAGCGCACCGGCGTCGGCGGGCGCCATCGACAGCGCCTCTTCCCACGCAAGCTCGAGGCGCGGGGTGATGTCGGACCAGCGGCGGTTGCTGTTGACGAAAGCAAGCGCGCCTTCCGCCAGCCCGGCGGCGAGAGCCGGATTCTCCGCCACGCGGCGCAGCTTGGCGGCAAGGTCGCGCGCGTCTCCGGCGCGATGCAGAAGACCGGTGCGGCCGTCGACGATCACGTCGCGATGCGGAATAACATCGGAGGCGACGAGCGGGCGGAGCGACGCCATCGCTTCGGCCGGCTTGAGCGGCTCGACCAGGTCGGTGACGGCGAAGGAATGGCGCGGCAGCGCGACGACATCGGAGGCCGCCAGCACGCGCTCGCCTATGTCGGGCGCCACGGTACCGAGGAAGACGACACGGTCCCTGACGTCAAGCTCGCCGGCCAAGGCGACCGCGACCGCAAGACCGTTGCCGTCGCCCGCGATCACGGCGTGGGCGTCGATCCCCTCCTCCGTCAGCAGCGCCACGGCGCGCACCAGGTCGTCGACGCCTTCGTAATCGACCACCGAGCCGACATAGCCGATCCAGAAGCCGGTGCGGTCGAGGCCGAGCGCGGCGCGCGCTTCGCCGGCGTGCTCCAGCGCCACCGGCTCGGCGTCGCTGCCGTTGGGCACCACGGTGATGCGCTCACGCTCGGCGCCGCGCTTGACCAGAATGTCGGCGAGGCGCAGCGATTGCGTCACGATGCGTTCGGCGGCGCCGGCAACGAGGTTCTCCATGTCCGCGTTCAGCCGATGTTCTTCGGAGCGCGCCCAGTTGGGCTGGCGCGAGGCGCGCGTCATCTCCCAGAAACCGCGCACGCCATAGACGAACGGAAGACCGAGACGCCGCGCAGCTATCAGGGCGGGCAGTCCGTTTTGCCAGTTGGACGGCGCATGGATCGCCGACACGGCGAGCGCGCGCGCCTTGGCCTCGATGATGTCGGCGGCGGCCGCGACCCAACGGTCGATGGGCATGCGGGCGAGCGACGGACCTTCGAGGATCAGCGGCTCCGCGCCTTTCAGGTCGATTTTCGCAGCGAGATCGGGCGACACCGTGTCGGTTCGGTCGGCCGGATATCCGGGGCGCGTGGCGAACTGCACGTCCCAGCCGTCACGCCGCGCGCCGGTCACCAGCGCATGCGTGCGCCTTGTGTAACCGGAGAGGTGATAGGGCATCGCGCTGGAGGCGACGAAGAGGATGCGCCGGTCGGCGCCTTCGAAGGCCGGCGCCGCCGCCTTGGCGGGAATCAGCGACGGCGCCGCGAGGAGCCGTGCCATGCCGCTCAGCCGGTCGCGGCGCAGGCGTTCCGACGGCTTGAAGCGCGCGAGGTCCTCGGCCGGCAGGGAGTCGAGCAGACTGAGCGGCTCGGCGATCTGCCCCTGGCCGGCAAGCAGGAAGGCGAGATGCTTGGCGCGGAACGGGCGCGGATCGATGGTCGCGGCTTCTCGCGCCAGCTCGACCGCCGCGGCCGGGTTCGCTGTGTCGACGAGGCGGGAAAGCTCCGACAACAGCATGGCGCGACGGCGCAGGTCGCCGCCGTCGAGCTTCGCGATGGCGGTTCGCGCGCCGTCCAGGCCCTTCGCGTGGATCGCGTCGAGCAGCGGCTTGGTGTCGATGCCGGTGGACGCCTCGTCCGCCGCGGCGCCGCGGCCGTGCGCGCGCTTGCGCCGCACGATGTCGCGCAGCAATTCGGCGATGGCGCCGGGCAGGCGCACCAAGCCCGACAGCGAGGTGAACGAGTCGATCAGCGCCTTGCCGAAGCGGTAGTGGAACGAGCGCCTCAACTTTTCGGCCTCGCGCATCGCGGCCAGGGTCGCGTTGCGCTGCTGGCGCAGATCGGTGCGCAGGACCTCGGTCAGCTCCAGCTGGCGGCGCTCACGCTCCTGCGCGACGACAAGCGCGCGCTGGGCGATTTCGAGCTGACTCTGAATCTCCAGGACGCGCACTTCGCGCCCCAGGATTTCCTGAATCGGATCGCCTGCAGGGGTGAGGGTCGGCCGAGCCGGCTGCGTCCGGCGGGCGTCAGAACTCAAATCCGCCCCCTTGTCCGCTTGGGTGTCCACATCGGTTCGGGTGTCTTGGCGCCAAGTGTTCGAAATATCTATGTTGGCGCCGGTAGATGTACATTCAGCGCCCGGAAGAAGCTCCGCCGGATCGGGCCCGATTGATTACAAAAAAGCAAGCGATTTAGAGCGCTAGAATTGAAGAAGGCTGGCGGACGGGACGCGTAAACATCAAGGCTGACGGCATGCCGACACAATCGGGCACAGGCGAGGACGGGATCGCCGCGACGGGTGGACGCATCGCGACGCTCGCGCGGCTGCCGGGATTGGGCGCGTGGACGGCGTGGCGGTGGCAGCGCGCCGGGCGCCACGCCGAGGCGCTCGCCCTGCTCGACCGGGCCGGTATCGCGCGGCTGCGCTTGCGGTCGCTGTTCGCGCTGGATTTGCATCGGCCGTTTCTCGATGTGTTGGGCACGGCGGAACCGCGCGGTTGGCAGATTGCAGCGCGGGGCCTGGCGCGGCTTGCCGTGGGCGAGCTGGATCTGGCGTGCGGCGATCTGGCGGAAGCGTCAAGCGGTGCGCCGCGCTTCGGCTTGTGGCTGCGCGCGGCCAGCGCCTTGGCGCAAATCGATAAAGAGCAGGCAAAGCGATTGCTCGAGCCCAAACGCCACGCCGCGCCGGCGGCGCTGCTGCTGAGCCATCTGGCCGAGCGGGCGGGCGATGCCGGGCGGGCGGCCCATTACAGCCCGCGCCTGAACGGCAGACGCGCGGCGGAAACCGATTTGCTCGCCGCCAATATCGCGCTGCTAGGCGGCGACGCGGGCGGCGCCAAGGCCGCTGCCGGGCGGGCGTTCGCGCGTTACGGTCTCAGTCCGGCCGACGCACCCTGTGCCGAGACTGGCGGACCGTTGGTCAGCATCGTGGTGGCGGCTTACAACGCGCAAAGCTCCATTGAAACGTCCGTTGCGTCGCTGGCGCGCCAAAGCTGGCGGCAGGTCGAGATCGTCGTTGTTGACGATGCCAGCAGCGACGCCACGGCGGAGCGTGTCGCCGCGATGGCGGAGACCGACGCGCGAATCCGCGTCTTGCGGCAGCAAAGCAACGAAGGCGCCTATGTCGCGCGTAACGCCGGCGTCGCGGCGGCGCGCGGTGCGTTCGTCGCCTTTCACGATGCGGACGACATCGCCCATCCCGCCCGTATCGCGCGCCAGATTGCGCCTTTGCTGCACGACGAAACACTGGCTTTCACCACGGCGCGCTGGGCGCGGCGCACGGACGGCGGTGCGTTCCGCAGCCGCCAGATCGCGCCGCTGATCCGCCAGCATGTTGGGTCGTTCCTTGTGCGCCGAGATGCCCTTGGGAAGGCTGGGCCGTTCGATCCGGTCCGCTTCGGCGCCGATGGCGAGATGCTGCTGCGCCTGCAGGTCGCCGCGGGACCGCGCGGTTACCGCGCACTTGACCAACTGCTCACGATAGGGGGATGGGATGCGCGTTCGGCCGTGCACGACGACAAGACCGGCTATGGCGAGCGCGGCTTTTCCTTGGCGCGCCTCGAATACCGCGAAACCGCAACGTGGCGGCTGATACGGCGCCTCCAAGGAAGGTGACGGCTTGTCAAGAATTTGCCAGAATTCGGGCAGCGCGGATAAGCCGCGCTGCAGACGGGGCGCGCGACGGTTAATATCATCGCGTCGGAGGCATTGAATCGCGAATGAATCGACGACTCCTACGAACGAGACTTGCGCTGTCGCTGGCGGTGACGCTGGCAGGCTGCACGGGCACGCCGTTCGCGCTGCCGAACCGAGATGCCCCCGCGCCCATGTCCTTCACCTGGAAGATCGAGCCGGCCTTCGCCACGACATTGCAGAACGCGCCGCCCGGCACCACGACGACCTATAAACGGCCGGACGGGATGAACCTGACACTCACCCTGGGCGCCTCCTACACCTCGGCGCGCGCCCAGACTTGCCGCGTCGGGCGCGACGACGAGCACCAGATGGCCTATGGCTTCTGCCTCGCAAGTACCGGTTGGTACGGCATCGCGCCGGTGGCGCTCACAGGCAGTTGAGATGGCCGCATTCTCCCTCGGCATTCCGCGTCGCGCGCTGCGCGTCCAGGCGAACGTGGTCGGCGCGCTGGTACTGCGCGAGGTCCGGACCCGCTTCGGCCATTCGGGCGTCGGCTGGATCTGGCTGCTGTGCGAGCCGCTGATCCAGTGCCTGGTCTATGTCCTGCTGTACGAGTTCCTCCGAACCCGCATCTCGCCGCTGCGCGGCACCGATATCGCGGAGTTCATGCTGAGCGGCATCGTGCCCTGGCTGTTCTACATGCGCAGCACCAGCCAGGTGGCGCACGCGATCGAGTCCAATCGCGCGCTGCTCGTCTATCCGCAGGTCACGCCGCTGGACATCGCCATCGCGCGCACCATCCTGGAAGCGTTGATCATGTATGTGGTCGTCGCCTTCCTGCTGCTGATGAAGTGGTTCCTGACCGGCGACGGCAGCGTGGGCGACTTGCTGGCGATCATCGTCGCCTGCGCCGACCTCGCCATCATGGGCTTCGGTATCGGGCTGATGGTGATGGCGGCGAGCCACTTCTTTCCGATCCTGCAGCTGACCTTCGCCTACATAAACCGGATGCTCTACTTCACCTCCGGCATCTTCTTCACGCTGTCGGCGCTGCCGCCCGGATATCGGGCCTATGTCGACTGGAACCCGCTGCTGCAGGCGATCGAATGGGCGCGCAACGCCTATCTCTCCCTGCCGTCCAACGATCTGCTGAACACCGCGATGCTGACCGTCGTGGTGCCGGGGCTGGCGGCGCTGGGCATCCTGGCCGAACGCGCGACACGCGACATCGCCAAGAGGGCATCGACCTCATGAGCGCGCCTTCGCTCGAGCTGCGGGGCATCCGCAAGAGCTTCGCCACCTCCACCAAACCGCACCTGGTGCTGGACGACATCGATTTCACGCTGATGCGCGGCGAGCGGCTGGGCATCTGCGGTCTCAATGGCGCGGGCAAGACCACGCTGGTCAACATCATCGCCGGCGCGCTGATGCCGGACGAAGGCAAGGTCGTACGGCACAGCCGCATGTCGTGGCCGCTGGGCTATTCCGGCGGCTTCCACAGCGCGCTCACGGGCCTGGAGAACGTGCGCTTCATCGCGCGCATCTATGGCCGCGACACCAAACAGGCAGCCGCGTTCGCGCAGGACTTCGCCGAGCTGGGCAAGTTCTTCGAGATGCCGATGCGGACGTATTCCTCGGGCATGCGCTCGCGCCTCGCCTTCGCGGTGAGCATGGCGGTGGACTTCGAGCTCTATCTGGTCGACGAAGCAATGTCGGCCGGCGACATCCGCTTTCACGAGAAGTGCCGCCAGGCGATCGAGGAGCGGCGCGGCCGCGCCGACTTCCTGATCGTGTCGCACAGCCTCTCGACCATCGAGGTGAACTGCAACCGCTTCGCGCTGCTGCATGGCGGCAAGCTGGCGGTCTTCGAAACCTTCGCCGAGGCGTCGGAGGCATATTCCGAGGTGTTCGCCAGCGGCCAGGCGTCCAAGGAGATGGCGTGGAAACTTGACCCTTCGGGCCTGCTGGAGGCGCGTGTGGTGGCTCAGACCGCCGACTCGGTCGACGTCGAGCTGCGCTCGGCTGGCGCCGGGACGTTCATCGCCTATTGGGGCGGATCGACCGAAGTCGTGGCGGGCGCCGGCGACCGCTTCGCGGTGGAGTGTCCCTTGCAGCTTGTCTCGGGCAGCACCGGCCAGATGATACCGGAATGGACGGGCCTTCAGATCGTCGAGCGCGACCGCGCCGCCAGCGCGGTGGCCTCCGAAGTCGTGGCCAAGGACTTCCTGAACGGGTTGCCGCAGATCGTTACGGGCGAGACGGTGATTCGCGACACCGAGACGCGCTACTTCCATCTGGGCGTGCGGGTCGAGCTGGCGGGGCCGGCGGATTTGCGGCTGCGCCTGGGCCGGCCGTTCATCCGACGC
>DASZMT010000091.1:0-6190 GCA_035551495.1 Rhizomicrobium sp. | reverse complement strand
CGCCAATGTCACTGCCGCAAAAGCCACCGACCCGGCGGACATCCGCGACCTGCTGGTCCGCCAAGTCACCGCCACCGTCCGCTGGCGCGAATGCGTCAACGCGATGACCGAACTGGGCGTGGACAGCTTTGTCGAACTCGGCGCCGGCAAGGTGCTGTCCGGCCTGATCCGCCGCATTGCGCCCGACGCCACCACCGCATCGGCGGCGACGCCGGCGGAGATCGAAGCGGCGCTGAAGAACCTCTGATTGGAGCGGCCTATGTTCCGGCTCGACGGCAAGCCAGCGCTGGTTACCGGGGCCTCCGGCGGCATCGGCGCGGCGATCGCGCGGGTGCTGCACGCGCAGGGGGCGATCGCGGTGTTGTCCGGCACGCGGCGCGATGCGTTGGATGCGCTGGCCGCCGAGTTGGGCGAGCGCGCCTTCGTCTGCCCGGCCGAACTCAGCGATGCCGCTGCATCCGATGCGCTGGTCACGGCGGCCGAAGCGGCGGCAGGCCCGCTGGCGATCCTGGTCAACAACGCCGGCATGACGCGCGACATGCTGGCGCTGCGCATGAGCGACGCTGACTGGCAGGCGGTGCTGGACGTCGATCTCGGCGCGCCGTTCCGCCTGGCGCGCGCCACGCTGCGCGGCATGCTGCGCCGGCGCGCCGGACGCATCATCAATATTTCTTCCATTGTCGGTGCGACCGGCAACGCCGGGCAGGCCAATTACGCCGCCGCCAAGGCCGGGCTGGTCGGCATGACCAAGGCGCTGGCGCAGGAAGTCGCCTCGCGCGGGATAACGATCAATGCCGTGGCGCCCGGCTTCATCACCACGCCGATGACCGACAAGCTGTCGGAACAGCAGCGCGCGAAGCTGGCCGATGCCATCCCGCTTGGCCGCCTCGGCCAGCCGGACGACGTGGCGGCGGCAGTCGCGTATCTGGCGTCGGACGAGGCGGGTTGGGTCACCGGTGCCACGCTGCACGTCAACGGCGGGATGGCCATGCTGTGAGGCCAATCGTCTAACCACCGCCGAGGAGGATTCTATCATGGATCCCACCCCTCCGCCCGTGTCGCTCGCCGCGGCACTCGCCCTTCCCATAACGCCCGGGCGCTCGGCCGAGGTGTTCGTCGACTGTGATCTCGAGGTCAGGTTCGCCGCCAAGCCCACCAACGGACCGCAGGTGCCGCACCTGCGCGACGAGTTGTACTTCGTGGCCACCGGAACCGGCCGCTACCGGGTCGAGGACAAGGTGACCGACGTCGGCCCGGGTGATCTGCTCTTTGCCGCCGCACGCGTCGCGCACGGATTCGAGGACATCTCGCAGGACTTCACCGTCTGGGTGCTGTTCTACGGGCCGCAGAAATAGTGGCTCTGCCGGAATCATCGCTGCGCGCTCTGGCCGTGCCTCGAATCCAGGACTTCGCGCGAAGCGCATTTTTCCTGCTCCGTGGCCCTCCGCCTGCCTCGTTCTGCCTCCGTGAGAAACCTTCCTTCCACCCGGTTGGCGCGCCCGCGGAAACCATGCTAATCGCGCGGAAGCTACGTCCGGCGAGGATACGGCGGCACCGATCGGGTCCTGCCCGGCGGCGATAGACAGGTCCGGACGATATCCGGAGCAGGACCCTTCAGGAGGAGTTGCACAGCCGATGAGCGAGATCGCGGACAAGGTGAAGAAGATCGTGGTCGAGCACCTGGGCGTCGAGGAAGCGAAGGTGACTCCCGAGGCTTCCTTCATCGACGATCTGGGCGCTGACAGCCTGGACACCGTCGAACTGGTGATGGCCTTCGAGGAGGCGTTTGGCGTGGAAATTCCCGAGGACGCCGCCGAGAAGATCAGCACCGTGAAGGATGCGATCGAATACATCGAGAAGCAGAAGGCCGCCTGATCGGCCCGGCGGGGAGAGCCCAAGCGATGCGGCGTGTGGTGGTGACGGGCATGGGCATTGCCTGTCCCCTCGGGCTCGGGGTCGAGCACGTGTGGCGGCGCCTGATCAACAGCGAATCGGGCATCGGCGCGATCCAGGCATTCGACACCAAGGATCTGCCCTGCAAGGTCGCGGGCCAGGTGCCGGCGGGCGTGAAGGCGGACGGCGCCCTCGACATCGGCGAATGGATTCCCGTGAAGGACCAGAAGAAGATGGACCGCTTCATCCATCTCGCCATGGTCGCCGCCACCGAGGCGGTCGAGGATTCCGGCTGGATGCCCGATGACGAGGACGACCGCTGCGCCACCGGCGTGATGATCGGCTCCGGCATCGGCGGCCTGCAGACCATCTTCGAGGCGTCGATCCAGGTGCATGAAGGCCGCGCACGCCGGCTGTCGCCGTTCTTCATCCCCTCGGCGCTGATCAACCTGGCATCCGGCCACGTCTCGATCCGCTACGGCTTCAAGGGTCCGAATCATTCGGCCGTGACCGCATGCGCCACAGGCGTGCATGCGATCGGCGATGCGTCGCGGCTGATCATGTGGGGCGACGCCGATGTCATGGTGGCCGGCGGCACGGAGGCCGCGGTGTGCGAACTCGGCATCGCCGGGTTCTGCGCCTCGCGCGCACTCTCGACCGGCTTCAACGACACCCCGCCGGCCGCATCGCGCCCGTGGGACAAGGGTCGCGACGGCTTCGTGATGGGCGAGGGCGCCGGTGTGCTGGTGCTCGAGGAATACGAGCACGCGAAGCGGCGCGGCGCGAAGATCTATGCCGAGATCGCCGGCTACGGCATGTCGGGCGACGCATTCCACATCACGGCGCCGGCCGAGGGCCACGACGGCGCGGTCCGCTCCATGCGCGCGGCGATGAGGAATGGCCGGATCACGCCGGACCAGATCCAGTACGTGAACGCCCACGGCACATCGACGCCGCTTGGCGACGACCTCGAACTGGAGGCTGTCGAGAATGTGTTCGCCGAAGCGGCCGAGGGCCTGGCGATGTCGTCCACCAAGTCGGCGACCGGCCATCTGCTCGGCGCGGCCGGCGCGGTGGAGGCGGTGTTCTCGATCCTGGCCGTGCGCGACGGCGTGGCGCCGCCGACGCTGAACCTGGATGAGCCCAGCCGGGACAGCGTGATCGACCGCGTCGCAAAGACCGCGCAGGAGCGCAAGATCAGCCTGGCGCTGTCCAACAGCTTTGGCTTCGGCGGCACCAACGCCTCGGTGATCTTCCGGGCTTCGCCCTGAGCCGCCTGAGGGTGCAGGCATCCTGGACGAGCGCGTCGTCCTTTCCAGCGTCATGGTCGGGCGTGGCCCGACCATCCACGCCTTCACTCGGCTAACTCAAGTCGTGGTGGCCGGGACACGCCCGGCCATGACGGCAACGCTCTGAGCCTCCCAATCCTTTGACGGGCCGCACCGACTTACGTCATTGTAACCATAATCTCTGGTTCGACGGTACGGGGTCGGAGCAATGCGAGGAACCCTCGACGCCATCCTGAGGCGATTTATCACCGTAGGCGCGCTGAAAGTGCGCTGGCCGGGCGGCCAACGAACAACCTATGGGGGGTCGGACGCTTCCGGGCTGACCGCCGGGATCGCATTTCACGACGCGCGCACGATCCGCCGCCAGGTGCTCCACCCGACACTCGCGATCGGCGAGGCCTACATGGACGGCGGGATGACGCCGGACGGCTGCGGCATCTACGACGTGATCGATCTGCTGGCGGCAAACGTGATGGCGAATGCCACGGGCCATCCCATCGCCCGCGTGCAGGCAGCCTTCGGCGTGATCAAGCGACGCATCGACCAGTACAATCCCGCGCCACGCGCGCAACGCAACGTGGCGCACCACTACGACCTGAACGGCCGGCTCTACAGCCTGTTCCTCGATCGCGACCGGCAGTACTCCTGCGGCTACTTCCCGCGCGGCGACGAGACGCTGGAAGAGGCGCAGATCGCCAAGAAGCGGCATATCGCGGCGAAACTCTGTCTCGATCGTCCGGGGCTTTCGGTGCTCGACATCGGCTGCGGCTGGGGCGGGATGGCGCTGACGTTGGCGCGCGATCATGGCGCACAGGTCACCGGTATCACACTGTCGAAGGAGCAACTCGGCGAGGCCCGTTCGCGCGCCGCGGCCGAAGGGTTGGCCGATCGCGTGTCATTCGAGCTGCTCGACTATCGCGCGTTGGACCGGAAATTCGATCGCATCGTCTCGGTCGGCATGTTCGAGCATGTCGGCGTCGTGCACTATCGCGAATTCTTCGACACCGTCGCGCGCTGCCTGCATCCCGATGGCGTGGCGCTGCTGCACGCGATCGGCCGCAGCGACGGGCCGGGCTTCACCAATCCCTGGATCGCGAAATATATCTTCCCCGGCGGCTACTGTCCCGCGTTGTCCGAAGTGATCCCTGCGGTGGAGAAGAGCCGGCTGATCGCCACCGACATCGAGGTGCTTCGTCTGCACTATGCCGAGACGCTGCGCCACTGGCGCCGGCGCTTCGCCGCCAATCGCGACACGATTGCCGCGCTGTACGACGAGCGCTTCTGCCGGATGTTCGAATTCTATCTGTGCGGATCGGAGATCGCGTTCCGCCGCGAGGATCACATGGTGTTCCAGATCCAGATGGCGCACCGGCAGAACGCGGTGCCGCTGACACGCGACTACATCACGGACGCCGAGGCGGCGGCGATCGATCGCCAGCGGTCGCGGGTGATGAGCCAGGGGAACTAGCTCGCCAGCTCCCATTGTCATTGCGAGGAGCGCAGCGACGAAGCAATCTCGCGCCAGTGGGTCACGCGCACGAGATTGCTTCGTCGCTTTGCTCCTCGCAATGACAATTGCAGGCGGGTTCCGCTTTCCAGTCAGGCTGAAAATCCTTTAGTCCCCATGTACCACACTCCTCCACAGGCTGAATAACTCCCCACGCGACTCCGGCTGGGCTATGCTGCGCCGGCAGTGAACACCATCGATTCGCCCCTGCTCGGCCTGTCGCAACGCCTGCCGCCATCCAACGTGCAGGCGGAGCAGGCGCTCCTAGGCGCCCTGCTGGCCAACAACCGCGCCTACGAGCGGGTTTCCGAGTTCCTCGCCCCCGAGCATTTCGTCGATCCGATCCACGGCCGCATCTTCCAGGCGATCGTCCGGCGCATCGAAGCCGGACAGCTCGCCGATGCGGTGACGCTGAAGGCGGAGTTCGAGCATTCCGGCGTGCTGGAGGAGGTCGGCGGCACCACCTATCTCGCGCAGCTTCTCTCGGCGATGGTCGGCATCATCAATGCCGGCGAATACGGCCGCGCCGTGCACGACGCCTGGCTGCGCCGGCAACTCATCGACATCGGCGAGACGGTGGTGAACAACGCATTCGGCGCCGATGCGGAACTCGACGGCGCGCAGCAGATCGAGGCGGCGGAACATTCGCTGTTCCAGCTCGCCACCGACGGCGCGGTCGCCGGCGGCTTCATGAGCTTCGAGCGCGCGCTGACCGAGGCGATCCACGGGGCGGAGCGTGCGTTCAAGCGCGTCGGCCACGTGTCGGGGCTCACCACCGGGTTGCGCGATCTGGACGCGAAGATGGGCGGGCTGCATCCGTCGGACCTGATGATCCTGGCGGGACGGCCAGGCATGGGAAAGACCGCGCTCGCCACGAAGATCGCATTCGGGGCCGCGAAGTCGCTGCTGACCGAGGCGCGCGCGACCGACCCCAATGCCATGCCGAAACGCTGCGTCGGCATCTTTTCGCTGGAAATGAGCGCGGAACAGTTGGCGACCCGCCTGCTCAGCGAGGAGGCGCAGGTCTCGTCGGACCGCATTCGTCGTGGCGACATCAGCCAGCGCGACTTCGACAAGTTCGTGCAGGTGTCGCGCGAGATCGCGTCGCTGCCGATCGAGATCGACGACACGCCGGCGATTACGCTGTCGGCCTTGCGCACGCGCGCTCGCCGGCTGAAGCGGACGAAAGGCCTGGCGCTGATCGTCGTCGATTATCTGCAATTGATGCGCCCGGCGGCCGGAACCAGGCCGGAAAATCGCGTGCTGGAGATCGGCCAGATCACGCAGGGGCTGAAGGCGATCGCCAAGGAACTGGCGGTGCCGGTGCTTGCACTGTCGCAGCTCTCGCGTGCGGTGGAATCGCGCGAGGACAAACGCCCGCAGCTTGCCGATCTGCGTGAATCCGGCACGATCGAGCAGGATGCGGACTCGGTCATGTTCATCTACCGCGACGAATATTATTTGCAGCAGCGCATGCCGAAGCAGATCGCCTTCGACAATG
>DASZMT010000090.1:0-7341 GCA_035551495.1 Rhizomicrobium sp. | reverse complement strand
CGCGCGCGAATACCGCGAGCACGATGTGCGGCGCCTGCGGCTTGCCGTCGGGATCCGGCACCGAACCCGGCTTGATGGTATCGAAGGCGTAGCCGCCGCTCGCATCGGTGCCGCAGCGGCCGAAGCCCTTGAAGCCTGAATTCGGCAGCGCGCGCTTGTCCTGCGGATCGGAGAAGCGGCCCTGGCTATCGGCCTGCCAGATCTCCAGCATGGCGTCCGGCACCACCGCGCCGTCGCCGTCATAGACCTTGCCCTCGACGCGGATACGCTCGCCCGAGACGTCAGGCGTGAGGAGATTGTTGGTGAAGGTGTCGTTCCATTCGTACGCGCCGTTCGGCGTCAGGCCGTATTTGAAATAGGGACCGACAGTTTGCGAGGGCGTTACGCCATCAGGACGCGGGTTCGACACTTACTTGGTCTCCATCGGCGTGGCGCTCTGCCCGCGCAGCACGATATCGAAGCGGTAGCACAGCGCCCATTCCGGCTTGGTGTTGTCGAGATCGAACGACGAGACCATCCGCGCGCGCGCCTTCTCGTCCGTCACCGAATTGAAGATCGGATCGAATGGGAACAGCGGATCGCCAGGGAAATACATTTGGGTCACAAGCCGCGAGACAAAGGAATGGCCGAACACCGAGAAGTGGATATGCGCAGGCCGCCAGGCGTTGTGGTGATTGCCCCAGGGATAGGCGCCAGGCTTGATCGTGATGAACTTGTAGTAGCCCGCGGCATCCGACTGCGTGCGGCCGGCGCCGGTGAAGTTCGGATCGAGCGGCGCCGGATGCTGGTCGACGACATGGATGTAACGGCCGCAGGCATTGGCCTGCCACAGCTCGATCAGCACGTTCGGCACGCCGCGCCCATCTTCATCGAGCACATGACCATGCACGATGATGCGTTCGCCGAGCGGCTCGCTTTTGTGCTGAATGGTGAGGTCGTTGTCGTGCTCGCGCACGGTCTCATGGCCGTACACAGGACCAGTGAGTTCGGAGAGCGTGTGCCGCATCGGGATCAGCGGCTTGGTCGGAGAACGCTTCACCGTCGAGCGATAGGCCGGCGACAACCGTGCCGGATGCGCCGCGAGCGACTGCAGCGGATACTGTAAGGTCATGGCGAATACCTCCGTGGGCGCGCTGGCGCGCCTCGCCGCAGATCATTATCGAACATAACCAATTCGGGGAAGGGCTGTTTTCAATCCTTCCAAGCCATTGGTTCAGTTCATCTTTTCAATCGCGAGCGCGACGCCTTGGCCGACGCCGACGCACATGGTTGCCAAGGCAAGCTTTCCGCCCCGCTTCTCCATGCCGTGCACGGCGGTCAGCGCCAGCCGCGCGCCGCTCATGCCGAGCGGATGGCCGAGCGCGATCGCGCCGCCATGCGGGTTGACGAAATCGGCGTCCTCCTTGACGCCGAGCTGGCGCAAAACGGCGATGCCCTGCGAGGCGAAGGCTTCATTGAGTTCGATCAGGTCGAAGTCCGACACCTTGATGCCGAGCCGCTCGACCAGCTTGCGAACGGCCGGCACCGGACCCATGCCCATGATCCGCGGCGGCACGCCACCCGACGCCAGCCCGAGGATTCGCGCGCGCGGCGTCAGGCCGTGCTTCTTCACGGCGGCTTCGGAGGCAAGGATCATCGCGGCGGCGCCGTCATTGACACCGGACGCGTTGCCTGCGGTCACCGTGCCCGGATTGCGCACGATCGGCTTCAGCTTGGCCAATCCTTCGAGCGTGGTTTCGGGACGCGGATGCTCGTCCTTGTCGACGGTGATGGGACCGGCCTTGCCGCCGGGCACCTGAACCGGGGTGATCTCCTCGGCGAAATAGCCCGATGCGATCGCGGCGCCCGCGCGCTGCTGCGAGCGGATCGCGAACGCGTCCTGATCGGCGCGCGAGATCTGGAACTCCTCGGCGACGTTCTCGCCGGTCTCCGGCATCGCGTCGACGCCGTACTGCGCCTTCATCAGGGGATTGATGAAGCGCCAACCGATCGTGGTGTCGTAGACGTCGGCCGAGCGCGAGAACGCTTCCGCCGCCTTGCCCATCACGAACGGCGCGCGCGTCATCGATTCGACGCCGCCGGCGATCGCGAAATCGATCTCGCCGGCGCGGATGGCGCGGCCCGCGGCGCCGACCGCATCGAGACCGGAGGCGCAGAGGCGGTTCAGGGTCTGGCCGGGAACCGAATCGGGCAGGCCCGCCAGCAACAGCGCCATGCGCGCGACATTGCGATTATCCTCGCCGGCCTGGTTGGCGCAGCCGAAAAAGACTTCATCGACCTGCGTCCAGTCGAGCGTCGGATGCCTGGCCATCAGTGCCTTGATCGGGGCCGCGGCGAGGTCGTCGGCGCGCACCTTGGCCAGCGAACCGCCAAAGCGGCCGATCGGGGTCCGGACGGCATCGCAAATGTAGACATCACGCATTGAATTTCTCCCTGAATGCCGTGGTTTAGGCGCCGGATGGCTGGAACTTGGGGCGAGTTTTAGGAGCGTGCCCGCGGCAGGTCAATTGACGCCACTGCGCGCCATCAGCGCATTCCCGTGAGATCTGTCATGCCCAATGCGGTGGAGAGGGTGGAAAACCCAGCGCTGGCCGGTAGGAGCGGGCAACGAAATTCTGTAGTTTCCGCCACCTCATGACGATCCAGCAACCCATTCCCGTTCCGCCTGAACCTGCTTCCGCCGAGGCGCCGTCGCGCGTCACGCCGATGATGGAACAGTATCTGGAGATCAAGGCGGCCCATCCCGGCCTGCTGCTGTTCTACCGGATGGGCGATTTCTACGAGCTGTTCTTCGAGGACGCCGAGATCGCCTCCAAGACGCTCGGCATCGTGCTCACCAAGCGCGGCAAGCATCAGGGCATGGATATCCCGATGTGCGGCGTGCCGGTCGAGCGCTCCGAGGATTATTTGCACCGCCTGATCGGCGCCGGCCACCGCGTCGCGGTGTGCGAGCAGACCGAGAATCCGGCTGCCGCCCGCGCCCGCGGCAACAAGAGCGTGGTGAGCCGCGGCGTGGTGCGGCTGGTGACGCCGGGCACGCTGACCGAAGACACGCTGCTGGATGCCCGCACCAACAATTACCTGATCGCGATCGCCCGCGCGCGCGGTTCGTCCGGCGCCGACCGGCTCGGGCTCGCCTGGATCGACATCTCGACCTCCGAATTCATGGTGACGGAGTGCGCGACCGCCGAGCTCGCGGCAACGCTGGCGCGCATCAATCCGAACGAGGCGATCGTCACCGACGCGCTCTATGGCGACACCGAGTTGGCTCCGACCTTGCGCGAACTGCCGGCCGTGACGCCGCTGACCCGCGACGTGTTCGACGGCGCCACCGCCGAGCGCCGGCTGTGCGACTATTTCGCGGTTGCGACCATGGACGGCCTGTCGGCGATGTCGCGGCTGGAAGCGACCGCCGCGGCTGCCGCCGTCACCTATATCGACCGCACGCAAGTCGGCAAGCGCCCGCCGCTGTCGCCGCCGACGCGCGAGGCCGCCGGCACCACGATGGCGATCGATCCTGCAACCCGCGCCAACCTCGAACTGACGCGCACGCTGGCCGGCGAACGACGCGGCTCGCTGCTCGATGCGATCGACTGCACCGTCACCGCCGCCGGCTCGCGGCTCTTGGCACAGCGCCTCGCCGCGCCGCTGACCGACGCTGCGGCGATCGCGCGGCGGCTCGATGCGATCGCGGCCTTTGTCGCCGACAGCGCGGCGCGCGAGGATGTCAGAACCGTGTTGCGCGCGGCGCCCGACATGTCGCGCGCACTGGCACGGCTGTCGGTCGGCCGCGGCGGGCCGCGCGACCTCGCAGGTCTGCGCGACGGCATCCTCGCCGCCGACCAGGCGCTGGAGCTGCTCGCGCTGACAGACAATCCGCCGGCCGAGGTCACGGCCGTGATGGCGGCGCTGCGGCAGCCCGCGCGCGATCTGGCGCAGGAGTTTTCCCGCGCACTGTCAGAGCAATTGCCGCTGATCAAGCGCGACGGCGGCTTCGTCCGCGAGGGCTATGAGGCAGCGCTCGACGAGAGCCGCAATCTGCGCGACGCCTCGCGCCTCGTCGTCGCGGCGATGCAGGCGCGTTATGCCGAGGACACCGGCATCAAGACGCTGAAGATCCGGCATAACAACGTGCTGGGTTACTTCGTCGAGGTCACCGCGCAGCACGGCGACAAGTTGATGGCGCCGCCCTTGAACGCGACCTTCATCCACCGCCAGACGCTGGCAGGCCAAGTCCGTTTTACCACGTCCGAGCTCGGCGAGATCGAGGCCAAGATTGCCAACGCCGGCGAGCGTTCGCTCAACCTCGAGCTCGAGATCTTCGAGCGGTTGAGCGCGATGGCGCTTGCCGCCAGCGACGATCTGCGCAACGCCGCGCATGCGTTTGCGATGCTCGATGTCGCGACCGCGCTGGCGAAGCTCGCGATCGACGACAATTATGTGCGGCCCGAGGTTGACGGTTCGCTCGGTTTTGCGATCGAGGGCGGCCGGCATCCGGTGGTCGAGCAGGCGCTGAAGCGCAACGGGCATCCGTTCATCGCCAACGCCTGCGATCTCTCGCCGGCACCCACGCAGAAATCCGGCCAGCTCTGGCTGATCACCGGCCCGAACATGGCCGGCAAATCGACCTTCCTGCGCCAGAACGCGCTGATTGCGCTGCTGGCGCAGATCGGAAGCTACGTGCCGGCGTCGCGGGCGCGGCTCGGCATCGTCGACCGGCTGTTCTCGCGCGTCGGCGCCGCGGATGATCTGGCGCGGGGACGCTCGACCTTCATGGTCGAGATGGTCGAGACCGCTGTTATCCTCAACCAGGCGAGCGAGCGGTCGCTCGTGATCCTCGACGAGATCGGCCGCGGCACCGCGACCTTCGACGGGCTGTCGATCGCCTGGGCCGCGATCGAGCATCTGCACGAGAGCAATCGCTGCCGCACGCTGTTCGCCACGCATTATCACGAGCTGACCGCGCTCTCGGCCAGACTGCCGCGGATGTTCAACGCCACGGTGCGGGTGAAGGAATGGCAGGGCGACGTCGTGTTCCTGCATGAAGTGCTGCCGGGCTCCGCGGACCGCTCCTACGGCATCCAGGTCGCCAAGCTTGCCGGCCTGCCGCCGGCCGTGATCGCGCGCGCCAAGTCGGTGCTCGCGAAACTGGAAGCGCAGGATCGCGGCCAGACCGCCCGCGCGCTGGCGGACGATCTGCCGCTGTTCGCGGTGCCATCGCGCGCCGCCGCAGACGACGCGCCGCCGAGCGTGGCGGAGTTGCTGATGCAGGCGTTGAAGGCGCTGCATCCCGACGAGATGTCGCCGCGCGAGGCGCTGGACGCGTTGTATGCGCTGAAGGCGAAGCTGCCGAAGGGGTAGACGGTGCCGTAGGGTGGGTGGAGCGAAGCGATACCCATCAGTTTTCATCTGCGCGGCGAGATGATGGGTATCGCTACGCTCCACCCATCCTACGCTTTCTAAATTCGCACCCACTTCCGTCGCCCATTCCACCACAGCGTCAAATTCCAGACGATGCAGGTGGCGAGCGCCGCGCTGAGCCCGATCGCCGAACCGAAGTGCAGCACCGCAAGATGCAGCACCGCGATCCCGAGGCCGAAGCCCATCAGGCCCCAGGCGCTGTTGGCGAGCACGGCCGCGGTCGCCTTCCCCCCGATGCGTGGATGCAGGATCAGCATCATCGAGGAGAACACGATCGGAAACAGCGCCATCACGCCGGTGACCCGCGGACCGACCCAGGCCGACGTCGTGACCACGGTTGCAACCAGCGTCGCGACCAGCGCGGCGCGGAGCGGGATGTCGTACCAGCGCCGTGCGAGCAGCGGCATCTTCGCGACGTGCTGATAGGGTTTCAGCAGCGGAACGCAGATCGCAAAGGTGATGGCATTGACGATCAGGCCGGCGGCGAGCGTCCACTCGAACTGGCGCATGATGGTGGCGAGCACCAGCCACACCGCGATCGCCGAGCCCGCGCTGATCCACATGCTGAAGCGCTGCGCCAACCCGGCATAAACCAGGCCCATCCAAATCGTCGCCGCGTTGACCGGCAGGCTCGCCAGCGCGCCCTCGGCGATGAAGGCGGCGTCATGGTCGAGCGCGAGGAAGGTATAGGACGGCCCCGCCGAGATCGGCAGCGTCGCGACCAGCGCGCCGATCACCGGCCCAGAACGTTCCGTGATGATGGATGCGCTGACCACGAACGCGGCCGTGATGGCCATGCGCAGCACGAGGACTAGGAGGAAATGGATTTCGGGGGACATTATCCGTCGTCCCGGCGAAGACCGGGACCCATCAGCCACGACTGTTCGTGGGGAACGAACGCCGTCGGACAGCGCAGATTGAATCGAGAAGACACGGCGTATGGGCCCCGGCTCCCGTGCGCAATTGCGCACTAGGCCGGGGCGACGGGGGCTACACCCGCTTCATCGATACCGACACCTTCGGGCCGTTCTTGATGGTCTGATAGACCACGCAATAACGCTCGGTGAGTTTCAGCAGCAGGTCGAGCTTGTCCTGCGGTGCGTCGGTGCCGACCTCGAAGCGGAGGCGGATCTCGGCGAAGCCGACCGGCACCTCCTTGTCGACGCCGAGCGTGCCGCGGAAATCGAGATCGCCCTCGGCGAAGACCTTGCCGGTCTTGAGCGGCACCTCGACGGCGGTCGCGACCGATTTCAGCGTGACGCCGGCGCAGGCGACCAAGGCCTCCAGCAGCATGTCGCCGGAGCAGAGCTCGAGCCCGGAACCGCCGGTTGCGGGGTGGAGGCCGGCAACCGCGAGCGCGCGGCCGGTCTCGACCTTGCAGGACAGGCTTTCGTTATCGATCGTGCCCTTGGCTTTCAGCGTGATCACGGCGGCCGAGGGATCGGCCTTGTAGCGTTCCTTGATCGGGGCCTGCATTGCGCGGAGTTCTGCGGAGTCCATGGTACTGCTCCCGGCTGTTCTTGTTATCCGCCGATGTACCTCCTAATCGCGCCGGTGTCACGACGTAAGATTGCGAGTCCAGAAGAAATCATGTTACGGTTCAATAAGTTAAGTGCGCGGATAGACGGTGGCGCGATCATCGTGAATGCGGGAAGGCCTCGAGACGCCGCGAAGCCGGCATGGATACGCGTGTTGCGCCGAATCGGCCGTGACAGCGCGCGCCCGGTCCTTTAATCGGATTGAATATGGACAGCGTCGTAGCCGAGAGCCGCCCTCACACGGATGATCGTTTCGAGACCGCGCGGATCACCGCTGCGCTCAATGCCCTCGCCGAGACGCATTCCGGCCGCGAGGACCAGTTCCGTGCCGCGATGGCACAGCTGCTCAAAGCCGAGATGATCGAGGCGCGCGCCAAGGCGC
>DASZMT010000089.1:0-4902 GCA_035551495.1 Rhizomicrobium sp. | reverse complement strand
GCCGCTGCTCTGGTTCGGCGTGTTCGCGGCGCCCGAGGCCGTCGCCCGCGCCGATCTGATGCCCGCCGGCCGCGCCTGTGCCGGACCCTTGCGGCACGAATGGGACGAGGCCGCCTATGCCGCCCGTTTCGCCAGGGTGCATGATTACATCGCGGCCGGCGACATCTATCAGGCGAACCTGTCCTTCCGCTCGCGCTTCGCCTTCGCGGGCGATCCGCTGGCGCTGTACCTCGGCCTGCGAGACCGCGCCCAGGCGGCGCACGGTGCCTATATCGACGACGGCGCGCGCCATGTCCTGTCGCTGTCGCCCGAGCAGTTCTTCGAAATCACGCCCGCGGGCGGCATCACCGCCAAGCCGATGAAGGGCACCGCCCCGCGCGGCGCCGATGCGCTCGCCGACGCGCGCGCCAAGGCGGCGCTGGCGGCGTCGCCCAAGGACCGGGCGGAGAACCTGATGATCGTCGATCTGGTGCGCAACGACATCGGACGCCTGGCGCTGATCGGCAGCGTGGCGGTGAAGGACCTGTTCGCCGTGGAGACCTATCCCACGCTGCACACCATGGTCTCGACGGTCACCGCGCAGCTGAAACCCGCGACACGGGTCGAGCAGATCGTGCGTGCCTTGTTTCCTTGCGGCTCGATCACCGGCGCGCCGAAGATCCGCGCCATGGAGATCATCCGCGCGTTGGAGGAAAGCCCGCGCGGCCTCTATTGCGGCGCCATCGGCATGTTCGCGCCGGACGGTTCGGCGGCGTTCAACGTCGCGATCCGCACCATCACGATTGAAGACGGGCAGGGCACGCTCGGCATCGGCGGCGCCGTGGTGCAGGATTCGACCGCGCCGTCGGAGTATGCCGAGTGCCTGCTCAAGGCGCGCTATTTCGACAGCGTGCGCAAGCCGCTGCAGCTGATCGAGACGCTGCGCTGGGCGGACGGCTTCGTGCGGCGCGAGGCGCATCTGGCGCGGATGGCGCGTTCGGCGGCCGTGTTCGCGATGCCGTTCGACGATGCGCGCGCCCGCGCGGCGCTCGATGCGGCCGTCGCCCAGGCACGCGAGGCGCAGCGCGTGCGCCTGACGCTGGACGAGCAGGGCGCTTTCGCCGCCACCGCCGCGCCGCTCGGCCCGCCGCAGCCGCGCTGGACCTACGCGCTGTCGCCATATCGCATGTCGAGCACAGACCTGCTGCTGCGGCACAAGACGAGCTGGCGCGAATTGTACGACAGCGAAGCCGCGCGACTCGGCGCCGATGAAGCACTGTTCGTCAACGAGCGCGGCGAGCTGACCGAAGGCAGCCGCAGCACGCTCTTTGTGCGCCTGGGCGGCAAGCTTCTCACGCCGCCGCTGGCGTGTGGTCTTCTCGACGGCATCTTGCGCCGCGAGTTGCTGGAGACGGGCGCGTGCGCGGAAGCGGTGCTGACGCCCGCCGATCTCGAAACCGCCGGCGAGGTGCTGTTCGGCAATTCCCTGCGCGGCCTCATTCCAGGCGTCGCGGCAGCCAACGCGCGGGCCGTGTCATGACGGTCGCGCTCGCCGCCACGATCCACGACGTCGAGGGGCGTCTCGCGCCGGCCATCGAACGCCAGGCCGATGCGCTCAAGGCGATGTTCGGCGGCATCGCGCTCAACATCACCGACACCACCGCGCCGGCGGTGGTCGACGCGGCGCGTATCCACCTTGGGGCGAACATCATACGCCATCGTCCGGGCGAGGCGATCATCGGCCGGGCGCGGCGCGACGCCGTCGCGACGGCGCTCGATTTCGACGTCCCCGCCATCCTCCACTGCGACTTCGACCACATGCTGCGCTGGATCGCGGTCGGCGCCGACGGGCTGCGTGCGGTTCTCGCGGCGCAACCGGATGCCGGCATGCTGGTCGTCGGCCGCACCGCCAAGGCCTTCGCCGCCGATCCCGCGCGCCTGCGCGAGACGGAGCGCATCGTGAACCACATCTACGAACTGATGACCGGTCGCGCCTGGGACCTGATGTTCGCGGTGCGCCGCCTGTCGCGCAACTGCGCCGAGGCCATCGTGCGCGAGGCGCGCGTCGACACCATCGCCAACGACGTCGAATGGCCGCTGCTCGCGGCGCGCGCCGGCTTCACGCTGGGCTACGCCGAAGCCGACGGCCTCTACTACCGCACGATGGACGAGTTCGGCGCCGCTGCCGACGCCCACGACGCCGAGCCGCGCGAATGGATCCGCCGCATCGAGATCGCGACGCTGCACGCCGAGGTGCTGAAAAGCTTTCTCTAGCTTTCCTGCGCCGCCAGCATCGCCAGCCCCGCCACTGTGGCCGGCAGCACCCAACCCTTGACCTCGACCACCAGACCCTTGGCGAGATCCTCGTGCGTCGCCTCGGCGAGAGTCCGTCCCTTGAGGCTTTTCCGCAATCCGCCCGCCAGATCGAATGTGAGGTGGTTCGGTGGCGGCATCTCCACGGCCTTGCCGACGCGCACCGCCGCATCGCGATCCACGAGGTACGCGAAAAGATCGTCATTGGGCGAGGGCCGATAGCGATGGTGCAGCAGCCTCGGCACCGTCACGCCGACCGCCGTCAGGCCCAATGCGACCGCGATGCCGCCGCCGACGGCCACGGCGCGGCGGCTGTAGCGCGGCCCGCTCATTTCAGCACCCCGCGCAGATGCTGTGCCAGGCGCAGCGTCAGAGCCACCAGGTTGAGCGTCGGGTTCGAGGCGCTGTAGGTCGGAAATACGCCGCTGCCCGCGACGAACAGGTTGGCGATGCCGTGCACCTTCTGGTTCGCATCGACCACGCCGTGCTGCGGATCCTTGTGCATGCGCGTGGTGCCGAGATGATGATCGCCCCAGTCGAGCGCGCCTTCCCACTCCGCCCGCGTGTCGTAGTTCAGCCGGATCATGCCTGTGCCGGCGGCGAGCAGCTGGCGGCCCCATTCCTTCATCGTGGCGCGATAGCGCGCGAAGTCGTTGTCCGAGACGCGGTTGGTCAGCTTCAAACGTTGCATGCCGAGCGCGTCGCGCTCGTCGGTCAATGTCAGCCGCCGGTCGGGATCGGGCGCCAGCTCCAGGCCGCAGCCGACGGAGAACGCCTTGGCGTTGCTGGCGTCGGCGCCGACCGCCAGCGCCGCCGTCACGATCGCCGCCTTGTCGAATTCGTTGAGCTCCACCGGATTCTCGATGGTCGAGAGCGAGCCCAGCACGTGCTGCTTGCGCTTGAAGTCCTCGGTCGGCGCGATCGTGGCGCGCAGGATGGCGCCGTCCAGCTGCGTGCCGTTGAAGTAATAGCCGGGCAGCTCGCCCGCGAAATGCACCAGCGTGGCGGTGTCGCGCGGGATCGGATGATCGGCGAAGAAGCGTCCGACGAGGCCGTTCTGGTTGCCGACGCCCATCGCGCCGCCCGACGCCAGCATCAACCGCGCATTCTCCACCGCACCCATCGCGAGCACGGTCGCTTTCGGCTTCACGGTGAATCTCTTGTGGGTCAGCGTCGCGCCGTCGATCGTGTCGAGCGTCGCGGCGTTGCCCGAAAGGTTCAGCGACACGGCGTTGGCGTGCAGGAAGACCTTGAGGTTCGGGATGTGCTTGAGATCGTCGGCATAGCGCGTGCCGAAATGCGTCGGCAGCACGTCGTCGCGCGTCTTGGAGAACTGGAACCAGCTCGTATAAGCGCCGCCGCCGGCGAATTTCAGCATCGGCGCCATCGCGTCCATCCGCGCATCGGCGTCGTCGTAGATCCAGCTGCCGGCCTCGACCAGCGCCTGGGCGCGCTTGAACCACGGCGCCATCTCCGACAGGCCGAACGGCCAGCCGGAATAGGGCAGCCAGTCGCGCGCTTCGAAATCGATGGCGTCGAGCGGACGGCACCAACCGCCCCAATGGTTGGAGCTGCCGCCGAGATAGCGCATGCGCGAGGCGTTGAGCGCGAGGTATTTCACGCCGGCATTCTTGCCGTCATAGAGCGCCTGGGTGCCGGTCTCGAAATCGAGTCCGCCGCTCTCGAACAGCATGACCCGGATGGGCGTGTGGGCGAGCGCCAGGGCGAGGGTGATGCCGGCCGGTCCGCCGCCGATGATCGCAAGATCGGGTTCCAGGACAGTGCCCGTTGGAAGGGTTCGGGCGTCGATGAAGGGGCTCAAATGCTGGAATTCCGAGAGGCTGCGGCCAGGTAAGCGACGCTAGACGGGCCGCTTCGGCCTGTCTTGTCGGAATTGTAGCGCCGCTGCAAGTCCCGTAGGATAGGCGCTATTCTGACTGCTTTGTCACGATCGTGTATGCGCAGCCGCGTATTGGTCCGCGCGTTGGTTGTCGCGCCGCTTGGGGGCCTTACGTCATGGACTACAGATTGGGCATCGTCGCGCTTGCCGCGCTTCTTTTGACCGGTTGCGCCGAAGGCGATTGGGCGCATCTGACGCGCTATGATTCGCCGCTCGGCGATCCCACGGGGAACGTGCCGCCGATGCCGATGCCGATGCCCGAGCAGCCGGTCACGCCGGTGTCGTACCGGTCGAATCCGCTGCCGGAGACACGGTCCCCATCCTATTGTGCCCGTGCCGCCGACGAGCGCGCGGTCGAGGCCGAATATCAGGACTTCGACGACACGATCCGCAAGGCGATCCACGACAAGACCTACGCCGACTGCATGGCCTGGCGGCGGTAAGCGGACGCTAGAGGCGCTTGGCGGCGAAGGCGCGGCCGGACGGGCTTTTGAGATATTTCTCGAAGGCGATCGCCTGATTCATGTTCGAGAACCCGACATAGGTTTTGATTCGCCACGGCTTGAATTTGGCCGTGTGCGTGACGCCGCCGGAATTGTGCTTTTCGAAACGGGCGCGAAGGTCGTCGGTATGGCCGGTGTAGAAGTGTGCGCCGTCGACGCTTTGCAGGATATAGACGTAGTGCATGGATGTCCCCCTGCATCACCGTA
>DASZMT010000088.1:0-33420 GCA_035551495.1 Rhizomicrobium sp. | reverse complement strand
ACCGGCATCGCCAACCGCAAGGCGTTCGACACCGAGCTGACCGCCGCGATCGTCGAGGCACGCGCCAGCAGCCAGCCGCTGGCGCTCTTCATGTGCGACATCGACCTGTTCAAGTCGTTCAACGACACCTGGGGCCACCAGACCGGCGACCATGTGCTGCGGCTCGTGGCGAACTGCCTGTCGGAGAACACCAAGGGCCGCGACACCGCCGCGCGCTACGGCGGCGAGGAGTTCGCGGTGATCGTGCGCCAGGCCGACCTCGGCGCGGCGATGCGCCTGGCGGAGCAGATCCGCGCCAATGTGCAGAGCAAGAAGCTGGTCAAGAAGTCGACCGGCGACATCTTGGGCTCGATTACGGTGTCGATCGGCGTGGCGCAGCTGGCGCCCGGCGAGGATTCCGTGACGCTGATCCAGCGGGCGGACATGTGCCTTTACAGCGCCAAGCGCTCGGGCCGCAACTGCGTGATCGCGCAGAACGATCCCCGCGCCGCGGTGGCCGAGGCGGACGCGGCGTAGCTCCTGTTGTCATTCGCCGCATTCGCGGCGAATGACAGGACGCGAAATATCCTTTCGCCCGGTAGCTGCCACCGGCAACAACCCTTCATCCCCATGAACCGGAGTTAACGCACGCGTCCGTGACTTGCGCGGCGCCCCTCCGATCTGACCTATTGCTGACGGATTCCTGACAGACGGGCCGCTTGGCGGCCGTCCCCCACCCTTTGGAGCACCCGCGATGAAACGCAGCCTTCTTCTATTGGCCGGAGCCTTGAGCGTGACCGCGGCGCTGGCCGCGAGCGACACCGGCAAGCCGGAGCTCGGCACCTGGGGCGTCGACCTCACCGCCATCGACAAGAGCGTGAAGCCCGGCGACGACTTCTCGGAATACGTCAACGGCACGTGGGAGAAGAAGACCACGATCCCGGCCGACCGCACCTCGGTCGGCGCCTTCCAGAACCTGCGCATCCTGTCCGAGACGCGGATGAAGGCGATCATCGCCGAGCTCGCGGCCAAGCCCGATGCCCAGCTGAGCGTCGAAGAGCGCAAGCTGCGCGACCTCTACACCGCCTTCACCGACGTCAAGGCGCTGGACGCCCCCGGCCTCAAACCGGCCGCCGCCGACCTCGCCGCGATCGACCATGCCAAGAACCTCGCCGACGTCGCCGCGCTGATGTCCGCCCCGCGCCTGGGCATCGCGAGCGTCTTCGACCTCAACATCGGCGTCGACGAGAAAGACCCCAATTCCTACTCCGTGGTGGTCAGCCAGGGCGGCCTCGGCCTGCCCGACCGCGACTACTATCTGCGCGACGACGCGGCCCTCGCCAAGCAGCGCGATGCCTACAAGGCGTATCTCGCCGACATGCTGACGCTGGCCGGCGTCAAGGATGCGGCGCCACGCGCAGCCGCGATCTACGATCTCGAGACCAAGATCGCGCAGCTGCACTGGACGCGTGCCGAGAACCGCGACGAAGACAAGACCTACAATCCGATGACGGTGTCGGACCTCAAGAAGCTGGTGCCGGACTTCCCTTGGGACTCCTACTTCGCCGCCGCGTCGGTCCCGATGACCGGGCCGAAGGGCGAGCGCGTCGTCGTGGTGACGCAGAAGTCGGCCTTCCCGGGCCTCGGCAAGCTGTTCGCCGCCACGCCGCTGTCGGTGTGGAAAGACTACATGACCGTGCATTACCTGCACGCGCACGCGGCGTTCCTGCCCAAGGCGTTCGACGCGCGCGATTTCGCGTTCTACGGCACCGTGCTGCTCGACCAGCCGCAGCAGCTGGACCGCGAGACGCGCGGCGTGCACCTGCTCGACGGCGAGCTCGGCGACGCGCTGGGCAAGATCTATGTCGCCAAGTACTTCCCGCCGATCGCCAAGGCGAAGGCGCAGGAGCTGGTCGCCAACCTGATCAAGACCTACGACGCCGACATCCGCACGCTCAGCTGGATGTCGAAGGAGACGCGCGAGAAGGCGCTGGAGAAGCTCCACAAGTTCACGCCCTATGTCGGCTACACCGACAAATGGATCGACTACGCCAACTATACCGTGAAGCCCGGCATGCTGCTGGACGACACGGAAGCGGGCGTCGAGTTCGAGTGGAACCGCCAGGTCAAGCGCCTCGACCAGCCGGTCGACAAGGCCGAGTGGGGCATGACCCCGCAGACGGTGAACGCCTACTACGATCCGTCGGCGAACAAGATCGTGTTCCCCGCCGCGATCCTGCAGGCGCCGTTCTTCGATCCCAACGCGGACGACGCGGTGAACTATGGCGGCATCGGCGCCGTCATCGGGCATGAGATGAGCCACGGCTTCGACGACCAAGGCGCCAAATACGACGGCAATGGCGTGCTGCGCGACTGGTGGACGGCGGACGACTTCAAGGCGTTCAAGGCCCGCACCGACGCGCTGTCGGCGCAGTTCGACGCCTATGAGGCCCTGCCCGGCCTGCACGTCATCGGCGCCAACACGCTGGGCGAGGACATCGCGGACCTGGCCGGCATCACCATCGCCTACAAGGCCTATCACCTGTCTCTGAACGGCAAGCCGGCGCCGGTGCTCGACGGCTACACGGGCGACCAGCGCTTCTTCCTGTCCTACGGCCAGATCTGGCGGCAGAAGGTGCGCGACAACACGCTGCGCGCGCAGGTCCTGTCCAACGAGCACGCGCCGGGCAACTTCCGTGTGATCAGCGCGACGCGCAACACCGATGCCTGGTACGACGCGTTCCATGCGCAGCCGGGCGAGAAGTACTACCTCCCGCCGGATAAGCGGGTGCATCTCTGGTAAGACCTGAACCGTGCCGCCGGGACCTCCCGGCGGCACTTTTTCTTTACGAGCTACGAGGATAACGATGAAACGCATTCTTCTTTTGGGCGCGGCGGTTGCCGCGATGGGCGCCACTGGGATTCTCGGGGCGCTCGCAGGCACGCCGGCGGTCAAGCCGTGGGGCGTCGAACTTTCCTATGTCGACAAGAGCGTGAAGCCCGGCGACGACTTCTTCCTGTATGCCAACGGCAATTGGGTGAAGAAAGCGGCGATCCCCGCCGACCGCACCTATGCCGGCGTGAACCTCGAACTCGACCTGCAGAACGATGCCAAGCTGAAAAGCCTGGTCGACACGCTCGCCAAGACGCCCGACGCCCAGCTGACGCCCGAGGGGCGCAAGCTGCGCGACCTCTACAACGCCTATATGGACGCCAAGCAGATCGAGGCCAACGGCTTGAAGCCGGCCTCGTCCGATCTCGCCAAGATCAAGGCCTACAAGTCGCTCAGCGACGTCGCGGCGGCGGTCGGCGATCCGGCGCTCGGCCTCGATGGACCGTTCGGCGATTACATCGGCGGCGACGACAAGAACTCGTCGATCTACGCGTTCAAGCTCTACCAGTCGGGCCTCGGCATGCCGGACCGCGACTACTATCTGAAGACCGATGCCGAGATCGTGAAGACGCAAGGCGCGTACAAGAAATACCTCGCCGACATGCTGGCCATCGCAGGCCAGGACAACGCGGCCGGCCGGGCGCAGAAGGTCTACGACCTCGAGCTCGCCATGGCGAAGGTGAGCTGGGCGGCCGCGGATCGCCGCGACGCCGAGAAGACCTACAATCCGATGAGCGTCGCCGACCTCAAGAAGTTCGCGCCCGGCTTCGATTGGGATGCGTTCTTTACCGCCGGCGGCTTCTCCGAGAAGGGCGGCGCGCAGCGCATCGTGGTGAGCGAGAAGTCCGCCTTCCCGCAGCTGGCGCACGTCTTCGCGACGACGCCGGTCGAGGTGTGGCGCGACTACATGCTGACGCGCTATCTGCACCACTTCGCGGCGTACCTGCCCAAGAAGGTCGACGACACCGACTTCGCATTCTACGGCACGGCGCTGCAGGGCAAGACGGCGCAGCTGCCGCGCGAGACCCGCGGCATCCACCTGCTCGACGGCGCGATGGGTGAGGCGCTCGGCAAGCTCTACGTCGCCAAGTACTTCCCGCCCGATGCGAAGGCCAAGGCGCTGCAGCTGGTCAAGAACCTGATCGAGGCCTACGGCGAGGACATCAAGACGCTGGCCTGGATGAGCCCGGCGACGCGCGCCAAGGCCGAAGAGAAGCTGCATGCGACGATGATGAAGATCGGCTATCCCGACACGTTCCGGGACTACTCGGCGCTTCAGATCGACCGCAATGCGCTGGTCCAGGACATCAAGAACACCACCGTGTTCGAGTGGAATCGCGAGATCAAGCGCTTCGATCAGCCGGTCGACCGCACCGAATGGGGCATGACGCCGCCGACCAACAACGCCTACAACAATCCGAACCAGAACGAAGTCGTGTTCCCGGCCGGCATCCTGCAACCGCCCTATTTCGATCCCAACGCCGACGACGCGGTGAACTATGGCGAGATCGGCGCCACGATCGGCCACGAGCTCAGCCATTCGTTCGACGACCAGGGCGCCAAATACGACTCCAAGGGCAACCTGGTGAACTGGTTCACGCCGGACGACCTTGGGAAGTTCAAGCAGCGCACCGACGCGGTGGCGGCGCAGTACGACCAGTACACGCCGCTTCCAGGCCTGCACATCAATGGCAAGCTGACGCTGGGCGAGAACATCGCCGACATTGCCGGCCTGGTGATCGCGCTGAAGGCGTATCACATCTCGCTGCACGGCAAGCCGGCGCCGGTGCTCGATGGTTACACCGGCGACCAGCGTTTCTACATCGCCTATGCGCAAAGCTGGCGCGAGACGCACCGCCCGGATGCCATCCGCGCCCAAGTGCTGTCGAACCCGCACAGCCCGTCCGAGTACCGGGTCAACGGCGTGGTGCGCAACACCGAGGGCTGGTACCAGGCCTTCGACATCAAGCCGACCGACAAATACTACCTGCCGCCCGACAAGCGCGTGCCGGTGTGGTGAGGACAGTGCCTACTCTTTAACGTCATGGCCGGGCCTCTTAGCGACAGCGTAAGAGGGCCCGGCCATCGCCTGCAGCAATGCGATCGTGGATCCCCGAGACAAGACCCGGGGATGACGATTGCGGAAAGCCGTTGAATATCTTCGAGAGGGAAACCATGAGAAAATTCGCAATCGCATTGGCAGGGCTGGCGAGCGTCGCCTGTCTCGCCATGGCCGCCACGCCGGCGGCGACGAGCGGCCACGCGGCCATCGGAGCCTGGGGCTTCGACCTCGGCGGCATGGACACCAGCGTCAAGCCCGGCGACGACTTCTTCGACTACGCCAACGGTGCGTGGTTCAAGCGCGCCGAGATCCCGGCGGACCGCACATCGATCGGCTCGTTCCAGACGCTGCAGATTCTGTCCGAGCAGCGCATGAAAGACCTGATCGCGGACCTGCACAAGAAAGACCCCGCGTCGCTGACGCCCGAGGAGCACCAGATCCTCGACCTCTATGACGGCTTCACCGACACCGCGGCGATCGAGGCCCGCGGTCTCGATCCGGTCAAGCCGGCCCTGGCGCGCATCGCGGCGCTGAAGTCGCTGGACGACGTCGCAGCGCTGATGGGCGATCAGTCCTTCGCGGCGCAGGCCGAAGGCGCCGCCATCGCCGCCGACCGCATCAACGCCGATCCGAAGAACTCCAATATCTACGTCGTGACGGTGACGCAGGCCGGTCTTGGCATGCCGAATCGCGACTACTATCTGAAGACCGACGACGCGGGCATCAACGCGACGCGCGATGCCTACAAGAAGTACCTCGCGACCATGCTGGGCCTCTCCGGCGCGACCAAGGACGTGGAGGCGCGTGCCGCCGCGGTCTATGCGCTGGAAGAGAGCATCGCGCAGTCGCACTGGGCTTCGGCCGCGCGGCGCGACGCCGACAAGACCTACAACCCGATGACCGTCGGCGACCTCGCCAAGATGGCGCCGGGCTTCGGCTGGGCCGACTTCTTCAAGGCGCAGGGCATCGGCGCCAACCGCAAGCTTGTGGTGCGCGAGAACACCGCCATGCCGGGTCTTGCCGCGACCTTCGCCAAGACGCCGCTCGACGTGTGGAAGGACTATTTGGCCATCCACACGCTGCACGCCGAGGCGGACTACCTGCCCAAGGCGATCGACGACGCGGATTTCGCGTTCTACGGCAAGGTGATCGGCGGCCAGGACACCCAGCTGCCGCGCGACACGCGCGCCGTGCACCTGATCGACGCGGTGCTGCCGCATCCTTTCGGCAAGCTCTATGCAGCGAAGTACTTCCCGCCGGAGACCAAAGCCAAGGCCGAAAAGCTGGTCGCCAACATCGTCGCCGCCTATGACGCCGACATCCGCAAGATCAGCTGGATGAGCGACGTGACCAAGCAGAAGGCGCTCGACAAGCTGCACGCCTTCACGCCCCATGTCGGCTACACCGACAAGTGGCGCGACTTCTCCGGCCTCGTCATCAAGCGCGACGACCTCGTCGGCGACATCGCGCGATCCAACGCCTTCGAATGGCAGTACCGCGTCGCGCGGCTCGACCAGCCGGTCGACCGCAACGAGTGGTTCATGACGCCGTCGACGGTGAATGCCTACTACACCCAGTCGTTCAACTCGATCTTCTTTCCGGCCGCGATCCTGCAGCCGCCGTTCTTCGATCCCAATGCGGACGACGCGGTGAACTATGGCGGCATCGGCGTCGTGATCGGACACGAGATCGGCCACGGCTTCGACGACCAGGGCTCCAAGTACACCGGCGGCGGCATCTTGGAGAGCTGGTGGACCGACACCGACCGCAAGGCGTTCGAAGAGCGGGTGTCGATGCTGGGCTCGCAGTACGACGCCTATGAGGGCATCCCGGGCCTGCACGTCAACGGCAAGCTGACGATGGGCGAGAACATCGGCGACCTGTCGGGCGTGGCGATCTCGCTGCAGGCCTATCACGCCTCGCTCGGCGGCAAGAAGGCGCCTGTGCTGGACGGCTTCACCGGCGACCAGCGCTTCTTCCTCGCCTTCGCGCAGGTGTGGCGCGGCAAATATCGCGACGGCGCGATGCGAGCCCAGGTGCTGACCAACCCGCACTCGCCGCCGCATTGGCGCACGGTCGGCCCGGTGCGCAACGTCGACGGCTGGTATGCGGCGTTCGGCGTGAAGCCGGGCGACAAGTACTACCTGCCGCCGGACCAGCGCGTTCACCTCTGGTAAACGCCCGTTTCGCGTAAAAGCGGGCGCGGTCCCCCCGGGGGCCGCGCCCTTTTCTTTTCGTCCCCCTCAAATAAGGGGATCGAATTCGCCAGATGGCTTTATTTGCTCGATATTTCGTTTTTCTTGGACGAGTGCCCTTATTGACGCCAGTTCCCTGCCGCTCCTTTGATCGTGCGCCATTTCGAAAGCAAGGGGACTGTCATGAAAAAGGTAATCTTTGCGTCCGCGTTCGCGTTGACCGCCGCGCTGCTAGCCTCGCCGGCGAGCGCCAACAGCTCGTTCCCGTATACCTGCTCCAACACCAGCTTCCAGTGGAGCGCGTCGGGCCAGGCGACCATCGCGTCGACCTGCCTGCAATCCAACGGCATGCCGCATGCGACCAGTTTGGTGCTGATGGGCATCTCGAATGTGAACGGCAAGCTGACCCAGGGCACGGGCGCCAGCAGCTTTCAGCAGAGTTGCGGCTCGATCATGATCTCGACCAACGGCCCGATCGTGACGCTGAACGCCTATTGCCGCACGTCGAGCGGCTCGGCGAACTCGACCAGCCTGTCGATCAACAATGTCGGCAACAACAACGGCAGTCTGGTCCAGCAATAGCCGGATCAGCGCCTTTTGGTGCGGGCGCGCGGGGCAGATGCCGCCTTGCGCGCCTTTTTCTTGGCGGTGGGCGCGGCTTGCGCGACCGCCAGTGCGGCGCGGGCCCAGCGCGCCAGCTCCTCGGTTTCGTCATAGAGCCGGTCGGGCAGCGACAGCCATGTGGTGACGACGGTCTCGCCGCCCTTCTGGAAGGTGAAGGGCTTTGAGCCTTCTGCGTCGAATGCCTTGCGCGTATCGGGGTCGGTCTTGAAGTAGATCGTGTCGGCGTTGAACACCATGCCGATCATCACATCGCCGGCATAGATGCCCTCGCCGCCGAAGAAGCGGCGCAGGCGGATCGGTCCGAAGTCGGCGAAGAGATCGTCGAAGCGGTGCGGATCGCTCATCGCGCGCCAACTCCATAGCGCAGGCCGTCGATCAGGAGCCCGAGCATGCGCTGCGTATGATCCGGCGCGACGTCGTAGGCGGGACGGCACAGGCTGACGGCGGCGCTGAGCAGATCGCCCGGCGCGACGCCGGCCCGGATCTCGCCCGCCGCGACGGCGCGGTCCAGCAGCATCGCCAGCGCGGGCCGCAGCCTGCCATCGTAATAGGCCGGCAGCGGCTCATAGGCCGGATCGCCGGAATGCAGCGCGGCCGCCAAGCCGCGTTTGGCCGCCACGAACTCCGTGAAACGCAGCATCCAGCGCGACAGCGCCTCGGTCGGCGGATATTTCGCGGCCAGCACCGCCGCCGCATCGGCGCAGGCGTCGACCTCTTGCCGGAACACCGCGACGATGAGGTCCGAGCGCTGCGGAAAATGGCGATAGACCGTGCCGACGCCGACGCCGGCCTTCTGCGCGATCTCGCGCACCGGCGCATCGACGCCCGATTTGGCGAACACCGCCAGGGCCGCCTTCAGCAACGCCTCGGTGTTGCGCTGCGCATCGGCGCGCTTGGAGGATTTGCTGCCCTCCTCCGGATGTTCCCGCGGTTTCGGCACCGATGCCCCTTGCTAAACGGAACACTGTTCCGTATAAACGGAATACCGTTCCGCTTGTGCTTATAGCGCAGCCCCGAAAAGGAGACCAGCATGACCGACAAACGCATCGCCCTCGTTACCGGCGCCAACCAGGGTATCGGACTCCAGATCGCCAAGGACCTCGTCGCCAAGGGCCTGACCGTGCTCGTTGGCTCGCGCAACCTCGCGAACGGCGAGATGGCCGCGCGCGACATCGGCGCCGGTGCCCACGCGATCCAGCTCGACGTGACGGGCGCCGCCTCCATCGCAGCCGCGGCGCAACGCATCGGCGCAGAATTCGGCCGGCTCGATATCCTGATCAACAACGCCGGCATCTCGAAGATCGGCCATCCGCAAGGCGTGGTGGAGGATATCGTGAAAAACGGCCGCATCAGCAGCGCCCCGCTGGACGACATCCGGACGATCTACGAGACGAACGTCTTCGGCGTCATCGCGGTGACGCAGGCGATGCTACCCCTGCTGCGCAAGTCGAAAGCGGCGCGCATCGTGAACGTGTCGAGCGGCGTCGGCTCGCTCACCCGCACGCTCGGCCCCGGCGGCGAGCATCTGCGTTCGATCTATGGGATGTATTCGGCATCGAAGACCGCGCTCAACGCGGTGACGGTGGGCCTGGCACTCGACCTGGCGGCGGAGGGCATCAAGGTCAACGCCGCCTGCCCCGGCTACACCAAGACGGCGCTCAACAACTTCATGGGCACGCGGACGGTGGAAGAAGGCGCCCGCGAGCCGGTGCGCCTGGCGCTGCTCGGCGACGACGGTCCGACCGGCAGCTATTCGAACGACGAAGGCCCGCTGCCCTGGTGAGGCGCTTCAGTCTGCCTTGGCCGGCGTGATCGACACGCTCTCGCCGCAGCCGCAGGCGGCCGTCTGGTTCGGATTGTTGAAGGTGAAGCGCGCGCCGAACTTCTCGGTCACGAAGTCCATCTCGGTGCCGATCAGGAACAGGATCGCCTTGGGATCGATGAAGATCTTCACGCCCTTGTCCTCGACCACCTCGTCGAGCGGCTTGACGTCCTCGGCATAGTCCATCGTGTAGCTCATGCCGGCGCAGCCGCCGTTGGTCACGCCGACGCGCACGCCTTGATATTTGCCGTCGGCGTCCGCCATGATATCGCGGATGCGCGCCGCGGCGGCATCGGTGAGGCGCACCGCCTTGGGGCGTTCGCGGCGGGGCTTGGCGGGCGTGATCGTCTGCGTCGTGGTCATCTTTCGCCTCAATACATATTGAGTTCGAGTTTGGCTTCTTCGCTCATCCGTTCGGGCGTCCAGGGCGGATCGAAGGTCATGTTCACCGTCACCGCGCCGATGCCGTCGACGGTTTCCAACGCCGACTGCACCATGCCCGGCATTTCGCCCGCGACGGGGCAACCTGGCGCCGTGAGCGTCATGTCCACCGTCACGTCCATGTTGTCCGCGACGTCGACCTTGTAGATCAGGCCGAGTTCGTAGATGTCGACCGGAATCTCAGGATCGTAGACGGTCTTCAGCGCGCTCACGAGCCGGATCGTGAAGTCGCGCAGCACGTCTTCGCTGAGTGCGGAGCCGGTCGGCACGATCTCGGCCTTGTTGGGTGCATCGCTCATGTCGCGTCGCCGCCTTCCAACGCAGACTTCATCGTATGCCAGGCGAGCGTGGCGCATTTCACGCGCATCGGGAACGCCGATACGCCGGCCATCACGTCGAGCCGCTCGCGGTCATCGGCATCGAGGCCCTCGACCTCTTCGCCCTTCACCAGGTTCAGGAAACCGCCCATCAGCTTTTCCGCTTCCGCCACGGTGCGGCCGACCACCATGTCGGTCATCAGCGAGGCTGATGCCTGGCTGATGGCGCAGCCCTTTCCTTCGAACTTGATGTCGGCGATGCGGTCGTCGTTGTCGACGATCAGCTGCACCGTCACGCGGTCGCCGCACAGCGGGTTATGGCCCTGCGCCGTGTTGGTGGCATCGGTCAGCTTGCCGAAATGGCGCGGATGCTTGGAGTGATCGAGGATCACCTCCTGGTACAGCTCGCGCAGCGTGTCGTCCATGGTCAGCTCAATATCTTCCGCGCCTTGGCGAGCGCGTCCAAAAGGACGTCGACCTCGGCGCGGGTGTTGTAGAGCGCGAAGCTCGCGCGGGTGGTGGAGGCGACGCCGAACCGCTCCATCAGGGGCTGGGCGCAATGGTGGCCGGCGCGCACCGCGACGCCCTCGCGGTCGAGGATGGTGGCAAGATCGTGCGCATGCATGCCGTCGGCCTCGAAGGATAGGATCGACGCCTTGTGCGGCGCGTCGCCGATGACGCGCAGCCAGTTGAACTGCCGCACGCCCTCGCGAGCATAGGTCAGCAGGTCGTGCTCGTGCGCGCGCACCGCGGCGCGGTCGAAGGAATTCATGTAATCCAGCGCCGCGGCCAGGCCGACGCTTTCGACGATCGGCGGCGTGCCGGCCTCGAACCGCGCCGGCGGATCGGCATAGGTGACGATATCGCGCGTGACCTCGCGGATCATCTCGCCGCCGCCATTGTAGGGCCGCATCTGCTTGAGCAGCGCCCGCTTGCCGTAAAGCGCGCCGATGCCGGTGGGGCCGTAGAGCTTGTGCCCGGTGAGGACGTAGAAATCGACGTCGAGGTCGCGCACGTCGACGATCTCGTGTACGGCGCCCTGGGCTCCGTCGGCCAGCACCGGCACACCCTTGGCGTGGGCGCGCGCCACGATCTCCTTCAGCGGCGTGACGGTGCCGAGCACGTTGGAGATGTGCGTGATCGCGACGAGCTTGGTCTTCGGGCCGACCGCGGCGTCGAGCGCCTCGATGTCGAGGCTGCCGTCGTCGCGGACGTCGACCCACCGCAGCACAGCGCCCTGGCGCTCGCGCAGGAAGTGCCACGGCACGATGTTGGAGTGATGCTCCATCACGCTGAGCACGATCTCGTCGCCCGGCTGGATGCGCGGCGCGAGGTAGGAGGCGGCGACGAGGTTGATCGCCTCGGTACCGCCTTTGGTGAAGACGACCTCGTCCTCGCGCGCGGCGTTCAGGAATTTCTGCACCGTGCGGCGCGCGGCCTCATACGCGTCGGTCGCCTTGCCGGAAAGATAATGCACGCCGCGATGGACATTGGCGTAATCGGACGCCGCGAAATTGCGCATGGCATCGAGGACCTGGCGCGGCTTCTGCGCGCTGGCGCCGTTGTCGAGATAGACCAGCGGCTTACCGTAGACCTGCTTCGACAGGATCTCGAAATCCCCGCGCGCGGCGACAGGATCGAAAGCAGACGCGATCTTGCCCTGCGCGGTCATGGCAGCATCGCCTTGGGCAGCGCGGCCTCGACCGAAGCCCATACCGTCTCGCGCAGCGCCTCATCCGCGATCTCGTCGACGGCCTCTTCCAGAAAGGCACGGACCAGCATGTTGCGCGCCTCAGCCTCCGGGATGCCGCGGGCGCGAAGATAGAAGAGCGAGGCGTCATCGAGATCGCCAACCGCGGCGCCGTGGGCGCATTTCACGTCGTCGGCAAAAATCTCGAGCTCGGGCTTAAGGTCGGCCTCGGCGCGCTCGCCCATCAACAACGCCTTGGCGGTCTGGCGGGAGTCGGACTTGTCGGCGCCTTGCTCCACCGTGACGCGCCCCTGATAAACGGCGCGAGATTTGCCGCCGGCGACGTGCTTGAAGAGCTGCGTGCTGGTGGTGTGGCCGACGGCGTGGACGACATGCGTGGTGACGTCGGCATGCGCGCCGTCGCCGAGCACCGAGACGCCGGAGAGTTGTGCCGACGCATTCTCACCCGCCAGCGCGATCTGGAATTCGGCGCGCGACAGCTTGGCGCCGCCGTTGAACAGATGCGCGCGATAGACGCCGCCACGCGCGATCCGCACGGCATATTCCTCGACCTGCACCGCGTCCGAGAGCAGCGCCATGCGGATATGAGTCAGCTGGGCGTTCGCGCCGACCACGATCTCGACGCCGATATTGGTAAAGCCGACGGTTTCGAAATCCTCACAGAGCGTTAGCGATGCGCCGTCCTCGAGCACGACGAGTCCGCGGGCACTGCCTGCCTCCGCGAATGCAAGGCGAACGGCGGCGGCGGCCTTCGTCACGCGCAATGCAACACCACTACGGGCCTGCGCGAAGGAGGCAGACGCCATCGCGTTCTGCGGCAGCGTACCGAAATGCTTGCGCACCCAGTCGGGCGCATCCGCCTGCGCGAGATCGAAACTCTCGACACCATCGGGCAACGCAGCGAGCGACCACTGCGCTGCCGCGTCGTCGTTGGCACCGTCGATCGCCGATTTCAGATCGGAATATTTCCAATCCTCGACCCGGCGGTGCGGCACGCCGAGCGCGGCGAAGCGGTTCGCGGCTTCGGCACGGCGCGCGTCCAGCCAATGCGCGTTCGCGTTCATGCCGCCTTGCCCACGATGTGCTCGTAGCCCTTGGCTTCGAGCTCGTGCGCCAGCTCCTTGCCGCCCTCCGCCACGATGCGGCCCTTGGCGAGCACATGAATGCGGTCCGGCACGATGTAGTCGAGCAGGCGCTGGTAATGGGTGATCACCAGCATGGCGCGCTCGGGCGAGCGCAGCGTATTGACGCCTTCGGCGACCAGCTTCAGCGCGTCGATGTCGAGGCCGCTGTCGGTTTCGTCGAGGATCGCGAGCTTGGGCTCAAAGAGAGACATCTGCAGGATCTCGAGCCGCTTCTTCTCGCCACCGGAGAAACCGACATTGAGGGCGCGCTTCAGCATTTCCTCGGTGACCTTCAGGCTCGCCGCCTTGCCGCGCACGAGCTTGAGCACGCTCATCGCGTCGAACTCCTTCTCGCCGCGCGCCCGGCGCTGGGCATTGAGCGCGGTCTTGAGGAAGGTGAGCGTGGTGACGCCGGGAATCTCGACCGGATATTGCATCGCCAGAAACACGCCCTTGGCGGCGCGGTCCTCGGGCTTCATCTCGGCAAGGTTTTCGCCGTTGTAGCGGATCGTGCCCGACGTGATGTCGTAACCCGCGCGGCCCGCGAGCACATAGGACAGCGTCGACTTGCCCGAGCCGTTCGGCCCCATGATGGCATGCACCTGCCCCGCTGCGATGTTGAGCGTCAGGCCCTTCAGGATTTCCTTGCCATCCACGGCGACGTGCAGGTCTTTGATCTCAAGCATGATAGTTCGCATAACCTTCCGAGCTCCCACTGTCATGGCCCGCAAAAGCGGGCCATCCAGTTGGTGAGCCAATACTGATGCAGGCAGTTCTACGACCACCTGGATGGCCCGCTTTTGCGGACCATGACAACGGAGTGGGACGGCGCATCATCCGACGCTTCCTTCCAGCGAAATGCCGACCAGCTTCTGCGCCTCGACCGCGAATTCCATCGGCAGCTGCTGGAGCACTTCCTTGCAGAAGCCGTTGACGATCAGCGCAACGGCTTCTTCGTGCGGGATGCCGCGCTGCAGGCAGTAGAACAACTGGTCCTCTGCGATCTTCGAGGTCGTCGCCTCGTGCTCGATGCGCGCCGTGGGATTGCGGCTTTCGATGTAAGGCACAGTATGGGCGCCGCACTTGCCGCCGATCAGCAGCGAGTCACATTGCGTGTAGTTGCGCGCGTTCTTCGCCTTGGGATGCACGCTGACGAGGCCGCGATAGGTGTTCTGGGCGCGGCCGGCGCTGATGCCCTTGGAGATGATGCGGCTGCGCGTGTTTTTGCCCAGATGGATCATCTTGGTGCCGGTGTCGGCCTGCTGGAAATTGTTGGCGATGGCGATGGAGTAGAACTCGCCCACCGTGTCGTCGCCGCGCAGGATGCAGCTCGGATACTTCCAGGTGATCGCGGAACCGGTCTCCACCTGCGTCCAGCTGATCTTGGAGCGGTTGCCGCGGCAGTCGCCGCGCTTGGTCACGAAGTTGAAGATGCCGCCCTTGCCCTCTTCGTCGCCGGGATACCAATTCTGCACCGTCGAGTATTTGATCTCGGCGCCTTCCAGCGCAACCAGCTCGACCACCGCGGCATGCAGCTGGTTCTCGTCGCGCTTGGGCGCGGTGCAACCTTCCAAATAGCTCACATAAGAGCCCTCGTCGGCGACGATCAGCGTGCGCTCGAACTGGCCGGTCTCCGACGCGTTGATGCGGAAATAGGTCGACAGCTCCATCGGGCAGCGCACGCCTTTGGGCACATAGACGAAGGTGCCATCGGAGAACACCGCCGAGTTCAGCGTGGCGAAGAAATTGTCGGTCACCGGCACGACGCTGCCGAGATATTTGCGCACCAACTCGCCGTGATCGCGGATCGCCTCGCTGATCGGGCAGAAGATCACGCCCGCCTCGTTGAGCTTCTCCTTGAAGGTCGTGGCGACGCTGACGCTGTCGAACACCGCGTCCACCGCGACGCCGGCCAGCGCCATCTGCTCGTGCAGCGGAATGCCGAGCTTCTTGTAGGTCTCCAGCAGTTTGGGATCGACTTCGTCGAGGCTCTGCTTGAGCGGTGTGTTCTTGGGCGCGGCGTAGTAATAGGAATCCTGGTAGTCGATCTTCTGGTAGTGGACGCGGGCCCAGTTGGGCTCCTTCATCTCCTTCCAGCGCGCGAAGGCGCCGAGGCGCCATTCGAGCATCCACGCCGGCTCGTCCTTCTTGGCCGAGATGTAGCGCACCGTGTCCTCATTGAGGCCCTTGGGCGCGCGCTCCATCTCGATGTCGGTGACGAAGCCGTATTTGTACTTCTCGCCGAGCTCGGCGACTTGCTTCTTGGTTTCGCGTGCGACGGACATCAGGCGGCTCCTTTGGCGAGCGCCATCTTGCGACTCAGCAATGTCTTCAATGAGGCAAGGAACGCGCTTTGCACGGCGATGCCGGTGTCGGATGCGAAACTCACGCGCAATGCACAGCGCGCCAGGCTTTCCGGCACGCCCATCGCGGCCAGGACATGCGAGGCGCCGACCTTGCCCGAGGAACAGGCGGCACCGGAACTCACCGAAATGCCGTCGAGGTCGAGCGCCATCAGCGCGGTCTCGGCCTGAAGCTGCGGGATAGCGAAGGCGCTGACGTTCTTCTGGCGCAGTTCGTCCACGCCGAAGATAATGACATTGGGCGCCAGATGACGCAGCGCGATCTCGAAGTTCTCGCGGATGCCGGCGACGATGTGGCTTTCGGAATCGAAATTGGCCTGTAGCGCGCGGGCGGCTGCGCCGAAACCGGCGATCCCGGCGACGTTCTCGGTGCCAGCACGGCGGCGCATCTCCTGGCTGCCGGGGAAGAGCGGCGCCAGCGGCACGCCTTCGCGCGCGACCAGCGCGCCGACGCCCTGCGGACCGCCGATCTTGTGCGCGGCGAGCGAAAGATAATCGGCACCCCACGCCGAGAAGCGGATCGGCGCATAGCCGCTCGACACCGCATCGACATGCAACAGCGCGTCCTCGCCGCCCTCGGCACGCAGGATCGCGGCGAGGCCCGCGATGTCCTCGATCACGCCGGTCTCGTTGTTGGCGAAGATCAGCGACACCAGTGCGCGCCCCTTGCCGTTCATCAGCACACTGCGCAGATGCTCCGGCTCGATGCGGCCGTTCTCGTCGACCGCGATCTCGGTGAGGCGCAGGCCCGGCGTCGTCTCGGCGAGCGCGGCGGCCGTGGCACGTACGCTGTCATGCGCGGTTGCTGCGACGAAAAGGCGGATGATGCGCTCGCCGGATTCCAGCGCCGCCGTGACGGCGCCGCGCAGCGCCAGCACGTTGGCTTCGGTGCCGCCGCTGGTGAAGATCACTTCGCCCGGCTTGGCGCCGGCAAACGCGGCGACCTGCTCGCGCGCTTCCTCGACCACGGCGCGCGCGGCGCGCCCGTCGGCGTGCACCGAGGACGGGTTGCCCGTGCGCTCCAATGCCTTGACCATCGCGGCCTTGGCTTCGGCGCGCAGCGGCGACGTCGCGTTGTGGTCCAGATACGCCATCACCAGCCGATCGATCAGGCCGCTTCTTCGGCGGGTTCGGGCGTGTTGGCGGCCGGGCCGTTGGCGCAGGGCTGGCTGCGGCCGAGCACGCGCTTCTCCACGACGTCGGCGAGCGACACGGAGGAGAGGAACACATGAATCTGGCGGCCGAGTTCTTCCCACAGATCGTGCGTGACGCAGCGCGCGCCGCCGGCGGCGCAGCCCTTGGAGGTGCCCGGCTGGCAACGCGTGGCGGCGATCGGCTCGTCCACCGCGACGATCACGTCGGCGATGCGAAGTTCCGCCGCCGGCCGGCTGAGGCGATAGCCGCCGCCGGGGCCGCGCACGCTCTTCACCAGGCCGCCACGGCGCAGCTTGGCGAACAACTGCTCGAGATAAGAGAGCGAAATCTCCTGCCGCGCCGCGATATCCGCCAGCGAAACCGGCTTGTTGGCGGCTTCGTGCTGGGCCAGATCGGCCATCGCCATCACGGCGTAACGTCCTTTGGTGCTGAGCCGCATTGCCTTCTCCTTTGCCGGATGCGCGTTTTGCTTGCGTTCGAGGGGCCTAGTCGGTGTAAGAAGCGGCCCCGGCCGCGCTGGAATCCTCTAGGCGGATATAGGTTTCCCTACTTAGGCGGTCAAGTATTGCTGTGACGCACTCCCTGCATGGCTGCAATACCTTGAATACCCTGCCGATTTCCGGGTTATTCGGCGCGGGAAAGTCCTATCGCCACGCTGTTAAATCCCTCAGAAAGCCGCTCCATGCCTGACATTATCCTGCCCGGTCCCGCGGGGCGCATCGAAGTCCGCTACCAGCGCCAGAAGGCCGCCGGCGCGCCCATGGCGCTGATCCTGCACCCGCACCCGCAGTTCGGCGGGACGATGAACAATCCGCTGGTCTACGACCTCTTCCACTCCTTCCACCGGCTCGGCTGCACCACAGTGCGCTTCAACTTCCGGGGCGTCGGGCGCAGCCAGGGAACTTTCGACAGCGGCTCGGGCGAGCTTTCGGATGCCGCCGCCGTGCTGGACTGGATGAACACGCTCTATCCGAACCCGTCGAATGTATGGGTATGCGGCGTGTCGTTCGGCGCCTGGATCGGGATGCAGCTTCTGATGCGCCGGCCGGAGATCACCGGTTTCGTGTCGATCGCGCCACCGGCGTCGATGTACGATTTCGCCTTCCTGGCGCCCTGCCCGGCCTCGGGCATCATCGTCCACGGCACGCGCGATCAGGTGGTGCCGGAGCCCGACGTGCAGAAGCTGGTCGACCGGCTGACGGCGCAGAAGGGCATCAAGATCACCTACGAAAAGATCGAAGGCGCCAACCACTTCTTCGACAAGCACGAGGCCGACGTCGTCGAGACGGTCGAGGGTTACGTGCGCGAGATGATGAGCAAGCCGCGCGAAGGGCGGTAGACGAACCCGCCGGGAGGCCCATGAGCACGATCGCATGGCCGCGCAAGACGCGGGAATTCCACAACCATCACTTCGACTCTACGATCTGGAACGATTTCCATTTCCGCGACGACGACATCGTCATCGCGACCTATGCGAAATCGGGCACCACTTGGGTGCAGCAGATCGTCAGCCAGCTTCTGTTCCACGGCGCCGAAGGCCTTGCCGTCGCGGAGATGTCGCCCTGGCTCGACCTGCGCGTGCCGCCGAAAGCGGTCAAGCTTCCCGCGGTGGAGGCCCAGACCCATCGCCGCTTCATCAAGACCCATCTGCCGGTCGATACGCTCGTCTTCTCGCCCAAGGCAAAATACATCTATATCGGCCGCGACGGGCGGGACGTCGCGTGGAGCATGTACAACCACCACGCCAACGCCAACCAGCTCTGGTACGACCTGTTGAACGACACGCCGGGCCGCGTAGGGCCGCCGCTCGTGCGGCCGCCAGCGACGGTCAAGCAGTACTATGACGAGTGGCTGGCGGGCGGCGGATATCCGTGGTGGCCGTTCTGGGAGAACATCCGCTCCTGGTGGGCGATCCGCGACCTGCCGAACGTGATGATGCTGCACTTCGGGCAGCTCAAGGCCGACATGCCGGGCGAGATCCGGCGCATGGCAGACTTCCTCGGCATCGCCGTCGACGAGGCGGCCTGGCCGGCGATCCTTGAGCATTGCAGCTTCGCCTATATGAAAGCCAACGCCGCACCCAGCGTGCCGCTCGGCGGCGCGTTCTGGGACGGCGGCGCGGAGGTCTTCATCAACAAGGGCGTCAACGGCCGCTGGCACGACACGCTGTCGCCGGCCGAGGCCGCTGCTTACGAACAGCGTGCCGTGACCGAACTGGGCACGGCCTGCGCAGGCTGGCTGGCCACCGGCGAGCGGTAACCGGGGCTCTACGCCTTCTTCAGCACCGTGATGTTGCCGTTGGGCTCAAGCGTCACGCGGCGCGTGGCGCCGATGTCGTCGAGGCCCTCCAGCCCTTCGCGGCGCAGCGCCTCGGCGAGGTCGGAGCGCGAGACGTTGTGGCGGCGGCGGGCGCGCTCGTTGAGCTTGCCGTCGTCGGCCAGGACAACGGCGCGGCCTTCGACCCACCGCGATATCCACTCGTTGCGCGCCACCGCCCAGGACAAGCTCCAATGCAGCAGCGCCAGCACCGCGACGGCGGCCATCGTGGCCAAGAGCGGTGCGCTGCCGGTCAACGCGCGGCTGAGACTCGAACCGGCGATGATCGAGATCACGAAATCGAGCGGCGACCAGCCGGCGAAGATGCGCCGTCCGCTGAAGCGCAGAAACACCAGGCCATAGGCGAAGATCAGAACGGCACGCAGGCATTCCTGCCCGATGTCGAGGTCGTGGAAGGCACCGAAGATCGCTTGCATGGCGCGCCTCTCAGTTGCGGTGCAGCTTGCCGCCGGTCATCGCCTCGCGCACGCCGGTGGTGGTGGGCAGCGACAGCGGCAAGCCCTGGACCGAGCGCGCGGCGAGATAGGCGAACGCCTCCGCCTCGATGAAATCGCCGTTCCAGCCGGCGTCCTCGGCGCTGAGCACCGGCGCATTCACGCGGGCGCGCAGGCTATCCATCAGCGTTCTGTTGTGACGGCCACCGCCGCAGACGATCCAGGCGTTCGGCATGTCGGCGAAATGCGCCCGTGCCTTGGCGATGGACGCGGCGGTGAAGGCGGTGAGCGTCGCGGCGCCGTCCTGCGGCGACAGGCCTTCCACCGCACTTGTGCCGAAGTCGAGACGGTCGAGCGATTTGGGCGGCGTCACGTCGAAGAACGGGTTGTCGAGCATCCTGCTCAGCGCCGCATCGTTGACCTTGCCGGTGCGCGCCACGTCGCCGTTCTCGTCCACCGGCTTGCCGGAGTGGCGGTGCATCCAGTCGTCGATCGGCGCGTTGCCCGGGCCGGTGTCGAAGGCGAGCACGCCGCCGTCCTTGCCGATGTAAGTCACGTTGGCGACGCCGCCGATGTTCACGAGGACGATCGGCAGGTCGTGGCCTCCGGACTTCTTCACCAGCGCCGCGTGATACAGCGGCACCAGCGGTGCACCCTGCCCGCCCGCCTTCACGTCGGCGGAGCGGAAATCGTTCACCACATCGATGCCGGTGAACTTGGCCAGCAGCGCACCGTCGCCGATCTGCCAGGTCCAGTGCTGGGCCGGACGGTGCAGGATGGTCTGACCGTGGAAGCCGACCAGCGCCACCTGGCGCGCGGAAAGCTTGGCTTTGATCAGAAGCGCCTTGACGGCGTCGGCATGAACCTCTGTCAGGCGGCGCTCGGCATCGCGGATCGAATAGGGGACCGGCGCGCCCGCGGCCACGGTCTGGGCGTCGTCGAGCGCCTGGCGCAGCATCGCGCGCATCTGCGGGTCATAGGGCAGCCCCAGCGCCGGGCCGGGGATCGCGATGTCCTGCCCGTCGGTCTCGACCAGGGCGGCGTCGACGCCGTCGAGCGACGTTCCGCTCATGAGACCTATGATTTTCCGGACCTCGGCCATCTGTGTTACACACGCCGTCCTTTGAAACGCAGAGAGACTACATCATGCCTGCCGCGCCGCAATTCCGTTCCCAGTTCCTCCGCACGTTCGTGGAGCGCGGCGCCTATTACGACTGCTCGGCGCCGGAGGAGCTCGATGCGCTGTTCGCCGGCGAGCGGGTCACCGCCTATATCGGCTTCGACTGTACCGCCAAGTCGATGCACATCGGCAATTTGGTGCAGCTGATGACGCTGCGCCGGCTGCAGCAGGCCGGGCACCGTCCGATCCTGCTGATGGGCGGCGGCACGACCAAGGCCGGCGATCCGTCGGGCAAGGACGAGACGCGCCTGATCCTGACGCCGGAGCAGATCGAGGCCAACAAGCAATCGATGCTGTCGGGCGTGCGCCATCTGCTCAACTTCGGCGACGGGCCGACCGACGCCATCATGGTCGACAACGCCGAGTGGCTCGACAAGCTCGAATACATCCCGTTCCTGCGCGAGGTGGGCAAGCATTTCTCGGTCAACCGCATGCTGACCATGGACAGCGTGCGCCTGCGCCTCGAGCGCGAGCAGCCTATGAGTTTCCTGGAGTTCAACTACTCCATCATGCAGGCCTACGACTTCGTCGAACTCAGCAAACGCTATGGCTGCAAGCTGCAATCGAGCGGCTCGGACCAGTGGGGCAATGTCGTATCGGGCATCGAGCTTGGGCGGCGCATGAACGGCTCTCAGCTGTTCGGCCTGACCACGCCGCTGATCACCACCGCGTCGGGCGCCAAGATGGGCAAGAGCGTGTCGGGCGCGGTGTGGCTGAACAAGGAGATGCTGAGCGTCTACGATTACTGGCAGTTCTGGCGCAACACCGAGGACGGCGACGTCGGCAAGTTCCTGCGCCTCTTCACCGACATGAAGTTGGACGAGATCGCGCGGCTGGAGGCGCTGCAAGGCGCCGAGATGAACGACGCCAAGAAGATCCTCGCCACCGAGGCGACGGCGGTGCTGCACGGCCGCGCGGCAGCGGACGAAGCGGCTGAGACCGCACGGCGCACCTTTGAGGAAGGCGCGCTGGCGCAGGGCCTGCCGACCTTCACGCTGAAGCTGCCCGAGGGCGTGTTGAACCTTGCGGTGGCGACGGGACTGGCAGCGTCGAACTCCGAGGCGCGCAAGCTGATCGCCAATAACGGGCTCAAGATCAACGACGTGGCGGTGAGCGATCCGCGCCTCGTGGTCGAACCCTCGGCGGTGACGGGCGACGGCGTGCTCAAACTTTCGAGCGGCAAGAAGAAGCACGTCCTGGTGAAGCCGGCTTAGCCGAGACGCAAAAAGTTGTCATGGCCGGCAACAGCGGGCCATCCAGGTGACATCTTCGCGAACGCCGCAAGGCTTGCGGCGCATCAGCTGGATGACACGCTGTTGCGGGCCATGACCATTGGGGCGCGTGCGAACCCTATTGATCGACCTCATCCACCGGCGTGAAGCTTTTGGTGGGGTCGTCCATGTACATCTGGTCGCCGTGCAGCGGGGTCTCGCTGATGTTCGTCATCCGGTGCATGACATCGAAGTTGAATTCGAACTGATAGCTCACCGCACCGTCATGGCAGAGCAGACCGACGCTCGCGGGATATATCGCACGCGTACGGCCGTAGTCGGGCTTGCGGCCGGCGTCCTTGAGCTTCTTCGCCACCTGGTCCGGCGTATCCACCGTGGTGACGCCGAAGGGCAGCTTCTCGCCGAGGCCGATGGAACGCTGCTTCATGCCGAGCATGTAGACGGCGGTGCCGTTGTCGTAGACCAGCGCATAGTTGAAGCCGTCGGGCGCGCCCAGATGGCAGTTCTTGAAGGGCGGACAGGCGTGCTTGTCGAGCTTGGCGACGTCGGTGTTGTCGAAACCGGCGCCGCCGAACGACCAGTTGCTCTGCGGCGCGAAACACGCCTCGCCCGCCAGCGCGCCTGTCGCGCCGCACAGGACCATCGATGTTGCCAACAGTACCGCAATGCGCATATCGCCCTCCACGCCAGGCGCGAGCTTAGACGATGCGCGGGCGCGCCACCATTACGGCTTGGTCAGACGGCTATTTGGGTGCCGGTGGCGTCGCGGCCTGCGGCGGCGCGTTGGACGGCGCGTTCGCGACGTTCGGCATCTTGCCCTCGAAGATGCGGCGCAGGATGCCCGGCGCGACCAGCGACAAGGGGTTGATGCTGATCTTCGGCTCGTCGGCGTCGCCGGTGGCGCTGTAGGTCATGCCGATGATGCCCTCGCCCGGCTTGGAGACCAGAAGATCGCCGACCAGCGGGATCACGCCCAAGACCGAGTTCAGTCCGAACAGCGGCACCAGCGTGCCTTTCAGCGCGATCTCATTTTTCGGCCGGTCGATATAGCCCTCGGCGCTGACGCCGATCGCAGGGCCGGAGGCGTGTGCGTCGACGATACCGAGCACGCCATTCTTGGCGGTGAACGGGATGCGCAGATCGTCGACCGCGATGCCGTTGTTCTGCATCAGGTTGCCGAAGCCGATCAGCGAGCCGGCGCTGAAAAGGCGCGCCAGGAAGGGTTGGTTGAGCAGGCGAAAATCCTTGAGATGCACCACGCCCTCATAGTCGTTGGCGGCGGCATCTTCCGGCCGCGCCACGGCCGGGCCGTGCAGTGTCGCCTGCAGCTCGAGACGGCCGCCCTTGATGCTCGCGAAGCCGAACAGCCCGCGTGCCATGGTGCCGAAATCGGTCGCGGTCAGCACCAGCTTGCGATCGCTGCCGGCCGGCTGGATGGTGCCGTCGACGCTGCCGCCCTTGCCGTATTTGCCGGAGAGCGTCAGCGCGGACGGACGATCGGCCGTCCCCGCGATATCGAGTGCGAACGGCGCGATGGTGACGTTGTTGCGCAGCACCAGGCGGTCGAGCTTGGCGTCGATGTGGAACGGCTCGTTCGGCACGTCGCTGGCGGGTTTCGACGCCGCCGGACCACTGCCCCCGTTCGCACTGGCGCTGCCGCGGTTGGCGATCTTGGTGCCGTCGAGCGAATGCCCGCGCACGCTGATGTCCAGCAGGTTCGGCGCGCGCGTCAGGGTGAAGGCGAAATCGTTCGAGGCGCCGGACTTCACAGACGGCGCGTTCAGCGACACCAGCGTGCCGTTGTCGTCGAAGGCGAGGGTCATCGCCGCATTCACGCTCGGCCCGGTGAGCGCGATGTTGGCGCTCTTCAGCACACTGTGCGGCCCGAAGGCCAGCAGCGCATGCGCCGAGGCCGGAAAGCCTGCGGGCTTGGAGATGCCGACGAGATCGACCGCGAGCAGCGCCGGCGTGAGATCGAGTTGAAGATCGCCGGCCACCAATTGGCCGCGCCGCCCCGTCAGCGTGCCGTTCACGCCGACCGGACCCCTCACATATTCGATGGCGTGCATGCCGAGCGCGTCGCGTCCCGCCTGGTCGAGCAAGCCCTTCAATTGTACCTTCGTCGTGACCGGACCGGTGGCGCGGAACTCCTCGACCCAGTCGACCTGCATCTTCGAGGTTGCGAGCGCGGTCGTGCCGTAGGCGTGCAGATGCGTGTTGTCGATGTCGAACGTCATCGTGCCGTCGCTGAGCCGTGTCGCCTTGCCGAGCGAGATGCCGAAGGCGCTGGTCACCGCCTTGATGCCGATGTCGATGTCGTCGACGTTCAGATTCTTGCGCAGCGGCACGTGGAATTTAAGGTCGACGGCCGCCTTGCCCATCGTAGTATTCGGGTCGATGCCGAAACGCGTCGGATAGCCGAGCGGCTTGAGGTCGGTGAGCTTGAGGATGTCGGTGACCGAGCCGTCGACATGCGCTGCGATGTCGGCCGCGGAATCGGGGGCGCTGAGGTCGGGGATCACGGCGTGGCCGTTGCTCACCGCCAGCATACCGATGCGGCCCTTCGCGATGTCGGCGCTGAAGGTGTTGCCGGTGAGCCTGGCGTTGGCGAAGACGCCCGTCATGCGCGTCAGGCCGTGGACGTAGCTGAGCTCCGCATTGGTGATCGGGAACGTCATCAGGAGAGCGCCGTCAGGCAGCTTGGGCAGATCGAAAGCGCCGGCCGGCAGGTGGGTCTCGAACTGGATCGGACCGACTGAGCCGGTGGAGATGTTCGCCGCGATCCAGTCGCGCGCGCCCTCGCCCATGCCGAGCGGCCAGTAATGCACAAGGTCGTGCACGTTGAGGGCCGCCAGGCTGCCCTTCAGCTCGGTCACCGGCGACTTGTTGTCGACCAGCGCGATATGGCCCGCGGCGTTCAGCACCAGCGCACCGCCGGTAGCGCTGAAGTGGTCGACGAAGATGTCGTGCGTCGCTGGAACGTAACGGCCCTTGAGCTGCGCGAGCGGCAGGAACAGCGGCTGCTGGAAGGTGCCGGGCACCGACAGCGCCGTTTTGTCGGCCGTGAAATCGACCGCGATGGCGTCGATCGCGCCCTTGGGGTCGTCGAGCAGCGCCAGCCCGCCCACGACATGCGCCGTCAGCTGATCGGAGATGAGCGAGGCGTCGCGGATCGAAATGGTCTGGCCGAAGCTGTCATAGGCGCCTGCGAGATGCAGCGACTTCACATGCACCGGCTTGCGGATGCCGACGAACGAGGCTGAGCCCGCGCCGTCGGCGGTGAAATCGGCCTTCAGCAGATGCGTGCCCTGGATCGCGAAGTTCGAGGCGAAATCGCCCGTCATCGCCACCGGCTGCAGGAACTTGAACATCGGCGCGTTGTGGCCCAGCGCCGCGATGTCGAGGTGATGCACCTCCAGCCGCCCCGTCACGGGTCCGGTTGCCGGCGGCAGGTGGATCTGGCCGACGAGATGCGCCGGCACGCCGGTGATTTCGACGTCGGCGTCAAGCGAGGCGATCAAGTCCGGCCCGGCATTGGCGATCTTCACATCGGCGCGCGGCGCCACCAGGAACAGGCCGGTGTTCTCGTCCTTGAAGGCGAGGCGCGCGTCGCGCACCGCGAAGGATTCGAGCGACGAGGCACTGGAGCTGTTCTTGTTGATGGCGTCGGTGATGCGGCTGATGATGTCCTTCTGGCTGAGGTCGCGCTCGACGCCCAGGCGCAGCGTGCCGTCGGTGTCGCGCACCATGGTGAGCTGCACGCCGACCAGCGTGATGCGGCGCACGACGATGTCGCCTTTGAGGAACGGCTGCGCGGCAAGGTCGATGTCGGCCTTGGGTGCCTGCGCGATGATGCGGCCGCGACTGTCGAACACGCGCGCGCCGAGCACGACGAGGTTCACGCGGCCCTGATCGCGCGACCATTCGACGGCTGCCTGGTCGTACTTCACCGTGATGCCCGGCAGTGCCTGCGCCAGCGCCTCGGAGATCTGCCCCGACAGCGGGCCCAGGGAAATCGGTCCGACGAAGAGCCGCAGCACCGCACCCACCAGGAAGAACAGGACGGCAACGCCGATCGCCGAGATCACCAGCGCGGTGCGGCTGATGTGGTGCGACTTCACGTAGCGGCCTATGAAGGTCGCGTTCCACGCCTCGGACAGGGTGGTTCGGGCCGCCTTTGGGCGCGATGCGTCGATAGGGCGGTCTTGGACCAAGGAAACTTCCTCTAACCCCCCGATAATTGCGGACAAAATGAGGCCGTAGCTTGGCCCATCCCCCCGGATCAGCTATCAGCTTATGACCCATAGTTGAGGTCCGGGTAAACGCCCTTCACCCCCTTGGAGACCCCATGGAACTCGAGCCTGGCGATAAAGCCCCCAAGTTCCGTCTTGCGACCGATGGCGGCGGTGACGTATCGAGCGCCGCGCTGAAGGGAAAGCCCTACGTTCTCTACTTCTATCCGAAGGACGACACGACGGGGTGCACCAAGGAAGCGATCGCGTTCAGCGACCACGCCAAGAAATTCGAGACGCTGGGCGTAACTGTCATCGGGGTTTCGAAAGACACGACGGCCAGCCACGACCGGTTCAAGGCCAAATACAAGCTGAAGATCGCACTCGCGTCGGACCCGGAGATCGAAACCGCGTCTGACTGGGGCGTCTGGGTGGAGAAGAGCATGTATGGCCGCAAGTACATGGGCATGGAGCGGGCCACCTTCCTGGTCGACGCCAAGGGCGTGATTAAGCACGTATGGCGTAAAGTGAAAGTCGCCGGGCACGCCGAAGAGGTGCTGGCCGCTGCGAAAACCCTGGGGAAAGCCTCGGCATGAAGCCCTGGCAGCCCAAAAAGGGTATCGGCCCACGGTTAACCTCAGGGTCGTTTTTCTGGGGTAAAAGCTTGATCCGTCGTCGACAATTGAGTGAAATGCGCCCGGTTGGGATTGGCGCGCAAGACGCACATAGGGGAAAATTCGGCATGGCGGGGACGCTCGTCGAGCGCGTCTGGGCTTGGCTCCATGAGACGTTTCCGGAGCGGCAGATCTACATCCGCTCCGACGGCCGCGTGCAATTCTTCACCTTCGGACCGACGCTGCAGGCGACGCTCGCCGGCCTGTCGCTGATCTTCCTCGGCTGGGTCGCGTTCGCCACCGTCAACGTCATCTTCAAAGACCGCATCATCTCGGCGAAGGATCATCGCTATCAGCAGATGCAGTCCGCCTACGAGAACCGCGTCGCGGATCTCCAGCTCTCCTATGACGAGCTCAACGGCGCGCTGGTATCGGCCGAGGACCGCTTCAAGGCGACCGCCGATGAGCTGCAGGTCAAGCAGAACACCATCATGAAATTCCTCGACCGCCGCCGGCAGGTCGACAGCACGATCTCCACGCTCGCCAACACCGGCGTGCGCACCGGCACCAATCCCGGCGCGGGCGACGGCGGCGATGCCGCCGGCCCGTCCGACAGCGTCGACAACGGCGCATCGCCTGCCCCCGCCGGCGCCCAGCCGATCGACGCCGCGGGCTCGTCCGAACTCACCGTGATGCCGCAGCCGCCGGCGCCGCAGCCGCGCACCGCCAAGCCGACCAAGGCGAGCTTCCTCGACTTCGGTCATACGGTGGACAGCATCAAGGGCCTGATCTTCGGCAATCATGCCGCAACGCCCACGATTCCGGGTCAACCGTCGGCCGCCGCCTTCGCGCAGCACCCCGCCCTGCGCGTGCTCGACGAGCAGACGACGCGCGTCGCGCGCATCGGGCTCATTGAAACGGCCTTGATGACCAAGACACAGAACGAAGTCGCCGAGGGTGTCGCCTCGATTCAGAACGTGATCCGCCACACCGGCATCAACCCCGACGACTACACGCATCGGCTGCAATCCGCCGAGGGCGTCGGCGGTCCGGACATCCCGCTTCAGAACGTCCAGGTCGAAGGCATCGCCGACCAGGCATTCAGCGGCGCCTATCTGCGCGCCTCGGCCGTGCTCGACCAGATGAATACGCTGCTGGCGGCGATGAAGCACATCCCGCTGACGACGCCGGTGTGGGGCTCGCAGTTCGAGCGCACCTCGGGCTTCGGGGCACGCATCGATCCCTTTACGGGACACTATTCTTTCCATCCGGGCGTCGATTTTGCCGGCCCGTGGGGCAGCATCATCGCCGCAACCGCGCCGGGTACGGTGGTGTACGCGGGCGACCGCGGCGGCTACGGCAACATGGTGGAAATTGACCATGGTTTCGGAATCCACACGCGCTACGGCCATATGTCATCGATTCTTGTTCATGTCGGGTCTAAGGTGACGAAAGGCTCGGCGATCGGAAGGCTCGGATCGACGGGGCGCAGCACCGGACCGCACGTGCATTACGAGGTCTGGTACGACAACGTTGTCCGTAACCCGAGTACCTTTATCGAGGCAGGCCGCCATGTTTTCGAGTAAGAAAGACGCCGCTCCTCCGCCGCCCGCGATGAACGCCGGCAGCCTCCCCGGCGCCAAGCGCGCCGCGCGCTCTTCCGCCCCCTCGATCATCAGCGCCGACCTCATCGTGAACGGCACGCTGGTCTCGACCGGCGATATCCAGATCGACGGCCGCGTCGAAGGCGACGTGCACTCCTCCGGCCTCGTGATCGGCGACAAGGCATTCATCCACGGCGAGATCCTCGCCGAGGAAGTGACCATCCGCGGCCGCGTCCAGGGCTCGATCCGCGCCCGCAAAGTGCTGCTCTGCTCGACCAGCCATGTCGAGGGCAACATCCTGCACGAGGCCTTCGCGGTGGAGACCGGCGCCTTCTTCGAAGGCAATTGCCGCCACGCCGACAACCCGCTGGCCGATGACGCCGGCAAGCGGATGCCCGCCTATATCGCCTCGACGCCGGCACCCGCTGTGGCCGTTGCCGCGCCGGCGCCGGTTTCGACCTCGATGAGCGCGCCGTCCTCGATCTCGGCGATGGTGAGCCGTCCGCTCGCGACCGACCCGTCGCGCGCGCCGCTGGCCGCCGCGAAGCCGTAAGGGCTTCCAAAATCCGAATTGCAAACCCCGCTGCAAGCAATCGCGGCGGGGTTTTCGTTTTTGCACCACGCCCTGACCGTCCTGGCCGGCTTTGTGCCGACCATCCAGGACCTCGATGAATCACGCGGAGGCGCGGAGTTGAGAATCCCTCTGTGTCACCGTGCCTGCGTGTGAGATTTTTAGACTTCTCACAGAGACAAAAGTTCGCGTGAAACCCCGCGCGCTCCGCGGCTCCGCGCGAATCGATTTCGCGGCAGCTCACGCAAGCGAAGGGCTTGGATGATCTTGGCTGGCCGGCGCAAAACCGGCCATGACGAAATGGGGATCGTTGGCAGGGCTCAGCGGCAGCTACGCTCTACGCGTGCCCCGTGATCAGCCAGAGGATGATAATGATCGGAATCGGTATGCCGATCAGCCACAACAGCAATGAACGCATTCTGGTCCCCGTGCAATTGAAGTCGCAGGTGTAATCCGCGAAACACCCTTGAGGTTCCCGTGCGATCCGCATGGGAACAATGATCGCGACGAGGCGTTTGCCGATTGCCTTCCTCGGGGATTCCTCATGTCGACCACCACCGTTCTCGCCGACGACGCGACCACCATCGTCAGCGAGGCACCGCCCGCCTTCTCGTGGAGCGCCGCTTTCGCCGGTGCCTTCATCGCGGCGGGCGTGACCTTTCTCCTGCTGACGCTCGGCTCGGGCATCGGCCTGTCGTTGATCTCGGTACGGCATGAGACGGCGCACGGCGCGCAAGCCTTCCTGACGGGCGGGGCGATCTATTTCCTCGCGGCACAGGCCTTCGGCTTCGCGGTCGGCGGTCATATCGTCGGGCGCCTGATCGGCCCCGCGCTCGAGACATCCCACGAAGAAGACTGGCGCGCGGGCATGCACGGCGTCACGGCCTGGGCGCTGGCCGTCGTGGCGACGGCGTCGATCGTCGCGCTCTCGGTGATCGCGGCCGGCAGCGCGGCGACGAACGGTGCGGTCAACGGTGCCCTCGCCTCCACCGTGCCCGGCCAGGCACGCGCCGCGACCGACACGTCGCCCGCGACCGCCTATTGGGTCGACAAGCTTTTCCGCCCCGCCAATTCGCAGACGGCCTCGCTTGCCTGGCGGCAATATGCGCAGAACGACACAGGCGCGCAGACAGACATGCCGGCGACGACCGGCGAGACGCCATCGGCCCAGCCGAACGACAGCATGCAGCCCAGCGATACGGGCATGAGCACGCCGCCGCCCTCCGGCGACCGCCATGTCTTCCTGTCGCCCGCCGCGAACACCGCCGCGCCGCCGGCCGCCACCACGCCGGTCGAGGCCGCGACGCAGGGTTTTCGCTCGCTCGGCGCCGACAAGGCGGAGGCCGGGCGCATCCTCTCGATCGGGATGGCCAATGGCGGTTCGCTCGCCGCCGACGATCGCGCCCAGGTCGCGCGGCTGATATCCAACGACATCGGCATCACCTATGACGCCGCAGTGGCACGCGTGCGCGACGTCGAGGCCCGTATCCATGACGACGAGGTGCAGGCGGCCGACGCAGCGCGCAAGGCCGCGGCCTATGCCAGCCTGTGGACCGCGTTTGCGCTTCTGTTCGGCGCCATCGTCGCGGTGCTCGCGGCGGTCAGCGCCCGCTGGGAAGACGATCGCGAGCGCGGCATCTTCCCCGGCACGCGTGTGGTCGAGACGCGGTATTCGTAACCGCCGATCAAATCGGACCGCGCAGATCGTCAGGCGCGCGGTCCGAGAGGCCATAGGCTCATCAAGAAGTCGCGGAGAACGCGATCCACGGTTTGGTGTAACCGTGAAGAAACAGGCCCTTGGCCTCTTGCACATCCAGATAGACGACGTGGTTCGATGCGACGTCCGGCGCGCGCTTGTAGGTCGCAACCGAGGCACCCGCCAGCGTCCGGATGAATTCGCCGGCCATGATGGCCAGGATGATCACGATCGCGAGCGCGAGACCGATCCTGCGAAGGATGCGCCGCAAGCGTAGGGTCCGTGCCAGCGATGCGCGTCCGGCCCGGCCATCGCGCCTACTCCAAATCCTCGACCGGCTCTTTCGGCTTGCCGCCGACGGCTTGGGCCAACGCAGCCGCCATGAAGGGATCGATGTCGCCGTCGAGCACGTCGGACGGCGTGCGGCTTTCCACGCCGGTGCGCAGGTCCTTCACCAGCTGATAGGGCTGAAGCACGTAGGAGCGGATCTGGTGACCCCAGCCGATGTCGGACTTCTCGCCGACGAAAGCACCGGTCTCTTCCTGCTTCTTCTTCAGCTCGATCTCGTAGAGGCGGGCGCGCAGCATGTCCCAGCAATTGGCGCGATTTTGGTGCTGCGAGCGCTCGGTCTGGCAGGCGACCGCGATGCCGGTCGGCAGGTGCGTGATGCGCACGGCGGACTCGGTCTTGTTGACGTGCTGGCCGCCGGCACCGCTCGCGCGATAGACGTCGATGCGCACGTCTTTTTCCGGAATGTCGATCTCGATCGTCTGGTCGATCACCGGATAGACGGTGACGGACGAGAAGCTGGTATGGCGGCGCGCCGCGGAATCGTAGGGCGAGATGCGCACCAGCCGGTGCACGCCCTGCTCGCTCTTCAGCCAGCCATAGGCGTTGTCGCCCTTGACCATCAGTGTCGCCGACTTGATGCCGGCGCCTTCGCCTTCGCTCTCTTCCAGGAATTCGACCTTGTAGCCATGCTTCTCGGCCCAGCGCGTGTACATGCGCAGCAGCATCTCGGCCCAGTCCTGGCTTTCGGTGCCGCCGGCGCCGGCGTGGATCTCGACATAGGTGTCGTTGCCGTCGGCCTCGCCGGAGAGCATCGACTCCAGCCGCTGCTGCTCGGCGCGGGCGGCGAGCGCGCCGATGGTCTTCTCGGCGTCGGCGACCATGGCGGCGTCACTCTCCGCCTCCGCCATCTCCATCAGGCCGAGCGTATCGGTCAGCTCGTTATCAAGGCCGCGGACGGCGGCGAGCGAGGTATCCAGCTTCTGACGCTCGCGCATCAGCTTCTGGGCAGCTTGCGGGGAATTCCAGATGCTGGGGTCTTCGGCCTTGGCGTTCAGTTCGTCCAGGCGGCGCAGCGCGTTATCCCAGTCAAAGATGCCTCCTCAGCAGGGCGATGGCCTGCTGGATGTCTTCGACGGCGCGGGTGATCTCGGGTCTCATGGATGCGGATATAGGGTGCGGGAGAAGCTTAGTACAGCCCGCCATTGCCAGGATCGACGGTCGGCGCACCGGTCTCGCCCGGCGCGGTGGCCGGCGGCGCGCTGGCGGCGAAGGGCGAGTTGCCGACCTCGGCGCCCGGCGCGTCGGGCTCGCCCGGCGCGGTGTTGGGCTTGAAGACCTCCGGGATGCCGCTCGGCGACGGCGCACCGGAATGGTAGTCGACTTTGACGATCTCAACGCCCGGCGCGGGGCGGAACGGGATACCCGGCGTGTTGGACAGCGCACCCTTCATGAAGTCGCGGAAGATCGGCGCCGAGACGGTGGCGCCCTGCTCTGCCCCACCCAGCGTGCGCGGATTGTCGAAGCCGGCATAGACACCGCAGACGAGATCTGGCGAGAAGCCGACGAACCACACGTCCTTGGCCTCGTTCGAGGTACCGGTCTTGCCGGCGAGCGGCTTGCCGACGGCGAGGATGGAGCGGCCGGTGCCGCGCAGCACCACGCCCTCCAGCATCGAGACGATCTGGTAGGCGGTTTGCGGATCGAGCACCTGCTCGCGCGTGTCGGCGAGGAGCGGCTCCTGCTGGCCGTGATAGTCGGGAAGATTGCAGCCGTCACAGGCGCGGCCGTCGTGGCGCCAGATGGTCTTGCCGTTGCGGTCCTGGATGCGGTCGATCAGCGACGGGATGATCTTCTTGCCGCCGTTGACGAACACCGAATAGCCGGTGACCTGCTTGAGCAACGTCGTCTCGCCCGAGCCGATCGAGTTCGACAGCAGCGGCTGCAGATGGTCATAAGCGCCGAAGCGGATCGGATACTGCACCACCTTGTCCATGCCGACGGCCTGCGCCAGCCGGATGGTCATCAGGTTGCGCGACAGCTCGATGCCGCGGCGCAACGTGGTCATGCCGAGGAAGTGCTTCTCGAAGTTTTTCGGATGCCAGATCTTGCCCGAACCGTCGTCCATCGAGAACGGCGCGTCGAGCACCTTGCTGACCGGCGTGTAGCCGTTGTCGAGCGCCGCCGCATAGACATAGGGCTTGAACGAAGAACCGGTCTGGCGCATCGCCTGGAAGGCGCGGTCGAACTGGCTCGAGGCGTAGGAAAAACCGCCGGAGAGCGCGAGCACGCGGCCCGTATGCGGGTCCATCACCACGATGCCGCCATTGATCTCGGGCACCTGGCGCATGCCGTACTCGCCGGCCTTGCCGTCCAAGGGCTCGACATAGATCACATCGCCGATCTTCACGACATCGGACGGCTTGTTCGGCGCGGGGCCGGCATAGGGCGAGTTCTTCGCCTCGTGGCGCGCCCAGGTCATCTCGCTCCACGGGATCGTGCCGGTGGTGCCGTCGCCCAAGCCGATCTTGGCGCTGTTGCCGTCG
>DASZMT010000087.1:0-20110 GCA_035551495.1 Rhizomicrobium sp. | reverse complement strand
GAGCGCAGCCGGGCCTGGACCCGTTGGTAGGCGGCATCCTCATAGGCATCGGCGGCGGCGAGATCGGCCTCGCTGAGGGAGAGCACCTGGCCCTCGACCTGGTCCACATCGTCCGGCGACGGATCGATGATCGTGTGGATGGCGCGGCCGCTGATGGCGATGGCGCGCGGATCGGTGATCGCGACCTCCACCAAGCGGAAGCCGACGACCGCGTCGGGCGTGCCGGGGACAGGGTGGCCGAACACCGCCTGCTGCACCTTGGCCTCGCGCAGGGTGCCGTAGGAGAAGAGATATTCCATCATATTCCGCCCTGCCCTATAAACCGAGCATGTCCACGACCAACCGCCAGATCAAGCCGCACGCACTCAATCGTGACTTCACCTGGGAGATGACGGCCCCGCAGAATCTGCAGGCGCTGACGCCGGGGCAATACGCGCAGTTCGACGAACAAGGCTTCGTCAAGCTCGAGAACGTCTTCACGCCGGAGGAGGTCGCGGCGGTCGCCGGCGCGATCGATCCGCTCGAAGCGAAGGGCGAGGCGTTCCTGCGCGAACAGGGCGGCCGCATCTCGATCTCCGAGGCCGACGTCATCACCTTCACGACGCATATCGTCACCAAGTCGGACACGCTGAAGCGCTTCGCGGCGCATCCGAAGATCCAGGCGATCTGCCGCGATCTGATCGGCGGCAACGTGCGGCTCTATTGGGACCAGTCGGTCTACAAGAAGACCGGCAAGGCGCAGGAATTCCCCTGGCACCAGGACAACGGCTACACCTTCATCGAGCCGCAGCAATATCTGACGCTGTGGATTCCGCTGGTCGATGTCGACGAACAGAACGGCTGCCCATGGATCGCACCGGGGTTGCACAAGGGCGGCACGCTGGAGCACTGGCTGACGCCGATCGGATTCAAGTGCCTCGAGGATGTGCCGGACGCGGTGAGCGTGCCGGGCAAGGCGGGCGATGTGATCGCGTTCTCCTCGCTGGCGCCGCATAGGACGGGACCGAACCTGAAGGCCGGCTCGGTGCGCAAGGCTTACATTCTCCAATACGCGCCGGACGATGCCTACACCACACGCGCCGGCGTGCGCGTGCGCCAGGACGATCCCGCGCGGCAGTTCATGATTCTCGAAGGCGGTTCCACCACCTGAGCGAGATTGAAAATCTTTATAGGCTTGGAACCGCGGTTCCGGCGCGAACCCCTCACGAAGTCGTGCGTTTCCGCACCCGAGGGGGCTCAATCCGGAGATTGTTCCCATGAAGAATATCATCAAGACAACGGCGCTTGCCGCCATGCTGGGCGCCGGCGCGTTCTTCGCGACGTCGGGCGCGGCGTCGGCCTATGTCGTGTGCAACGGCGAAGGCGAGTGCTGGCACGTCCACGACCAGTACACCTATCCCACCGGCTTCGGCGTCGTCGTCCATGACGACAACTGGAAATGGGGCGACGCGGACCACTATCGCTGGCACGAGCATGACGGCCGCGGCTATTGGCACAACGGCCTGTGGGTCACTTTCTAAGACCCTCCTGAAATCGGGCGGCCTCGCGCCGCCCTTTTTCTTGTCCCCATTTCATATCCCTTAGGTAAAGAAACACGGCACTGTGCGCGGCGCGAATTGCCGCTAAGCTCCCGGCAAAACATCCCGGGAGTGAAGCATGTCGACTGCGCCGGTTACCGACGACGACGACGTCATCAAGAACGCCATCGAGCAGGCGCACCTGCCGAGCCTGATCGCCGCGCTGGTGCATGTCACCGGCGATGAAAGCCTGGTCACCGGCGAGATCAAGCCGGTCTACGATTTCTTCGGCGACGGCCAGGGCGGGCTCACCGACGAACAGCGCGCCGCCGCCAAGGCGCGGGCGTTCGCGGCGCTGAAGGCGCTGCGCGACGGCGGCAGGATCGCGCCGCCGCCGAACTCGGCCACCGTGCGCAAGATGATGAACTTCGTCGCCGGCGCCGACATCCCGGACCGCTATGTCCCGTTCCTCGAGGAAGAACTGGCGCTGACCGAGACCGACGTGAAGGCGGTACCGGCGCTCACCGCCCTGCCCGCCGGCAAGAAAGAGGACTTCCGTGTCCTGATCGTCGGCGCCGGCATGTCGGGGCTGCTCGCGGCGATCCGCTTGAAGCAGGCGGGCGTTCCGTTCTTCGTCGTCGACAAGAACAAGGACGTCGGCGGGACATGGATGGTCAACACCTATCCCGGCTGCCGCGTCGACAATCCGAACCATCTCTATTCGTACTCCTTCGAGCCGAACCACGACTGGCCGTATCACTTCTCGACCCAGCCCTTGCTGTGGAAGTACTTCCAGAACGTCGCCGACAAATACGATCTGCGTCCCGCGATCCGCTTCCAGACCGAGGTGATCGAGAGCGCCTATGACGAGGCGAAGGCGATGTGGCGCACGCGGGTGAAGACGCCGGACGGCGAGGACACCATCGTCTCCAACGCCGTGATCACCGCGGTCGGCCAGCTGTCGCGGCCGCGCCTGCCGGACATCAAGGGCATCGAGACCTTCAAGGGGCAGTCGTTCCACTCCGCGACCTGGGACCATTCGGTGAACCTGAAAGGCAAGCGCGTCGCGGTGATCGGCACCGGCGCTTCGGCGTTTCAGTTCGTGCCCGAGATCGCGCCGGACGTCGCGCATCTCACCGTGTTCCAGCGCACCGCGCCCTGGCTCGGCCCGACCGCGAATTATCACGACAAGGTCGAGGACGGTAAGAAGTGGCTGCTCAAGCACGTGCCGTTCTATGCCAAGTGGTACCGCTTCTGGCTGTTCTGGATGCTGACCGACGGCATCTATGAGTTCGTCAAGGCCGATCCCGGCTGGTCGTCGCGCAAGGACTCCGTCGGCGCGCAGAACGACATGCTGCGCGAGATGCTGACGCAATACACGCACAGCCAGCTCGAAGGCCGGCCGGAGCTGCAGGCCGCCGCGACGCCGAACTATCCGCCGGGCGGCAAGCGCAGCGTGCGCGACAACGGCGTGTGGCTGGCGGCGCTGAAGCGGCCGAACGTCGAGACCGTAACCAGCGGCATCGAAGAGATCACGCCGGCGGGTCTCAAGACCAAGGACGGGCGCACGATCGACGTCGACATCATCATCTACGGCACCGGCTTCACCGCCAGCGAGTTCCTGGCCCCGATGCATTTCAAGGGCAAGGGCGGCATCGACCTGCACGCGCAATGGGCCGGCGACGCGCGCGCCTATCTGGGCATCACGGTGCCGAACTTCCCGAACCTGTTCATCATGTACGGGCCGAACACCAACATCGTGGTCAACGGCTCGATCATCTTCTTCTCGGAATGCGAAATCCGCTACATCCAGGGGCTCATCGAGCTGCTGCTGACGTCGAACGCCAGCGCCATCGAGGTGAAGAAGGACGTGCACGACGTCTTCAACGTCAAGGTCGACGCGCAGAACGCCAACATGGCGTGGGGCGCGCCGCAGGTCACCTCCTGGTACAAGAACAAGAAGGGCCGCGTGACGCAGAACTGGCCGTGGCCGCTGGTCGATTACTGGGACGCGACGAAGACGCCGAACCCGGCGGACTACGAGCTGAGCGGCAGCTGACGTGCACCTGATCGACGCCCTGCATGCGCGCAAATCGGTGCGCGCCTTCCGCCCCGATCCTGTCTCGCGCGAGACGGTGGAGGAGCTTCTGCGCCTCGCGGCCCGCGCGCCGTCGGGCACCAACATCCAGCCCTGGAAGGTGCACATCGTCGCCGGCGAGGTCCGTGCACGGCTGGAGGCCGAAGTCCTGGCGCATCGCGACACCGATCCGCCCGACAGCCACGCGGAATTTCCGCGCACCGGCAAGCGCAAGGAGCCGTACACCGGGCGGATGCGCAAGCTCGGCAAGGACATGTATTCGCTCATCGGGATTCCAAAGGGCGACCAGGCCGCGAACTGGGCGCAGTGGGGCCGCAACTACAAATTCTTCGACGCCCCGGTCGGTTTGATCTTCACCATCGACAAGGAGCTCGACGCGATGAGCTTCGTCGACATCGGCATGTTCATGCAGAGCTTCATGCTGGCGGCGAAGGTCAAGGGCCTCGACACCTGCGCGCAAGGCGCCTGGAACAACTATTGGAGCGTGACGCGCCGCGTTCTCAACGTGCCGGAGGACGAGTACATCATCTGCGGCATCTCGCTGGGCTATGCCGACGAGAGCCATCCGGTGAACACGCTGGTTTCCGAACGCGAGGCGGTGGACAGCTTTGCGACGTTTCACGGGTTTTGAGGACGCGGAACCAAGCTCCCGTCGCAGCCGTTGTTACCGGCGTAAGTTTCCGGGAACCGCCGCATGTCGTCTTTCGCGCTGTATATCGTCGGTTTCTTCCTGCTGCTGGCGGGGCTGATCTACGCCGCCTATCTGGTGCACGTGCCGCACACGTGGATCATCGTCGGTACGCTGGTCGTGCTCGGCATGGGCGTGATGTCGGCGGTGTCGCACACGCGCCGCCGCGATCCGCCGAGCGAAGCGCCGCACGCCTGATCATTTCAGGAAATCGAGCGAGTCCAGGTCGAGCACCTGGTGGGTCGCGCTCGCGAGCATCTGCATGAACATGTCGTCGCCGCGCGGCGTCTGGGTGACGATCATCGAGGCGTAGAACGCTACGGTGAAGAGCGCGAAGGCGCGGCTGCGATAGTCGCGCCACAGCACGTCGAAATCATAGTCCTTCACGCCGAGCGCGCGCAGCCGCTCGTGGTACTCGCGCAGGAAATCCTTCTCCAGCGCGCGGCGTGTTTCGCGCGGCAAAGCGCCGGCCAGGAAATACGCCACGTCCGTTACGCCCAATCCGAAGGCCAGCGATTGCCAATCGAGCACCGTCAGCGGCCGTCCGCCGGCCGGCGTGGCGAACATTATGTTGTCGGGGCGGTAGTCGATGTGGACCAGCGATTTCGGCCCCTGATGCATCGCATAGCGGCCGAAATTGGCCACCAACGCATCGCCGACGCGGCGCGAGTCGGATGAGACGCGCTCGCCATAGCGCGCGCAAAACGCCTGCCACAGTACCACCACCGCGTTCGGATCGGCCGAGCCTGCCGCACCGGCGGCGCGCGTGCCGCTGACCCAGGCGAGATCCTCGATGGCGGCGTCGTTCCAATGCGAGGCGTGCAGGTTGGCGGCTTCGCGCACCGCGAGACGCGCCTGCTCCACCGTGCAGCCCTTGAGCTGGTCGCCCTGCTCGGCCGGCGAGAGGTCTTCCATCATCAGCACGAATTCGTGCGTCGCCGGATCGACGTCGGTGAACCAGCAGCGCGGCGTGGCGATGAGGGCTGTGGGGGCGAGATGCTTGTAGAATTTCACCTCGCGGATGTAGTTGCCGAGGGCGGCGCCGGTGGCGCGGCTCTCCTCGCCCGGCGAGGGAAATTTTCCGACCAGCGAGGCGGGCGCATCCGGCGCGGGCTTTTCATAGTCCAATGCGAAGCGGATCGACTGGCCGATCTGGCCGGTGCCGACGGGCTTGGCGGAGAAGTCCGCGACGCGTGCCTCGACGCCGCCCGCGCGCAGCACCGCGCTCAGCCAATCGGGTGTGATCGCTTCGGGACGGATGATGGGAATCAAAGCCAATTCTTCCTCTTTGTCATGGCCTGCAAAAGCGGGCCATCCGGTTGGTGCGCCGCGAATCTTCAAAGATCAGCGAAGACGTCACCTGGATGGCCCGCTTTTGCGGGCCATGACAGTTTGAGTTGAGGCCGCGCGTTCAAATTTCTAGGCCGGCAGCTGGTGCACATAGACTTCGTTGAGCGCGATCTTGCCGCCCTCGAGCACAACGAGATCGAAGCCGCGCATCCTGCCCGCACCCGCGATGGCGCAGTACCAGCGGCCGCAGAAGCCGTTATGCGTCTCCCAGATCTCCTCCGGCGTATAGGTCATCGGCGGCGTCGCGGCGAACAGGCCGGTGAGATAGGCGCGCAAGGCGTCGTGGCCCTTGATGCCGGCGGCGGTCTGGGGATCTTTGTAATCGCAGTCCTCGGCATAGAAGGTCAGCAGACGCGGCACGTCTTTGTCGGTCCAGGCCTTCAGCCAATCGGCGTTGAATTTTTCGAGGTCCATCGAGGTCTCCCTTAGGCGCCCAGCACGCGGGCGCGGTGGGCTTCGGTGAAGAGTTCGGGCGGCGCCAGTTCGGGACCGCCCATCACGGCGAGGCCGTGCATGCCGAGCGTCGGATCGCTCGCCGCGGCTTCATGATAACGGCGGCGGCGCTCGCGCGCGGCGTCGCCGAACTCCATGTCGAGGCCGGCCTGCAGCGCGGCGGCGAACCGCAGGCGGCGCATGCGCTCGGCGCGCTCCTCCGCGTAAGGCGCGAAGGACGCGGCGGACCAGTCTTCGGTCGATTTCAGGATCTCGGTGACGATGCGTACGTCGCGATAGGTGATCGACAGGCCGAGGCCGACGATCGGATCGTTCCAGCCCGCCGCGTCGCCGGCCAGCACGAGGCCATCGGCAGTGGGCGTACCGGTCCAGCTGTCGTTGTTGAAATAGCTGAACAGCGGGCCGGCGGGCACGGCGTCGGCGAGATGGCGGTTGTCCGGCGCGCTTTGCATGCGGAACGCTTCGAGAAACTTGCGCGGGCCTTCGTCGCCGGCGAAGCGGCCGCGCTGGTCGAGCGCATAACCGCCATAGACGCGCACCTTGCCGCCGCCTTGCGGGAAGGCGAGGAAGCCGAAATCGCCCTCGGTGCCGATGGCTTGAAGATCGTCGGCCCAGCCGCCCGCGCCGTCGACGAGAAGCCCGGCGAACCAGTGATGCGGCTTGTCCTGGTGCAGCTTGATGCCGGCGGCCTCGCGCGCCGCGGACTGGCGGCCGTCGGCGCCGATCAGCAAACGCGCGGTGGCGCGGTGACTTTGGCCGTCGTGCCCGTACGTCACGGACGGCGAGGCGCCGGGCGTGATCTGTGTGACGCGCACGCCGCGCAGCGCAGTGGCGCCGGCGCGGGCCGCCGCGTCGAACAGCGTCTGGCAATGATGCGGATGGCCGATGCAGAGCGGGCCGGGCACGTCGGGCGCGAAGATCGACAGCGGCAGGGTGCGTGCCGCGGCCTCTTCCGGCGCGCGCGTCTCGTCATAGGTGATGTGGCGCGCGAGATGGTGGCCGCCGGCGCCGCGCAGCAGATCGTAGAGGCCGAGGCGCCTGGTTTCGGTCACGCCCCAGGGCGCGATCCATTCGCCGCGCACGCGGTCGGCATATTCGGTCGATTGCTCGAGCAGCAGCACGGACTTTCCGGCGCGCGCCATCACGGCCGCCAGCGCACTGCCGCCGATGCCGCCGCCGATGACGATAAGGTCGTAACGGGTCATGGGATTCCTCTTGCGGCGAGCCTAGCACGCGCGTGCGATTTACGTAGCGCCAGCTATCGGCGCTTCGCAGTGGTCGGCTCGGAGTTGTGGGGATATGGGAGAATTGGTGTTCCGACCGACTCGGTTCAAGGGGCGCCGGAATTATTTTTGGAGCGTGGATAAGTCGGGACGATTTGTCCGTATACCGCGGAATCGAACATCACTTATCCACGGTGTACGCGTGCTGCGCCGCACCAAACGAAATAGAATTTCAAGAAAATATTTTCACGCGGAGGCGCGGAGCCGCGGAGTTCGAGAAATCTCCGCGTCCTCCGCGGCTCCGCGTGAATCCAATTGCAGCAACGCGCTCAAATGGATGCAGGCGTGTCTATGGATGGCCGGGCAACAGGCGCGGCCATGACGATGGGAGAGGGCGGCGCGCGCCCTACGTCGTCCAACCGCCGTCGATGGTCAGCGTCTGGCCGGTGACGAAGCCGGCTTCGTCGCTCGCGAGATAGACGGCGGCGGCGGCGATCTCCTCGGCGCGCCCGAAGCGGGCCATGGGCTGGCGGGCGAGGAACGCCTGACGCGCCGCGCCGGGATCGGGCTGCGCCGCAAGGCGGCCCGCAAGGCTGGGCGTGTCGACGGTGCCGGGGCACACCGCGTTGCAGCGGACGCCGCGCGACACGAAATCCGCCGCGACGGATTTCGTCAGGCCGATCACCGCCGCCTTGGTCGTGCCGTAGGCGGCGCGGTTGGGCACGCCGGTGATGCTGGAGGCGACCGAGGCGACGTTGACGATGCTGCCCTGTTTGCGCTCCAGCATGCCAGGCAGCACGGCGCGGATGGTGCGCACCATCGAGAGCAGGTTGAGGTCCATCGCGGCGGCGAAGCTCGCGACGTCGCTGTCGAGCACCGTGCCGTTCGGCACCATGCCGGCGCAGTTGAAGAGGATGTCGCAAGCGCCCAGCCCCGCGAAGAAGACGTTCACCGCCGCTTCGTCGCGCACGTCGAGGCGGCGGGCGTTGAGCGGCGCGGGCAGCGCGGCGAGCGCCGCGTCGTCGATGTCGGTGGCCCAGACCGTGGCGCCCTCGGCCGCGAAGGCCAGCGCGGTGGCGCGGCCGATGCCGGCGCCGGCGGCGGTGACGACCGCGATCTTGTCTTTCAGGCGCATGGCGCAGGCTCCGGACGCATCGCACCCGGCATAGCACAGGATTCGCGTTACGCGGCGCCGGCGCGGCTGGCGACCCGCAGATCGGCCATGCGGAAGAGGAATTCCCGGCGGCGATAGTCGATGCTGAAGCGCGACGAACCGCGCAGGAAGTTCATGCCGAACAGCAGCGCCGGACGGTTCGCAAGGCCCCAGATGTCGAAGATCGGCAGGTCCGCGATCAGGATCGTGCCGCCCACGTACTCGAACATGCCGAAGGTGCCAAACTTCAAGGCGTTCACGGTGACCGGCCGGCCCTGCGCGATGCCGCCGGTGACGCCGATCAGGGGAATGGGCGTCTGCGAGTCATAGGTCTTGCCGGTATGCTCCGCCATCGCGGCGAACAGGCGGCTGTTGCCGACCGACACCTCGGCACCGGAATCGATGAAGGCGGTGGTGTGCACGCCGTCGACGCTGCAGTCGCCCGAGACCAGCTTGCCGGCGCGCCCGCTGGCGCGGACCAGCATCTCGTCCGGGCGGTGCAGCGGGTCGAGCCAGACCGGCGCACCCTCGCCGATCGTGAGGCGGTGGCGCACGAAGTCGAAGGTCACGGCGCGGCCGTCGATCGCGTCGAGGCCCAGATAGCCGTCGGCGCCGAGCGCGGCCCGCGGCAGGAGCGGCGCGGCCATCGGCGGCAGCGAGATGGAACCGAAGCCGAGGCCCGGCACCAGCGCGGTCTGGGCAGGCACAGCCGAGGTGATGCCCTGCACGATCACCGGCCCGGCATCGGGGAGGCCGAGCGCGGCAGCGACCTCGGTCGCGAGCACCGTGCGGTCGGCCCCGGTGTCGACCAGGAAACGGAACGGGCCCTTGCCGCCGATGGCGACATCGAGGGTGAGGCGATAGGAATTGTCGGTGGAGGCCTGGATGTTCTGCGGCGGCGGCGCGGTCTCGGCGGACGCCGCGCGCAAGGCGAGACCGGCCGCGGCGGAGCCGATGAGGGTGCGGCGCGACAGCATCGTCATGCGCGGCTCGCCACCATGTATTGCGCCAGCTTGAAGCGGTATTCCTTGCGGCCGTAGTCGATCGTCACGGCCGAGGTCTGGCGCAGGAAGTTCATGCCCAGGAACATCGCCGGCTTGTCGGCGAGGCCCCAGATGTCGAACACCTGGAGGTCGGAGATCACCAGCGCGCTGTTCATGAAGCTGACCGAGCCGAGCTTGATGCGCTCCACGAACGTCATGCGGCCGTCCGCCGAGCCGCCGGTGACGCCCAGCAGCTGCACCACCTCGTCGTTCATGTATTTGGCGCCGTTCTCGCGCTGCAGCGCCTGGAACAGCTTGGAATTGCCGATCGAGATTTCCGCGCCGGAATCGATGAAGGCATAGGCCTTCTGGCCGTCGACCGAGCAGTTCACCGCGGTGAGGCGGCCGTCCGAGCCGTTGGTGCGCACCAATGCGCCGTCGGCGGCGTTGATGATCTGCAACTCCTGCTGCGGCGGATCGATGGAGAGGCGGTGGTTGACGAAGTCGAACGTCACCTGCTGGCGGTCGATCACGTCGAGGCCGAGATAGCCGTCGGCGCCGAGCCAGGAGCGCGGCAATACCGGCATGGGAAGCGAATCGATGCTGACGCGGCCGATGCGCAGATTTTCGAGCTGCACCGCCTGGGCCGGCAGCGCGCGGGCAATGCCCTGCACGATCACATCGTCGCTGTAGCGCAGGCCGAGCGCGGCGACGACGTCGTCGGCGATCACGCTGCGGTCGGCGCCGGTGTCGACGATGAAGCGGAACGGGCCTTTGCCGTTCAGATAGGCGTCGACGGTGAGGCGGTTCTGCGCGTCGGGCGAGCCTTGGATATTCTCCGTCTTCGCGGGCGTCGCCGGCAGGCGCGTGCCGGTGACCGGCGGCTGCGACGTGGCGGCGCGGGCAAGCGACGGCGCCAGCGCGAGCGCGGCCGTGGCGGGGCCGATGAGCCCCCCGATCAATTTCCTGCGGGAAAATCGTGTCATGGCGCCCTCCTCCTGCGATGCAGCCTACACCCGGCCGGGTGGCGGCGGGAGCGGGCGGCGATCACGCTGCTGTCAAGTTGCGGCGCACAAAGCGGCGAAATCGGGGCAGAGGGTGGTAGGATTCCTGCGATGATGGACATTACGACCCGTGACGAAATGACGGAACGGCTGGCGGACGGCGGCGGATTCACGGGCGCGCGCTTTGCGGGCGCGCTCGATCTGGGCGAACTGGATTGCAGCGATGCGGTCTTCAAGGACTGCGCGTTTACCGATCTGACGGTGCACGGCACGCGATTCTCGGATGCGCGGTTCGAGGGCTGCCGGTTCGCGAAGGCACGGTTCGCAAGCTGCCGCCTCGACGGCGCGATGTTCGAGACGTGCCAGTTCTTCGACGCCGAAGCGAAGGCGAACACGGTCTTTGCGTTCTGCGACATGCGCAATGTCGCGCTCGTTGCCTGCAACGGCGCGGACCTCGTATTCGACCGCTGCGATCTTTACGGCGTGGTGGGGCGCGAGTGCAGCTTTCGCGGCGCGCGCTTCAAGGGCACGAGCTTCGGCAAGGCGATCTCGAAGAAGGTGACGCTGACCAAGGCGGCGTTCGAGAACTGCAATTTCAGCTTCGCCGATTTTTCCGGCGTGTCGCTGCGCGGCTGCGAACTGGTGCGCTGCAAGTTCTCCGAGACGCTGTTCTGGGACGCCGATCTCAGCGCGGCGTCGCTCAAGGGCTCCAACATCGACCGGGCGGAGTGGGACCGGGCGCGGCTGACCGGCGCCGACCTCACGGGCGCGAACATCGCGGGGCTGAACCTGGCGGCGGTGACGGATTATCGCGGGCTGAAGGTGAGCCACAGCCAGGCGCACGAGCTGCTGCGCGAGATCGGGGTTGATGTCGAGCCCGACTAGGCTAACGTCGCGACAGTTAAAATCGGAGGACGCTCATGAGACTGAAGGAACCGCGCATCGCGCCGCTCGGCGATGCCGAGATGACCGACGACCAGAAGGAGGCGGTGAAGCCCTTCGGCAATCGCGTGCTCAACATCTTCCGCACCCTGGCGCACGCGCCCAAGGCGCTGACGCGGTTCAACGAATGGGGCGGCTATATTTTGTCTCGGCGAAATGACCTCGCGCCGCGCGAGCGCGAGATCGTGATCCTGCGCACGGGCTTCCTGTGCAAATCGGGATACGAGTGGACGCAGCACGTCGCGATCGGAAAGCGCGAAGGGCTGACCGACGACGAGATCGCGCGCATCAAGCAGGGCGCGGATGCCGGCTGGAGCGCCGCCGACGCGGCGCTGATCCGCGCGAGCGACGAGCTGCATGCCGACCAGTTCGTCACCGACGCGACGTGGAAGGCGCTGGGCGCGCATTTCACGCAGAAGCAGTGCATGGACGTGGTGTTCAGCGCGGCGCAGTACACCCAGGTGTCGATGTTCCTGAACACCTTCGGGGTGCAGCTCGATGCGGGGCTGACGCTCGATCCCGACCTGAAGGCGTATTGATGCGGCTGGAGGGCAAGCGCGCGGTGGTCGTGGGGGCGGGCCAGACGCCCGGCTCCACGATCGGCAACGGCCGCGCCATGGCGGTGCTGTTCGCGCGCGAGGGCGCCGACGTCTTGTGCGTCGACCGCGACGGCGCGCGTGCCGGAGAGACGGCCGCGATGATCGCGAAGGAGGGTGGCCGCGCCGGCGCGCTCGAAGCCGACATCGTCAAGCCGGGCGCGGCGGAGGCGGCGATCGCGGCGGCGAAGGCGCGATTCGGCGGGCTCGACATCCTGGTCAACAATGTCGGCATCGGCGGCGGCGACGGGCCGGCGCACAAAGTCGAAGAGGCCGCGTTCGACCGCATCCTGACCGTCAACCTCAAGGGCATGTGGCTGACCATCAAGGCGGCGATCCCCGCGATGCGTGAAGCGGGCGGCGGCGCGATCGTGAACATCTCCTCGCTCGCGTCGATCGCGGGCGGCAACCAGGTTGCTTACGAAGTGTCGAAGGCGGCGGTAAATCGGCTCACCACCAGCGTGGCGCAGGCCAATGCGCGATATGCGATCCGCTGCAACGCGATCCTGCCCGGGCTTATGGACACGCCGATGGCGGTCGCCGGCATCGCCTCGGCGAGCGGACAGGAAGAAGAAGCGGTACGCCGGGCGCGCAATGCGCGCGTGCCGCTGGGCGGCAAAATGGGCACGGCGTGGGACACGGCCTATGCCGCGCTGTACCTCGCCGGCGACGAGGCGCGCTTCGTCACCGGCGTGCTGTTGCCGGTCGATGGCGGGATGTCGAGCCGGATCGGATGAGCGGGAAGGCGCCGGAAGACGCGTGGCGCGCCTACGACGCCAATCCGTCGGGCGTGGCCGAGAAGGAGCGCCTGGCCGACGCGCTGTACGCCGCGCCGATGGATGTGCCGGCCGGCCGCGGCGCGGCGTTGCGGACGCTGGTGGAGGACGCGAGCGTCAATCCGGCGCTGATCGCCAAGGCCGGCTGGGAACATCTGTGGCGCGATACCGGTCTGCTCGCGGGCGATCCGGCGGGCATGGCGGCACGGCTGGAGGATAGCGCGCTGGCGCTCGCCCTGCTGCGCGAGACCTATGTGGCGCACCGCGCGGCCGAGGCCGCACTGACCGGCGTGCGGCGCCGGATGCTTCTGAACGACGCCTGGGCCGCCACGCCGAAACTGTCCGAAGCGCTGCGCCGGCAGGCAATGCACAATGGCGGTGCGTGGCTGTTCGAGGCGGACGAGCGCGCGGCGCTGACCAACGCAGCGGCGCGCGCCGCCTATCTGCCGCCGCGCGCGCATCCCACCGCGCCCGCTTTCGCCGAGCCCCTCCTCGCCGAGCCGGTGACGCGCGCCGTCGCGGACCAGTACGAGGCATGGCCTTTCCCGTCCTGGACACGCGTCATGCGGCGCACGCCGTCGAGCCTTGCCGCGGACATCCGCCGCCGCGATCCGGACGGCCCGGACGCCATTCCCGATCCTGCCGATATCCTGATCGCGGGCTGCGGCACGGGCCGGCAGGCGGCGTTGAGCGCCGCGCGCCATCCGCGCGACCGGCTGACGGCGATCGACATCAGCCGCAGCAGCCTCGCCTTCGCGCAGGCGCGTTGCGCCGCGCTCGGTTATGGCGGCATCGATTTCCGGCTGCTCGACCTTCACGACGTGGCGCGGCTGGACAAGCGGTTCGACGCAATCCTGTGCACCGGGGTGCTGCATCACCTGCCCGATCCGGAAGCCGGCTGGGCGGCGCTGACCGCGGTGCTCAAGCCCGGCGGCGTGATGCATGTGATGCTTTACAGCCGCGTCGCGCGGATGGCGTTGCAGGCTTACCGCCGGCACCTCCAGGACCTCGCGGCGGGACCGATCGACGACGACGTGCTGCGCGAAGCCCGGCGGCGCATCCTGGCGCTGCCGGACACGCCGCGCCTCAGCGAGTCGTGGTTCACGCTGGCGGGCGTGTACGACATGCTGCTGCACCGGCACGAGGACCCGTTCGACGTCCGGCGCATCCGGCGTGCGATGGAAAGCCTCGGCCTCGCGCTGCTGCACTTCGCGATCCCCGATCGCGACGTGAAGGCGCAGTACCGCGCGCAGCATCCGGGCGATCCGCTGCGGCGCGATTTCGCCGCCTGGGCGGCCCTCGAGCGCCGGCATCCGGCGCTGTACGGCGGCATGTACGACTTCTGGTGCCGGAAGAAATGAAAATGTCATTCGCCGCAAATGCGGCGAACCCAGTTGGTGCGCCGCGAACCTTCAAAGGCTCGCGAAGACGCTACCTGGGTCCGCCGCACGTCACCCTGAGCGACGCCGCAGGCGGCGTCGAAGGGCGCGGCGGATGACACCTTGGTGCTTAAGCGAACAGCAGGCGGTCCTTGATCTTGTGCGCCACCGTGTAGTCGTCCGCCCACCACGCGGCGTCGCCGGGATTGCGCGGCGGCGTGGCGAGATGGATCGGCTGCTGCTTGTCCTTCGCCTTGGCTTCGGCGACGCGGAAGGAATAGTGGTCGAACATCGTCAGCGCCTCGATCATGTAGGACACCGCGATGCGGCGGTCCTTGATGATCAACACGTTCTCGCCGTTCTGCGTGTCCGCGACGCCGGAGAAATTGTAGGAGCCGAGATAGACGCGCGCCGTCGGCTTGTCGAAGTCGATCACGATGAACTTGTGATGCAGGCGCGTGCCCATGCCGCCGCTGATCTCGGGCTTGAAGGGCGCGGGCGCGTCGGCGCCGAGCTCAGAGGCAAAGACCGGCGTCACGTTGCCGTTCGGGTCCTGCACGTCGATCGCCACCGCCTTGTCGGAGATGCCGTAGACGAAGACCTTCGAATCCTGCGTCGCCGTGGTGATCGCGTCGCGGATCGGGCCCTTGGTCTCGTACAGGAACGCCAGCGAATAGAGCAGCGACGAGGTCGTGCCGGTGTGGATGTCGTCGGCGATGCCCTGCAGCTTGGCGCTGGCGGCGCCATGCGGCGAGAACGAGATCTTGGCGTCGATGCCGGGCAGGCCGAGATCGTTCCAAGCCGTCGCCGGCCCGGCGCCGAAGCCCGCGACGTCGTTCGGCTTGCCGGTGAAATAGGCGTCGAAGGCGGCGAAGAACAGATCGACCGCCGTCTTGCCGGTGAGCACCAGCGCGTTGTTCGACTGCACGAAGAAGCCGCGCCACGACATGTTGGTCGAGCCGCAGACGGCACGCTGCACCGTGCCCGACACGGCGACGGTCTTGTTGTGCTGCAGGCTGCCCATGTGCTGACGCAGCACGTTGGCGCGGCCGGCGGAGGCGACCAGACGCCCCTCGGCCTCGGTCTCGGCGGTGCCGGTGCCGCCATGGCCCTTGGAGTCGTCGATGATGATCTTGAGGCGCGAGCCGAGCTTCACCAACCGGTCGACGACCTCGGGCAGATTGAAATCGTAGGCGACGACGCGCACCTGCGCCGTCGTGTCGGCCACCGCGGCATCGAGCAGCGCGAGGATCGCGGCGCGGGCGCCGAAGCCCATCCAGGCATAGGCGGCCTGGGCGTCGGTGCGGGTCGAGGTGAAATCGAGGCCCTTGTTCGCCGGCGTCGCGACGAGGTCGTTGACCGTGGTCGAGCCTTTCGTGAGGTAGTGGTCGACGAACGCCTGCGACGACACGAAACCGCGGGTGAAGTTCACGCTGGCGACGCCGGGATAGGTCTCGCGCGCCAGCGCGATGGCGATTTGTTGCGGCGCGCCGGGCGTCAGGTTGCTGGAGGCGTCCATGAACATCGGCGTGACGCGATAGTTGAACGCGCCGGGCAGGTTCGCGTTGCTGGGGAAATGCACCCAGCGGAATTTCTGGATCGGCGATTTGAGGGTCGAGAGCGCGGTGTCGTCGACCTTGCCGTCGGCGCCGAGGAACCCGAGGCGGTTGGAGAGCGCGTAATACTGACTGCCGCCAGGCTCCTGGTACTCGATCGCGAAGCCGACAAAATCGTTCGAGGGCTGGCCGGTCTTCCAGTTCATCGCCAGGAGCGTCATGCCCTCGCCGCGATGCGCCTTCAGCGTGAAGAGCGCGGCGTCGTTGGTGCCGACGACCTCATAGCCGGATGCGGCTTGCGGATCGGCGGGCGCGGGAGACGGCGCGGGCTTTGGGGCGGGGGCGGGTTTGGGCGAGGGTGCGGGTTTGGGCGCAGGTGCCGGTTTGGGTGCGGGTGCCGGCTTGGTGGGCTTCGGTTTGGCGGGTTTCGCAGGCTTCGGCTTGGCCGGCGGCTTTGCAGGCTTCTTGGGCGCGGGCTTCTTGGGCGCAGGCTTCTTGGGCACCGGCTTCGACTTGGCGGGCGCCTTCTTCGGCTTGGCCTTGGTCTTGGTCTTGGTCTTGGTTTTCGGCTTGCTGGCGGTCTTGGCCTTCGCCGTCTTCTTTTTCGCGGTTTTGGCTTTGACCTTGGACTTCGTCTTCTTCTTCGCAACCATGGCGCCCCTCGTACAAAAGACATCCCGCGCCGACGCCGGCTACACCAAGGAACACGGGAAAGAACCGCAGCCGAAACGCGCCACAGCAACGCGACTCTATACCCGCCGGAATCCCAGCGCTACAGCAGCAGCCGCGAAGCATGGTATTACCGGATTTGTGAAGGTCGGGAGCGCGTTCGTGGTCAGGGCCAGACTCATCGTCAAGCCGACGCGCGAGCAGATCGCGGATCGCTGCGCGGCGTCGCTGATGTCGGATGCCAAATGGCGGAAATTGTTCGCGGCGCTCGATTCGCAGAATGCCGACGTGAAACTGGAACAGCTCGTCGTGAAGTTCATCGATGTCGACACCGAGCATCGCATCGCGATGCCGGGCCCGGGGTCTTTCCAGACGCTTTGGGCGTTCGCCGATCTTGGTTCTTTCGGCCCCACCGCGCTGCGCGAGATCGAATGGATCGAATTCCCCGCCTATGCCGAGTACCAACAGCCCTCACCCAACGGCTCCGGCCGCGTGCCCTTGTCGCGCAGAGCCCAGGACATCGACGGCGCGGAGGCGGCGATCGCCAAGCTTGGGAAATATCCGATGGAGCGAACGGCGCGCGGGCTTCGCGTCACCGGCCATGTTCGGCGGACCGACCCTAGCTGATCGCGTCATGACAGCCATCGTCAAATCCGCCAGCCGCGTGTTCGAGACGCTCGAGCTGTTCGCCCGCGCGCGCCGGCCGCTGACGCTGAAAGCCGTGCGCGATGCGCTTGGGCTGGCGCCATCGAGCGGGGCTGCGATCCTCAAGAGCTTGGTGGCGCTCGGTTATCTCGACTACGACCGCGCCACGCGCAGCTATTTCCCGACCATGCGGCTCGCCCTGCTCGGCGAATGGGTGCCGGGCGCGCTGTTCGGCGACGGCGGCAAGGTGTTGAAGCTGATGCAGCGGCTGCACCGCGCGACGGGCGAGAGCGTGCTGCTCGCGACGCAGAGCGACCTCAACGCGCAATATATCCACGCGGTGCATGGCGGCGAGCCGCTGCAGGCGGCGGTGCCGCCGGGGACGCTGCGCCCGCTGACCGGATCGGGCGTCGGCTGGCTCCTCTTGAGCAGGCAAAACGAGGCCGCGATCGAGGCGCTGTGCCGCCGCATCGACATCGAGAGCGGCAAGCGGGTCGACCGCACCGCGCTTCGCCGCAACATCGCAGCGGTGCGGCGCGACGGTTTCGTCTTCTCCCGCCACACGGTGCGGCGCGGCGTCGGCATCATCGCCATGCTGCTGCCGGAGCGCGCGCTCGGACGCACTTTTGCCATCGGGGTGGCCGGTAATGTCAGCCGGCTGGAGGAGAAGGAGACGGCCATCCTGGCCGCGTTGCGCAAAGGCTGCGCCGGGCGCTAGGCTGGCTGTGTCGAGGGGGATGACGACATGGTGTTCACGCGTATCGCGGCCTTTGCAGCCGCGGCGTCCGTGTGTGTTGGCTTGGCCTGGGGACAGCCACCCGTCGAGGCGTTCGCCAGCCTGCCCTTCATGACGGACCCACAGCTGTCGCCGGACGGCAAGCACTTCGCGGCGGTGCAGTCGGTCGACGGCAAGCCCGTCGCGGTGGTCTATCAGGTCAACGCGCCGGCCGGCGCCCGGCCGCAGGTGGTCGGGTTCGACGACTGGCCGGTGGTGAGCGTGCGCTGGCTCAAGAACGACCGCGTGGAGATCGTCACCAAGACCGCCAAGGCGCCGATGTGGCTGACGCGCGCCGATTTCTACACCTTCTACCGCTCGCTCTCGCTCCAGGTCGGCGACAATGGCGACTGGGTGCAGCTGTTCAGCAATATGAGCGGCGCGGCCGACGGCAATCTCTCGACGGCGGGCGTCGCCGACAAGGACCTGGACGACGAGACCACCGTCTTCATGCCGCTGTACGCGCCGGGCGCGGCCGGCGGCGAGACGCGCCTGCGCCTGTTCCGCGTCGACACGCACACCGGCGTCGGCACCGTGGAGCAGGACGGCGGCACCGGCACCGGGCAATGGATCATGGACGGCAACGGCCATGTCGTGGCGCGGGTCGACAACTCGTTCGAGCCGCGCGTGCGGCACCTGATGCTCTACAAGAACGGCGGGTTCCACGAAGTGCAGCGCTATGACGGCGAGGTCGACAGCGGCAACGGCGTCGCCGGGCTGACGCTCGACGGCAAGGCGCTCGTCACCTGGGGGCGCACCGACGGGCACGACGCGCTGCAGCGCTTCGACCTGGAGAGCGAGAAGCCGGGCGGCACGCTGTTCGCCGATCCGCACTACGACGTGGCCGCGACGCTGTCGGACGAATGGACCTATCGCATCGACGGCGCGTCCTACATGGCGGACAAGATGGAGTACGTCTATTTCGATCCATCGCGCGCGGCGCTCCAGCGCGGCATCGAGGCGGTGTTCCCCGGCAAGGACGCGCATGCGGTGTCGGTGACGCGCGACGGCAAGCACGCCATCGTCGTCGTGGCGGCGCCGGACACCCCGCCGACCTATTACTTCCTCGACCGCGACACCCATGCGGCGACGCGCATCGCCTCGGAATATCCGGGCCTGACCGCGGCGGACCTCGGCACCGAGGCGCCCTATCCCTACAAGGCGCGCGACGGGCTGGACATCCCGGCCTATCTCACGCTGCCGCCGGGAAAGGCGAGCGCCAAGGGGTTGCCGCTGGTGGTGATGCCGCATGGCGGGCCGGACGGACGCGACGGGATCGGCTTCGACTGGTGGGCGCAGTTCCTCGCCAATCGCGGCTATGCGGTGTTCCAGCCGAATTATCGCGGCTCGAGCGGTTATGGCCTCGCCTTCACCCAAGCCGGCCTGCACCAATGGGGCCTGAAGATGCAGGACGACATCACAGACGGCGTGAAGAAGCTGATCGCCGACGGCACCGCCGACCCCAAGCGCATCTGCATCGTGGGCGCGAGCTATGGCGGCTATGCCGCGCTGGCGGGCGCGACCTTCACGCCGGACCTCTATGCCTGCGCCGCGAGCATCTCGGGCGTCTCGAACCTCGGCCGCATGATGAACCGCGAGAAGATGGTCAACGGAAGGCGCTCGGGCGCGGTGGCGTTCTGGGACACGCGCATCGGCGACGACAGCGTGCAGCAGGACGCGACCTCGCCGGCGCTGCATGCCGACCAGGTGCGCGCGCCGATCCTCTTGATGCACGGCCGGCACGACACCACCGTGCCCTATAACCAGAGCGAGATGGAGCGCGACGCGCTGCAGACCGCCGGCAAGACGGTGACACTCGTGACCTTCGACGACGACGACCACTACATGACGCTCGCCTCGACGCGGCTGCAGATGCTGACGGCGCTGGAGCGGTTCCTGGCGGCGAATATCGGGCGTTGAACCCACCTCCCTCAAGGGGAGGGCAGCTTCTCTTTCACATCCGTGAAAACGCGGCCGCGTGTTGCGGGGGCGCGTGACGGCGGCGTAGCCTGCGTGCATGGCTGGACCGGCGCACTTGACCCAGGGAAAGGGACCGCTCGACGGCATCCGCGTGCTCGATCTGAGCGCGGTGGTGCTGGGGCCCTATGCGACGCAGATCCTGGGCGACTACGGCGCGGACATCATAAAGGTCGAAAGCCCGGCGGGCGACCTGATGCGGCTGAACGGCGTCTCCAGGAACCGCGGCATGTCGTCGATCTTCCTGACGCTGAACCGCAACAAGCGCTCCATCGCGCTCGACCTGCAGACACCGGACGGCAATGACGTGCTGCGCCGCCTCGTGG
>DASZMT010000086.1:0-9765 GCA_035551495.1 Rhizomicrobium sp. | reverse complement strand
CAGGCCCGCCATCCGGCAGAGCAGCCAGCCGCGCAGCGACCAGGACGAGTAGTTTTTGCTCGAAATGGTCAGGAGTGGTTTGCTCATGGCAGACGATTCCTCCCGTTAATGCGGTAAGCAATTATTTCGCGGTGCAGCATAAAATGCACTAGCAATTTGCGCCGTCCGGGCGTGAAATCGTTCAAAATTGCCGCACCGCACACTTTGCGGGCAGCGGATTTAAGGGGCGCTGCGTTCTATCGTGATGCTGTACGAGGCCTATCAGGCCCAATCGGACTTCTTCGCCCCACTGCGTGCCTGGGCGGGCCTGACCAGCGCGGTGTTTCGCGACACCTGCGCCGGGCCGAGCGCGAACTATTGGATGAAAAGCGTTTCGGCGGCGGCGGAGATCGTCAACCGCGCGCATCTCATCCATGAGCGGCCGCCTTACGAGATCAACTTCGTCACCGTCGAAGGCCGCGACGCGCTCGTCACCGAAGAAGCCGCGCTCGAGACGCCGTTCGCCACCCTGCTCCACTTCAAGAAAGATACGACGGCCCAGCAGCCGAAAGTCCTGATCGTGGCGCCGATGGCGGGGCACTTCCCGACGCTGCTGCGTCACACGGTGCAGGTGATGCTCGCCGATCACGACGTCTACATCACCGACTGGAAGAGCGCACGCGACGCGCCGCTGAGCGCCGGACGCTTCGCCGTCGACGACTATATGGAGCACCTGATCCGCTTCTTCGAGCATCTCGGACCGGGCGCGCATACCGTTGCGGTGTGCCAGCCTTGCGCCGCGCTGCTCGCGACCGTCGCGGTGATGGCGCAGGCCGATCATCCCTGCGCGCCCAAGAGCATGACGCTGATGGCGGGACCGGTCGACACGCGCGTCAATCCGACCTCGGTCAACGATCTGGCCACCGCCCATCCGATCGACTGGTTCGAGAAGAACTTGATCGCCACCGTGCCGGGCCGCTATCCGGGCGCCTATCGCCGCGTCTATCCCGGCTTCGTGCAGCTCGGCGCGTTCATGTCGATGAACCTGCCGCGCCACGTCCGTGCCCATATCGACCTGTTCGACCACATCCGCAAAGGCGAGGACGACAAGGCCGACGCCAATCGCAAGTTCTACGACGAGTACTTCTCGGTCGCCGACCTGCCGGCGGAGTTCTATCTGGAGACCGTGCGCAAGGTGTTCCAGGAATTCCATCTGCCGCGCGGGCTATTCGAACATCGCGGCCACATCGTCGAGCCGGCGGCGATCCGCAAGACGGCGCTGCTGACCGTCGAAGGGGAGCGCGACGATATCTGCTCGGTCGGCCAGACGGTCGCGGCGCACGACCTGTGTTCGTCGATCAAGCCGTTCCGCAAGAAGCACTATGTGCAGCCCGGCGCCGGCCACTACGGCGTGTTCAGCGGCAAGCGCTGGGAGACGCAGATCTACCCGATCGTGCGCAACCACATCCTCGCCAACAGTTAGGCCTTCGCTTCCGCCGCCATCACGTCGTCGTGACGGGCGCAGATTTTCGGCCAGAGCGACGCCGCTTCGGGGACGTCGAGATCGAATTCGGTCTTGAACGTCGCGACGAGGTCGCCGGCGCTTTCGATCAAACGATCCGTATACGAACCATCACCGCGCAGCGTGCGCAGCACGCGGCCGCGCAGCATCAGGATGCTGCCGCCGCGATGGCGAAAGCAGAACAGGTTCAGCACGAAGTGCGAGTGCGGCTCGCTCTGCAGTGCCCGGCACTGCAGGGCGAAGCGCGTTTCGTCGGCCGGCGAGAGATCGAAATCGAAGGTCGGCGGCATGTTGTTCGCGCTGTTGTGGAAGCGCCACCAGCTGTCGTCGAGGCGCTCCAGCCGATAGGTGAAGCCGTTCGAGGTGAAGGCGCCTTCGGCCACCGGTATCGGATCGAGCGGTCCGCCGCCGACGCCGGCATCGGCGAGATAGACGCCCTCCTCCAGCGCCACCCGCAGCACCAGATGGTTGGCGACCATCACGTCGCCGAACATGTCGCGCATCACCGCGCCGGTGCCGCGCGTGACCTTGAAGCCGAGTTCGGTCAGCGCCCAGCCGAGGATGCCGTTCATCTCGTAGCACCAGCCGCCCCGGCGGCGGACCACGATCTTGTCGTAGATCGCCTGCGGATCGAGGCTGACGGGGTGGCCGAGCTGAACGTCGAGATTTTCGTACGCGATCGACAGCAGATGCGCCGCGTGGACTTCGCGCAGGCCCGCGAGGGTCGGCGGCGGCCGGCGGCCGAGGCCGATCCGGGCGAGATAGCGGTCGATATCCATTTGTTTCACGATCCAGGTCTTCTTCGGCACGATAATTGTTCGTCGTTTTTCTGCGTTTTTCGATCCACCAAGCCGGCCACGACATCGAGTGGGAAAGATCGGCGCTTCCACATCGTATTGTTTTCGACGTCTGCGATCCCATTCCCGCAATCGGCATTTTTGAATTCAATTCCCCGCGCCGTCCGACACATGCCGGGGGACACCAGCCCAAGCTGAAGAGATGGGAACTATATCCCAAAACGCAAGGTAGGCGACGCATATATAAGTACACAAAGAGAACAAACCAGTCAGTCCGGCCTCTTTAACCATCCTGCCACCCGAATCGAATTATTTTGAAGTTCAGTACAGTTCACTCTTGCATAGTACGAACTCCATGCTAGATAGAACTTCGCAATAGCTTGGGAGGCGGAGACGGCGCGTTGTGACTGACGAAACGACATACACGCGCAAATTCCGTAAAGAACTGATGGCCGGGCTTTCATCGCTCGTCCTGCTGGCCGTGCTCGCGCGCGCCGGTAGGGAAATGTACGGATACGAAATCGCCAAGGCCGTGAAGGCCGAAGGCGAAGGCGGACTGATCTTCAAGCAGGGCGCGATCTATCCCGTCCTGCGCTCGCTGAACGCGACGGGTCTGCTCGCCAGCCGCGTCGAGGCGTCCGCCTTCGGGCCGCCGCGCCGCTACTACGACATCACCGACGAAGGCCGTAAAGCGCTGGCCGAATGGCAATTCGCCTGGCGCGACATGCGCGAGTTCGTCGACGACGCCCTGCAGGCGGGCAGCAATGGAGCGACCCCCGATGGTCATGCCGGCGCAGCCGCCTGAGACCGTCAATGCCTATCTGGCCCAGCTCAGGCGCGCCCTGAAAGGTGCGCCTGCAGGCCTCATCGCGGACGCGCTGGCGGATTGCGAAGACCATCTGAACAGCGAGATCGCACAGAACCCCGATTTGAACGAAACCCAGATCCTCGCGAACGTCGTCGAGACTTACGGCACGCCCGAGGAAATTGCAGAGGTGTATCGCGATATGGAAACCACGATCACGACTCCCTTCCCGCAGCCCGAGCGCACCGGCGAGGACCGCCGCTTCGGCTTCTTCAACGTCATCTCCGATCCGCGCACCTACGGCGCGCTGCTCTACATGCTGCTCGCGCTCGCGACCGGCGTGTTCTATTTCGCCTGGGCGGCCGTCGGCATCTCGCTGACCGTCGGCTTCGCGATCCTGATCATCGGCGTGCCGTTCGCCCTCGCCTTCCTCGCCTCCGTGCGCATGATGAGCCATGTCGAGGGACGCATCGTCGAGGCGCTGCTCGGCGTGCGCATGCCGCGCCGCCTGCCCGCCGCGGCGCCGGCGACGCCGGAAGACAGCGGTGCGGTGCGCCGGCTGATGCTCGCGATCCGGGACGCGCTGACCGACATCCGCACGTGGTCGTCGCTGCTCTACATGGTTCTGATGCTGCCGCTCGGCATCGCGTATTTCGTCATCGCGGTCGTCGGACTTTCGGTGTCGCTGTCGGCGATCGGCACGGCGTTTTACGGCCTGATCACCGGCGACGCGACACACATCCAGTTCAGCGATGCACCCTATCTCGCGCACGTGCTGCATACCGCGCCGGGCCTCGCACTGCTCGCAATCGCAGGCATGCTGCTGTTCTTCATCGTGCTGCACATCGCGCGCGCGGTGGGCTGGGTGCACGGCAAGATCGCCGAAACGCTTCTGGTTCGTCTCTGAGACCCCCTTTTGGGAGACGGCCAAATCGCCCGCGGTGGAAACACCGCGGGCTTTTTTTTATGCGGTTTGCCTATGCCGCGTGCGGAACAAATGTTCCTCGGGAATCGAGTCGCCCATACGGAAGACTCCGTTAAGGGTACCGCAAGGGTTGACGGCCCTATAATCCGGAAGGCTATATGCGCTCCGCACGCCGGCCTCCTTCTTGCACCGCACGAAGAGGACAACCAAGGCTGGGGCATAACACTGGGCTGGGGTTGATGCGTCCCTCACGCGTCAACGCTGAACGACAGGAGCCGACGTGGATAACCAATTCGCCGCGACGCGACAATCTTCGCGTCAAGTCGCGATGCGCTTGCGCGGACTTCGCCGGTCGTTGAACGCCGCTTCGTCGTCGCTCGCGACGAGCGACGGACGCTGGGCCATCATGTCCACCACCATCACCGGTCTCGTCGCCGGTTCCATGGTGTGGCTTGCGGCCGGCGCAATGCCGCCGCTGCATTCCAGAACGCAAGCCGCATCGACGACGTTCCTGCCCTATCAGCTTTTCTCGCAGCTCGCGCAGGCGGGTTCCAACCTCATCGGCGCGCGCAACAACGACGCCGCCAAGCAGGTGACCGCGCCGCAGACGCATCTCGACAACGCGCTCGCCGATGAAGAGCAGGACAACGCGACGCCGCAGAACGAGACGCGCACGCTGACGCTCGATCAGGGCGACACGCTGGTCGGCCTTCTGCAGGACGCGGGCGTGCCCGATGCCGACGCGAACGCGGCGGTCGTGGCGCTGACCAAGGTCTATGACATGCGCAGCCTGCGCGGCGGCCAGAGCTTCACCGTCACCTTCGAAGCCGCGCCGCAGGCGGCGCCGGTGCACAAGCCCGCCAAGCCCGCGAACGCCGCGCGCCAGATCGTCAATGTGAACGGCAAGCCGGTTCTGGTGCCGGGGGCCGCCGCGTCCCCGGACAACGACAGCGACGGCGACAACGCCGACGTGACGCCGGTGGCGAACGCAACGGGGCGCATGCTGTCGGTGGAATTCAGCCCGACGGCGGAGCACGACATCACCATCGCGCGCCAGGCCGACAACAGCTTCGCCGCCAACGACGTGGTGCAGCAGCTGGCGATGCACACGCACCGCGCCGGCGGCACCGTGGACGGCTCGCTCTATCTCACCGCGACCCAGGCCGGCATTCCGACCGACGTCGTCGTCGCGATGATCAAGATGTTCTCGTACAAGGTCGACTTCCAGCGCGACATCAAGCCGGGCGACTCGTTCGAGGTCTATTACAGCTATTACTACACGCCCGACGGCCGCCCGGCGCGCCAGGGCGACATCGACTATGCCGTGATGAAGACCGGCGGTCGCACGTTCACCCTCTATCGCTATCAGCCCGACCCGAGCCAGCCGGCGGAGTATTTCGACGCCAAGGGCGAAAGCGTGAAGGGCATGCTGATGAAGACGCCGGTCGACGGCGCACGCATCTCGTCGGGCTTCGGCATGCGCTTCCATCCGGTGCTGGGCTACACGCGCATGCACAAGGGCATCGACTTCGCGGTGCCGGTGGGCACGCCGGTGATGGCCTCGGGCACGGGCACGGTGAAGATCGCCGGCCGCTCCAACGGCTATGGCAACTACCTGCGCGTCGACATGGGCAGCGGGTATGGCTTCGCTTACGGCCACCTGTCGCGCTTCGCGCCCGGCATCCATCCCGGCAGCCACGTGCACCAGGGCGAAGTGGTCGCCTATAGCGGCAATACCGGCCTGTCGACCGGCCCGCACCTGCACTACGAGACGATCGTCGGCGGCACGCAGGTCAATCCCCTGACGCTGAAGATCGCGCAGGGCCGCATCCTGGCGGGCCGCGACAAGGAGAAATTCCAGTTCGACCGGCTGCACCTCGACGCGGTGCTGGCCGAGACGCCGCTGGAGACCAAGGTCGCCGACATCGCCACCGACCTGCGCCAGGCCAAGGCACGGTAGATCAGCGCGTGCTGCCGCGGCTAGCGCTCGGCACGCTCCTTGCGCCATGATCGGCGCATGACAAACGACATCGAGATCGGACCGGATTACACGGTCGCGCCGGAATTCACGCCGCGCGCGGGCGTGCCCAAGGGCGCGGTCCATGCGTTCACGCTGCGCTCGGACGAGAGCGCGATCTATCCGGGGATCCGCCGCCTCGAGAACGAGATCACCAAGCGGCGTGATGCGTGGGGCAACCGCATCGCAGCGGCGGAGAACGAGCAGTCGGAACCCTCCCCTTACATCCGCTCGGTTTGGGTCTATGTGCCCATGCAGGTGACGGCGGATGCGCCGCTGCTGATCGCGCAGGACGGCTATCCTTATGTGCAGCGGATCCCGCGCGTGCTCGACAACCTGATCGCGGACGGCCGCGTGCCCGCGATGGTGGCGGTGATGATCGACAGCGGCGGCGGCGACGCGCAAGGCAGCCAGCGCGGGCTGGAATACGACACGCTGTCGGGCGTCTACAGCGATTTCATCGAGCGCGAAGTGCTGCCGCGCGTGCAGGCCGTCGCCGGCGTGACGCTCACGCGCGACCCGGAAAAGCGCGCGGTGATGGGCGCGAGCTCGGGCGCGGCGTGCGCGTTCACGATGGCGTGGGAGCATCCGGAGCGCTATCGCAAGGTGCTCTCCTACTCCGGCACCTATGTGAACCAGCAGTCGCCGCCGAACCCGGCGAGCCCGCGCGGCGCGTGGGAGTATCACGCCGGCATCCTGCCGAACGCGCCGAAGAAGCCGATCCGCATCTGGATGGAGGTCGGCGAAAAGGATCTGCACTTCGACGATCCGGAGGAGAGCTGGCACAACTGGCCGCTCGCCAACCGGCGCATGGCACATGTTCTGGCGGACAAGGGCTACGACTACCGCTTCGTGTTCTCGAAGGGCGCGCGCCATGTCGATCCGCGGGTGACGGAGGAGACGCTGCCCGGCGCGCTGGCATGGCTGTGGCGATAGCGATAGAGCGTGCCGTCGACGTCGGTGAGATTGGACGGCTCGCCGTTCAGCGTGGTGGTGAGTTCCGTGGCGCCGTTCGCGGTTCCGGTAAAGCCGCGCTTTGGGGCGGTTCGAAGGTTAAGGTCTGCGCGACGTTCCGCCACGCCTTCGCACCCGCACAATGCCGCATGATGGCAATGGAATCAGGGGTGTGGCCAAGCCGTGACCGTTCTCAGCGTGCGTCATCTGACCCGCTACCGCTATGCGCGGCCGGTGGCGTTCGGCGAGCATCGCATGATGTTTCGCCCGCGCGAGAGCTTCGACCAGCATGTGCTCGACTCGGTGCTGACCATCACGCCGCGGCCGACCTCGATCCGCTATGTCCACGACGTGTTCGGCAACTCGATCGGCATCGCGCATTTCGACACGCGCGCCCGCGAGCTGGTGTTCGAGAGCATCAACCGGCTGGAGCATCATCCGGAGAACTCGCTCGACATCCCGCAGGCCGAGTTCGGTGCGAATGCGTACCCGTTCACCTATGCCGCCGTCGACGACGCGGACCTCGCGCCGTCGCGCACACCGCTTTTTGCCGATCCCGGCGGCGAACTGGGCGCGTGGTCGCGGCGCTTCCTCGAAGGCCTGACGGCCTGTGACGCGCCGCACGCGCTGGCGGCGATGACGCTGGCGATCCATGACGAGCTGACATACGAGGGCCGCCCGAGCGGGCCGGCGCGCTCGCCACTGGAGACGCTGGCGCTCGGCCGCGGCACCTGCCGCGATTTCGCGGTGCTGATGATGGAGGCGGCGCGCACGCTCGGCCTCGCGGCGCGGTTCGTCTCGGGCTATCTCTACGTGCCCAAGCGCGAAGGCCAGCCGATGCACAAGGGCGGGGGGAACACACATGCCTGGGTGCGCGTATTCCTTCCGGGCGGGGGCTGGGCGGAGTTCGATCCCACCAACGGCCTTGTCGGCAATCGCGACCTGATCCGCGTGGCGGTGGCGCGCGATCCGGCGCAGGCCGTGCCGCTGACCGGTACGTTCGACGGCGAGAACGACGATTATCTCGGCATGGACGTCGAGGTCGACGTGGTCGCCGAGGAGCCGAACGAGACCAAGCGCAAGCGCGTGGTGCGCATGCGTTGACTTCGAGGGTATGTGATTGCTGATCCGGTGCGGCTACGACATCGCCTTCGCATGTACGGCCGACACGCCGCTGCTGCTGATGCTCCATGTGCGGCCCGAGCGGCATAGCGATCTCGAGACGCCGGAGAATTTCGCGGTGACGCCGGCGGTGCCGTTCCGCGATTACCGCGACAGCTTCGGCAATGTCTGCACGCGGCTGGTAGCGCCGGCCGGCACGACGCGGTTCACCGCTGACTTCCTGGTGCGCGACAGCGGGCTGCCCGACACGGTGCCGGAAGGCGCGGCACAGTCGCCGGTCGATGCCCTGCCCGACGACGTGATCCTGTTCCTGATGGGCAGCCGGTATTGCGATACGGACCGGCTGGCGGATCTCGCCTGGTCGCTGTTCGGCAACATCGCGCCGGGCTGGCCGCGGGTCAAAGCGATCTCCGACTACAGCCATGCGCGCATCGCCTTCGACTACAAACAGGCGCGCTCCGACCGCGGCGCCGCGGACGCGCATGCGGAGCAGGTCGGCGTCTGCCGCGACTACGCGCATCTCGCGGTCGCGCTGTGCCGCTGCATGAACATCCCCGCGCGCTATTGCACGGGTTTTCTCGGCGATATCGGCATACCGCCCGACGGCAATCCGATGGATTTCAGCGCCTGGTTCGAGGTCTATCTCGGCGGCGCCTGGCACAGCTGGGACGCGCGGCACAACAAGCCGCGGATCGGGCGGATATTGATGGGGATCGGCCGCGATGCGGCGGACGTCGCGCTGTCGACCGCGTTCGGCAAGGCCGAGCTGGTGACGTTCAAGGTCGCGACGGACGAAGTGGTTTAAGCGCTTCACCTCCCCAACATGGGGAGGTGGGCGGCAATCAATGCACCGCGTTGCTCACTTGCGGCGTGTGGTCGATGTCGACGTCGTCTTCGCTCGCCGCGAACTCGGCGCCGTTGACCGTCAGACCGTTCTTGCCCGTGGAAACCTTCACGGTCGAACCGTCGAGGATCTTGCCCTCCAGCAACAGCTGGGCGAGCGGGTCCTGCAGGCGGCGCTGGATCACGCGCTTGAGCGGGCGGGCGCCATAGACCGGATCGTAGCCGGCATTGGCCAGCCACTCGGTCGCGCGCATGTCGAGGGTCAGCCCGATCTTGCGCTCGGCGAGCAGCTTCTCCAGGCGGGCGATCTGGATGTCGACGATCTTGTCCATGTTCGCCCGCGTCAGGCGGTGGAACAGAATGATCTCGTCGAGCCGGTTCAGGAACTCCGGCCGGAAATGCGCCTTCACCGCGCCGAGCACGGCGGCTTTCGCCTCGCGCGTCTCCTCGCCGGTCGAGAGCAGCTCGGTGCCGAGGTTGGAAGTCAGGATGATCACCGTGTTCTTGAAGTCCACGGTGCGGCCCTGCCCGTCCGTCAGACGGCCGTCGTCCAGCACCTGCAGCAGCACGTTGAACACATCGGTGTGCGCCTTCTCGACCTCGTCGAACAGGATCACCTGGTAAGGCCTGCGGCGCACCGCTTCGGTGAGAACGCCGCCCTCCTCATAGCCGACATAGCCCGGCGGGGCGCCGATCAGCCGCGCCACCGCGTGCTTCTCCATGAACTCGCTCATGTCGATGCGCACCAAAGCGGTGTCGTCGTCGAACAGGAACGCGGCCAGCGCCTTGGTGAGCTCGGTC
>DASZMT010000085.1:0-1721 GCA_035551495.1 Rhizomicrobium sp. | reverse complement strand
AAGAAGGAGAACAAGGATGACATTGAAACTCCGCCGCGTGGTCACCGGGCACGACGCGCAAGGGCGCTCAACGGTGATCGTCGACGAGCAGGTTACCAACCAGCATTCGCCCCGCCCTGGCGCGACCTACAGCGTCATCTGGTCGACCGAAGAGCTGCCGGTCAACAATGACGGCAACGACGACCCGTCGAACAACAAGATCCCGACGGCCATCGCCAATGGCAGCGTCTTCCGCGTCGTCAGCTTCGGGCCGGGCGTCGTGCCGCGCAATCACCGCACCGACTCGATCGACTACGCCGTGGTGATCTCCGGCGAAATCGACATGGTGATGGAGACCGGCCCGGTGCGGCTGAAGACCGGCGACGTCATGGTCCAGCGCGGCACTCTCCACGACTGGGTCAACAACGGCAGCGAGCCTTGCGTCATCGCCTTCGCACTGATCGGCGCCCAACCGGTCGCGAGCGCCGGCAAGACGCTGGCCGCGCAAGGTTGATCAGGCGTCCAGCTCCGGATAGTGGCGGAAGATGCCATCCTCGTTGAACGGAATACGCCGGCCGGACGCGACATAGGCCTTGATGCCCGGTCGCCTGGCGACGCGTCCATGCACGTCGATCAGGCCGGGCACTTTCTTCTCGATGCGCTTCATGCCTCTCGGGAATGCGTAACGCAGGCCCTCGACGAGCTGGAACATCGACAGATCGATATAGGTGCAGCGGCGGCCCATCAGCCACGGCCCGCCGCCGCGCGACAGAACCGTCTCGAAGTACCCGAGGTATTTGGGCGCGCGCTCGCCGAGAAAGCCTGCGGCATAGCGTTTCGCCTCCCGTTTCTGCTCTTTGTAATAGAGCCCGGCGCCGACTGGATGATGCGTGTCGTGGATCTCCTTGACGAAATCCGTCACCGTGAGTTGGAGCTGGTGCAGCCATAGCCTGTCGGCTTCGCTCTTCAACGCGAGCTTCAGCTTCGGCCCAAGATAGAAGAGGATATCGGCAACCTGAGCGATGACGAGCTTGCCGGCCTTAAGAAAGGGTGGCGCATAAGGCGGCCGCTTCTCGCGCGGGCCACGCATCATCGCCATCATGCGGTCCATGCCGCCCGACTTGCGTGCGACATCGTCATATTCGGCGCCCGAGTCCTCCAGCGCCAACCGCACGAATTCGCCGCGGCCCTGAATTCCCGGCCAATAGAAGAGCTGATAGCGCATGCCCACCTCCGTTTCAGCGCCGCGAGTATATTCAGCGCGCGACCAGGCGCACGTGGGCGTCGGAGGAAACACGGCCATCGACAACGCGGTTCCGTCCGCCGGACTTAGCCTCATAGAGCCGCTTGTCGGCGCGCTCGAACAACGTGTCGTAGTCGGTGCCGTCGCGCGGACAAAAGGCGATGCCGATACTCACCGTCACCTCACGCTCGTTGCCGGCGGTGGCATTGGCGATCCGGCGGCGGATGCGCTCGCCCATCGCATGGGCGTCGGCCGGATCGATGCCGTCGGCGACGACCACGAACTCCTCGCCGCCGAAACGATAGGTGAAATCGGAAATGCGCGCGCCCGCCATGATGTCGAGCGCGATGCGCTTGAGCATACCATCGCCCTCCGCATGGCCGAAGCGGTCGTTGAAATCCTTGAAGTGGTCGATGTCGATCAGCAGCAGCGCAAGCGGGCTCGCCACCGCCGCGGCGTGCTCCACCGAGCGGCGGCCATGCGCCTCGAGCGAATGCCG
>DASZMT010000084.1:0-8624 GCA_035551495.1 Rhizomicrobium sp. | reverse complement strand
ATCGCGGATGCCGAGGGCATCACGGTGCTGGAATTTTCGGCCTAAGCCGCGCGGTAGACCTGCGCCATCGTGCCGGCGGAATATTTTTTGCTCAAGGCCGCGCCGTGATTTGTGCATCGCCGTAAGGACCCCGTAGGCGATCGCCGCGGATGAAATCGCGCATCATGGCGAAATAGCCCGGGGCGAAGCGCGTCGAGAGGCGGGTGCCGTCCGGCGCGGTGTCGAACAGCGTCATGCCGTGCTCGGCGTGCGGGTAGTAGGCGAGGGTGAACGGCGCGCCCGAGGCGACAAGGCCCTTGATGCGCGTGCTGGTCTCGCCGCTCGGTGCGTCATAGTCCTCGCCGCCCAGGACCCAGAGCTGCGGCGTGGTGTTGGCACGCAGCGTCGGCATGGGATCGTAGTCGAAGGGCGTGCCCCAGCGGTACTTCGGCGCCATCTCCTTAAGCTGCGCCGTCGTATAGGGAAGAAGAAACCAGGCATAGTCGCCCCGGATATCCTTATACCAGGGCTCGTTCTTGTAGCGGGCGCGGACGGCATCGAAGGTCTCGAAGCCGGAGGTGAAGCCGCTGGCGAAGACGTTCTCGGCGGCGCGCGCGACCTCTTGCGCCTTCGCGATCACATCGGGCGAATAGCCTTTCTCGCGCATCTGGATCTCGACGCTCTCCTGGTCTTCGTCGATCACGTTGACGGCGAGGCCGAAGCTGACGATCACGAAATCCACCGGCGCGCGATTGGCGGCGAGCGGCGCGATCCAGCCGCCTTCGCTGCCGCCCTGATAGCCGATCCGCGTCAACCTGGGCCCGGCGAGGCGGCGTGCTTCGCGCATGGCGGCGACGGCGTCGCCGGCCAGCACGGAGAAGTCCTGGGTGTAGGTGCCGCCGGACTGCCCGGTGCCGCGCTTGTCGTAGACGAACACGCCGATGCCTTGCGCCGGCAGCATGCGCTGGAGGTAATAGAGCTGCAGCGCGGAGTCGTGCTCGGAGCCGTGCAGCAGCACCACCACCGGCGCCGTCTTGGCGCCCTTCGGCATCACGAGACGGCCGGCGAGCGCGATGCCCTGGCTTTGGAAGGTGACGTCGGTCGTGTCGAGCGCGATGCGATGGCCGGCGACGCCGTCGACGGCGATCGTGCCGCTCGCGCAATCGGAGAAGGCGATCTGCACGCCGTCCTTGCGATCGGTCCAGCCCAGTGTGCTGGTCCAGGTGCCGTCGCTGCCCTGTTTAAGGGCGCCGGTCGTCCCGTCGAAACGGCGCCAGCGCAGGCTATCGCCTTCGGACGGCGCGATGTCGATCAGCGATCCGTCCTGCAGGCGATAGCCCCCGACATGGCAGTGCGCCGCGGGTGCGGCGTGTACCGCGGGCGCGAGCAGGACGGCGAGCGCGAGGCGCCGCAGGACAGCGAAGGCGCTGCTGCGAAGCGCATCGAATTTCGTGCGGTGTTCAAGGTAAAAGGATCGCATATCGGCCTCTCGTCGAATTCGATCTGAAAGACGGCCATCATGCCGTCGTTCCGACAATCGAGATGCATTATTCTTTCAGGCTTGCCGCGCGAAGGCGAGGAGGCCGGCGCGCAGCGCGTCCGGATTTTCCTCGGCGATCCAGTGCGCGGCGCCGGGGGCGCGCAGCGTGGCCACGGTTTGCGCCACTTCGCCCATCATTTCCGCCATCAGCGGACCGGTGGTGCTCGCTTCGCCGCCGACGGCGAGGACGGGGATCGTCAGCTTGCCGTTTGTCTGCAGAGCGCGCGGTTGTCCGCGATATCCTGATCGAAGGCGCGATAGAGTTCGAGCCCGGCACGCAGGGCGCCCGGCGCGGCATAGGCCGATGCATAGACATCGAGTTCGCGATCGGCGATCGCCGCGACGTTGACGAGGCGCGCGTTGAAGAAAGCCTGCAGATAGAGCCGCTCGCGGCCGGCGATCAGCATATCGGGAATGTCGCGCACGCGGTCGAAGACCTGCGTCCCCGGCAAGGGCGCATCGATCATGGCGAGATGGGAGAGGTCATCGCGAAACGTCTGCGCATAGGCATAGGCGACCATGAGGCCGACGTCGTGGCCAACCAAGGCGATGGGTCCGGCGATGCCCGGCGCGTCGTGCAGAAGATGGTGGATGTCCGCCGCCATGGTGCGCTTGTCGTAACCGGCGAGCGGGCGCGAGGAATGGCCGGCGCCGCGATAATCCGGCGCGACGACGCGATAGCCGGCGCGCACGAGGGTGGGGATCAGCTGGCGCCATTCGTACCAGGTCTGCGGAAAGCCGTGCTGCAGCACCATCGTGCGCTCGCCGGCACCGGCCGTCGCGTAGTGCAGCGTGACGTCCGGCCAGACCGTGGCGTTGCCGTGGCGGATCGCAATGTCCGGTGGATTGTCCATGCGCGGCTCCTTGGCAAGATGCGCAGAAACAATAAGCTTAAGCCGGCTTCGATACAGGGTCTCGATCCATGATCACCGTCTTCGGCGAAGGGCGCGGGTTCCGCGTGGTGTGGCTGCTGGAGGAGATGGGGCTGCCGTACATGCTGCGCCCCGTGGATCTGATCGCGGGCGTCGAAAACGACACCGCGTTCCTCGCCATCAATCCCGCGGGCTTCATCCCGGCGCTGCAGGACGGCGATGCCGTCATGGTCGAGTCGATCGCGATCATGGAATACCTGATCGCCCGATATGGCCATGATTCAGCAAAGGCGGCGCTTGCGCCCTCGCCGCACGATCCGGCGTTCCCCGCCTATCAGCAGTTCCTCCATCTCGGCGAAGCGGGGCTTGCGGCGACGCTGTATTTTTACGTCATCACCAAGAACCTCGCGCCGCAGGCCGAGCGGGACAATTGGACTGCGCGCGAGTCGGTGGAAATCTTCAAGAGCAGGCTCGCCCTGGTGACGCGGCAGCTGGCGCGTGCGCCTTATATGGCGGGCGAGGCGTTCACGGCCGCCGACATCTCGGTGACCTATGCGCTGACCTTCGCGCGGCGTGCCGGCGGGCTCGCGCTCGGCGCGGCGGAAGAGGCCTATCTGGCGCGCACCACGGCCCGTGACGGCTACCGGCGCGCCCTGGAACGATGTCAAGCCACGAAAGCGTGGCTCGCATCGGCGCCGGGTTGAGATATTTTCGGGCTCTGTCGGCTTTCGGGACCGCCGTGCGTCCTTCGGAGCAAATGGAGATCGCGCCATGTCGGACGAAGCCCGGATCAAGACCCTTCTCGAAGACTGGGCGGACGCGGTGCGCCGGCACGATCTTCCCGCCATTCTCGCGCATCACGACCCGGATATGCTGATGTTCGATCTGCCGCCGCCGCTGCAGTGCCGGGGCATCGACGCCTATGAAGAGACCTGGGGTCTGCTGTTCCGGTATCACAAGCCGGGAACGGCGTTCGATTTTCGCGAGCTTACTGTCACGGCGGGCGTGGATGTCGCCTTCGCGGCGGCCATCCTGTGGTGCGGGCCCGATGCCTCCCCGACGCCCAAGGACAAGGACGGCTTCCTGTTTCGCTTGACCGTCGGCTTGCGCAAGGTCGGTGGCGCGTGGCGGATCGCGCATGAGCACCATTCGGTGCCGGCCACGGATTGACGATCCCAGGAGACCTGCATGACAACGCATCTGCCGGACGATCTTGCCGCGCCGCGGATCGTGGATCGCGCGACATTCGAAGCCAAGCTCGATGCGCTGCGCGCGCGCGAAAAGGCGCATACGCGCCAGGGTGACGCCATCGCGGCGGCGCGGCGGCAACTGCCGATGGTCCGCGTCGATGGTGCGACGCGGCTCGAGGGTGCACAAGGCGTGACGCCGCTTCTGGCGGCGTTCGAGGGCCGCCGGATGCTGATTGCCTATTACTTCATGTGGCATGACGGCAAGCCCGCGCCGCGGCAATGCGAAGGCTGCACTTGGGTGACGTCGCAAGTGCAGGAGCTGTCCTACATCCAGCAGCGCGACGTGACCTATGCGGTGCTGTGCCAGGGGCCCTATGCCGAGAGCATGCGCTACCGCGACTTCATGGGCTGGACGATGCCGTGGTATTCGGCGCAAGGGGCGCGCGAGACGCTGCTGGCGGGCCGGCGCATCGGCCGTTTCCATCTCGTCTGCTATCTGCGGCAGGGCGACGAGGTGTTCGAGACCTATTGGACGACGGGGCGCGGCGTCGAGGCGATGGACAACAGCTATGCCCTGCTCGACCTGACGGCTTATGGACGGCAGGAGATGTGGGAGGCGTCGCCGCCCGGCTGGCCGCAGCGCTTCGAAGGCCCGCAGAACATGCGGGTCGACGGCCGTCCGACGGCGCAGTGGCCGCGGCTGGCGGACGGGCACAGCGACGACCTCAAGCGACGCTAAGCCTCGCCGCCGCGTTTCCAGTCCGCTTCGGGCAGGCGCCAGTAGATGCGGTCCTTGCGCGCCAGCATGTGGTGGCCGACGAGCTCGCGCCGCAGCGTCGCGCAGTCCCAGTGGCGCGCCTGGATGATGTCGTTGACCTCGGCCTCGCCATAGCGGCGGCCGGGCGCAAAGGCGCGCATCAGCCAGCGCAGCACCACGCCGCGCTTCTTGCGGCTCGCGGGGATCTGCTTGAGCTTGCCGCCGGCGTCGACGAAGGCTTGGAGGACCTTCGTCTCCCAGGCATCGGTGCCGGCGGGCGCGGCGAGCGTCTGCGATGCCGGCTGCAGCACGCGTTGCGCCAGGCGCTCCAGTGCGGCGCGATCGAGCGCGTGCCAGCGCGTCGTACCCTCCGCGCGCGCCGTCACGATGCCTTGCGCCTTCAGGATCGCCAGATGATGCGACACGGTCGGCTCTTTGAGGCCGAGCGCCGCCGCCAGCTCCTGCACGCTGCGCTCGCCCTGCGCCAACAGGCCGACGATGCGCAGGCGGCTGTCATGCGCCATCGCCTTGAAGAATTCGAGCAGGGTTTCGGTCATCGCGGCGTCCTTATTTCGATAATCTTCTAATTAGATTCTTGTCAAAGTAAAGCGCTTCGCCGATACTCGCGCGGCGCGATGGACGGTGAACGTGGCGGATCGGGACGAAGACGACGCCGACGACGAGGTGTGGGACGAGGTGCCGTTCGTCGCGGATGCCGCGGCGGGTTGGCGTGCCCGTATCGCGATGGGAATCGCGGTGGCGGCCGCCGCGGCCCTCGCGCTCGCGGAACTGACGTGGCTGGTGCCGCTTGCGCTGCCGCTCCTGGTGCGTGGTGCGCTGGTCGAGGCGACGGCGGTGGTCGCGGGCTTCTGTGCCGCGGCGGCGGTGCCGCCCTGGGCCATATGGGCGTGGATCTCGCGTTCGGATGCATGGCGCGGCTTCGCGCGGTTCGTGCTGCTGTTCGCTGCCGCGGCCGTCGTCGCGAGCGGTGCGCTGGCCTATCGGCGGCTCGCGGAAGACATGGCGCATCAGGTCGCGATGCGCCGCGCGCAGGACATGGCGGTGGCGCTGGCCGATTCCGATGCCGCGATGGCGATGGTGGCGCGGCACAGGGGCGGCACGGTGAAGCTGCACGGCAGCGAAGCCGGCGATGCGGGCGCGCTGGAGGATGCGATCCGGCGCATGGTCGACGCCGTCGGCGCCGCGGAGCGAACCGAGATCGCGCAGGTCGATGCGGCCGGCAACGCGCCACTTCTGAAGGCGGGTGCCTTGGCGCTGCCGGGTGGCGTGGCGGCGGCGCGGGCACGCATCGCACGCTATCGGACGATCGATGCGGATTACGACGCGGCGATCGGGCGGGCGCTTGCGGACTATCGTACCGTCCTGGCGCGAAATGCGTCCGGCACGGCGGCGCGGACGCGGGCATTGGCGGCGTTCGATCGCCACGCGCGGGACGAGCAGGCGTATCGCCGGCCGCGCGGGGCGGCGCGGGCGGCCTATTTCGACGCCCATGACGCGGTCCTGCGCGTGCTGGAGCATCCGCATGCGCCTTGGCAGGCGAAAGGCGACGTCATTCAGTTCCACGATCCGCGCGACCGGGCGGCGTTCGACGCGGATCTGGCGGCCATCGACCGTGCGGCGCGCGCGCTGAAGCCGTTCGTGGCGAAGAAATAGCCGCGTTGCCTTCGTCCTTCGCGAACAGCATGGTGCGGCGGGGTGTTGGGGCAAAGCGGACATGGAAGACGGCGAAGAGCGCGGAACGCTGCCGGGCATCGTCATCGCGATGATCCTGGCGGGCGCCTGGGCGCTGGCGATCCTGACGCGCGTCGACGACGGCATCCTGCGCGATGCGGCGGCCGGCGACAAAACCAGCGCTTTCGCGCTCTTCCTCGGTTACACGATCCTGCCGGTCGCGGTGATTTGGGCGATGCTCTATTTCGCCTATGTGCGCCTGCGCGCACCGTCGCAGGGCGTCTTCCATGCCATGCTGATGTTCGTGCTGGTCTCGGGCATCGATCTCGGCGGCTTGGCGCTGCGCACCGGGGCACTTCAGACGATCACGGCATCGCCGCCCGGCGGGAGTGGTGACGGCCTTGCATCCTTGCAGGCGCCGCTCCAGCCCGCCTTGCCGGTGGACACGGTGATCGCGAATTCGCGCGCCAATATCGACATCGCTCTGCGACCGCGCGGCGGACAGATGTACTTTTACGCGAATGCGCCGGGGCCGGGCGGCGACATCGACCGCCACATCAAGATGCTGGCCGACGGTCTAAATGGATTCACCAATGCGACGCGAGCCCGGCTCGATGTGCTCGGCTATCCGGCCTTCATGCGGCCGCAGGAATTTCAGACCGAAGCCGGGCTGGCGCAAGCGCGCGCCAGACTCGCAGAGGTGCGCGCCGCGCTGCAATCGCAGCAGGCGGATGAGCGGGCGCTTGTCGCGGAATATCGCACATGGCTGCAGACACAGGCGCCGTTGACGGCCGCGCAGCGCGACGCGGCACTGGCGCAGCTCGATGCGGCGATGACGGATGGCGGAGCGTCGGGCGCGCGCTATCAGGCGCTGATGCTCCAGCAGGTCGCGGAATTCGAGGCGATGATCCGCGACATGCGCAATTCGCGCCTGCCTTGGCGGTTGCTGTCCGGCAAGCTGTACTTCGCCGGCGACCATGACCTCGCCGTCTTCCGCCGCCACGCGCAGAGCGTCGATGCGATCGGCCGCCAGGCGCGCGCGGTCTATGCCGGCGTCAACTAGACCTCACCAAAGGCGGACGCGTTTCTCGGGCGGAAGATAGAGCGCGTCGGCCGGCGTCACGCCGAACGCCGCATACCAGGGGTCCAGATTGCGCACCGCGGCGGCGCGATAGCGGCCAGGCGCGTGGCTGTCCGTGTCGATCTGCTTGCGCAAGGCGGCATCGGTCTGCAGGCGCCGCCAGCGGTGCGCGAAGGCGAGGAAGAAGCGCTGGTCGCCTGTCAGGCCACCCACGACCGCATCGGGCTTGCCGTGCAGCGACAGATGGTAGGCGTCGTAGGCGACGGTGAGGCCGGCGAGGTCGGCAGCGGCTTCGCTCAGCACCTGCTTGCCGTGCAGGCAAGGCTGCGGCGCGGAGCAATAGGCGTCGTATTGCGCGGCCAGCGGCGCGGTGGCGGTCGTGTAGCGCGCGGCGTCCTCGGTGGTCCATTGCGCCGAGAGGTTGCCGGTCTCGTCGTAGGCATTGCCGAGCGCGTCGAAGGTGTGGCTGATCTCGTGCGCGATGCCGGCGCCGGCCGAGCCGTAATTCGACGCCGCGTCGCCGTCGGGATCGAAATAGGGCGGTTGCAGGATGCCGGCGCTGAACTGTTCGGTGTTGGGGCTGAAATACAGCACGGCACCGGCGTCCTGCGGCGCCACGGCCGCGGTCCATGCGCCAGGATCGACGGGGCGGCCGAGCGTCGCGATCGCTTGCTCGTAAGCAAAAGCCTCGGCACGGCGCAGATTGCCGAGCGCGTCGCCGCGCGTGACGGTGAGCGCGCCGTAGTCCGTCCAATGGTCCGGATAGCCGAGGCCGACGTTCAGCGTGTCCAGCTTCTTGAGGGCCTTGTCGCGCGTCGCGGGCGACATCCAGTCGAGCTTCGCGATGTGTGCGCGGAAGGCGTTGCGGATGTTCGCCACCATCAGGGCGGCGGCATCCTTCGCGCGCGGCGGGAAATAGCGCGCGACATAGAGCTGGCCCATGGCGTCGCTCAGCGCGGCCTGCGTCGCGGCGACGGCCTGCTGTCTGCGGCCCTCGGCGGACGCGCCGGGCAGCACCGCGGCGTAGTGATCGAGCAGATGGACGGCGAGATAGTCCTTCCACGCATCGAGCGGCTGCGACGCGGCGAGCGCGGCGGTGCCGGTGACGGCGGAAGGCTGCCAAACGAGGAAATCGTCCTGGTGCGCGAGGCCGGCCGCGCCGAAGAACGCGGCCCAGTCGAGACCGGGCGCTTTGGCGGCGAAGTCGGCGCGATGCCAGGTGTTGTCGGTCTTCTTCGGATCGTCGGTGTCGGCGCGCGAGGCGTGGGTCTTCGCGATGGCCGCTTCGAGCGCCAGGACGCGTGCGGCGCGTTCCTCCGGCGCATCGAAGCCGGTGCGCTTCAGCAGCCCGGCGATGCGCGCGCGATAGGCGCCGGTCTTCGCGGCGTCGGCGTAGTCGTCGAGCGCGGCGCCGCCCTGCACGAGATGCGGCAGATTGCGGTCCGACGTGGTGAAGCCCTGATGTACCCAGAGGCCGAGGGGGCTGTCGACGGCGCTGTCGCTGCCGTCATCG
>DASZMT010000083.1:0-19362 GCA_035551495.1 Rhizomicrobium sp. | reverse complement strand
GCATCGAGTTCCTGGCCGCGGACGACGGGCAGCGCGCCGAGTTCGCCGGCGGACACCGGCGTGTTCTGGGCTTGCACGGCGGTGCTCACGTCGGAGGGCATGAGCCCGTAGGTCTGCAGCTTGTACGGATCGAGCCAGATGCGCATCGCATAGGGCGAGCCGAACACCTGCACCTGGCCGACGCCCGAGACGCGGCTGATCGGATCCTGCAGCTTCGACGCGATGTAGTCGGAAACGTCGATGTTGGTGTAGCGGCCGCTGTCGTCATAGAGCGCGACGACGAGCAGAAAGCTCGACTGCGACTTCAGAACCGTGATGCCGGATTGCTGCACGACCTGCGGCAGCTCGGGCAGCGCCTGCTGCACCTTGTTCTGGACCTGCACCTGGGCGATGTCGGGGTTGGTGCCGGGCGCGAAGGTCGCGGTGATCTGCACCTGGCCCGACGAGCTCGAGGACGAGGAGAAGTACAGGAGGTTGTCGACGCCCGTGAGCTGCTGCTCGATCACCTGGGTGACGGAGTTCTGCACCGTTTCGGCGTCGGCGCCGGGATAGCTCGCGACCACCGACACCGCGGGCGGTGCGATGGTAGGATATTGCGTGATCGGCAGGATGTTGATCGCCAGCACGCCCGACATCGCGATCACGATCGCGATCACCCAGGCGAAGACCGGCCGCTCGATGAAGAACTGGGAAAGGCCCATCAGTGCTGACCTTGCCCCTGATTTTGCCCCTGCTGCGGCGCGGCGGGTTTGGAGCCGGCCGGCACCGCGTGCACCGGCGTGTCGGCATGGACGTTCTGCAGGCCTTCGACGATCAGCTTGTCACCCGCCTTCAGTCCGTCCTGCACCAGCCATTTGTCGCCGATCGCCTCGCCGGTCTTGAGGATGTGCAACCGCGCCATGCCTTGGGCATCGACGGTGTAGGCGATGGGATCGCCCTTCTCGTTGCGGCTGACCGCCTGCTGCGGCGCCAGGATCGCGTCGGGCTTGTTGCCCTCGATGATCGTGGCACGCACGAACATGCCGGGCATCAGGATGTCGTTCGGATTCGGAAACACGGCGCGCAGCGTGACGGCGCCGGTGGTGGCGTCGACCGTCACCTCGCTGAACTGCATCGTGCCGGGGTTCGGATAGGGGGTGCCGTTGTCGAGCGTCAGCGTGGTGCGCGCCTGCTGCGGCGAATCCTGGGTCAGGTGTCCGCCCTGCATGGCGAGCTTGAGGTTGAGCAGCTCGGCGCTCGACTGGTTGATGTCGACATAGATCGGGTCGAGCGTCTGGATGGTGGCGAGCGCCGTCGTCTGGTCGGCGGTGACGAGGGCGCCTTCGGTCACCATGGAGCGGCTGATGCGCCCCGAGATCGGCGCGGCCACCTTGGTGTAGTTCACATTGATCGCGGCGGTGTCGACATTCGCCTTGGCCTGGAGGTAGGCGGCCTTGGCGTCGTCATAGTCCTGCTTGGAGATGGCGACCTGCTTGAGCAGCGCGGCATAGCGCTCGTACTTCGCCTGCGCCGTGGCGAGCGCGGCCTTCGCGTTGTTGAGGGCGGCGATGTAGGTGGCGGGATCGATCTGGTAGAGGGGCTGACCGGCCTTCACCAAGCCACCCTCGACGAAGAGGCGCTTCAACACCACGCCGCTGACCTGCGGGCGTACGTCGGAGACGCGATAGGATTCGGTGCGGCCGGGCAACGTCGCGGTCAGGACCACCGCCTGCGGCTTCAGCGTGACGACGCCGACCTCGGGCGGACCCATCTTGGGCGGACCCTTGCCGCCGCAAGCGGCCAAGACGGCGCTTGCCAGAACAAGCGCGCCGAAGCGGAAAGAATCGCGGCGAAAGAGCATTGGAAATCCGGGCAGTAGCAATGGGCGCGGGCCGGCATGAAACCGGACCGAGCAGTTTTCGCGACTGCAATATCAGGTGCGCCGCCATTGGGAAATGGCGACGAGGGAAGCGATGTTCCAGATACCGGACCTGCGTCAGAACATACCGAAGAGCATGTTTACAGCCAGCTGGAACACGGGAACCGCGATCGCGATGATCGCCACGACGGCCACCGCAAGACCGCAGATATGCAGGTCTTTCGAATGGTGGCCGGTGTCGTGAACAAGAGCCATTTGAACCTCCCGAGCCGGACTCTTCGGTCCGTGCATCGCAGGTATCCTGAACCCTTTCCCCCTCCGCGCCAAGGGGTAATTCGCGACAATTTGAGAGGCGCTCAGCGCATCTCGAACTCGAGCTTGTCGACCATGCGCACCAGTTCGGGCAGCGAGCCGGCCTTCATCTTGCGCATCACCTGGGTGCGGTGCGCCTTGACGGTGGATTCGGTGGTGCCGATGGCGGCGCCGATCTGCTTGTTGAGCTGGCCGGTGATCAGGATCTCCATCACCTGGCGCTCGCGCACGGTGAGCGTCGCGACGCGTTCGCGCAAGGCGACCAGCTCGCGTTCGCCGTCGCGGCGCGTGGCGTCCTTGGCGACGGCGAGCTGCACGGCGTCGAGGAGGTCCTGGTCGCGGAACGGCTTGGTGAGGAATTCGAAGGCGCCGGCCTTCATCGCGCGCACCGACATCGGGATGTCGCCATGGCCGGTGATGAAGATGATCGGCACGTCGATGCGCGCCGCCGCCAGCTCGCGCTGGAATTCGAGGCCGCTGGAGCCGGGCAGGCGCACGTCGAGGACGAGACAGCTCGGCACGTCGGGCCGCTCGAAGGCGAGGAAGTCCTGCGGCAGTTCGAAGCCCTCCATGCGCAGGCCGACGGTGCGCAACAGACGCGCCAGGGCACGGCGCACCGGCGCGTCGTCGTCGATCACATAGACCATCGGGACCGTGGAGACGTCGTCGTTCATGCGTCACCTTCGATGGGAAGCGCGACCGTCAGCACCGCGCCATGCGGCGCGCGGCTGGACGCCGTCATGTGGCCGCCATGGGCCTCGACGATGGAGCGGCAGATGGAAAGGCCGAGGCCGAGGCCATCCGCTTTCGTCGTGACGAAAGCGTCGAACGCGGCCTGCGGAGCGATACGGTCGAAGCCCGCGCCATTGTCGGCGACGGTGAGCAGGATCTCGCCGCCGGCGCGCTCGGTCTTGAGGCCGATGGCGCGCGACGGCGTATCCGTCATCGCCTCGAGCGCGTTGAGCACGATGTTGAGCACGACCTGCTGGAGCTGAACCGTGTCGCCCAGCACCGGCGGCAGGTCGTCGGCGAGCGCGGTCTGCACCGTGACGTGGTGGCGGCGCAGCTTCTCCTCGACCAGCGCCATCGCGTCGGCGACGAGGTGGTTGATGGCGACGGGGCCGCGCTCGACCGGCATGCGCCTCACGAAGGCGCGGATGCGGCGGATGACCTCGCTGGCGCGGTTGGCGTCCTGCATCACGCTGTCGGCGGCGTCGCGCGCCTCTTCGAGGTCGAGATGCTCCTCGCCGAGGTAGTGACGGGCACAGCTCGCATTGGTGATGACGGCGGCAAGCGGCTGGTTGATCTCGTGCGCGATCGAGGCGGTGAGCTCGCCCAGCGCGGTGAGGCGCGCGGCATGCTCCAGCGTGGCGCGGGTGTCGGCGAGGGCCCGCTCGGTGCGTTGGCGCTCGGCGATCTCCTGTTTGAGGGCATCGTGGATCTCGCGCTGGCGCGAGCTGAGCAACCCGCCGGCCACGGCGCACACGAGGAAGAAGATGAACAGCACCACGTCGTCGCGCGTCGCGGCGACGGTGTTCATGCGCTCCAGATAGAAGTGATAGACGGCGAGCACGGAGGTCGTGGCCGCGAGAAGCCCGGGCCCTACCCCGCCGACCCAAGCGGTCGCCAGCACCGCGGCGGAAAACAGGAAGACCGGCGCGCGGCCGTTCTCGATGTGCTGCAACACCAGGGTAAAACCGAAGGCGAGCACGACGAAGGCGAGCGCCAGGCCATAGCGTGTGGCGCGCAGATCGAGGAGCGCGTCGAGACGGCCGAATGACGGCACAGGTATAGAGCGTGACACGCCTGGTTCCGCAGGTTGGCCGGACGCGCTGTCCGGCTACCGCGACCAACTAGAACGATGCGATGAAGGTTTTGTGACAATTAGACAAAGGGCGAGGTTCCTTCGACCTTCGGCCAAGACGCCGGACGGGGGCCGCGGCCCGCGCGTGCGAGATCGCGAAGGTAAACGCGGGCGCCGGACCACAGACGCGGTGCGACTTTCCAGCCCGGGCCGATCTCGGCGAGGACCGGCAGCGCGGATTGCAGCGCGGCTGCGTCGTCGCGGGCATTCTTGGGCAGCGGCGTGGCGCGGCGCGCGAGCTTGGCCTTGAGCGAGGCGGCGGCATCGAAGCTGGTGAAGAAGCGGCGCGCCGGAGGTGCCAGCTTGAAGTAAGCGGTAAGCAGCGGCAGCCGCGCCTGCCAGAAATCGCCCATTTCCGCGAAACGGCCGCGCGCGAGCTTCTCGAACTGCGCCCAGGCGGCGGATTCGTTCGGTGCGGCCAGGATGGCGCGGATCACCGTCTGTGCGCCGGCGCGGTGGCGCGTGTCGGTGCGGGCGAGCGCTTGGCGGATGAGCGACGGCAGGCTCGGCTGCCAGACGGCTTCGGGGAAGGCGGCGGCGAGCGGCAGCTCCAGATGCCGACCGGCATCGGCGATCACGAGTTGTGCGGTGTCGAGGCCCCGCGCGTGCAGATCGCGCCACACGATCGTCCAATCCGCGTCGGATTCCAGCTGCCAGACGCCGAGCAAGGTCTTGTTGCCGTCCTGATCGATGCCGATGCCGAAACACGGCGCGGTGTCGCCGCGCATCTGGAGCGGCAGCGTGTCGAAGGCGAGCACGGCATAGGACGGCGCGAGACGGCGCGTGCCGAACGGCGAAACGCCGGACGATCCCGCGCTGGGATACTCGATGATAGAGGCCGCAAAGCTCATGCGCCGACTTTCGCCGGACAGGCGCCGCCATATCCATTGGAATAGGGTTGGCTCCGCCCGCGCGAAAGCACGAGTCCGTTCGAACTTTCGTTTATGACGAACGCATGACACCCCGCCTTTGGTCGTGGTCGACGACCGTGCGGTCATCTCCCTGCGATGAGAGCGAAAAAAGCCTTATGGCAAAGGGCTTTCTTGCGCGCCAAACGGCGTGTGGCGCGGCGAACACACCGGTTTTGCGCGCGCCGTGCGTGCACTTCTGTCGCTCGTCGAACGTCGAAGGCTCTTCGCCCAGCGTCGGACACGGCCCAACGCATACCCAATAGAACCTGCCCGACCCGAGCCCCTATCGCTTCCGCCGAAATGCGGGCGGGGCGCGCGGGGGCATGCCTCAATTGAAATCGCAGCCGGGCGCTTCGCATTCGATCGGCTATCAAAAGGGGTTCCCATGACGTTCAAGACTTTCCTGCGGGCGGGTGTCGCGGCTGCGGCTTTCGTCCTTCCGAGCTTTGCCGCCCATGCGGCATCGTCGAATTCCACGGCGTCGACCGCCGCGGAGCTCGACCAGGCCAACCAGCACATCAACGAGCTCGACGACCGCGTCGCCGCGCTCGAAGCCGAGCTGCAGTCGTCCGAGCAGCGCCAGGCGGTGGACCACGACAAGGTCGAAGCCTCGGCCGTGCCGTCGACGGTGACCGGCTGGTGGGACAACACCTCGATCAGCGGCCGCATGTACTGGGACTTCAGCAATGTCGACCAGGACGTGAATCACGCGCGCACCGGCACCACCAACGGCACCGCGTTCGACATCAAGCGCTTCTATATCGGCATCGATCACAAGTTCAACGACGTCTTCTCGGCGAACGTCACGACCGACTTCACCTATGACAGCGCGCTGGGCGTCAACCAGATCTACATCAAGAAGGCCTACCTGCAGGCCAAGGTCAACGACGCGCTCGTGATCCGCGTCGGCTCGGCCGACATGCCGTGGATCCCCTTCATGGAAGACGTCTACGGCTACCGCTTCATCGAGAACACGCTGGTCGACCGCATGAAGGACGGCAACTCGGCCGACTGGGGCGTCCACCTGACCGGCAAGGCGTTCGACGGCGTCCTGAACTATGCGTTCTCGGTCGTGAACGGCTCCGGCTACAAGAAGGCCAACATCTTCCGCACCAACGGTCCGGACGCCGAAGGCCGCGTCAATGCCAATTTCGGCCACTTCATCGTGGGCGTAGGCGGCTACATGGGCAAGTTCGGCCAGCAGTTCGGCACCGCGCTGCATCATGAGTATACCCGCGGCGACGTGATGGCCGCCTATGTCAGCGACGACTTCCGCGTCGGCGCCGAAGCCTTCGTCGGCAACAACGTCTCGAGCGTCACCTCGGCGGCGCAGACCGACCACGAGTCGGGCGCCGGCGGCTTCGCGTCGTTCAACTTCACGAAGGAATGGTCGGTGTTCGGCCGCTACGACTGGGCGACCAAGCGCATCAACCCGAACGCCGGTCCGAACGGCCCGTCGATGCCGAACGACTACTACAACGTCGGCATCAACTGGGAGCCGATCAAGATCGTCGACATCTCGCTGGTCTACAAGCACGAGAACGAGAAGGGCAACTACGCCGACTCGAACATCGCGGCGGGCGCGGCGCAGACGACGCTCACGAACTACAACGAAATCGGCGTTTTCGGCCAGTTGCGCTGGTAAGCGTCCCGGTTCAACGAAAGGAATGGAGCACATGAAACACATCCCCAAGGCGAGCCTCGCGCTCATCGCGGTCCTGTCCTTCGCGTCGCTCGGCGGCGCGGCGGCAGCGGCCGGTCTCAGCGGCGCCGGCGGCACCGCGATCTTCCCGGTGCTGTCGGAATGGGCCAAGAAGTACGGCGCCCAGTCCGGCACGACGATCAACTACCAGCCGATCGGCTCGGGCGGCGGCATCGCGCAGATCGAGGCCAAGACCGTCGACTTCGCGAACTCCGACAAGCCGCTGCACCACGAGGACCTGGTGAAGAACGGCCTGGTGCAGTTCCCGCAGGTCGTGATCTCGATCGTGCCGGTCGTCCATCTGCCGGGCATTCAGCCCGGCCAGATGGTGCTGGACGGCAAGGTGCTGGCCGACATCTATCTCGGCAAGATCACCAAGTGGAACGATCCGCGCATCGTGGCGCTGAACCCGCATGTTCCGCTGCCGAACATGGCGATCCTGACTGTGCACCGCGCCGACGGCTCGGGCACCACATTCAACTTCACCGACTATCTCGGCAAGGTGAGCCCGGAGTGGAAGAGCTCGGCCGGCTCCGACACCTCGATCTCGTGGCCGGGCGGCGTCGGCGGCAAGGGCAATGCGGGCGTCGCCGGCCAGGTGGCGCAGCTCGTCGGCTCGATCGGCTATGTCGAGTACGCCTATGCCAAGCAGAACAACCTCGTCTACACCGACATGATCAACGCCTCCGGCGCGCGGGTTAAGCCGACGATGGAGTCGTTCACGTCGGCCGCCGAGAACGCCGACTTCTCGAAGGCGCAGGATTTCTACCTGATCCTGACCAACCAGCCGGGCGCCAAGAGCTGGCCGATCACGGCGGCGACGTACATGCTGATGCGCGCCGACTATCCGGCCGACAAGAACCGCGCCGTGCTGAAGTTCCTCGACTGGAGCCTGCACCAGGGCCAGGCCGATGCGCTGAAGCTCGACTACGTGCCGTTCCCCGACAGCGTGATCAAGCAGATCGAGCAGTCGTGGACCAACCAGCTGAAGGCGTGGCCCTAAGCCTCACTGCCAGCCGTCTGGAAGAATGGAGGGAGAGGTGTCATCCACCTCTCCCTTTTTCTTTGCGGGCACGTCGGCATTTTGCCAGCCGCCGCCGAGCGCTTTGTAAAGCGCCACGAGATTCTGCGCGTAAGCCTGCCGCGCCTGGGCGAGCTGGTCGCGCTGCTGCAACACCGTCGCCTGGGCGTTGAGCACATTCAGATAGGGCACCAGGCCCGCCTTGTACTGCGCCAGCGCCAGCGTGGCGGACGACTCGGCCGTCGCGGCAGATTGCTGGAGCGAGACGAGCGCGAGCTGGCTGGCGGCATAGCGGTCGATGCCGTCCTCGGCGTCCTGCAGCGCGGCCAGCACCGTTTTCTTGTAGGTGAGATAGGCCTGATCCGCCTCTTCCTGCTTGCCCCGGATGTTGGCGTGGATCTTTCCGGCGTTGAAGATCGGCCAGGCGACCGAGCCCAGCCCGAACTCGCCCAGATTGCTGGTCGAGAACAGGTTGGTAAGATGGTTGCTGGCGAACGACACGCCCGCCATCAGATCGAACTTCGGATAAAGATCGGCCGTCGCCACGCCGATCTGCGCGGTCGCGGCCGCGAGCTGGCGCTCGGCGGCGCGGATGTCGGGGCGGCGGCGCAAGAGGTCCGACGGCAGGCCGGCCGGAACCGTCGTGGGCGGCGACGGCAGGGCGGCGGGCGTATCGAGCTGCACCGTCAATTCCTCCGGCTGCTTGCCCAAGAGCACGGCGATGGCGTGCTCCGACGCGCGGGCCTGGGCTTCGAGGGCGGGGATCTGCGCTTCGCTGGAGGCGACCTGCGTCTTCACGGCGTTGACGTCGAGCTCGGTGACGAAGCCGGCGCGGCGCTTGGCGGCGGTGAGCGACAGCAGCGCGTTCTGGCGTGCGATCTCGGCTTTGAGGATCTGGACGCGCGCCTGCGCCACGCGCAGCGCGCAATAGTCGTTGGCGATCTCGGCGGTGAGCGAGACCTCGCCGTCGTGGAATTGCCACAGCGCGGCCTCGCTGGAGGCCTCGGCGGCCTCGATGCCGCGGCGGCCGCCGCCAAAGATGTCGATTTCCCAGCTGGCGTCGAAGCCGAGGGAATAGAGCTTGATGTCGGTGCCGCCCTTGGCCGGCGGCGCGCCACCGCTGCTGCCTCCGCCGAGGCTGCTCGCGATGTTGTTGCCGGAATGGAAGCGCACGGCGTTGCCGGTGGCGTTGACCGTCGGTAGCTCGGCGGCGCCGGCGACGATCACCTGCTCGCGCGCCTCGCGCACGCGCGACGCGGCGATCTGGAGATCGAGATTCTCGTGCAGCGCCTCGCCGATCAGCGATTGCAGCGTGGTGTCGCCGAACTGCAGCCACCATTGCGAGAGGTCGGCCTGCGTCGCGTTCGGCGCGCTGTAGGGCGCGCGGGCGGAGAGCTCGGCATAGCTTTGCGGCACCGGCACGTCGGGTTTCTTGTAGTCCGGCCCGACCTCGCAGCCGGCGAGCGCGAGCAGCAGAAGGGGTGCGGCGAGACGCTTCATGCCGCCGCTCCGCCGTCGCCGCCGCCGGTCTTCTTCGGCTTCTGCATCAGGAAGATCAGCGGCAATGCCAGGAAGACCGTGACCATCAAGACATGAAAGGCATCGATATAGGAGAGCATGCCGACCTGCTGCTGCAACGATCGGTAGACCTGCGCCGCGGCGGCGCGCGACGCGTCGATCTGGCTCATGCCCGACTGCGTCAGGGCATGCGCGATCCGCTGGATCGCGGCGGTGTAATAGGGATTGAGGCCGTTGAAGCGCTCGGAGAGCTGCGACTGGTGCACCTGCTGCTGGTGCGCCAGCAGGGTCTGCACCAGGGAGATGCCGAAGGTGCCGCCGAGATTGCGCGAGACGTTCATCAGCGCCGAAGCCTGGTTGTTGTCGCGCGGGTTGAGGCCGACATAGGCGGCATTGGTCACCGGCACGAAGAGGAACGGCAGGCCGACCGACTGGTACATGCGCGCCAGCGCCGCGTCGTCGAACGACATCTGGGTCGACAGGTGCGTCATGTTCCACAGCGCCAGGCCCTGCACCGTGAAGGCGAAGCCGATCAGGTAGCGCGGATCGACCCGGCTGGAGAGCACGCCCGCGATGGGCATCACGACCAGCGTGGCAAGACCGCCCATGGTGAGGGCGCGGCCGGCATCGGTGGCGGTGTAGTGCATCACTTCCTGCAGGAGCTGCGGAATGAACTGGGTCGAACCGAAGATGATCACGCCCATCATCAGCATCAGCACGTTGGCGATGGCGAAGTTTCGGGTGCCGAACAGCTGGAGCTTGACGATCGGGTTCTTGCGCGTCAGCTCCCACGGGATGAGCGTGATGAACGACAGGCCGGCAATGATCGCGAAGGCGGTGATCGTCGTCGAATCGAACCAGTCGTCGCGCTGGCCGCGGTCGAGCGTCACTTCCAGGCAGCCGAGCGAGGCGGCGATCAGCGCGAAGCCGACGAAATCGAAGTCGGACACGTGCTTGCGCATCTTCCTGGACTGCTCGCGAACCGCTTTCGGCTCGTCGACGAAGATGCTGACGAGGACGAGCGACAGGATGCCGATCGGCACGTTGATCAGGAACACCCAGTGCCAGGAGTAATTGTCGGTGATCCAGCCGCCGATGGTCGGGCCGAAGATCGGGCCCGCAATCACCACGATGCCGTAGGCGGCGAAAGCGAGGCCGCGCTTCTCGGGCGGAAAGGTGTCGACCAGCATCGATTGCTCGACCGGCGTCAACCCGCCGCCGCCGATGCCTTGCAGCACGCGGGCCACGACGAGGAAGGGTAGTGTCGGCGCCAGGCCGCATAAGAGCGACGAGGCGGTGAACAGCGCGACCGAGAGCATGTAATAGCGCTTGCGGCCGATGATGTCGGCGAGCCAACCGCTGATCGGGATGACGATGGCGTTGGCGACCAGGAAACTCGTCACCACCCAGGTCGCTTCGTCGTAGGACGCCGACAGGCCGCCCGCGATGTGCTGCAGCGCGACGTTGGCGACCGAGGTGTCGAGCACGACCATGAAGGTCGCGATCGAGATCACCGCCACGATGCTCCAGGGATTGCGATTGCCCGCGACGGAGCGCGCCTTCGTCCAGCCGCCACTCTTCGCGCCCGCATTCGACATCAGCGCACCTTGACGGTGGGCTCGACGCTCATGCCGGGGCCGAGGATGCAATCCTTGGGAAGCCGGTCGAGCACGATCTTGACCGGTACGCGCTGCACCACCTTCACATAGTTGCCGGTCGCGTTCTCGGGCGGCAGCACCCCGAAGGCCTGGCCGGCGCCGCGCTGGATCGACTGCACATGGCCGTGGACGGGCTTGTCGCAGGCATCGACGACGACGTCGACACCTTGCCCGACGCGCATCAGCGCGAGCTGCGTCTCCTTGAAGTTCGCCGTGACCCAAAGGTCGAGCGGCACGATGGTCATCAGTTCCTGACCCGGCTGGACGTAGTTGCCGGCGGCGACGGCACGCTGCGCGATATGGCCGTCGACCGGCGCCAGGATGCGCGTGTAACCGAGGTTGAGCGCGATCTGGCCGCGCTGGGCGGCGAGCACCTTGATCTGCGCCCGGGCGCCGGCGATCTGGGCGCGGGCCGCGTCGCGCTGTGCGATCGCGTTGCGCGCGGTGGCGTTCGCCTGGTCGATCTGCTGCTGCGCCACGGCGTTGGGCGCGGTGCGTTGGAGGAGGTTGTAGCGTGCCACGTCGCGCGACGCGGCGTCGGCCTGCGCGGCGGCGCCCTTCTCGGTCGCCTCGGCCTGCGCGATCTGGGTCTCGGCCTGAACGCGCTGGGCGTCGATCTGCGCCAAGCGCGAGCGGGCGTCGGCGGAGTCGATGATGGCGAGAAGCTGGCCTTTGCGCACGAACTGGTTGTCGTTGACCGCGACCTGGTTCACGAGGCCGGAGATTTGCGGCGCGACATGGACGATATGGGCGTCGATGAAGGCATCGTCGGTGTCTTCGTATTGGCGAGCGTGCAGCCAGTAGAGCAGCCCGCCGATGAGGAGAATGATGACGGCAATCACGATACCGATGCGCACCATGGGATTTTGGAGGAGACCGGGCTTGTCGTCGTCCTTTTCGTCGTCCTCGTCTTTTTCGTCGCGATCGTCGTTATCGTCGTTATCGTCGTCGTCGCGGCCGGAATCGCGGTGGTCGTCGCGGGACTTGCCGCGATCGTCGCCACGCGCGTTTCGAGAATCCTGCCCCGCCATTTCGCTCGCCAAACGGTCCGGAAGGGAACTCATCAAACCCGGAACAAGTTCCAGGGAACCTTGGCGGAAAGCTCAGCGCCAAAGCCGCGGCAACGGGCCATCTTTGCCGTAGACCGGGTCGGTCGGCGGTGGCGGCACGCGCGCAACGGCACGGACGCTTTCGTCGTGCGCGTCGTCACCGGGCGTCTTCTCGTCGTAGCCGCCGCCGGGCGGATAGGCGCCGACAACCAGCAGGTCTTTGCTTTTCGCCACGCGGCGATGGCCGGTGCCGGCCGGCAGCACCATCACGTCGCCGGCCCTCACGCGCAGGACCCGGCCCTTGGCCCCGCCCATCCGGCACCTGAGCCAGCCACGCGCGATGCCGAGCACCTCGTGCGTGCCGGTATGCCAATGCAGCCAGTCATACATGCTGTCGCGCCAGCCGCCGCCCCAGCCGTTCCGCGCGAACAGCGCCTCGAAGATCGCGGCGGGATCGTAATCGGGCGAAAGACGCACCGGCGTGCGATAGACGACCAGCGGCATCTTCGGATTGTTCGGCGTCTCGCCGTCGTCCTTCAATATATACGTGTTGGCCTTGCGCGCGACGGTGAGCGCAGCGAGGCCGGCGCGGCCCGGGCGGCGGATGCCGGTGAGCTTTTCGGCGACGCTTTTGACGCTTTCGAGCATGCGTCTCTAACGCGCGACACGGACATAAAGTGCATGACGAACGTTGTCGTCCGGCAGCCTTTCGGACCATCCGCCATGACCACGATGAAAGCCGTCCGCCTCCACGATTTCGGCGGACCCGAGGTGCTGAGGATCGAGGAACTGCCGCTGCCCCAGCCGAAAGACGACGAGGTTTTGGTGCGCATCCATGCGGCGAGCGTCAATCCGGTCGATTTCAAGACGCGCGAGGGCAAGTATCCGATGGTGAAGCGCGAGGATCTGCCGATCACGCTGGGGCGCGATTTCTCCGGCGAGATCGAGAGCTACGGCACGCGCGCCGAAGGGTTGCGCAAGGGCGATGCGGTGTTCGCCCTGCTCGGTCGCGATCGTGGCGCCTATGCGCAATATGTCGTGTCGAAGGCAACGGAGTTCGCGCCGAAGCCGAAGAGCCTGGATCATGTCGCGGCCGCGTCCGTGCCGCTCGCGGCGCTCACGGCGTGGCAAGGGCTGTTCGACCAGGGCGGCCTCGCGAATGGCCAGCGCGTGCTGATCCATGGCGGCGCGGGCGGCGTCGGACATATGGCGGTGCAGCTTGCCAAGGCGAAAGGCGCCTGGGTGGCGGCGACCTGCGGCAAGGACGATCTAGATTTCGTGCGCAGCCTCGGCGCCGACCTGGCGATCGACTACAAGAACCAGCGCTTCGAAGACGAGGTGTCGGACATCGATCTCGTCTACGACCTCATCGCCGGCGAGACGCAGGAGCGATCCTTCGCGGTGTTGAAGCGCGGCGGCGCTTTGGTGTCGACGCTGCAAAAGCCGGACGAGGCCAAGGCGCGCGAGAAGGATTTGCGGGTGGCGCATTACATGGCGCAGGCGAACGCGGCGCAGCTCGCGGAGGTTTCGCGTTTGATCGAAGGCGGCAAGGTGAAGCCGGCCGTAAGAAGGACCTTCGCGCTCGACGATGCCGCCAAGGCACAGAGCTTCCTCGCGAAAGAGCATGTGCGCGGCAAGGTCGTTCTGGCCGTCGCGTAGCGATTATTCGGAAAGCAGGATCAGGCGATAGCCGACGCCCGCTTCCGTGGCGAGGAGATGCGGCGCGCCCTCGGGCTCCAGCTTCTGACGCAGCTGGCGCATCAGGACGCGCAGATATTGCACGTCCTCGACATGCGCCGGGCCCCAGACCTCGATGAGAAGCTGGTGATGCGTGACGACCTTTCCGGCATGCGCCACCAGGAAGCGCAGCAGGTTGTATTCCTTGGGCGAGAGATGGACTTCGGCGTCGCCCAGCTTCACGCGGCGATGGACGAGATCGACGCTGAGCGGACCCGTTTGGAACACCGGCGCCTCGCCGCCGCTCTGCAGGCCGTGGCGCAACGCGGCCTTGAGGCGCGCCAGGAGCTCGGCCATGTCGAACGGCTTGGTAACGAAATCGTCGGCACCGAGCTCCAGCGCACGGACCTTGCCGTCGACGTCGCTGCGCGCCGACAGGACCAGGATCGGCGTCAGCGCGCCGGCACGCATGCGCTGGATCACCGCGTCGGGCTTCTCGCGCGCGAACTGCTTCATCGCGTCCGCGGCGGTGCGCGCCTCGATGCAGTCGTAGCCGTGCGGCGGCAGCCCGGTGCGCAGGAAGCGCTGGATTTGCGGCTCGTCGTCGACGATGAGGATCTTCGGCAGCTTGCTCATTTGGCGATCGGAAGAACGAGCGTGAGCACGGCACCGGAGCGATCGGAGCGGTTCGCGGCATCGAGCCGGCCGCCGAAAGCCTCCACGAAACCCCGCGCGACGGCAAGGCCGAGACCGGTGCCGGCGATCCGGCTGTCCGATGCCTTGGCACGATAGAACTTGTCGAAGATGTGCGGCAGCGCCTCGGTGGGAATGCCGGGACCTTCGTCCTGGATGATCAGATGCACCGCATCGGCGGTCTGGGCGGTCCGAAGCGTGATCAGCGAGCCGGCCGGCGCGTATTTTGCGGCATTGTCGAGGACGTTCATCAATGCCTGTTCCAGCAGGACCGGATCGACCGTCACGGGCGGCGCGTCGGGCGGGATATCGATGGCGACACGATGACCGGCGAGGCGGCGGCTGAGACGCTGGCGCGCCGCATCGACGAGGTCGTGCAGATCGGCGGTCTCCGTCTTCACGCCAAGCGCGCCGGCTTCGAGGCGCGACATGTCGAGGAGGTTGCCGACGAAGCGATCGAGCCGCTCGGCCTCGTCGCGCACGGTCGCGAGCAGCTCGGTGGTCTGGCTTGGATCGTAGAGATCGCGGTTGGCGAGGAGCGAGGTCGCGGAGCCGAGAATCGCCGCCAGCGGCGTGCGCAGGTCGTGCGACAGCGAGGTCAGCATCGCGACGCGCAGCTTGTCGGCCTCGACCGCGACTTGTGCCTCGTTCAGGCGATCCACGAGCAGCGAACGCTCGATGGCCAGTGCCGTCTGGTCGATCAGCGCATCCAGCAGCCGCCGCTCGTCGGGCGTCAGCAGCGCCTTGTCGTCCGGCCGTTGCAGGCCGATCACGCCGACGAGACCCTGCCCCGTGCGCATCGGCAGGAACAGGCGCTTGGTGCCCGGCAGAGTCTCCGCATTGCGGCCGGCGGGGGTGCCGCGTTCCCACGACCAGGTCGCGGCGGCAAAGTCCTGCGCGTCGATCTCGTCCTCCGGCGGATAGCCGGCGCGGATCTCGAGGCGTTGCGTCTCGCGGTTGGGCAGGAGCACCACGACGTTGGTCTTCAGCATCGAGGAGATCTGATAGGCCGAGGCCCACAGGATGTCGTCCAGCCGCGCGATGCCGGCGAGCTTGCCGGTGAAGCGAAAGAGCTCGCTCGCGATCTGCGCACGGGCGGACGCGAGATCGGCCTGCTGGCGCACCCGCGCGGCAAGATTTCCGGCGATCACCGCGACCAGGAGAAGCACCGCGAAGGACAGCCAGTTGTTCGGATCGGCGATGGTGAAGCTGTAGCGCGGCGGCAGAAAGAAGAAGTTGTAGGCCAGGACGCTCGCGAAAGATGTAAAGAGCGCGGGCCGCAAGCCGAACGACACGGCGCTGAAGAGCACGGGCACCAGGAACAGCATGCCGATGCTGCCGAGCGCCTGCGGCGCCGTCGCATTCAGGCCCCAGCCGGCGGCGATGGTGGCGACGGTCGCCAGCATGCTCCAGGCGAAGGGCTCCCAGGCGCGACCATCGGGCGCGGCGCGCGTCTTGATCGATTTGGGCCCCATTGCATCGCCTTCGGCGAGGACGGCGGTGACGCTGATCGCGCCGCTGGCGCGCATCAGGTCGCGCACCACCGAGCCGTGCAGCAACTCGAACCCGCGCGAGCGCTCCGACTTTCCGATCAGGATCTGGGTGACGTTGGCCTTGCGGGCGTAGTCGAGCACGGCCTGCGCGATGTCGCGGCCGGGGATCGTGAGGGTCTCCGCGCCGAGGCGCTGCGCCAGGCGCAACGTATCGGCGATGCGGTCCTTCTCGATCTCGCTGAGGCTGAGATGGCGCGGGCTTTCGACGTAAAGCGCCGTCCAGCTCGCCTTGAGATTGTCGGCGGCGCGGCGGGCGCGGCGCACCAACTCGGCGGAGGACGGATGCTCATTGACGCAGACGAGGACATGCTCGGCCGCCGGCCAGGGGCCGCCGATGGCGTGCGCCTGCATGTACTCCGTCATCTCGCGATCGACGCGCTGCGCCGTGCGGCGCAAGGCGAGTTCGCGCAGCGCCGTCAGATTGCCGGCGGAGAAGAAGTGGCGCAGCGCCCGCTCGGCCTGTGCCTTGACGTAGACCTTGCCGTCCTTCAGCCGCTGCAACAGATCGTCGGCGGTGGTGTCGACCATCTCGATCGCGTCGGCCTCGTCGAGGATCTCGTCCGGCACCGTCTCGCGCACGCGGATGCGTGTGATCTGGGCGACCACGTCGTTGAGGCTCTCGATGTGCTGGACGTTGACCGTGGTGTAGACATCGATGCCGGCGGCCAGGATCTCCTCGATGTCGAGATAGCGCTTGGGATGGCGGCTGCCTTCGGCGTTGGTGTGGGCCAGCTCGTCGACCAGTACCAGCTTGGGGCGGCGCTGGAGCACCGCGTCGATATCCATCTCGGCGACGACGTGTCCTTTATATAAGGAGCGGCGCTTGGGGATCGCCTCGAAACCCTTGGTCAGCGCGTCGGTCTCGACGCGGCCATGGGTCTCCACCACGCCGATGACGACGTCGACGCCTTCGAGGCGCTTCTGCCGCGCCTGGGTGAGCATCTCGAAGGTCTTGCCGACGCCGGGTGCGGCGCCGAGGAAGATCTTGAGGCGGCCGCGCCCTTCCTTCCGCGCCTGCTCCAGCAGGGCGTCGGGCGACGGACGGTCTTCGGCGCGGACGGGCATGCCGCTAGATTAGCTCAATGCGGCACCGGCTGCACCGCATCCAGCGCCAGGTCGAGCTTCAGCACGTTGACGCGCGGCTCGCCGATAAGGCCGAACAGGCGGCCTTCGATGTGGCCGGTGACGAGCGCCTTCACCGCATCCTCGGAAAGGCCGCGCGCCTTGGCGATGCGCGGCACCTGGAAATAGGCGCCGGCCGGCGTGATGTCGGGATCAAGGCCGCTGGCCGAGGTGGTGACGAGGTCGACCGGCACCGGCACGCCGGGATTCTCGGCCTGGAGCTTCGCCGTGTCGGCCTTCATGCGCTTGATCAGCGCGGCGGAGGTCGGGCCGAGATTGGAGCCGGACGAATTGGCCGCGTCATATCCGCTGCCGGCGGCCGAGAGGCGGCCGTGGAAGTATTTCGGGCTGACGAAGGCCTGGCCGATCCGTTCGGAGCCGATCACCTTGCCGTCCTTCTCGATCAGGCTGCCCTTGGCCTGGTGCGGGAAGAGCACACCGGCGAGGCCGGTCATGCCGAGCGGGTAGATGAGGCCGGTGAGAAGAGTCATCAGGACGATCATGACGATGGCAGGACGGATGTGGCGCATGGTCGGGTCCTCCTTAAGCGAGCCCGGTCGCGGTGACGAAAAGATCGATCAGCTTGATGCCGACGAAGGGGACGATGAGCCCGCCGACGCCGTAGATCATCAAGTTGCGGCGCAGCAGCGCCGCGGCGCCGACCGCGCGATAGGCGACGCCGCGCAGTGCCAGCGGGATCAGGAAGACGATGATCAGCGCGTTGAAGATGATCGCCGACAGGATGGCGCTCTGCGGCGAATGCAGCCCCATGACGTTGAGGGCCTGGAGCTGCGGATAGAACGCGACGAACATCGCCGGGATGATCGCGAAGTACTTCGCGACGTCGTTTGCGATGGAGAAGGTGGTCAGCGCGCCGCGGGTGATCAGCAGTTGCTTGCCGATCTCCACGATCTCGATCAGCTTGGTCGGGTCGCTGTCGAGGTCGACCATGTTGCCGGCCTCGCGCGCCGCCATGGTGCCGGTGTTCATCGCGACGCCGACATCGGCCTGGGCCAGCGCCGGCGCGTCGTTGGTGCCGTCGCCGCACATCGCGACCAGCTTGCCCTGGGCCTGCTCGTCGCGGATGAGCTTGAGCTTGGTCTCGGGCGTCGCTTGCGCCATGAAGTCGTCGACGCCGGATTCGGCGGCGATGGCGGCGGCAGTCAGCGCATTGTCGCCGGTGATCATCACGGTGCGGATGCCCATCTTGCGCAGCGCCGCGAAGCGCTCGCGGATGCCGCCCTTGACGATGTCCTTCAGGTGGATGACGCCGAGCAGCTTGCCATCTCTGGCGACCGCGAGCGGCGTGCCGCCGGTCTTGGCGATGCCTTCGGCGATGGCCGTCAGCTGGTCGGATGTCACGCCGACATAGCCGAGCACCGCGTCGACCGCGCCCTTGCGGACGGAGGAGCCTTCGACATCGATACCGCTGATGCGCGTCTGGGCGGAGAACGGGATGAAGGTCGCGTTCATCGGCGCCATGTCGCGGCCGCGGATGCCGTATTTCTCCTTCGCCAGCACCACGATGGAGCGGCCTTCGGGCGTCTCGTCGGAGAGCGAGGAGAGCTGCGCCGCATCGGCCAGGTCGCGCGCATCGACGCCGGCCACGGGCAGGAACTCGGTGGCCTGGCGGTTGCCCAGCGTGATCGTGCCGGTCTTGTCGAGCAGGAGCGTGTCGACATCGCCCGCCGCCTCGACGGCGCGGCCGGACATCGCGAGCACGTTGAAGCGCACCAGCCGGTCCATGCCGGCGATGCCGATCGCCGACAACAAGGCGCCGATGGTGGTCGGGATCAGGGTGACGAACAGCGCCACCAGCACCAGCACCGTGATCGAGCCGTGCGCATAGGCCGCAAAGCTCGGGATCGTGGCGACGGCGAAGACGAAGATGATGGTGAGGCCTGCGAGCAGGATGTTGAGCGCGATCTCGTTCGGCGTCTTCTGGCGCGCGGCGCCTTCCACCAGCGAGATCATGCGGTCGAGGAACGTATGGCCTTGGGCAGCGGTGATGCGGACCTTGATCCGGTCGGAGATCACCTGCGTGCCGCCGGTGACGGCCGAGCGGTCGCCGCCCGACTCGCGGATGACCGGCGCGGATTCGCCGGTGATCGCCGCCTCGTTGACCGAAGCGACGCCCTGGATCACCTCACCGTCGCTCGGGATCAGATCGCCAGCCTCGACCAGCACGACGTCGCCCTGATTGAGCCGGGTCGCGGGAACGAGCGTCCACGTGCCGTCCTTGGCAAGGAGCTTGGCGGCCGCGTCGGTCTTGGTCTGCCGCAGGGCCGCGGCCTGGGCCTTGCCGCGGCCTTCGGCGACCGCTTCGGCGAAGTTGGCGAACAGCACGGTAAACCAGAGCCAAAGGGAGACATGACCGCTGAACACAGCGGCGCGTAAGCCTCCGGTCGCCAACTCCTGGAGAAA
>DASZMT010000082.1:0-1727 GCA_035551495.1 Rhizomicrobium sp. | reverse complement strand
CCACCTTCAAGCAGGCGCTGCTCGCGGATGCATCGAAGGCGGTCGCCACGCTCGGCCATATCAGCCGCGTCGGCGATCACCTCATCGCCGTCGAGAACACGCCCAAGACGCACAACATGATCGACTGCACATTGTGCTCCTGCTACCCGTGGGAAGTGCTCGGTCTGCCGCCGGTCTGGTACAAGTCGGCGCCCTATCGCTCGCGCGCGGTGAAGGACCCGCGCGGAGTGCTCGCCGATTTCGGCGTGAGCCTGCCGAAAGAGACCGAGATCCGCGTGTGGGATTCGACCGCGGAGACGCGATTCCTCGTCCTGCCGATGCGGCCCGGCGGCACCGACGGCTGGAGCGAGGAGAAATTGGCCGATCTCGTCACCCGCGACTCGCTGATCGGCACCGGTCTGGCCAAGGCGCCGGAGTAATGGACGGCATCCACGACATGGGCGGCATGGACGGCTTCGGCAAGGTCGAGGCCGAGCCGAACGAGCCGACCTTCCACGAGACCTGGGAAGGCCGCGTGATGGCCATGGTGCGCGCGATGGGCGCCAATGGCGGACTGAACATCGACATGCAGCGCTTCTCGCGCGAGAGCCTGCCGCCGGTCGCCTATCTCGATAGCTCGTATTATCAAAAGTGGTTCCTCGCATTCGAGCGGACCTTGCTCGCGCGCGGCATGGTCGGCGCCGACGAGATCGACAAGGGCCATGCGCTGCATGCGAGCGCGCCTCTGCCGCGCGGCAGCTTCGGCGCAAAGGACGTTGAACGCATCATGACGCGCGGCAGCTTCGGCCGCGATCCGCAAGGTCAGGCGGCGTTCGCCATCGGCGCCCGCGTGCGCACCAGGAACATCCATCCGGCGACTCATACTCGCCTGCCGCGCTACGCGCGCGACAAGGTCGGCGTCATCGAGCGCATCAATGGCTGCCACGTATTCCCCGACAGCAATGCGGTCGGCAAAGGCGACAATCCGCAATGGCTTTACACGGTCGTGTTCGAAGGCGTGGAATTGTGGGGGCCCGACGGCGACCCGGCGCTGAAGGTGTCGATCGAGGCGTTCGAGCCGTATCTGGAGCGGGCGTGATGACCATCACCGACTCCAGTGCCGCGCGCCGCGCCACCGATGAAGTTCCGAACATTCCGCGCGACGATAACGGCCCGGTGTTCCGCGAGCCGTGGGAGGCGCAGGCCTTCGCCATGACGCTGGCACTGCACGAGCGCGGCATCTTCACCTGGAACGAATGGGCGGCAACGCTGGGCGATGAAATCAAGCGCGCGCAGGCGGCCGGCGATCCCGACACCGGCGAAACCTATTATATGCACTGGCTGGCGGGGCTGGAGCGGCTGGTCGCCGAGAAAGGCGTCGCCACGCGCGACACGCTTCACCGCTATCGCGACGCCTGGGATCGCGCCTGCGACCGTACCCCGCACGGCAAGCCGATCGAGCTGCAGGAAACGGACTTCGCGTAGCGGCCGTTTATCCCTCCCTTTCAGGGCAGGAATAAGGGTCAGAACAGCCCCATGCGCTCGCTGGCCATATAGCCGGTGAGCAACGCGACGCCGAAGCCGACGATCGCCGCGGCCGCGCCGGTCTCGATCAAGCGCAAGAGGATCATGCCGCGTCCCGGCTTCGCCTTGACGATGCGGCCGGCGAAGCTGCGGGCGCCGACCGCGATCGTGGCGATTGTCGCGACGGTGATCGCCGTCCCAAGCCCCATGGCGAACGTTAGGCG
>DASZMT010000081.1:0-4187 GCA_035551495.1 Rhizomicrobium sp. | reverse complement strand
TCGACATAGGACCAGATCACCCGCGCCGGATGCTCCTCCCCAATCAGGCTCTCGATATCGACCGCTCGCAGTTCAATCTGATCGCGCTTCGGCTCGCGCAGGCGCGGCGAGCCCAATGGCGCCGCATCAATCCGCGGCTTCAGCTGTCCAGGCAAATCTCCAAACAGCTCGTCATTGGCCATCTTCCGTCTCCTGCAAATCAGCCCTTGCAGGGAATCATACCCGGTACCGCACCGGCCACACTTTTTGTCTAATCCAGAAAAAATTCACACCCTCTGAGGAGGCCGCGGAGCGGCCGTCTCGAAGGGCGACGGCCCGACTGTGGCCGTGCATCCTTCGAGACGCGCTACGCGCTCCTCAAGATGACGGGTCCGACATCGGTCGCCTTGCCTCGACCGCAGCGCCGCGCCTTCGCCCCCAGCTTGACCTCGCCGCGGTAATCCGCTCCTTTGGCCCCGAAACAACCACCTTCGGGACGGACGCCTTAAGGGAACGCTCATGTCTTTCGTGCTGGCCATCGATCAGGGCACCACATCGTCGCGCGCCATGGTATTCCGCAGCGACATTTCCATCGCCGCGGTCGCGCAGCAGGAATTTCCGCAGCATTTTCCGGCTTCCGGCTGGGTCGAGCACGAGCCGGAGGACATCTGGACCTCGACCATCATGGTGTGCCGCGAGGCGCTGGAGAAGGCCGGCCTGACGGCGAAAGACATCGCCGCGATCGGCATCACCAACCAGCGCGAGACCACCGTGGTGTGGGACCGCGCCACCGGGCAGGCCGTGCACCGCGCCATCGTCTGGCAGGACCGCCGCACCGCCGACATCTGCGCCAGGCTCAAGGCCGAAGGCCATGAGCCCGTGATCTCGGCCAAAACAGGCCTGATCGTCGATCCCTATTTCTCCGGCACGAAAGTCGCATGGATACTTGATCACGTGCCGGGCGCACGCGAGCGCGCCGAGCGCGGCGAATTGCTGTTTGGCACCGTCGACTGCTATCTCTTGTGGCGGTTCACCGGCGGCAAGGTCCACGCCACTGACGCCACCAACGCCTCGCGCACGCTGCTGTTCAACATCCACAGCGGCGAATGGGACGACGATCTCGTCAACCTCTTGCGCGTGCCGCGCTCGATGCTCCCTGACGTGAAGGATTCCTCTGCCCGCTTCGGCGAGAGCACCGCCGATCTGTTCGGCGGTCCGATCGCGATCTCGGGCATCGCCGGCGACCAGCAGGCTGCAATCATCGGCCAGGCCTGTTTCGAGCCCGGCATGATGAAGTCGACCTACGGGACCGGTTGCTTCGCCCTGCTCAACACCGGCACCACGCCGGTGGCCTCGAAGCACAAGCTGCTCACGACGATTGCCTATCAACTCAACGGACAGCGCACCTACGCGCTCGAAGGCTCGATCTTCGTCGCAGGCAGCGCCGTGCAATGGCTGCGCGACGGGCTCGGCATCATCAAGAAGGCTGCCGAGACCGGCCCGCTCGCCGACAAATCCGACTCGATGCAGAGCGTCTATCTGGTGCCGGCCTTCGTCGGTCTCGGCGCGCCCTACTGGAATCCGCGGGTGCGCGGCGCGCTGTTCGGCCTCACCCGCAACACCGGCCCCGCCGAGCTCGCGCATGCGACGCTGGAGAGCGTCTGCTACCAGACCTTCGATCTGTGGGCCGCGATGCGCACCGACTGGCCGGAGGCCAATGCCGCCAACACCGTGCTCCGCGTTGACGGCGGCATGACCGCGTCGGACTGGACCATGCAGCGCCTCGCCGACCTGCTCAACGCCCCCGTTGATCGCCCGATGATCCAGGAGACCACGGCACTCGGCGCCGCCTATCTCGCCGGGCTCGAGGCGGGCGTCTATCCGGAGCCGGCGAAATTCGCCGACAATTGGCGGCTCGAACACCGCTTCAAGCCGGCGATGAGCGAGGCCACCCGCGACCGCAAGCTGGCAGGCTGGGCGCGCGCTGTGAAGGGCGTGCTGGCGAGCGACGAGGGGGAATAAGCCGCGCGGCGGCGGAAGTGCCAGCGCCGAAATCCGAACTACTTCGTCTGCTGTTCCTGCAGATCCAGCATCGCCCGCAGCGTGTCGGCGCTGAGCTTGCCGTTCGGCGAGCCTGTTCGCCGCTCCGTTGCCTCGATCGGGCGCGAGTGCCGCGGAAGCACCGGCGCGCTACGTACCGGTGCGCCAATCCCGACGTCACCAGCCTCCTCGGTCTCATCAGTCTCGCGTGCACCAGAGGCGGTGCCGACGCCGCGCCGCCGCCGCGTTTTCTTCGGCTCCGGTGGCGGCGGCGTATAGACGATCGGCGGCAGTGTATGATGGCGCGACACGGTGCTGGCTCCGGTGGGCCGTCGAGCATGATCCGGAAAAGTGCGCAGCGGTTTTCCGAGAAGATCGTGCTCAAAACAATAAGTCACATGAAGCCGCTGATTCGCGGATTTTCGCCACTGACAAATTGGTAACGTTGCTGCATCTGACAGCATTGCATCATCGGCGCGGCCCGCAGATATTTCCCGCCGGCAATATGGAAACAGAGATCGTGCAATGATGCTGCCCGACGGCTACTCCGACGTCCCATCAGGCAAGATCGCCGTGGTCGTCACCCATCTGGAGATGACGTCGCGCCCGCCGCGCCGCGACGATCCGCCCGGCGCCTGGAGTCTGCGCAGGGCCGAGCAGCCGGCGCTCAACTGGTTTTGCGATCTCTTCCGCCGCGTCGGCGAGGAGTGGCTGTGGTTCTCTCGCAGGCGCATGAATGATGCCGAGCTCGCCGCGATCATCCACGCGCCGCACGTGGAGATCTACGCGCTGGCCCACGATAACAGGGACGAAGGCCTGCTCGAATTCGATTTCCGCGAGCCCGGCAATTGCGAGATCGTCTACTTCGGCGTCACCGCAAAACTGATCGGCACCGGCGCCGCCCGCTTCCTGATGAACCGCGCGCTGGAGCTGGCCTGGTCGCGTGACGTCAGCCGCGTCTGGCTGCACACCTGCACCTTCGATCATCCCGCAGCGTTGGCGTTCTACCAGCGGTCCGGCTTTCGCCCATTCCGAAGGCAGATCGAGGTGGCGGACGATCCGCGGCTCGACGGCACCGCGCCGCGCGAGGCGGCGCGGCATGTGCCGGTGATTAAGTGATGATACGCGCGACGCCTCCGCGACCACCGCTGTCGCCGCCCGCGAAAGCGGATGGTTGCAATGCCGCCCGGCGCATCTAGGATGATGCAAAGCGCAACCCCTGACGTGTCCGTCGTCCCCCGAAAGCCTCGCTCTCGAAGGATGGTTCTCTGCGGCAGGTCCGATAGTGAGACGAAGCATGTTCCTGATCGGCCAGTATGACTCCCCCTTCGTCCGCCGCACCGCGATCGCGCTGCGGCTTTATGGCCTGCCGTTCGAGCACAGGCCGTGGTCGACCTTCGGCGACGGCGACAAGGTCGCGGCGTATAATCCGCTGCGGCGGGTGCCGACGCTGGTGCTCGATGACAGCGAAGCGTTGATCGAGAGCGGCGCGATCCTCGATTATCTCGACGAACTGGTCGGGCCGGAGAAGGCCATGATCGCGCGTTCGGGGGCGGAGCGGCGCAAGCAACTGCGCATCGTGTCGCTTGCGACCGGACTTGGCGACAAGGCGGTCAGCCTGATCTATGAGCGCGTGCTGCGCAAGGAGCAGTTGAAGCTCTGGGTCGAGCGCTGCGAGACGCAGATCACAGGCGTGCTCGCCGTGCTGGAGCAGGAGCGCGCCGCTGTCGCGACGCCGTACTGGTTGGGGGATCGGATCGGGCATGCCGACATCGCGGTCGCCTGCGTGCTGCGCTTCACCGGCGAGGCGCATCCGCATTTGTTCGACGACCGTTATCCCGCGCTGAAAGCCCACGCCGTGCGCTGCGAGGCACTGCCGCCGTTCCAGGAGATCGTCCAGCCACTGGCGCCGCCGAGCGGTTAGGCCGTTAGCGCTGATTTGCCCGACGTGGCAAGCCCTCGCGTCAAAATATTTCGCTTTATCAGAAGTGGAATTCAGTGTATGAATCCCTCCATCCCACCCGATTGAGGGGCGAGCGCACGTCACGAACGCGCGGTGGGATGCGGTGGACGCTGATGTCACGACTGACGAGCGTGGCAGATAGCGGACGGTGAAGTCGTGTGGTCCGGACGCCCCAGTGGCTGGTGTCTCCTCGCAAGACGCGCAA
>DASZMT010000080.1:0-13861 GCA_035551495.1 Rhizomicrobium sp. | reverse complement strand
GGTCGGTGATTTCTAACCAAGCCGTCATGGCCGGGCTTGTCCCGGCCACCCATAAACGCGGGCGTTTGCCTGGAAGTCCACGGCGGCGCGGCCGCGATCATCCCTGAGCCATCGGTGTTTATGGATCCCCGGGACAAGCCCGGGGATGACGACTGGAACTGCCCGGCAAAGGGGTTCTGGGAATTACGCCGGCTCGCGTTCCCGCACGCGATCCACGCTCTCCACCACCGCGTTCACGCGCAGGGCGCCCAGGATGTTCTGAAGGTGCGCGAGGTCGCGCACCTCGATGTCGACCGTGAACTCGAAGAACAGCGGGTTTCGGTTCGTCACCTGCATGTTGAAGATGTTGCCGCCATTGTGCGCGATCACTTGCATCACCGCGGCCAGCGCGCCGGGCTCGTTCTTCACGCGCACCGAAACCCGCGATACCGACGGACCGCTTTCCGCCGCATGGGTGCCCCAGCCGACGTTGAGCCATTCGTCCATGCTGTCCTGCGCCCTCTCCAGCTCGGCGCAGTCGATGGTGTGGATCACCACCGGCTCGCCCGGCGCCTGGAGGCCGACGATGCGGTCGCCCGGCAAGGGATGGCAGCATTGGCCCAGACGGTAGGAGATGCCCTCGGTCAGGCCGCGGATCGAGATCGGCCGCTTGGCGCCCGGCTCGGCGAAGGCGGCGCGGCGGCGGCGCTCCGGATCCTTCTTCAGCTCGGGGAAGACCGCTTCCAGCACCTCATGGCCGCGCAGCGCGCCGCGCCCGACCTCGGCATAGACCTCTTCCGCCTTGGCGCCGGCGTGCAGCTTCTTGGCGACGCCGGCGATGGCTTTGTCGGTCAGCTCGGCGCCCTCGTCGGCGAACACCTTCTTGAGGATGCCCCGGCCGAACTTGATGTGCTCGTCGCGCTGGGCGTGGCGCAGGAAGCGGCGGATCTCGCCGCGGGCGCGGCCGGTGACGACGAACTGCTCCCAGAGCGGAGAAGGCGTCGTCTCGGTGGTGCGGATGATCTCGACCTGGTCGCCGTTCTTGAGCGGCGTATGAAGCGGCACATGCACGCCGTTGACCTTGGCGCCGACCGTCGAGTTGCCGATGTCGGTGTGCAGCGCATAGGCGAAGTCGATCGGCGTGGCGCCGCGCGGCAGGGCGATGAGATCCCCCTTGGGCGTGAAGCAGAACACCTGGTCCTGGTACATCGAGAGCTTGGAGTTCTCGAGGAAGTCCTCGGCGCTGTCGCGCTCGAGCAGGTCGACCATGTCGCGCAGCCAGCCATAGGCGCGGCCGTCGCCCTCCTCCGGCACGTGCTCGCGATAGCGCCAATGCGCCGCGACGCCGCGCTCGGCGACGTCGTGCATCTCCTGGGTTCGAATTTGAACTTCGACGCGCTGCTTTTCGGGGCCGATCACGGTGGTGTGGATCGAGCGATAGCCGTTGGTCTTGGGCGTCGAGATGAAATCCTTGAAGCGGCCGGGCACCACCTGCCAGTTCCTGTGCAGGACGCCGAGCGCGCGATAGCAATCGCCCTCGTCCTTCACGATGACGCGGAAGCCGAAGATGTCGGACAACGTCTCGAAGTCGAGCTGCTTGAGCTGCAGCTTGCGCCAGATCGAGAACGGGCGCTTGGCGCGGCCATAGACCCAGGCGTCGATGCCGTGCTCGGCGAGCTTGCGCTTGAGCTGGTCGGCGATGCGGCCGATGCGGTCGCCGGAATTGCCCTCCAGAAGCTTCAGCCGCGTGACGATGGAGTTGCGCTCGTCGGGGTTCAGCTCGGCGAAGGCGAGGTCTTCCAGCTCCTCGCGCATGTTCTGCATGCCGATGCGCCCCGCCAGCGGCGCGTAGACGTCGCGCGTCTCCTCCGCGATGCGGCGGCGCTTCTCGGGCTTGGGGATGAAGCCCAGCGTGCGCATGTTGTGGAGGCGGTCGGCGAGCTTGACCAGCAGCACGCGGATGTCGGAGGTGATCGCCAGCATCAGCTTGCGGAAATTCTCCGCCTGCTTGGTGCGCTCGCTGACCAGTTCCAGCGCCGACAGCTTGGTGACGCCGTCGACCAGGTTGGCGATCTCGTCGCCGAAATTCTCCTTCACGTCCTCATAGGTCGCGAGCGTGTCCTCGATCGTGTCGTGCAGAAGCGCGGTCGCGATGGTGGCGACATCGAGCTTGAGGTCGGTGAGGATGGCGGCGACTTCGAGCGGATGGGCGAAATAGGGATCGCCGGAGGCACGGAACTGCTTGCCATGCGCCTTCATGGCGTAGACATAGGCCTTGTTAAGCAGGTCCTCGTCGGCGCCGGGATCGTAGGATTTGACGCGGTCGACCAGCTCGGTCTGGCGCATCAGGCGGCGCTTGGCGGCCGGAACGGCGGCCGGCACCGGCGCTGGAACCGGCGCTGGAACCGGCGCGGCGTCTTGCTTTTCCTGTTCTTCCGTGGCCGTGGGCGCGCTCATGTCGCAAATATAGGCAGAGAACCGCGCACAGCGAAAACGAAAAGGCCGGGAAGCAAATCCCGGCCTTTCGTCGGATACGAGATGTCAGGCCTCAGAGGCCGTGGCCGCCGCCGTGCGGAACCGCTTGCGGCGAGGGCATGCCGCCGGCGGTCGCGAGACCGGGGACATAGACGCCGTTGGCACCGTCGATCGACTGGCCGTGGAAGTGCGCGTTCCACTGGGCCTGCGTGGCGCAGATCTTCTGCGCGCCGACGCGCGAGCCGGTCGGCGCCGCCATCTCCTTGCAGATCAGCTTGTCGTCGGCCGGTGCCGTGGCGGCCGGCGCGGCGGCAACGGCCGGCGCAGCGGTCGTCGCGTCGGTGGTGGTGTCGGCGAGCACCGGGCCGCTCGACAGAACGCAAAGCAGAACGGACGCCGTCAACAGGTATCGCACGATCATTCTCCAGCGATGAAAGGTTGCGTTGTTACTCTTCGTAGTCGGCTTCGGGCTCGGGCTGCGGCTCGGCGCGGCGCTGGGCCTCGCTGGTGAGGGCGCGCAGCAGCTCTTCCTCGGTGACCGAGCGGTACGCCGGATCCTCGCGCAGATCCTCGGAGGGCTGCGCCTCGGGCTCGTCGACCTCGGCATGCTTCTGGAGGGACTTGATGTAGTCCTCCTTGGCCTCGTCGGGCTTGACCAGCTTGGCGGCGACTTCGCGCAGCGCCACGACGGGATTCTTATCGCGGTCGCGGTCGAGCATCGGCTCGGCGCCGCCGGACAGCTGGCGCGCCCGGAAAGCGGAGATCAACACCAGATCGAAGCGGTTCGGGACCTTGTCGACGCAATCCTCAACGGTAACGCGAGCCATGGAATTCCTTGTCTTTCAGGGTCTTACGCGCGAAAGCACGAGCAAATCGGCGGCGGACCGGGCAGAAGGCGGCGGACCGTATAGAGAGCGGACGTCGGATGCAAGCTAGCACGCCGCCTGCCCCGCCGGCGATCACGCTTGAGAGAGCCGGGCAACGTTACCAGCGGCAAGTTCCCTCACTTCGGCCACAGGATGATCTGGGTGCAGCGGAACAGGGCCATCAGCTTGCCCGTCGCCTCGGCGGTCATCTCGGCGTCCCACACCTGCGTCGTGCGGCCGCCATGGACGCGGCGCGCCTCGCACAGCACGTTGCCCTCGCGGATCGTGCTCATGAAGTTGCACTTCAGCTCCGCCGTGGTGAAGCCCTGTGCGCCCTCCGGCACGCGCGTGCCATAGGCGCAGAGCGTGTCGGCCAGCGCGATCAGCGCGGGGGCGAACAGAAAGCCGATCGGCGCGATCAGGGCGGGCTTGGCTTCCATCCGCGCGCGCATCAAGCCGTCCTCGGCATGCGTCACCACCATCCCGACCATGCCGGGCAGACGGTCCTGGTTCACGTTGTTGAGGTTGCGGACCCACTCTTCATTGTTGGGCATTGTCGGTCCCTTTGGCGCCGGCGGCGAGCTTCGCCGCGCGATGCTGCTCCAGCAGCGGCTCCGTGCGGATGTACATGTGGACGGCACGGCCGATCGCGCGGCCCGCGACGAACAGAAGGCTGGCATTGGTGATCCAGATCAGACTTGCGCCATGCGCGACGGCCCAGGCCTTCCAACCCGTGACGCCGCCGGGCCCCGGCTTGCCGCCCATCACCGAGTCGACGCCGAACCGCGCGAGGAATACGCCCGCCGTCACCGCCGTGCCCGCCAGCGTCGGCTTGCTCATGATGGTGCCGGTCGCGTCGTCGAGCGTGAGCTCGACATGCTGGGTGCCGAACCAGCCGAGCGCGAGGCCGGCGACCGACGCGACGACGTAGAGCGACAGCGCCATGAAGGGCGGGAAGTGGCTGTGGCCGAGCGAGGTCACCGCGAGGAAGGTCAGGACCGTGGGAAACAGCCAGAGGCGATTGACCTTGACGCGTTGGGGCTTGAGGCCGCGGCGGACGATGAAGAACAGCGCGAGAAGCGGCGAAAGGTGGAGATATTCCATGGCTCGGCTCGAAACGATGCGTGCGCAACGCTAGCAGACGGCGCGCGATGGGCCTAACCTCATCGGTGCATAGCGGGGAACTCGAAATGACGCGCGTGGGGCTGATCGCCGTTGCAGCGGCGGCGATGACGATGGCGGCGGCGCACGCCGCGCCGTGGAAGCATTACACCGAGGCAACGCTCGGTTACACGATCGCCTATCCGGCGAATTGGAGCATCGACACCGGCTATGTGACCTCCAATTTGGGTCCGGGACACGACATCCACGGCGTCGCGTTCACCATTCCCGCCAGCATGGCGGCCGGCACCAACCTCGGCAGCGACAGCAAGCTGTCGGTCGAGAGTCTGCCGGGCTCGAATTGCACGCCGTCGCAGTTCGTCGATCCGGCCGACGACGTGCACACCGTTCACGCCAACGGCCTCTCCTATATCGCGGCGACCAGCGAGGACGCCGGCGCCGGCAACCGCTACGAGACCGACCTCTTCGTGGTGAACGACACCTCGCCCTGCATCGCGGTGCGGTATTTCATCCATTCGTCCAATATCGCCAACTACGATCCGGGCACGGTGACGCAATTCGATCACGCCCGATTGATCGGCTGGTTCGACCGCATCCGCGCGACGCTCAAGCTCGGGAAATAGCCGCCAGCTCGGACGGCGGCAGGGCATCGATCAGTGCACGGACGGAGCGGCCGGTGACGGGATGCGTCCAGCCCGGCGCGACGTCGGCGAGGGGCACGAGCACGAAGGCGCGCGCCGCGATGCGCGGGTGCGGCAGGACCGGCGGGCCCTGCTCCACCCGGCCGTCATAATCCAGCAAGTCCAGATCGAGGGTGCGCGGCGCGTTCCGCGTGGAACGGATACGCCCGAAGGCGGTTTCCGTGCCGTGGAGGAGCGCCATCAGCGCGTGCGGATCGAGCGACGTTTCAACTTTCGCGACACTGTTCACGAATGGCGGGTCGTTCGGGTCGGGCCAGGCGGGCGTGACGTAGTAAGGCGCGGCGTCAACGATGCGCGCACCGTGTTCGGAAATGTACGCGCGCGCAGCATCCAATGTTTGCGCCGGCAATCCGGCGCGCGATGCGAGATTTCCTCCAAGTGCAATCAGGATCATTTGCGAAAACTGCTCTTGAACCCGATACCGCTTGGCGTAGAAGTGCGTTTGGCTGTCGGGGGATATTTGCCGGTTCGGCCTTTACTTGAATAGGAGCACATATGTTGTTTTATCCGCAGGAAAAGCTGGCGCTTTTCATTGACGGCGCCAATCTCTACGGCGCCGCGAAAGGCCTTCAGTTCGACATCGACTATAAACGCCTTCTCGAGCTGTTCGCGCGCAAGGGCATCCTGGTGCGCGCCTTCTATTATACCGCGGTCGCGGAGGATCAGGAGTTCTCGCCGCTGCGTCCCCTGGTCGACTGGCTCGACTACAACGGTTTCGCGGTCGTCACCAAGCCGCTCAAGGAATTCACCGACGCGCAGGGCCGCCGCCGCGTCAAGGGCAACATGGACATCGAGCTGGCGATCGACGTGATGGAGATGGCCGAGCAGGTCGACCACATCGTGATCTTCTCCGGCGACGGCGATTTCCGCCGCCTGGTGGAAGCGGCGCAACGCAAGGGCCGGCGCGTCAGCGTGGTCTCGACGGTGCGTACCCAGCCGCCGATGGCGGCCGACGAGCTGCGCCGCCAGGCCGACAATTTCATCGAACTGGACGAGTTGAAGTCGCAGATCGCGCGCGAGGGCGGGCCGCGCTCGCAGATGCAGCAGGCACCTTACGCACAGAGTGCGTAGTGCTATAGAGCGGGCATGACCACGGCCGAACCGCCGCGCGACTGCCCGCTCTGCCCGCGCCTCAAAGAGTTTCGCGACGCGAACAAGCGCGCCCTGCCCGGCTATTTCAACGGGCCGGTGCCGACCTTCGGATCGCGCGATGCGCGGCTGCTCATCGTCGGGCTCGCACCCGGACTGCACGGCGCGAACAAGACGGGGCGGCCGTTCACCGGCGACTATGCGGGCGATCTGCTCTACGCCACGCTGTTGAAGCACGGGCTGGCGGAGGGGAATTACGACGAACGCGCCGATGACGGGCTGACGCTCGTGCACTGCGCGATCACCAACGCAGTGCGCTGCGTGCCGCCGCAGAACAAGCCCCTGCCCGCCGAGATCAGGACCTGCCGGCCGTTCCTGGAGACGCTGATCGGCGCGATGCCGCATCTGCGCGCGATCTTCGCGCTGGGCAAGATCGCACATGACAGCGCCTGCGACGCGCTGGGCGCGAAGAAGTCGAAGCATCCGTTCAAGCATGGCGGCGCGTACCAGGTGGGACGGCTCGCACTGGTGTCGAGCTATCACTGCTCGCGCTACAACACGAACACCGGCGTCTTGACCGAGGCGATGTTCGATGCGGCGGTGAAAGACGCCAAGATCGCGGCGCTGCACGCGCTTTAGTGGTGCGCGGCCGCGAGACGCAGATTGTCCAGGGTGAGCGCCACGGTGCCGGTGACGCGCGGCGGGGCGCCCGGATCGGAAGCGATATGGACGTCGCAATCACGGTCCAGGGCGTAGTACTGCGCGGCGCGCGCCTTGAACTTTGCAAAGAGCGGCCCATCGATCGAATAGGTCTTGCCATCGAGCACCAACGCGCCGTCGGGGTGGATCGCGACCGCGATCTGGCATGCCGCGTCGGCGGACGCCGGCATCGCCGCCGCCAGCCCCGCAAGAACTCCCGCAAACACCCATGTCTTCATGCGTAACGCTCCTCTTTCCATGGATCGCCGTCGTTGTGATAGCCGCGCGTCTCCCAAAAGCCGGGCTTGTCGTCGGCATGAAAGACGATGCGCGTCACCCATTTGGCGCTCTTCCAGAAATACCAGTCGGGCACCACCACGCGCACCGGTCCGCCATGCTCGCGCGCGATCGCCTTGCCTTCCCAGCTGTGCGCCAGGAGCACGTTCGGATCGGCGAACACCTCGGTGCGGACGTTCGTCGTGTAGCCGTCATAGGCGTGGAAGGCGATGTGGCGCGCCTGCGCCTTCGGCTTGACCAGATCGAGCAGCGTGCGCGAGGCGACGCCGGTCCAGTGGTTGTCGTAGCGGCTCCACGACGTCACGCAGTGGATGTCGCTGACGAAGTCCTCCTGCGGCAGCGCCTTGAACTGCGGCAGCGTGAGGGCGACCGGATTCTCGACCAGGCCCATGATCTGCAGGCGCCACTTCTCCGGCGCGACATCGGGCTGGACGCCGAGATCGAGCACCGGCCAGTTCGTCACTTCCTTCTGGCCCGGCGGCAGCCGGTTGACATGGCCGAGGTCGGGCCGGCCGGTGATCAGGCGCCCCCGCGCGGCCCAATCCTGCTTGGAACGGATGAGCTTGTCCTTGATCTGGCCGATGAGGCCCGGCGTGTCGTCGTCGCTCATGGCGCGACTTTGGCGGAACGCGAAGGGTTCGACAACGTTCTCCGCGATGCGGCGATCGCCCGGGCGCGCGGCGAGGATCAGGCGCTCACGGGCGCAGTTGCGCCCGCACGATGTCGGCCTGCGCCGCGCCGGCGCGGCTGCGCGCCTCGATGTCCGCAAGCGCTTCGCGCAGCGCGGCGCGCAAGGCGTCGCGGTCGCGGCGCGCCACCGCCTGCGCCATCCGGTCGTTGAGGAACGCGAACGCGCCCTCGTGGCCCGGCGCGCCGACGATGCGCAGGAACACCGGCACGCCCTGATGAATCTGGTCGGCGATGGCGAGCACAAGGCGCTCGTCGCCGATCACCTCCGGCGCGCCGCAGATGTCGAAGATCAGGCCGACGCGCTGGACGAAATGCGCCGGGATGGCGGCCTGCGTCTCGTGGATCACCACGCCGAGGCGGTCGGGACGCCAGCCGTCGTCCAGCGACGGCGTGCGGCGCCACAGGCAGAAGAACTCGCGGCAGGTCTTGGGCCGGATGGCGTGGATGGTGCAGCCGCCCTGCCACATCGGACACAGCGTGTCCTTCGGCTTTTGCAGCATCGGATCGGTGATCTCGTAATAGCTGCAGCAGACGTTGCACTCGCCGCAGACGCGCCCGGGCACGAGGGATGTCGCCATGCCGCCGAGCTTAGCAGCGGGGCCATGCGCGAGCCAGTGCGCACGCCGTCAGCCGCTGTCGGGATCGCGGACGCGCGAGCCTGCGCGGGACGTGAGCGCGACCGGCTCGTTCGCGACGAAGAGCTTGCGCGCGTCGTCGTAGGGCAGCTGAACCTCGAGACCAAGCAACAGGTTCTCGAAGTCCGAGCGCGGCAGAAAGCGTGCATAGGCGAGGACGGCATAGCGCGGGTTGAGACCGGCATGGACGATCGCGTTGCGGACCTGTGGCACGGTGTACGGATCCCTTTCGCCGTAATCGCGGACGAGCCGGCGCGGCAGCTTGGCGGCATAGGCCCGCGCGGCATGCCGCAAGCGCCAAGCGTCGAACATACAGCTCAACCCTTGTCGCGCATCAGGCGGGCCTTGTCGCGCTGCCAGTCGCGCTGTTTCTCGGTCTCGCGCTTGTCGTGCATCTTCTTGCCCTTGGCGATGCCGAGCTCGAGCTTGGCGATGCCCTTGGGGTTGAAATAGAGCTTGAGCGGGATGAGCGTCATGCCCTCGCGCTGGGTGGCGATGGCGAGCTTGGCCGCCTCGTGCTTGTGCACCAGCAATTTGCGCTGGCGCTTGGGCTCGTGGTTGAAGCGGCTCGCCTGGGTGTATTCGGGGATATAGGAATTGACGAGCCACAGCTCGCCGTCCTTGGCGTAGGCGTAGGATTCCGAGATGGTCGACTTGCCGCCGCGCAGCGACTTGACCTCCGAGCCCTGGAGCATGATGCCCGCCTCGATGGTGTCGTCGATCGCATAGGCGTAGCGCGCCTTGCGGTTGTCCGCGACGATCTTGGTACCGTCGTCTTTTTTCTTGGGCATTTTTGCGCCGATCCGCGGTGCCGCCCGCCAACCCACCGCGGATCGGCTTTGCTTGGGGCGGGGCTTCTACGCCGATATTCCTGCTCCGTCGAGCGCCGCCTTCACCTTCTCGCGGGCCGCATCGGTCGCGGGCATCATCGGCAGGCGGACCGCGTCAGTCGACAGGCCGAGCAGCGAGGCGGCGTATTTCACCGGGCCGGGGCTCGGCTCGCAGAACATCGCGTCGTGCACCGGCATCAGCCGGTCGTGGAGCTGCAACGCGCGCTCATAAGCGCCTTGCATGCAGAGCGTCTGGAACTCGGCGCACAGCTTGGGCGCGATGTTGGCCGTCACCGAGATGCAGCCATGACCGCCATGCGCCATATAGCCGAGCGCCGTGCCGTCCTCGCCCGACAGCAGCCGCCAACCGAGGCCGCAGGCGGCGCGCTCGCGCGTCGGGCGCATCAGGTTGGCGGTCGCGTCCTTCACGCCGACGACGTTCTTCAGCTTGGAAAGGCGCGCCATGGTCTCGACCGATATCTCGACGATGGCGCGGGCCGGGATATTGTAGACCAGGATCGGGATGTCGACGGCCTCCGCGATGGCGGCGAAGTGGCGGTACATGCCTTCCTGCGTCGGCTTGTTGTAGTAGCCGGTGACCGACAGCACCGCGTCGGCGCCGACGGTCTTGGCGTGGCGGGTGAGCGAGATCGCCTCGGCGGTGGCGTTCGAACCGGCGCCGGCGATCACCGGCACGCGGCCGTTCGCTTCCTCGACGCAGATCTCGACCACCCGCATGTGCTCCTCGTGGGAGAGCGTCGGCGACTCGCCGGTGGTGCCGCAGGGGACGAGGCCGTGGCTGCCTTGCGCGATCTGCCAGGAGACGAGCTTGCGGAACGCCGCCTCGTCGACCTTGCCGTCCTTCATCGGGGTGATGAGGGCGGGGATGGAGCCTTTCAGATTTTCGCGCGAGAACGCCATGGGGATGCCTTGGGGACTGCCTGTTGGTTTGGAAGGAACCTACAAGGGCCCGCGAAAAGGCGGAAGAGCACAATTCCGCACGGCTGAGCCTGCCTTTGCGTTGACATGTGCAGCACATGTTTTAATGTTTTGTGCATGGGAAAGATGGTCCAAATCCGCAATATGCCGGACAGCCTGCACCGAAAGCTCAAGTCGCGCGCGGCGATGGCGGGCATGTCGTTGTCCGACTATCTGCTGAACGAGGTACGGCACATCGCCGAGCGGCCGACACTGGAAGAGATGCGCGCACGGCTTCAGAGCTTGCCGCGGACGACACCCTCGATCTCGGCGGCCGATGCCGTGCGCGCCGAACGCGACGGCCGGTGATCGTCGTCGACGCATCGGCGGTCGTCGAGTCGCTGCTCGGCATGCCATCGGCACCGGCGGTTGAGGCCGTGATGTTTGCGTCGCACCAAACATTGCACGCGCCGCATCTGGTCGATGTCGAAGTTGCCCAGGTGGTTCGGCGGATGGTCGCGCATGGCGGGGTCGACAGAGAACGGGGCCTGGCCGCGTTGGAGCAATTGATCGACCTGCGTGTGCATCGCTATCCACATTACGCGCTTCTGCCGCGGATTTGGGAACTGCGGAACAACCTAACGGCTTACGATGCCGCGTATGTCGCATTGGCGGAGGCCCTGAACGCCCCTCTTCTGACGCGCGACAGACGCCTTGCCGCCGCAGCGGGACACCGGGCAAAAATCGAGCTGGTCTGAGGAAGCCGGCCTCGACTTCGCCATATGGCTGTGGTCCTGATCGTGCCGTCCTTTCCTTCGAGGCGAATCCTCCCATGACGCTTGGCCGAACCCTTTTGTTCGTCACGGCGGCCGCGCTCGCCGCCTATGCCGCGAGCGGCCAGGTCCCCCTGCCGAACGGGCTCGTCCAGTCGGGCGGCGTGGTGATGATGCAGCCGATCCCGGACGGCGCGACCGATGGCGGCTTCACGCCGGACCACGAGCGGCGGCCGGGCTTGATCCGCGTCTTGAGCGCGGCCGACCACGACCTCTACAACCGCGCCTTCGACGCGGCGGACCGCGGCGACTGGACGGCGGCGCGCGGGCTGGCGATGCAGGGCCATGACGGGGCGGCGACGCGGCTGATCACCTGGCGCTATCTGCTCGACAAGAACAGCGGCGCGAGCTTTGCCGACATCGACGGCTTCGTGAAGAACAATCCCGACTGGCCGCTGCGCGACACCTTGCTGGCGCGCGCCGAGGTGGCGATGGATCCGACGCTGTCGCCCGAGGCGGTGATCGCCTGGTATGGCGGGCGCCCGCCGACGACCGGCGCCGGCATGGTGCGGCTGGGCGATGCGATGATCGCGAAGAGCCGCACGGCGGACGGGCGCGCGCTGGTGCAGCGCGGATGGATCGTGGGCACGTTCCAGCCCGACCAGGAACTCGCCATCGTGCAGCGCGACGGCGGCATCCTGACGCCCGAGATCGACCAGGCGCGGCTCGCCAGCCTGATCTCGCGCGACGAGACGACGGCGGCGCAGCGCGAGCTGTCGCGCGTGACGGACGCCGTGGCGCGGCTGGGACGGGCACGGCTGGCGCTGCGCGTGAGCCGGACACAGGGCGAGACGCTGGCAGGCAGCCTGCCGGCGGCGCTGGCGAACGATTCGGACCTTCTGTTCGACCGGGCGCGCGCGGCGCGGCGGGCGAACGACAACGAGACGGCGGCCGGCCTGCTGGAAAGATCCGCGATGAAGAGCTTCGCGGCGGCGCATCCGGCGCGCTGGTGGGGCGAGGCGAATCTGGCGGCGCGCGCGCTGGTGACGGCGGGGAGCTATCGCAGCGCCTATGCGGTGATCGCCGACACCGGATTAACCAACGGCACCGAGATGGCGGAGTCGGAGTTCCTCGCGGGCTGGATCGCGCTGCGCAAGCTCGACGCGCCGGCCAAGGCGCTGCCGCACTTCAAGAAGCTCGAGGCCGGCGTGTCGCGGCCGATCAGCCTGGCGCGGGCGCGCTATTGGGAGGGGCGCTGCTACGAAGCGCAGGGCGACATCGCGCAGGCGGTGGCGAAGTACCGGCTGGCGGCGCAGGCGCCGGACACCTTCTACGGCCAGATCGCACTGGCGCGGATCGACTCGACGCCGGTGATCCACATCGCGGAGATCAGCGTCGATGCCCGCGGCGAGGATGCGGTGTTCGACGCCGACCCGCTGAGCAAGCCCATCCGCGTGCTGGCGGATCTCGGCCAGGTGAACTTCCTGCGCATCTTCGCGCTGCACGACCAGGAACTGCATCCGGATGCCAAGCGCGCCAAGTTCCTGTCGGAGACGCTGACCGCGATGGGCTTTCGCGAGGTGTCGGTGCGCGTCGCCAAGACCGCGAGCTATACCGGCACGACGTTCCTCGCCTACACCCATCCGGTGATCGCGCTGCCGCCCTTCCCGGGCGCGGGCAACGCACCGGAGCCGGCCTATGTGCTGGCGCTGATCCGCCAGGAGACCGAGTTCGATCCGACCGATGTGAGTCATGCGGGAGCGCGCGGGCTGATGCAGATCATGCCGGCCGGCGTGCGCGAGATCTCGGCCAAGGCGGGCATACCGGCGCGGCCGAACGATCTGTTCGATCCGACCTACAACATGCAGCTCGGCATGACCGAGATCCAAGGCGACCTGGACTATTACGGCGGGTCGATGGTGCTGGCGTCGGCCGGCTACAATGCGGGGCGCGGCAATGTGAAGAAATGGCTGGCGGCGAACGGCGATCCGCGGACGCCGGGCGTCGATCCGATCGACTGGATCGAGTTGATCCCCTTCAACGAGACGCGGAACTATGTGCAGCGGGCGCTGGAGAACGCGCAGGTCTATCGCGGGCGGCTCGCGGGGCACGACGTGCAGACGCGGGTGCTGAACGACCTCTACGCGCCGGGCGCGGTGCAGGTGAAGGTGATCGGCGGGGGGTGACGATGCCACGCGACGGCGGTCGCCCCCTGCTACGCTTCGCTCCGCGCGCGTACGCTGCCGCTACGCGCCCCTCAAGGGGAGGGTTGGCTATCGGCTCAGCGGAAGATCGACAGCCATTCGCGCGCGAGGCGCTGGGCTTCGGCGATCTGGCTGGTGTTCATCTCGCGGCTGATCGAGGCGCGCCAGGACTTGGCCTCGTCGCTGCCGCGCAGGGCCGCCAGGTTGAACCATTTGTGGGCGGCAACGAAATCCACGTTCACGCCCTGGCCCGTCGAATAGGCCAGCCCCAGGTTGTACATCGCGTCCGGACGGCCGATCTTGGCATCGGTCTCGAACTGCGCCAGGGCATCTACGTCAATGCATGCCATGACAGGTTTCTCCTCGTCTGCGTGAGGAGGGCATCCCACCCTCGACGCATGGTCTAATGGTCGCTGGGAGAAGCTAAGGCAGCGTTAACGGGGTTAACCCTGATTTTAATGTAGGGTTAACTCCTTAGGCCGACGTAGTCCGTGTACGGATGGATGGCGGCGGCGGCGAAACGCGTCGTCCTTCGAGGCTCGCTCTGCTCGTCCCCCGGGATGACGCGACCGCACCAGTAGGT
>DASZMT010000079.1:0-9778 GCA_035551495.1 Rhizomicrobium sp. | reverse complement strand
TCCTCGCCGACGAATTCGATGGAGAGCTCGATCTGGTCGTAGGTTTCGACGTCCATGAACGTCAGCATGTCGCCGGTGGCGTAGAGGAAGTTGAAGTCCTTCTTGTCGAGATAGATCTCGTCCACCGCCTCGTCGGAGCGGAAGCGCTGGTTCAGCTTGGTGCCCTGCAGGATGTTCTTGAGCTCGACCTGGTTGTAGGCGCCGCCCTTGCCGGGCTTGACCTTCGCCGTCTTGACCGCGACCCACAGCCCGCCGTCGAACTCGATCAAGGTGCCGGGAGAGATTTCGTTGCCGGTGATCTTGGCCATATGCGTCAAGCGCGCGGCGAAGCGCGATCCTCAGGTTCGAACTGGAAAAGAGCGGGCGGGTGATAGCAGACGGGTCCGCGAGGCGCAATCAGCGCGGTTTTTCAGGCTTTTCCCCGGACCGGCGGCCACCAGATGCCGCGCACCAGCAGGTTTCCCATGTCCGGCCGGACATGGTTCTGCTCGCTATCGCCGGCGGTTGCGATCACTTGGATCGCGCGGACGATACGGTCGCCGCCGAACGCCTCGGCCGGAAGCCCGCGCGCATCGTCATCAGACCGCGGGGTCTTCCACCTGGTGTGCCCACACGCGCCCGCGCGACACGGGATCCCAGCCGCCCGCGATGGCTTCGTGGATCGCGGCCTCGATGCGCTGAGGCAGGATGCGCTCCTTGTCCTGATGGAAGCCCGGCTTGCGCTTGGGGAAGGGGAATTCCAGCAGCAGCTCGCGGAAGCTGCGCGCCGTGTCGCTGACCGCGCGCACCGAGAACTGCATGCCCTTATAGCCGTCGGTCACCGAATAATGCGCCTCGCGAACCAGCTCCCAGGTGAGATCGACGCCGTCGATCGTCACCTTGCCCATGGCCTGCCGCTTGCGCGCCTTCACGATCCGGCCCGCATCGACGCGTTGAAGACCTTTACCGCAGCGGCCGGGCCGTCCGGGTGATCCCACACGCCGCTCGACACGGCGAGGAAATCGGCGCCCGCCTCGACCAGCGGCCGTGCATTGCCGGCCGTGATGCCGCCGATGGCGACGCAGGGCACCACCATCATCTCCGCCCACCAGCGCAGCGTCTCGATATCGGCACGCGCCTTGGGCTCTTTTGTGGTGGTCGGAAAGAACGCGCCGAACGCGACATAGTCCGCGCCGGCCTCCGCCGCCTCCATCGCGAAGTGCCGCGAGTCGTGGCAGGTGACGCCGACGATCGCATCGCGGCCGACCGCGGCGCGCGCCTCGGCATAGCGCGCATCCTCCTGCCCGACATGCACGCCGTCGCAGCGCAATTCGCGCGCCAGGTCGGGGCGGTCGTTGAGGATGAAGGCGACGTCTCGCTTCTGCGCGATCGGCATCAAGATTTCGACGGCGCGGCGGATGTCGTCGTCCATCGTCTCCTTCAGCCGCAATTGCAGCGACGCCACATCGCCCGCATCCAGCGTACGCTTGAGCACCTCGCCGAACGGCTTCGGATCGAGCTTCGGCGGCGTGATGAGATAGAGGCGGCAGCGTTCGGTCATTAAGTGCGCATACCGAAAAGAAGATAGGCAAGAAATTGATTTTTCTCTTGCGGATCGGCAGTGGCGAGATTTGCAATCGCGCTTTTTGCGTCAAGCGCAGCTTGCTGCGCTTCGGATTTGGTAATCTTGAAATCCGGATCGTAGTCGCAACTGTGCCGCAATTCTTGAAGCAGAACAAACGTGTTGGAAAGTGCGCGTATTTCGGCGCCGAATGACTCAAACAAGAAGAATTGACGCTCCGCGTTCGGCAATGGGTTTTGCCCCAATTTTTTACAACGGTCCTTGGTCTTGCCGTGGTCAAAAGCGCGGTAGAATAGGACGCGGGATTTCCAAACGCCGGCATTTACAAAAGTGACGGCCGCATCCGAGCAAAGTGCATGAAAGACAGCATAGTATGCCGTCGATACTGCGCGTCTGAGAATGACTTGACGTGGCGCGCCGGCGCCGCCCGGATTGGCGAGCTTAGACGCAAGATCGAGAAGATGTTGAACGTCCAACATCAGAGATTCGATAGTTCTCGTTCGTCCTTTTCCGTAAGGAACGAGAAATAAGGAAACCGCTCGTCTCCAGACCGCGAAAGCCACGTGCGAAGATCGTCGATCAAACGAGACCTTTCATAACGCATCTCAGCTTTCGCGGGGTTTCTAAGGAATACGACGAGCACCTTCAGGCTGGGCTGTCCATCCGAATCGACGGTCTCCGAGATGTCAACCCGAGAGATCGCGGATTTTGGAAATCTCGCCTTTAGGAGTTTGGCGACTTCCGCCTTCGCTGTCTCGACGCTTACCATGATCGGCATTACTCCATGATAGTAACGGTATCACAGTACGAGCGCAGTTTCATCCCGCCGTCTTCTCCGCATCCTTGCTCCACTTGCCGAGCGCGGCGAGGTGGTTCATGTGCGCGCGGTGCTGGAACGCGGCCTGGGCCGCGCCGACGTTCTCCGTCTTGCCGCTCCACGCCTTCTGCGGCGCGGCCTGCAGGGCGCGGCCGTAAGAGAACGTCAGATGCCACGGCAGGCTGTGGCGTGCGTTCATCGCGGAGAGATGCGCGGTGGCGTCCTCGTCCGACTGGCCGCCCGACAGGAACGCGACGCCCGGCACGGCCGACGGCACGCAGCGCTTGAGGATCTCGACCGTGCGGTCGGCGACCTCTTCGACGCTCGCCTGCTTGGCGCACGTCATGCCCGGCACGATCATGTTCGGCTTCAGCACGATGCCCTCGAGCTTCACATTGGCGTAGTAAAGCTGCTGGAAGACCTCCTTCAGCACCCACTCGGTCACCGCGGCGCAGGTGTCGATGGTGTTGCCGTAGTCCATCAGCACTTCCGGCTCGACGATCGGCACGATGCCGTTCTCCTGCGCCAGCGCGGCATAGCGCGCCAGCGCCTGGGCGTTCGCATTGACCGAATTGTACGAGACCTTGGTCGGATCGTAGGTCGCGCGCCACTTGGCGAAGCGGGCGCCGAGCTTGTGATACTCGACGAAGCGCTCGCGCAGGCCGTCGAGGCCCTCGGTGATCGTCTGGCCCTCGTCGAGCGGCATTTTCTTGGCGCCGGCGTCGACCTTGATGCCCGGCACCGCGCCGGATTTCTCGATCAGGCCGACCAGCGGCGTGCCGTCGGCCGCCTTCTGGCGGATCGTCTCGTCGAACAGAATGACGCCGCCGATATAGCTCTTCATGGCCTCGTCGGTGCGGAACAGGAGCTCGCGATAGTCGCGGCGGTTCTCTTCGGTGTTCTCGACGCCGATCTTGTCGAAGCGCTTCTGGATCGTGCCGGTGCTCTCGTCCGCCGCCAGCAGGCCCTTGCCGCCCGCCGTCATGCGGTTGGCGATCTTGTTCAGTTCCGCGAGATCCATGGTCGTCCCTTTTCGTCCCTTATATCTACTCGGCAGCCTTGCGCGCGTTCCCGAATATCGGCGAAAGCTCGCCCGCGGCATAGCGCTTCGCCATCGCGGCGGTCGAAAGCGGCTTGATGCGCGACGCCTGGCCGGCGGTGCCGAACTCCTCGAAGCGCTGGCGGCAAACGGCCTCCATCGCGTCCATCGCCGGCTTGAGATATTTGCGCGGATCGAACTCGCCGGGATTCTCGGTGAGGATCTTGCGGATCTGGCCCGTCATCGCCATGCGGTTGTCGGTGTCGATGTTGATCTTGCGCACGCCGTGCTTGATGCCGCGCTGGATTTCCTCGACCGGCACGCCCCAGGTCTGCGGCATCTTCCCGCCATACTGGTTGATCACGTCCTGCAGGTCCTGCGGCACCGACGAAGAACCATGCATCACAAGGTGCGTGTTCGGCAGAAGCTGATGGATCGCCTCGATGACATGCATCGCCAGCACCGCGCCGTCGGGCTTGCGCGAGAACTTGTAGGCGCCGTGGCTGGTGCCCATCGCGATGGCGAGCGCGTCGACCTCGGTCTCGCGCACGAAATCCACCGCCTGGTCGGGATCGGTGAGGAGCTGATCGTGGCTGAGCTTGCCCTCGGCGCCGTGGCCGTCCTCCTTGTCGCCCATGCCGGTCTCCAGGCTGCCCAGCACGCCGAGCTCGCCTTCCACCGACACGCCGGCCCAGTGCGCCATCTGCGAGACCTTGCGCGTGACGTCGACGTTGTAGGCATAGTCGGCCGGCGTCTTGGCGTCGGCCTTCAGCGAGCCGTCCATCATCACCGAGGTGAAGCCGTACTGGATCGCGGTGGCGCAGGTCGCCTCGCTGTTGCCGTGGTCCTGGTGCATGCAGACTGGAATGTGCGGATAGATGTCGACCAGGGCGTCGATCATGCGCGCCAGCATGATGTCGTTGGCGTATTGGCGGGCGCCGCGGCTGGCCTGGATGATCACCGGCGCGGACACCTTGTCCGCCGCCGCCATGATGGCGAGGCCCTGTTCCATGTTGTTGATGTTGAATGCCGGCACGCCGTAGCCGTTCTCGGCGGCGTGATCTAGAAGCTGTCGAAGCGTGATGCGAGCCAAGGTCCACCCCTCATTTTGGAGTGGTCTTTAGCCCGGCTCGGCTCGGATTTGAAGGGCTGCCACGCCAGGCAGTTCCTGGCCTTCCAGCCACTCCAGGAAGGCGCCGCCGGCGGTCGAGACATAGGTGAAATCGTCCGCCACGCCCGCATGGCCCAGCGCCGCGACCGTGTCGCCGCCGCCCGCCACCGACAGCAGGTTGCCGGCTTTGGTCGCTTCCGCCACCAACTTCGCCGCAGCCACCGTGCCGTGGTCGAAGGGTGCCGTCTCGAAGGCGCCGAACGGGCCGTTCCATACCAGCGTCTTGGTGGTGACCAGGCGGTTCTTGAATTCGGCGATACTCTTGGCCCCGACGTCGAGGATCATCTCGTCCGCAGCCACGCCGTGTACGTCGACCGTACGGTGCGCGGCATGCGCCTTGAATTCCTTGGCGACGACGGCGTCGACCGGCAGGATGATCGCGCAGCCGCTCTCGGTCGCCAGATGAACGACGCGCTGCGCCGTCTCGATATGGTCGCGCTCGACCAGCGACTTGCCGACCTCGATGCCCTCGGCGGCGAGGAAGGTGTTCGCCATCGCGCCGCCGATCACCAGCGTCTCGACGCGCTTTACGAGATTCTCCAGGAGCGCGATCTTGGTCGACACCTTGGCGCCGCCGATCACCGCCATCACCGGGCGCTCGGGATAGCCCAGCGCCTTCTCGAGATGCTTGAGTTCCGCTTCCATCGAACGGCCCGCCGCATTGGGTAGAAGCCGCGCGATGCCGTCGGTCGTCGCATGGGCGCGGTGGGCGGCGCTGAACGCGTCGTTGACGTAGATGTCGCCCAGCGCCGCGATCTGTTTCGCGAACGCCGGATCGTTCTCTTCCTCGCCGGCGTGGAAGCGTGTGTTCTCCAGCAGCAGGACGCCGCCGTCCTTCAAGGCGTCCACCGCCGCCTTGGCGGCATCGCCGCAGCAGTCGTCGGCGAACGCGACCTCGGTGCCCAGCTCTTTCGACAGCGCCGCCGCCACCGGCTTCAGCGACATCGACGCGACGCGCTTGCCCTTCGGCCGGTCGAAGTGGGAGAGCACGATCACGCGCGCGCCCGCTTTCGCCAGCTCGCGGATGGTCGGCGCCTGGCGCTCGATGCGCACCGTGTCGGTGACCGCGCCGTCCTTCATCGGAACGTTGAGATCGGCGCGCACCAGGACGCGCTTGCCGCGAACATCCAGGTCATCAAGGGTTCTGAACGCCATCCGCTTTCTCGCAATTGTCATTCCCGCGAAGGCGGGAATCCAGTGCCGTCCCGCTGGATGCCCGCCTTCGCGGGCATGACAGTTGGGCTTAGATCAGCTTCCCCATCGCCACCGCCGTGTCGGCCATGCGGTTCGAGAAGCCCCACTCGTTGTCGTACCAGCTCATCACCGAGACGAACGTGCCGTCCATCACCTTGGTCTGGTCGAGCGCGAAGGACGACGAGGCGGGGTTGTGGTTGAAGTCGCTCGACACCAGCGGCGCCTCGACGATGTCGAGGATGCCCTTGAGCGGGCCGGCGGCGGCCGCCTTGATCGCGCTGTTGACCTCTTCGACGCTCGTGGCGCGCTTGGCGACGAATTTCAAGTCGACCAGCGAGACGTTCGGCGTCGGCACGCGCACCGAAACGCCGTCCAGCTTGCCCTTGAGTTCCGGCAGCACCAGGCCGACGGCCTTGGCGGCGCCGGTGGAGGTCGGGATCATCGACAGCGCCGCGGCGCGGGCGCGGTAGAGGTCCTTGTGCATCGTGTCCAGCGTCGGCTGGTCGCCGGTGTAGGAGTGCACCGTGGTCATGAAGCCGTGGTTGATGCCGATCGTGTCGTGCAGGACTTTCGCGACGGGCACCAGGCAGTTCGTGGTGCACGAGGCGTTGGAGACGATCATGTGCTCCTTGGTCAGCTTGTCGTGGTTGACGCCATAGACCACCGTCAGGTCCACGCCGTCGGCCGGCGCCGATATCAGCACGCGCTTGGCGCCCGCGGTCAGATGCGCGCTCGCCTTGTCCTTCGCGGTGAAGATGCCGGTGCATTCCAGCGCGATGTCGACGTCCAGCGCCTTGTGCGGCAGCTCGGCCGGATCGCGCACCGCGGTGACCTTCAGCTTGTGGCCGGCCGCGACGATGTGATCGCCATCGACCGTCACCGTCGCCGGGAAGCGGCCGTGCACGCTGTCGTAGCGCAGCAGATGCGCGTTTGTCTCGATGGGACCGAGGTCGTTCACCGCCACCACTTCGATGTCGCGGCGCCCGCTTTCCACGATGGCGCGGAACACCAGGCGGCCGATGCGGCCGAAACCGTTGATTGCGACGCGAACAGCCATGTCTCTAACTCCCAGCCTTAGCTCTTGTTGTCCTTCAGCACCGCCTTGGCCGCTTCGACGACGGCGTCGGCGGTGATGCCGAAGTGCTTGTACACATCTTTGTAGGGGCCGCTCAGGCCGAAGCTATGCATTCCGACAAAGCGGCCATGCGGCCCGATATAGCGATCCCAACCCAGCGAAACACCGGCTTCCACCGCGACCTTCGGCCCATCGCCCAGCACCGCCTTGCGGTCGGCCTCGGACTGCGTTTCGAACAGACTCCAGCAGGGCATCGAGACGACACGCGCCGCAACGCCGGCCGTCTTCAACAGCCCCTGCGCCTCGATGGCAAGCCCGACCTCCGACCCGGTCGCAAGGATGGTTACCTTCGCATCCTTCTCGTCCGCGATCGCATAAGCACCCTTGACCGTCTTGTTGTCGCCGATGGTGTCCGGCGTGCGGATCGTCGCGACGTCCTGGCGCGAGAAAACCAGCAGCGTCGGGCCCTTGGTGTGATTCAGCGCGAACTCCCACGCCTCCACCGTCTCCACCGCGTCGGCGGGACGGATCACGGTCAGGTTCGGGATCGCGCGCAACGCCGCCAGATGCTCGACCGGCTGGTGCGTCGGGCCGTCCTCGCCGACGCCGATGGAGTCGTGCGTCATCACGAACACCACGCGGATGCCCATCAGCGCCGCGAGGCGGATGGCGGGCCGGCAATAGTCGGAGAACACCAGGAAGGTGCCGCCATAGGGCAGCACGCCGCCATGCAGCGCCATGCCGTTCATCGCCGCCGCCATGCCGTGCTCGCGGATGCCGTAATGGATGTAGCGGCCCGAAAAATCGTCTGGCGTGATCTCGGTGATGTTCTTGGTCTTGGTATTGTTCGACGGCGTGAGGTCGGCCGAGCCGCCCACCGTCGTCTTCAGGATCCCATTGACGACGTCCAGCACCTTCTCGGAGGTGCGCCGCGTGCCGGCATTGGGCTTCTCTTCGGACAGCTTCTTCTTGAGATCGGCCAGGGCACCTTTGAGGTCGTCCGGCAGCTTGCCGTCGATGGTGTCGTCGAACTCAGTGGCTTTGTCCGACTTCTTCCTGCGATCGTCCCACGCGGCGCGCGCATCCTTGTGCGTGCCGCCGATCTTGCGCCATGCATCGAGCACGCCGTCTTCCAGCTTGAACGCTTCCGGCGGCAGGCCCAGCGCTTTCTTGGCGCCCGCGATCTCCTCGTCGCCCGGCGCGTCGGAGTGCGCCTTCTGCGTGCCGGCGCGCGTCGGAAAGCCGAAGCCGATGATCGTCTTGCAGGCGATCAGCACCGGCTGCAGGGCCTCCTGTGCGTCGTTGAGCGCGCGATAGACCTCCTGCGCGCTGTGGCCGTCGCACACCGTGGTCTTCCAGCCGGCCGCCTCGAAGCGCTCGATCATGTTGCCGGTCTCCGACAGCGTGACCGGACCGTCGATCGTGATGTTGTTGTTGTCCCACAGCACGACCAGGTTCTTGAGCTTCAGATGGCCGGCGAGGTGGATCGCCTCATGGCTGATGCCCTCCATCAGATCGCCGTCCGAGGCGATGACATAGGTCTTGTGGTTGACGAGGTCGTCGCCGAACCGCGCGTTCAGGTGGCGCTCGGCGATCGCCATGCCGACCGCGTTGGCGATGCCCTGGCCGAGCGGGCCGGTGGTGGTCTCGATGCCCGGGATATGGCCGTGCTCGGGATGGCCGGCGCAGGGGCTGTCGACCTGGCGGAAGCGCTTGATGTTGTCGAGCGTGATCCCCGGATAGCCGGTCAGCCACAGCAGGGAATAGAGCAGCATCGAGCCATGGCCGGCCGACAGCACGAAACGGTCCCGGTCGGGCCAGTGGGGGTCTGAGGGGTCGAACTTCAGGAAGCTCTGGAAGAGGACAGTGGCCGCATCGGCCATGCCCAGCGGCAGGCCGGGATGGCCGGACTTGGCGGTTTGGACCGCATCCATCGACAGGGTCCGGATGGCGTTTGCCAGCTTGCGGACTTCGGCTTGCTCCGGCGGAGCCTTCTTGTTTTCCATGAGATGCAACTCCGCGCGGGGAAGGTGGCCTTAGCGAGCGGGCGGCGGACCCGTCAAGGGTTTGTGGCGCCGCCCCGTTGTGAGAATTTTCCACGGGCGAAAACGCTCCGGCGAAACTCGTCTCTTTTCGCCGTTGCCGCATGGGAGCGGCGGGCCTAAGGTCCGGAAGATTCGAAGGAAAGAGGCGCGCATGACGAGGCTCGACACCGCCCGGCAGCGCTTCGACGCCGCCCTGGCCGACCTGGAGGCGAGCGCCGCCCAGATTCCCGCCCTGCGCGCCCAGGCTGCCGATTCGCGCGCCAAGGTGGCGGAGCTGACCGAGGAGCGTGACCGCTTCCTCGCCCGCATCGCCGAGCTGGAAGAAGAGAACCGGGCACTCGGCGGCGTCACCGAAGAGGTCGGAAACCGGCTCGACGACGCGATCGCGGAGATCCGCGGCGCGCTCGGCCGTTAGAAAAAGAAAGAACCGCCATGCCCCTCGTCAACGTCATGGTCAATGGCCGCGCTTACACCATCGCCTGCGACGACGGCGAGGAGGACCACCTGCGCGAACTCGCGACCCATGTCGACGACAAGGTGAAAGAACTGCTGGGCTCGGTGGGGCAGGTGGGCGAGAGCCGCCTCTTGCTGATGGCGGCGCTCCTCATCGCCGACGAGCATCACGAAGCCGCGGCGCAGCTGCACCTGAAGACGCAGGAGCTGGCCAATCTGTCCGGCGCGCATAACGACACGAACGGCAAGCTCGCCAACGCCGACGGCTCCAGCGCCGACGCCTTCGAAGCCGCAACGCGCCGCCTTGAAGAGATCGGCACGCAGCTGGCGCGCGCCTAAGCGCGCTCGCTCCATTTGCCGTCGCCCGCGACTGGGCCATGACATTGGGGTTGATAGCGCCTATATTCCCTCTCGGACGGTTAC
>DASZMT010000078.1:0-17183 GCA_035551495.1 Rhizomicrobium sp. | reverse complement strand
GGCTGCATCGAGGGCGCGGTGATCGGCGAGGCGTTGGCCGCGATGGACGACGGCAAGGTACGCAAGCTGGAATTCGGCGTCAGCGACGAGACGGCGTGGTCGGCCGGGCTCGCCTGCGGCGGCCGCATCGAGATTTTCGTCGAGCCGGTGACGTGAAGCGCGAGACTCTGGCCGCGATCAACCAGGCGCGTGACGCCGGCCGCGCCATCGTGCGCGCTACCGATCTTGCGACCGGCGAGGAGCGGCTGATCGATCCGGCGCAGGACACCTCTTTGCTCGGCTTGGCCGCGGCGGGTGCGGCGCGCGCCGACACCAGCGGCCCGGCCGACATCGAGGGCCGGCAGTGGTTCCTCTCGGTGCACAATCCGCCGCTGGAATTGGTGATCGTCGGCGCGGCGCATATTGCGCAACCGCTATCGCGGATGGCGCGGGAAGCCGGTTACGGCATCCGGGTGATCGATCCACGCACCGCCTTCGCGACGGCGGCGCGGTTTCCCGACACCGCGATCAGCCACGACTGGCCCGACGAGGCGCTGGCGAAGGCGCCGCTCGGCCGCCGTTCGGCCATCGTGTTCCTGAGCCACGATCCCAAGATCGACGATCCCGGATTGATCGCGGCGCTCAAGTCGCCGTGCTTCTACATCGGCACGCTCGGCTCGAAGAAGACGCAGGCGGCGCGGCAGGCGCGGCTGCGCGCGGCCGGCTTCGACGATACGGCCCTGGTGCGCCTGCACGGGCCCGTCGGCCTCGACATCGGCGCCAAAAGCCCGGCCGAGATCGCGATCTCGATCCTGGCGGAGATGACGCTGGTGCTGAGGGGCCGCAAGGGCGAGACGCCTGCCAAGTAAACCGTCATCGCCGGCCCCGTGCCGGCGATCCAGGATCACGCCTGCCACAAGATCGTGCGATGCATTCCAACAAGGGCTTGATAAAGATCGTGCCAGTCAGGGTTTTCCCGCTCGATCAAGTTCGTTTTCCACGCGCGTGGATATTTCTTGAGCGTCTTCTCGCGCTGGATGGCGGCCAGCATCGTGTCGTGAACCTCGTACCAGACAAGCTTGTGCAGCCCGTAACGCTTCGTGAAGCCATCGATCAGATCTTCGCGATGCTCGCCTATGCGCTTCGGCAGGAAGCTTGTCACGCCGATATAGATCGTTCCGTGCTTTCTGTTCGCCATCATATAGGCGGCGATGAAGACGTGGAACGGATCGCGGGAGACCATCCTGCCAAGTCCGTGCGTATGGATGGCCGGGACAAGCCCGGCCATGACGTTTGGGTTGGGTTTGGGTTTAGTTATCGTCCCCTGCACCACGGTCGTCGTCGCGGCTGTGCTGATCGCGTCCCCTGCCCCCGTCGCCGCGATCGCGCGGCTTGAGCTCCTCGGCGTCGATCGCGCCATCATGGTTGCGGTCGAGGCGGTCGAATGTGCGCAGCTCGGACGCCGAGAACTCCGCCATCGTCAGCGTGCCGTCGCCGTCCTCGTCGAGACGCGCGAACATGCGGTCGTTCATTTCGCGGTAGCGCACGGCCATCTGCGCCGCGAACTGCGCGAGCGTCATGGCGGGCTGGCCGTTCGACGCCTCTTGGAAGTGCCGGTTCATCGCCGTGTCGAACTCGGCGCGCGTGACCTTGCCGTCGCGGGTGACGTCGGAGTCGTTGCAGAAGCGCTGCAGCGCGAAGCGTTCGTAGTCGAAGCCGCTGCGGCGATGGAAGCCGCCGTCATTGCGGCCGCGATCGGCGTCCTGACGGAAATCGGCGTGCTGATAGGGATTGCACGACACGGTGCCGGAACCGTCGCGATCCATCATCTGAAAATGCGCGCGCTGCGGCGCAACGAACTCGTCGAGCGTCAGCTTGCCGTCGCCGTTCCAGTCCAGGCGGTGGAACATGTCGGCGGCGTGCCTCTCGAAATCGCCTTGGTGGATCGCCGCGAACTCTTCGGGCGTCATCGCCTTCCTGCCGTGCGTCGCAGCGGAGAAGCGGGCGCCGATCACGCCGTTGAACTCGGCCTTGGTGATCTTGCCGTCTTTGTTGGAATCGAACTCTTCGAGCATCCGATCCGCGAAGGGCGGCCGGTGGGCGATGCCCTCCATCGGGCCGTCGGGCGGCGGCGGACCGTCCATGTGGGCGAACGCCAGCGTCGCGCTGCCGAAAAGAGCGGTGGCACCAACCAAAAGGGCAATCTTGATATTCCGAGCCATAATCAGCGTCTCCAAAATCGAGGTGGGCGATAAATGACGCTCGGGAGGAGACATTAGCACAATCGCAAAACAATACCAGAACAAAACATGATCGTATCAAAGTTTCGCAGCTCCATGACGCCTGCAAACTTTGGCAATCCAGGGTTTGCAGCGGCGCCCACGAACCCGCAGATTGGCCGCATGATCAAGGAAGAGACCAAGCCGCACATTCTTCTCGTCGAGGACGCCCGCGATATCCGCGAGCCGCTCGCCCGCTATCTCCGCGACCAGGGCTACCGCGCCACGACCGCTGCCGACGCCGTTGCCGCCCGCAAGGTGATGAAGGGCTCCGCGATCGACCTGGTGGTGCTCGACATCATGATGCCGGGTGAGGACGGACTCTCCCTGTGCCGCTCGATCCGCGAGACGTCGCAGATCCCGGTGATCCTGCTCACCGCGCGCGGCGAGGAGGTCGACCGCATCATCGGGCTGGAGATGGGCGCGGACGACTACATCCCCAAGCCCTTCAGCCCCCGCGAGCTGATCGCCCGCGTCGCCGCCGTGCTGCGCCGGACGCAGGCTTTGCCGCCGCGCCAGAAACCGCCGACCGCCGAGCGCATTCGCTTCGGCGACTGGACGCTCGACACCGGCCAGCGCGAGCTGATCGGCGTCGACAACGTCGCCCTGCCCTTGTCGTCCGGCGAATTCCGGCTGCTGACGGCGCTTTTGGAGCGGCCGAAGATCGCGCTGACCCGCAACCAGCTGCTCGATCTCACCAAGGGGCGCGACGCCGACCTGTTCGACCGCTCTATCGACAACCATGTCAGCCGGCTGCGCAAGAAGATCGAGCCGGACCCGAAGAATCCGCGCTATATCAAGACCGTGTGGGGTGGCGGATACATCTTCGCGATGGATCCCGAAGTGCAGTAGAGGCTCACATGCGTCTGTGGCCAAGGACCCTCGGGGTCCAGCTCATCATGGTGACCGCGGCGGCGGTGCTGATCTCCAATCTCGCGGTCGCGGGCTGGTTCCAGCTCGGGAGCGAGCAGATGAGCGAGACCGACCTCAACGAGCGCCTGCTCGACCGAGCCGCTTCGATGTCGACCGTTCTGGCGGTGATCCCGGCGCGCGAACGCGACAAGGCGGCGCTCGCCATGAGTTCGGGCTTCTGGACCTTCCGTCTGATGCACGAGCGGACGCCGGTGCTGCCGGCGATGAGCGACGACGAGCAGAAACTGGTCAGCCGCCTGCGCGACCTCTTGCCGGACGACAAGGCGAAGCTGCCGGTCTCGGCGAAGTACATCTTCGGCGCGCCGCCGGATGACGGCCGCGCCCGGCCGCATCGCCCGCCCGGGCAAGCGGTGCAGTTCATCGTGCCGGTGGTGCGCGGGACGCAGGTGATCGCGACGTTCTATCGCCAGCCCTCGCAGCCCTGGCCGACCGAGATCATCATCGCGGCCTGCGTCGCGATCATCGTGGCCTCGGCGGCAGCGGCTTATATCTCGAGCCGCGTCGCCTATCCGCTGACCGCGCTGGCGCAGTCGGCGACGGTGGCGGCGGGCGGCGGCACCGCGCCGCGCGTGCCGGAGGAAGGGCCGGACGACGTCCGCAATGCGGCCATCGCCTTCAACGCGATGACCGACCGCGTCTCGCGCACCATGGAGAGCCAGCGGCAGCTGCTTTCCGCCGTCGGCCACGATCTGCGCACACCGATCACCGCGATGCGCATCAATATCGAATTCGTCGACGACGAGGAGCTGCGCGACCGGCTTCTCACCAACCTCGAAGAGCTGCAGGACCTGACGGAGTCGGTGCTGTCGGCGGCCAAGGGCGCGGGCGGCGAGAGCAAGCGGAACATCGACCTGTCGGCGCTGGTGGAAAGCCTCTGCGCCGATCTCGACGATCTGGGCGAGCCGGTGACGTGGCAGGGCCACGGTCCGGCGCCGCTGAAGTGCCGGCCGGACGAGATCCGCCGCGCCGTGCGCAACCTGGTCGAGAACGCGGTCGCGTATGGCCAGCGCGCCGACGTGCATATCCACGAAACGCCCGCGGCCTACGAGATCCTGGTCGAGGACGAAGGGCCGGGCATTCCGCACGACGACCAGAGCCGCGTCTTCGAGCCCTTCGTGCGGCTGGAGACCTCGCGCAACAGTGATACGGGCGGCACGGGGCTCGGCCTCACGCTGGTGAAGGCGATCGCGCAGGGGCATGGCGGCGGCGTCTCGCTGGAGAACCGGCCCGAGGGCGGATTGCGCGCCCGCCTCCGTTTGCCGCGCGAGGCGGTCGCCGCGTAAACTCCGTTCATGGAATTCGATTACGTCGCCATCGCCGACGCGCTGGGCGCCATCCTGGCGCATGGCCTGCGCGCGGGCGGCAAGCGCTTCAAGAAGGGCCGCGTGCTGTCGGACGCCGATCTCGGCGAGATCGCGCGCGCGGGGATCGCGCAGCTGGCGGTGGCGCGGATGGGCGAAAGCGATATCGGCGAGGACGAGGCGGCGACGCGCGTCGCGGCGCTGTGCGGCGGCGCGGATGTGCGCACCGGCGCGGCGTTCACCGGGCGGGTCAATCTCTATGCCCGCGCCGACGGGCTGGTGCTGATCGATGGCGAGACCATCGCGGCGATCAACCAACTCGATGAAGCGGTCACCGTCGCGACCGTGCCGCCTTACGCCCGGGTCGCCAAGGGGCAGATGCTGGCGACCATCAAGATCATCCCCTTCGCCGCGCCGCGCGCCGCGGTCGAGGCGGCGGAGCGCATCCTGGACGAAGCCGGGGCGCCGGTGCGGGTGCAAGCTTTCGCGCCGCATCGCGCGGCGTTGATCTCGACGGCGCTGCCGGACACCAAGCCGTCGCTGCTCGACAAGAACCGCGCCGCATTGGGCGACCGGCTGGCGGCGGTGGGATCGCAGATCGTCTTCGAGCGGCGGATCGCGCATGAGACCGAAGTCCTGGCGGCGGCGTTGGACGAGGCGGCCCGGAGCGGCGCCGATCCGATCCTGGTGTTCGGCGCCAGCGCCATCACCGACCGGCGCGACGTGATCCCGGCGGCGATCGCAGCGGCGGGCGGCGCGGTCGTCCACTTCGGGATGCCGGTCGATCCCGGCAACCTGCTGCTGCTCGGACGGCTGGCGGGAAGGACGGTGATCGGGCTGCCGAGCTGCGCCCGCTCGCCCAAGCTGAACGGCTTCGACTTCGTGCTGTGGCGCGTGCTGGCCGGACTGCCGGTGGGTCGCGCCGAGCTGGCCGGGATGGGCGTCGGCGGCCTGCTGACCGAGATCCCGACCCGGCCGCAGCCGCGCGACGAGCGCATGATCGAGGCGCCGCGCTTGCCGCGCATCGGCGCCGTGGTGCTGGCGGCGGGACTGTCGTCGCGGATGGGCGGCAACAAGCTGCTGACGCCGGTGGGGGGCAAGCCGATGGTACGTCATGCGGTGGAGGCGGCGCTGGCCAGCGCCGCGGCGCCCGTCGTCGTCGTCACCGGCCATGCCGGTGGGGCGGTGCGCGAAGCACTGGCGCCGCTGGCGGTAACGTTCGTCGATAACCCGGACTTTTCAAAAGGTTTGAGCACGTCGCTCAAGCGTGGTCTGAGCGCCCTGCCCGACGATGTCGATGGGGCGGTGATCGTGCTCGGCGACATGCCGGGCGTGACGGGGGCGTTGATCGACACGCTGATCGCGGCGTTCGATCCGTCGGAGGACCGCGCCATCTGCGTCGCGGCGCGCGGCGGCAAGCGGGGCAATCCGGTGCTCTGGGCCCGAAGATTCTTCCCGGAAATGCTGGCGATCGAAGGCGATGTTGGCGCGCGTCAGCTGATGGTCCAGTATGGCGAGATGGTGTGCGAGGTCGAGGCGGCGGACGACGCACCCCTCACCGACATCGATACGCCCCAGGCTCTAGAGGCATACGTTGAGCGATCCTCTTTATAAGCGCGAGCTGCTGCGGCTGGCGGCCAACGCGACCGGGTCGGGCCGCCTTGCGGTGCCTTGCGGCACCGGCACGGCGCACAACCCGGCCTGCGGCGACAAGATCGTGATGGACGTCGCGATCGAGGACGGACGGATCGCGGCGCTGGCGCACCACACCCAAGCCTGTGTGCTGACCCAGGCGGCGGCCGCGATCCTCTGCGCCGATGGCACCGGCATGAGCCACGACGAGGTCCAGGTGCTGCGCGACGCGGTGATCGAGATGCTGGGCGGCGGACCGCCGCCGCAGGCGCCATTCGACGTCTTCGCGGTGTTCGACGGGGTGGCCGACCACAAGAGCCGGCACAAATGCGTCCTCCTGCCGATCGAGGCGGTGCTGAAGGCGCTGGAAACGGTACCGGAATAGCGGACGTGCTTATTTGCGCCCGTTCCTGGTACGCGGAAGCGAGACGGCTTTTTACGCGTCAAATGTCATCGGCGCCGATTTCGCGCGGCGCAAGCGGATCGCACGGCGCGGGGAAAGTCGGGCGCGTGCGGCGTTACCAACCAGAGGTGGTAATTCCATCACACTGTGTCAAGAGGCGTGTGGGAATCTTTTCAACAAAAAGAGATCTAGCCTCCCGTAGACCGATTCACGGTCAGTGCGCCGGACGTCACCGGAAAATTCGGCGGGCTCGCCACATAGCTGAAGCCCACATACTCCCAAATCAGCTGCGGGCCATCGTAGCCGTTCCAGGTGGCGATGAACGCCGGTGCGCCACCCGGCCCTATTCCCCATCCCTGCTCGTCGGGCGCGCCGAACACCGGCCCAACCGTGTAGGCGTGGACCACGTTCACCGTGCATTGGCTGGCCGGATCGTCCAATCCCCGCAGGTAGAGGAACACCTGCGCCTGGGGCGGGGTCGGCGCGTTGTTCAGCATCGACCAGATCAGCAACAGCGTCTGGACGCTGGCGGAGGAGGTGGCGCCGTCGACCGCGACGGCCTCGAGCGTGAAGCTCGTCGAGTCGCTCAGGGCGACAGCGCTGGCGCCGCTCGGCGCGACGGCCACGCCCTGCAGCGTGGCCGCGACGGCGTTCTTCACCTGCCAGTTAAGCGTGACCGTGTTGTGGACGTCGTCGACCACCTGAGGCGACGCCGTGAAGCTCACGAACACCGGCGGGTTATAGGACAGCACGAGCTGCGCCGGCAGCGAATATTGCCGGTCGTCGCCGGTTCCCGCATAGGCCCGCACGACATAGCTGTCCGGCGGCCGGGGCGTCACGACGACCGGGCTCGCGGAATCGGATTGTGCCGGCAAGTCCTTGGGCAGTCCCTGGTTCACCACCAGTTCCAGGCCGTCGGCGTCCGCCGTCCGCCAGCGCAGCGTGACCGGCTGGTCGAAGTCGATCACGCCGGGCGTGCCGTCGAAGCTGAGGATCTGCGGCACCGGCGTGGACATGCGTCAGTCTTCGTCCGCGCGCAGGAACGGTCAAGTCTGGCGGCGCAGCGTTTAAAGCTCCGCAAACCGGCAGGCGAGTGGACCCAGGTGCAGCGTCGCGCCCTGGTCCATCGAGTTGCCGCAGCCGAGGCCGGCGACGGCGCTCTTCGCGATCAGCGGATGGGTGAAGCGCGCGTCTTCGCGGCTCAGGTTGAAGATGCAGAGCATCCGTTCGCCCTCGGCCTCGCGGATGAAGGCGAGGATCGGCTTGTCGGCATCCAGGAAAGTGACGTCGCCGAGGCGCAGCGCCCTGCTCTTCTTGCGGCCGGCGAGGAAGTGGCGCGCGAATTCCAGCGGCGAGTCCGCGTTGCCCGTCTGCTCCGACACCGCCAGCGCCTTGTGCGCCGGGCCGAGCGGCAGCCAGGGGGTGCCGGTCGAGAAACCGAGATTGCGCGCGCTGGCATCCCACGGCATCGGCGTGCGGCAGCCATCGCGGCCCTTGGCGACCGGATAGTAGAGGTCGCCGACAGGGTCCTTGAGCTGGTCGCGGGCGAGATCGACCTCTGGCAGGCCCAGCTCCTCGCCTTGGTAGATCAAGATCGTGCCGCGCAACGCGCCGAGCAGCGCGAACAGCAGCTTCGCCAGCGCAGGATCGCCGTCCGGCGCGCCGCCGAAGCGCGTCACGGTGCGCACCACGTCGTGATTGGAGAACGACATGCACGGCCGGTGATCGGGAAAGCGCGCGAGGTCTTCCAGGTGATTGCGGATGTAAGACGGCGACAGCTTGCTCGCGATCAGAAGCGCGAAGGTGTAGCCGGCGTGCAGGCCCTCGGCTGGCGAGAGATACGCGCCGGAGCGCTCGAACTCCTCGGAGAACTCGCCGAACACGAAGCGGTCGTCGAATTTCTCGACGGTGCGGCGGATGACGTCCAGCTCGGCGCGGTTCTCGAACAGGTTCGAGTCGTGCAGGTGTTCCTGCATGTTCGCGGCGTGCGACCAGTTGTAGGCGGTGCGCTGCGCGGGCCGGACCGGCGGATTGTCGGTGAGCGCCGCGTCGTGGAGATAGGCATTGGCGACGTCGAGGCGGAAACCGTCGACGCCGCGGGCCAGCCAGTCCTCCAGCACCTTCAGCGCGGCACGCTTGGCGTCCGCGTTGGTCCAGGCGAGCTTGGGTTGCTGGCGCAGGAATTTGTGGTGGTAGTACTGGCGCCGCTCCGGCCGATAGGCCCAGCCGGGGCCGCCGAACACCGCGAGCCAGTTGTTCGGCACCGTGCCGTCGGGTTTCGGATCGGCCCACACGAACCAGTCGCGCTTGTCGCTTTTGGCGTCGAGGCTTTCGCGGAACCAGGTGTGCTCGTCGGAGGTGTGGCAGAGCACCTCGTCCAAGATCACTTTTAGTCCACGCGCATGGGCGGCTCTAAGGAGCGCCTCGAAATCGGCCAGCGTGCCGTAATCGGGATGGACTCCGTCATAGTCGGCGACGTCGTAGCCCCAGTCGCGGTTGGGCGAGGGATGGACCGGCGAGAGCCAGATCGCATCGACGCCGAGCGTCTGGATGTAATCGAGCTTGGAGATCAGCCCGGCGAGATCGCCCTGCCCGTCGCCGTTGCTGTCGCAGAAGGAGCGGATATAGACCTGATAGACGACGGCGCCCCGCCACCAGGGATGAGAGCCAGCTTCCTTCGCCATGTTCTTTCCCGCAGCGCTAATACTGTCATCCCCGGCCGAGTGACGCGAAGCGTCACGAGGGAAAGGGGACCCAGGCGGTAAAAACCGTGACGGTGTTTCCTACCTGGGTCCCCTTCCCCTCGCATTGCTGTCGCGATGCGAGGCCGGGGATGACAAGTGTGGACGTGTCGCGAGCGTCGCGCTTACCTAAACCTCGCTCGCGCGCTGGACCACTTTGGCGGCGAGGCCGTATTTCACGGCGTCTTCGGCGCCCATCCAGAAATTGCGCTCGGTGTCCTTGACGACGCGCTCATAGGTCTGGCCGGTCTCGGTCGCGATCTCGCGGATCAGGCGCTCGCGCATCTTGAGGATCTCTTCCGCCTCGATCGTGATGTCCGACGCTTGGCCGCGCACGCCGCCGAGCGGCTGGTGCAGCAGGAAGCGGGTGAACGGCAGGCAGAAGCGGTTCTCCTTCTTGGCGCCGAGGAAGATGTGCGCGCCGGCGGATGCGACCCAGCCGGTGCCGATCATTTTCACGCGCGGGCCGACGAAGCGGATCATGTCGTGGATCGTGTCGCCCGACTCCACATGGCCGCCCGGCGAGTTGACGATCACGCGGATGTCGCCGTCGCCTTCCGCCGCATAGGCGAGCAGCTGCGCGGTGACGCGCTCGGCCATCTTCATGTCGACCTCGCCGAAGATCAGCACGGTGCGCGACTTGAACAGCGCGTTCATCACCGGCGTCGATTGCGGGTCGGGGGCCTTCTTGTCGGACTTGTCGTCGTCGTCTTCTTCGTCGAGGCGGTACAAAGGGCGGTGCTCCTGAAATCGGTCGAATCCGGCGAGCATAATAGCGCCCTGCGCGCAAAGCGTTAAAGCGCCAAAAGGCCTTGCCGCACTAGGGGATATACGTCAGGACGTGCCGTCGCCTTCGGCATTGCCGCCGGGCGTCGCCTCGGAGGCGCCGATGTCCAGCAGGCGCAGCCGCGGCCGCTGCCATGCCGCCTTGGCGGGGTCGATCTCGGTTCGCGCGGCGTTTTGCGTGTCGTTCATGATACTCACCCAACAGACGGCCGAAGCCGTCGTTTAGCATGCGATTGGGGTTGCGAAAACCGGCTGGAGCGCTTGGGGTTCATGGCGCGTCGGGAACCACGTCGAACGCCAGGCTGATGCGGTGCTCGTCGAGGCCGCTCGGGATGGTTCGGTGGTGGTAGTGCGAGGGCGCCAGCACCAGCACGCCCTCTTGCGGGACATAGCGCCGGGCTTCCAGGAAACCGGGACGCTCGCGCGCCAGATAAGGCGGCGGGCCGAATTCGAGCGCGCCGCGGCCGTCATCGGCCTCGGCAACGCCGCGGGGCACGCGGACGTAGTAGACCCCGCTCAGCCAGCCGCCGCGATGGGTGTGCCATTCCTCGTAGGCGTCGCGCTTTTGAATCAAGCCCCAAGGATTGAGGTGCGCCGAGCGCGGCAGAGACGCCGGCCAGGGATCGAAGCCGTTGCCGGACGGCACCTCCATTGCGGCGATGCGCGCATCGATCGCGTCGCGAATCCGGGTGAGCAGCGCGCGCACTAGTTCGGGCTGCCTGCCGCCCATCAGGTGATGGACGCGCATGCTGCCGCGATTGGCTTCGTCGCCGAGCGGGAATTCGCCGACGGGGTAGGGATTGGCGAGGATCTCCCCGGCGAGCGCGTCGTTGAAGCCGTCCGTGACGGGCAGGATCGTGCGGGTCACACGCGCCGGATCGAACAGCAGCCGGCGCGCCTTGTCGTCCTCGCCCGCGATGGCGAGGGCGCGGCCCCAGTCGAGCAGCAATTGCGCGTGGCCGACGCCTTGCGCCACCAGCCACGCGCAGAGCGTCAAGAGCGCGCCCATGCGGTCCGTCTCGCGCAGGATCTTGCAAAGCTTCATGCAGGCGCGGCGGTGATGCGGATCGGCATCGAGCGCAGCGCGAAAAGCCGTTTCGGCCTCGGCATCTTGTTCGAGCGCCGCGAAGGCACAGCCGCGCAGGTAATACCTCTCCGCGCTGTCCGGCGTGTCGAGCAGCGCAAGCGCTTCGGCGGGGCGTTGCAAGGCCACGAACTGGGTCGCGAGCTTGAGGCACAGGTCGCGCCGCTCGGGCGCGAGGCGCAGGGCAGCCTCGAATGCCGCGGCTGCGTCGGCGAAGCGATAATTGTCGACATGGATATGCCCGATCCGCACAAGCGGTTCGGGATTATCCGGCGCGGCGCGGACCGCCCGTTCGAGCAGCGCGATGCCAGCGGCTGGCGCGACCAGGTCTTCGCAGGTCGCTTTGCCCCACCCGATCAAGCAGCCTCAGGACGTGCCTTCGGCGTCAGGCGAGGCACCGCCGATATGGAGTTCGGCCGCGCTGGCGGCAAGGGCTGCAAAACCGGCGTCTGCCGTACGGCGCGCGCGGCTTCCGCAAAGGTCGATACGGTTTCGTGCGCTTCGGGCATGGAATCTCTCAAATCGTCTCAGCAAAACCATAGGCACGAATATCGGCGGTCAATCAACCGTCGAGCGCGGCAATCGCTTGCGTCATCGCCGCGCCGATCTCGGTGTGAAGCACAAGGTCCGCGAACGGATCTTGTTCCGTCTCTTCACGGTTGACGATGGCGTAGCGCGCGCCGTTGCGCTTGGCGAGCAAGGGGAAGCTCGCCGCCGGATAGACCACCAGCGAGGAACCCAGCACCAGCATCAGGTCGCAGGCGAGCGTGGCGCGCTGGGCTGCGTCCATCTCCTTCTCCGGCATCGCCTGACCGAACGAGATGGTCGCAGTCTTGATTATGCCGGCGCAGAATTTGCAATTCGGCGGCTCGCCGGTCTTGTCGAAGTGCTTGCGGATGTCGGCGATCTCCATCCGCATCGTGCAGGTGAGGCACCGGGCGTAACGCGTGTTGCCGTGCAGCTCGATCACGCGGTCTTCCGGGATGCCGGAATCCTGGTGCAGGTTGTCGATGTTCTGGGTGATGACGTGCGTGACCTTGCCGCGCCGCACCAGTTCCGCGACGGCGGCGTGGCCGGCGTTCGGCCTGACGGCGTTCCAGGTCTCTTCCATGTCGAAGCGGCGGCGCCAGCTTTCGCGCCGCGCCTCGGCCGAGGCGACGAAGGCGTCGAAGTCGATCGGCATCATCTTGGTCCAGATGCCGCCGGGCGAACGGAAGTCCGGAATGCCGGACTCCGTCGAGATGCCCGCGCCCGTGAACACCACCACGCGCCTTGCGGCGCGCAGCAGCTCGGCCAGCGCTTCGACGCCCTCGTCCACGCTCATTGCTTAGTGCATCGCGCCGGCGCAGTCGGCCCTCAGCCAGCGGCCCACGGCCGTGGTGTTCATCTCCATGCCCTGCATCTTCATCGAGACCTTGGAGGTGTAGTGGGTTTCGGAATCGTAGGTCGACTCGAAATGGCCCGTCGCCTCGAAGCTGCCGTGGCAGACCATGTCGGCGCTCATCGTGTGGCCGGCGACATGCTCGTTCTGCATGACGCAGTCATGGTTCTCGGACGGCGGCGGCTTGTCGGAATTCACCTGCGCCTGCGTCATGCAATAGGTCGAGGTGTTGGTGCGCGGCGGCATGCCGTTCATCGCCGTGGTGGAGGTGGTGGACCACAGCCCCGCCTTGCCGTGCGCCGCCAGAGCCGCGCCGGGCGCCAGCAGTGCGAGCGCCGCGGCAGTAAGGGCCAGATGCTTGAAAGTCATGTCGGATTCTCCCCGGGAGTTCGGGGCGGACTGTGCCATGGGAGCAGCTTCCCTTGGAAGCTCACCCCTTCGTGACCTGTGACGCCGTGCGGGCGGGATAAGGTCGGGTGGCATTTTTAACGGCCGACCGATTCGCTATTTGAAGCCAGGGTTTGGGGGACAAACGATGCGTAGACATACTTCCATACTGACGGCCGTGGTTCTGGGCGGCGCGGTGGCCGGGCTGGTCGACCTGGGCGCGGCGAGCGCCATCAACGGCTTCATCGATCCGTTGCGCGTGGCACGGTTCATCGCGGCCGGTCTGTTCGGCCTCAAGACCGCCAAGGCGATGGGGATGCAGAGCGCCCTGATCGGCGTGGCGCTGCAGGTGGGAATGGGAATCCTGATCGCGGGCGTCTATGCCGTGGGCGCGCGCGTGCTGCCGGCGTTGCGTCGTCACTGGTTGCCGGCGGGGCTGGCGTTCGGCGTGGGCGTGTTCGTCGTGATGAACTATGTCGTCGTGCCGCTCTCGGCGCTGCATTCCACGCCGGCGTTCACGGCGACGAGCTTCGCGCTCAACATGGCGGCGATGCTGGTGTTCGGCACCATCGTCGCGTGGTTCGCGCGCGATTAGGCGACCTTGCGGCTCGCGCGGTCGATGAGCGCCTGCACCAGCGCGTGAAAATGGCCGCGATGGCTGGCCTGCAGCGCGGGGTTCTGCCAGTCGTTCTCGGTCAGGCGCACGCGGCAGTGCGCCGCGCCGCACGTGCAGTCCTCCGCGTCGACGGTGTATTCGCTCTCGTCGAAGTTCCAGGTGCCCTGGTCGAGCGTGATCTCCTCGCCCGCCGCGATGTCGCGCCGCGCCACCAGCACGACGTCGTCGACCAGCCAGGCATTGGGATCGCAGGAGTGGTTCAGGTTCTCGTCGAGGCTGGGCGCCAGATCGGTCTCGGGCAGCGCCAGATAGGCATCCTCGCCGACGGCCCAGATCGAGCGCACGCGGTAGGGCCCCTCCTCCGAGTCGTGCCTGGAGATCAGCTGGCCGCCGAACTCCATCAGCTTTTCGCCCGCCGCGACCGGCGCGGTCACCAGCACGCCGTCGTAATGGATCTTGGACTCCCCGTGCACGAGCTTGGGATTGATCCAGGTGCGGGGAAGATAGGTTCTCATCGGCGCGACTCAGTCATGCGCTTATGATGATAGCGCGCGGCCCGCCATTCCCCAGGCGGGCAGAATCGGCAAGTATTCGGATGGAAGTCGAAGTATCGGGGCTGTGATGAACCGCTATCTTTCCGCAATCGCCGTGGCGTTCGCGCTGTGGGCCGGGCCGGCGAGTGCCGCCGCGTTGGGAATTATCGGCGCGGACGCGCTGCCGGACTACATCAAGAAGAACAATCCGGTCATCGTGGTGGCGACGGGCGGGCCCGGCGAAGGAACGCTGGGCTATCTCACCGGTGCGGTGGCGGAGAACGAACTGACCTGGGCGGGCTACAGCGCCACGCAAACCCAGATCGACGATCTTGGCGCATGGGGCACCCATATCGGCGATCTCGGCATCGACGGGACGCGGCCGGTGCTCGTGTATGACGATGGCGGGCTGAAATTCGCCTCGCGCATCCGCTATCTCCTGGCGCATTACGGCGTGAAGACGGCCCTGCTGGTCAATGGCGGCTGGGCGGCGATCCAGCCGCTGGTCGATGCGAAGAAGTTGACCGCGCAATCCAATCCGTCCGTGGCGCTGATCACGCGCTACACCGCGCGCGCGGTGCAGCCGCCGATCCCGATCGTGCCGCGCAAGGAGGTGCGCGCGATCGTCATTCCGCGCACCGTTCTCACCGTGACGCTGATCGACGTGCGCACGCCGGACGAATACACCGGCAAGACGGTGCTGAAGCCGGGCGAGAAGCCGGGACATATCCCCGGCGCGATCAACCTGCCGATCGCCGATCTGTTCACCACCCCGACCTCCACGATGCTGCAGGCGCCGGAAGCGCTCGCCCGCACGTTCAAGGCGCATGGCATCAATCCGAACACGCGGCTGATCTTCTATTGTCAGGACGGCGCGCGGTCGTCGCTCGGCGCGCTGGCGGCGAAGGAGGCCGGGTTTCCCCGCGCGGACCTCTATTATCTGAGCTTTCTCGACTGGCAGTCCGATCCCAAAGACCCGATCGTGACGGGGCCGAGACCGTATTGAGGGACGTCTGGCTGGCCTGCCACCTGGAGCCGCGAAGCGGCGTAGGGTGGTGCGCTCTACGGGAGTCGAACCCGTCTTGCCAGAATGAAAATCTGGAGTCCTAACCGATAGACGAAGAGCGCGGCTGGAGGCGGGGCTATAAGACGCTCGGCCGCGCTTGTCTAGACACCCGCTGGGGCCGCGTCTTCCAATTGAAGTTGCACGCGTTTTCGGCCCTGCCACTCGTCGGCGCGCAGGCGGCCGACGGCATGGATCCGCTGGCCCCGGGCGGCCAGCAACGCCTTGCCGAGCGGCAGGTCGGCGATGCGGAACGCGATCGCGTCGAGCCGCGCGCCGTCGCCGCCGGCGAGGCGCAGGCGGACGTGATCCTTGCCCACCACATCGGCGAACACGACCTGCGCGTCGGGGATCACGACCAAGGGCTCGGCGTTGCCGGCGCCGAAGGGGCCGGCTTTCTCCAGTTCCTCGACCAGCGCCACGCTCGCGCCCGACGGCGAGACGGCGACATCGATATCGATGTCCCCTGCCCCGGCCAGCGTGTCGGCGTGGTGGACGAATTGTTCGGCGAGGAAAGCACGGAAGCCCTCGACCTGATCGGGGCGCAAGCCGAAGCCGGCCGCCATGGCATGGCCGCCGCCGCTCTCGATCAGCTTGGCGTCGCGCGCGGCGCGGATCAACGCGCCGATATCGACGCCGTGCACCGAGCGCGCCGAGCCGCGGCCGTAACCGCCTTCGAAGCCCGCGACCAGCGCGGGCTTGGCGTAACGATCCTTGAGACGGCCCGCGACGATGCCGACCACGCCCGCGTGCCATCCGTCTTGTGCGACCAGCAGGAACGGCGTGGGGTCGTCGGCGGTGAGCGCGATGGCCTCTTCGAGAATGGTCTTCTCGATCGCCTGGCGCTCGCGGTTGTGGATGTCGAGGAGCTGGGCGAGTTCCTGCGCGGCGCCCATGTCCTTGGCGGTGAGCAGCTCGACGCCGAGGCTCGACTTGCCGACGCGGCCGCCGGCGTTGATGCGCGGGCCGAACAGATAGCCCAGCGTGTAAGGCGTGAAAGGCGGCGCGGCCTGCGCGACCTCGCTGAGTGCGGCGAAGCCGGGGCGCTCGAGCTTGCCCAGGCGCGCGAGGCCTTGGCGCACGAAGGCGCGGTTGACGCCGATCAACGGCACGACGTCGGCGACCGTCGCAAGGCCGACGAGATCGGCGAAGACGCGCAGATCGGGCTCGGCGAGGCCTCTGCGCGCATAGAAGCCGCCGTCGCGCAGGGCGCGGTTGAGCGCCACGACGAACAGGAACGCGATACCGGCGGCGCAGACATGGCCGAGGCCGGAGCCGTCGCCCGGCTGGTTCGGATTGACGTGCGCGAGCGCCGGCGGCGGCGTCTCCACCGCGTGATGATCGAGCACCACGACGTCGAGCCCGGCGTCGCGCGCGGCGGTGAGCGGCGCGGCGGCGCCGGCACCGCAATCGACGGTGAGGACGAGGCCGATGCCTTCGCCTTTCAGCTTGAGCAAGCCGGGCGCGTTCGGGCCGTAGCCCTCCGTCATGCGGTCGGGGATGTAGATGCGCGGGCTGGCGCCGAGCGCGGCGAGGAATTCGCTGAGCAGCGCGGCGGAGGTCGAGCCGTCGACGTCGTAATCGCCCCAGATGGCGATGCTTTCGCAGGCTTCGAGCGCGCGAACGGTGCGGGCGACGGCGGCGTCCATGTCCTTGAGCGTCGAAGGGTCGGGCAGGAAGCGCTTCAGCGTCGGCGCGAGATAGTCGGCGACGTCGGCGGCGGCGATGCCGCGGATCATGAGCAGGCGGGCGAGCGTAGGCGAGATGTTCGCCTCGCGGGCGAGTGCCTGTGCGGCGACTTCGTCGCCGTCGCGCAGCCGCCAGCTGCGGCCCGAGAAGGAATTCGAGACGCCGAAAGCGGGCGCGGATTCTATGTCTTTGCTCAGAGGCTGCAGCATTGCTTCAGTATGGCACGAGTCTGACTGGGCTGCGCCGTCGACGAACAAACCAAGGTGTCATGGCCCGCGACTGCGGGCCACCCAGGTGAAAGCGGTTTGGCGCCGAGAGGTTCGCAATACGGTCTCGCGAACCTATGCGAAGTGTGCAGACCCGAACTGGGTGGCCC
>DASZMT010000077.1:0-11182 GCA_035551495.1 Rhizomicrobium sp. | reverse complement strand
TGGTTGGGGGACTAGGATTCGAACCTAGACAGGCAGAGTCAGAGTCTGCAGTCCTACCATTAGACGATCCCCCAATGGTCAGAGCGGGGGTCTTTAGCGAAACCCCGAGGCGCTTGCAAGGCTCGGCTTTTCCCGGGGTTTCCACCGCCGGGAACCGGCCGAAAGGTCGCAAACGCCCAGGGCTGCGCCCGCTCGCGCCCGTGCTAGCATCCTTCCAAGCGGTTCGCTTCGGGGCGGCGGGACCGGCAGGGAGGGGGCTCGCTTGCCCGAGGGGACAGGACGCGGAACGCGCGGGTCGCGGCGGCGCGGGCGCGGCGGTGGCGGCGCGGGCGACAGCCGGCAGCGGCGGCCGCTGGTCGCGGCGCTCGATCTGGGCACCAACAATTGCCGGCTTCTGGTGGCGCAGGCGACACGGCGCGGCGAGCTGCGCGTGGTCGATTCCTTCTCGCGCATCGTACGGCTGGGCGAGGGGCTGGCACAGAGCGGCCGGCTTTCCGAAGAAGCCATGGCGCGCACCGTCGAGGCGCTGAAGGTCTGCGCTTCGGTGCTGGCGTCGAACAAGGTGCGCCGCGTGCGCGCCGTCGCGACCGAGGCCTGCCGCCGCGCCACCAACGGCCTTGAGCTGGTCGAGCGTGCCAAGGCGCAGAGCGGCATCGCGCTCGAGATCATCAGTGCGCAGGAAGAGGCGCGGCTGGCATCCGTCGGCTGCGCGCCGCTGATCGATCCCAACGCGCAAGGGGCGCTGGTGTTCGACATCGGCGGCGGCTCGACCGAGATCATCTGGATGCGCAAGGGCGACAGCGGACGGCCGCTGGTCATCGCCTCGACCTCGCAGCCGCTCGGCGTGGTGACGCTGGCAGAGGGCTGGGGCGGCGGGCCGCTCGATCGCGAGGGTTATGGGCGGCTGGCGGCCGAGCTGACGCAGAAGCTGGAGCCGGTGAAGGCGGCGATGGAAGTGGAGGCCGGAATGACGTTCGATCCGGCCGGCTATCATCTGCTCGGCACGTCGGGCACGGTGACGACGCTGGCGGCGGTGGCGCTCGGCCTGCCGCGCTACGACCGCGGCAAGGTGGATGCGAGCTGGCACGACCGCGCGCAGATTCTGGAGACCGCCGAAAAGCTCGCGCGCATGACGGTGGGCGAGCGCGCCGCCATCGGCTGCATCGGGCCGGATCGCGCCGACCTGATCGTGCCGGGCTGCGCGGTGTTCGCGGCGATCGCCAGGCTGTGGCCTTGCGCGCGGCTGCGCGTCGCCGATCGGGGCTTGCGCGAGGGCATCCTGCGGGAGTTGATGGGGCGGCGATGACGTCGAAAAGCTCCAACACCTCCGGCCGCGGCCATGTCCGCGCCAAGCTCAAGGACCGCAAGGACCGCACCGTGTCGTCGGCGCGCTGGCTGGAGCGGCAGCTCAACGATCCGTACGTCCATGCCGCGAAGGTCAAGGGCTATCGCAGTCGCGCGGCGTTCAAGATCGTGGAGCTCGACGACAAGTTCCGCTTCTTCAAGAAGGGCGCACGGGTGCTCGACCTCGGCGCGGCGCCGGGCGGCTGGAGCCAGATCGCGGTGCAGCGCTGCGGTGCCACGGGCCGCGTGGTGGCGATGGACATCCTGGAGATGGAGCCGATCGAGGGCGCGACGATCTTCGAGGCCGACATGCTGGACGACGAGACGCCGCAGCTCTTGATCGACGCGCTGGGCGGACCGGCGGACGTGGTGCTGACCGACATGGCGGCACCGACGACGGGCCATCGCGCCACCGATCACCTGCGCACCAGCGGGCTTTTGGAGGCCGCCATCGACATGGCGGAGGCGACGTTGCGCCCGGGTGGCGCGTTCGTCGGCAAGGCCTTCCAAGGGGGCGCGGCGAACGAGCTGCTGACGCGGCTGAAGAAGCGCTTCGCCAGCGTCAAGCACGTCAAGCCGCCGGCGAGCCGCTCGGAGTCGGTGGAGCTGTATCTGGTGGCACAGGGCTTCAAGGGCTGAACGTGGGCGCGTTCGACTACGTCGCGGTGTTGATCTCCATCGTGCTGGGGCTCGGCATCACCAATGTGCTGACAGGGCTGGCCGGCATCGTGCGGGCGCGCGATCGCGTGACGATGTTCGCGCCGACCGTCATCCTCCTCGTCGACGTCTTCGTGATCCATGTGCAGATGTGGTGGTCGATGTTCGGCCTGCGCGAGGTGCGGCATTGGAATTTCGCGAGCTTCCTCGCAGTGCTGATGCAGCCGGTGCTGATCTACATGGTGAGCGCGTTCCTGGTGCCGGCGATACCGGAGAAAGGTCCCGTCGACCTCAAGGCGCAATACTTCCGCGAGCACGCGTGGGTGTTCGGCGCGCTGATCCTGACGCTGGGCGACAGTCTGCTGCGCAACGTGCTGCTGGCAGGACATCTGCCGGAGCCGCCCGATCTGGCGGCGCACGGCGCGTTCTTCGTGCTGTCAGTCGTGGGCATGCTGTCGCGTGGCCCGCGCGTGCAGCTGGCGCTGGCGCTGGCGCTGGCGACGACCGCGCTGCTGGTCGTCTATGTCGGCGCGCTGTTCATGCAACTGCGATGAGCATCGGACTCACAATCGGCGCGGTCGCGCTCACCATCGTGCTCGGCGCGGTCCTGATCGGCTGGCTGGTGTCGCGCTTGCCGCCGAGCACCAAGAGGAGCTTCCGGGTCGCTTCGGCGCTGTTCCTCGGCTTCGGCATTTACAATCCCGGCCAGGAGAAGGTCGCCGAAGTGCGCGAGGAAGGCGAACACGCCAAGCGCCAGAAAGCGGGCGATCCTCCGGATACGGACGATCCTTCCCCGTGAGACGGGAGATCAAAAACAAAAGCCCCGCCGTTGCCGGCGGGGCTTTCGCTTATTTCAGGTCGCTGTTCGCGACGCCTTACGGCGCGCTATGCAGCGAGATGGCGCCGACGCCGGCCGCAACGTTCAGGCCCTTGTTGCCTTCGACGCTGAGCGGCTGGAGCGCGATCGACTTGTCGAGGCCGCCGATCAGCACGTTCGCGCCGAGGCCGACGCCGACGGTCGCCGAAGCGGTCGCACCGGCATAGTCACCCTCCAGGGCGCCCGGACGGATGTCCGACGCCGGGGCGAACACGCCCCACACCAGCACGCCGCCTTCGGTGTAGCCGATGTCCACGCCGAACTTGGAGATCGAGCCGGTATAGTGCTCGTGATGGTCACGGTTGCCGCGGAAGGTGCAGTGCAGGTCTTTCGAGGACCCGAACACGAAACCCCAGCCGCTGGCGACGTTGCAGGTCAGCGTGCCGACCTTGACGCCGTGCGGGGCCGCATCGGCGGTGCCCGCGAACGCAAGCGCACCGGCCACAGCCGCGACACCCATCATCAGGCGAAATTTGTTCTGCATCTGGCGTAATCTCCTATTTAGTGTGTGGAATAGCCCTTCAGGGCGAAGGACACTTCCATGTCCGCCGCCCTTGAAACGGTCATTCTATAGAAGAGTTCCCGGAACCGGGAGAACCCGAAGATTAAATGGTGTGACGGTTTTGGCGGTTTTCCGCGCGCTTGCCGAATCGGTTCCGCGCTGATAGATGCTCGGCGCTCCAAGTCAGGGAGCGAGCCGCCCATGTCAGCAATCCGCGAAGCGCTAACCTTCGACGATGTGTTGCTGGTCCCTGCGGCCTCCGAAGTCCTTCCCGCCCAAGTCGATACGCGCACCCGGCTCACCAAGACGGTGGAGCTGGGCATTCCGCTCATTTCCTCCGCCATGGACACCGTGACCGAGGCGGGGCTGGCCATCGCGATGGCCCAGGCCGGCGGCATGGGCGTGATCCACAAGAACCTCCCCATCGATGTCCAGGCCGAGCAGGTACGGCGCGTGAAGCGCTTCGAGAGCGGCATGGTGGTGAATCCGGTGACCATCGCCCCCGATGCGACGCTGGCCGACGCGCTGATGCTGATGGAGCGGCACCGCATCTCGGGCATCCCGGTGGTGGAGGGCGCCAACGGCCAAAGTCCCCATCTCAAGGGGGCGGGCAAGCTGGTCGGCATCCTGACCAACCGCGACGTGCGCTTCGCCAACGACCCGCGCGAGCCGGTGCACGCACTGATGACCAAGGACAGGCTCATCACCGTGCGCGAGGGCGTCAAGCCGGACGAGGCGAAGCGGCTGCTGCATCAGCACCGCATCGAGAAGATCCTTGTGGTCGACGATGCCTATCGCTGCGTGGGCCTCATCACCGTCAAGGACATCGAGAAGGCCCAAAAATATCCGCACGCCTGCAAGGACGAGCGCGGCCGGCTGCGCGTCGCGGCGGCCACCGGCGTCGGCGAGGACGGCTATGCGCGGGCGCAGGCGCTGATCGAGGCGGAGTGCGACGTGATCGTGGTCGACACCGCGCACGGCCATTCGCGCGGCGTGCTCGACGCCATCACACGCATCAAGAAGGCGTCGAACTACACCCAGGTGGCGGCCGGCAATGTCGCGACGGCGGCCGGCGCGCGGGCGCTGATCGACGCGGGCGCGGACTGCGTGAAGGTCGGCATCGGGCCGGGCTCGATCTGCACCACGCGCATCGTGGCGGGCGTCGGCGTGCCGCAGCTCACCGCGATCATGGACGCGGTCGAGGCGGCAAGGAAAGCCGGTGTGCCGGTGATCGCCGACGGCGGCATCAAGTACTCCGGCGACCTCGCCAAGGCGATCGCGGCCGGCGCCGACGTGGCGATGGTGGGCTCGCTCCTGGCGGGTACCGAAGAAGCGCCGGGCGAGGTGTTCCTCTATCAAGGCCGCTCCTACAAGGGCTATCGCGGCATGGGCAGTCTGGGCGCCATGGCGCGGGGCTCGGCGGACCGCTACTTCCAGGCCGAGGTGTCGGACTCGCTGAAGCTCGTGCCCGAGGGCGTCGAGGGTCAGGTGCCCTACAAGGGGCCGGTGGCGAACGTCGTGCACCAGATCATCGGCGGCCTGCGCGCCGCGATGGGCTACACCGGCTGCAAGACGATCGCGGATTTCCACGACCGCGCCGAGTTCGTGCGCATCACCGGCTCGGGCCTGCGCGAAAGCCATGTCCACGACATCGTGGTGACCCGCGAGGCGCCGAACTATCCGGGCGGGCAGTAGGCGCTGGCCGTCCGGCATTCCGGCATTTTTGAATTCAATTCGCACGGGCGTTTTCCTAAGCCCTTTAAATCGTTGAATCGGCGTACATTCGAACCTCTTTTCCGCGTGATTTTCGTGCTCCCCGGCCGTCATCCGTCGCGAATGCGGCGGACCCAGTCGGCAAGTCGCAAGCCTTTGAAGGTTCGCGAAGACGTCACCCGGGTTCGCCGCATTCGCGGCGAATGACATATGGGGCAGGGCCGCACACATCATCTCTTCCAGGCGACGTGCCAGGTCTGCGCCGGGCGACATCTCGGCATTCTTGGATTCAATTCGCACAGCGTATTTCCTAACCCATTGGAATCGTTGAATCGGCGTACATTCGAACCTGCTGCGCGGACAAAATTTCGTGCGCTGAACTGTCATCCGCCGCGAATGCGGCGGACCCAGGTGGTGCGCCGCGAGCCTGCGGAGGTTCGCGAAGACATCACCTAGGTTCGCCGCATTCGCGGCGAATGACACGGAGGCGATGTTCAACTGCCCAACTCCCATTTCCCCAAATGCCTATGCCCTTCGCCGTGGATGCTGAGCACCAGCTCGAAGGCATCCACGTGCCAGCGGATCGGGGTCACGGGGTATTCCTCCACCGCCCGGTCGCCGCCGTAGAGCAGGGTGACGTGCGGGGTGTAGGCGCTCGCGGGGCGGTCGATCAGCTCGGCATAATAAAGCGTGGTGCGCAGCGCGCCGCGGAATGCTTTCAGCGCCGCCGTGCCGCGCTCGCCGTACAGCACGAAATGATGCGCCGCCTTGCCGAAGCTGGCGGTGCGATCGAACACGACGTCGAACGGCTCGGCCGCGATCCGCGCCGCGGCCTCACGCCCCCGCTCCACCACCGCGTCAAGATCGCGCCGCCCAAGATCGAGCAGGTGCAGCGAGCAATGCAGCCGGTCCGGCGCGGCGGCCGCGCCCCTGAGCCGGTGCACCCGCGCCAGCTGCTGGCCGAGCTCGGCGATGCGGCCCGCGACCGCCGGCGGCGGGAACAGGGCGAAGAACAGCTTTTGTACAGGCATGATTAGAACATAGCAAGAACAAAACGGCGTGGCGAGGATTTTCCTTGGCGGGCGGCGCGCGAGGCTCTAGCGCTCGCGCCATGACACCCGCCGCCCGCGCCCAAGCCGCCATCGACATCCTGGAAGACCTGGAAAAGACGGCGCAGCCGGCCGACCGGTACCTGCGCGACTATTTCCGCGCGCGGCGCTATGCCGGATCGAAGGATCGCGCGGCCGTCGCCGAGCGCGTGTTCGCGGTGCTGCGCCATCGCGCGGCGCTTGCCTGGCAGATGCAGGACGACGCGCCCCGCGCGCTGGTGCTCGCGTCGATCGCGTCGGACGGCGAGGACATCGATCTGATCTTCACCGGGCAGCGTTACGCGCCCGCGGCGCTCGGCGAAGACGAGCGCAAGGCGTGGAAGACGAACCGCGGCGAGCCGCCGCTGTGCGTCGAGGGCGCGTTTCCGCAATTCCTCGAGCCCGAATTGCGCAAAGCGTTCGGCGACGGCGTGCTGCACGAGATGGCGGCGCTGCAGGCGCGTGCGCCGGTCGACCTGCGCGTCAACACGCTCAGAACGCGGCGCGAGGACGTGCTGCGGGCGCTGCACGACATGGGCTTCGACGCCGCGCCCACGCCGTTCGCGCCGCAGGGCGTGCGGCTCGCGCCCGGTCAGGGCTCGGCCAAGCTCGGCACGCTGGCCGAGAGCAGCGCGTTCGAATTCCAGGACGAAGCCTCGCAGATCGCCGCGCTGCTGATCGGCGCGAAGCCCGGGATGCGCATCCTCGACCTGGCGGCGGGCGCGGGCGGCAAGTCGCTGGCGCTCGCGGCGGCGGCGGACAACCAGGCCGAGATCGTCGCGAGCGATGTGCGCGACGGGGCGCTCGAACAGTTGCGCAAACGCGCGGATCGCGCCGGTGCGCACATCATCGTCGAGAAAGAGCCGCGCGGGACGTTCGATGCCGTGCTGGTCGATGCGCCGTGCAGCGGCACCGGCACCTGGCGGCGGCAGCCGGAGCTGCGCTGGCGCCTGACGCCCAGCCGGCTCGATCAGCTGACGGCGCTCCAGGACGAACTGCTCGACCGGGCGGCGGCGTTCGTGAAGCCGGGCGGACGGCTGATCTATGCGACCTGCTCGATCCTGCCGCGCGAGAACGAGGTGCGCGTCGCGGCCTTCCTGGCGCGCAACCGGGCGTTCAAGAGCCTGCGTGCCGACGCGGGGTGGGGCGAATCGGCGCCGCCGGGCCTCGGTGAAGTCTTCCGTGCCACCCCGTATTCCACAGGTACCGACGGGTTCTTCGCCGCGATTCTCGCGCGCGCGGCACCGTAGCGCTGGACAGGGCAGGGGACGGTTCCCTAAATCCGGTCATGGCAGCTCCCGTCCTCGTCATCGACTTCGGATCGCAGGTCACCCAGCTCATCGCGCGCCGGGTGCGCGAAGCGGGCGTCTATTGCGAGATCGTTCCCTTCAACAAGGCCGAGGAGGCGTTGCGCCGTGCGCCGCCGCCGCGCGCCATCATCCTTTCCGGCGGCCCGGCCTCGGTGATGGAGGAAGGCGCGCCGCGCGCGCCCGACGCCGTGTTCGAGGCGGGCGTGCCGGTGCTCGGCATCTGCTATGGCGAGATGGCGATGGCGCAGCAGCTCGGCGGCAAGGTCGAGGGCGGACATCACCGCGAGTTCGGCCGTTCCGACATCAAGATCGCGCAAGACTCGCCGTTGCTCGCCGGCCTCGGCGCGATCGGCGACAGCGAGCCGGTGTGGATGAACCACGGCGACAAGATCGTCGCCATGCCGCCGGGATTCAAAGTGGTCGCGACCAGCGAGCATTCGCCCTACGCGGTGATCGCGGACGAGGCGCGCAAGCTCTACGGCATCCAGTTCCATCCCGAGGTGGTGCACACGCCGCGCGGGGCGGAGATCTACAAGAACTTCGTGCTGAAGATCGCGGGCATCGAGCCCGAATGGAACATGCATGCCTTCCGCGCGCATGAGGTGGCCAAGATCCGGGCGCAGGTCGGCAAGGGGCGCGTGATCTGCGGGCTGTCGGGCGGGGTGGATTCGTCGGTGGCGGCCGTCTTGATTCACGAGGCGATCGGCGACCAGCTCACCTGCATCTTCGTCGATACCGGATTGATGCGGACAGGCGAGTCCGAAGAGGTCGTGTCGCTGTTCCGCGGGCACTACAACATCCCGCTGGTGCATGTGGATGCGGCGGAGCTGTTCCTGGGGCGGCTTTCGGGCATCAGCGATCCGGAGCAGAAGCGCAAGATCATCGGTGCCGCGTTCATCGACGTGTTCGACGCCGAGGCGGCGAAGATCGGCGGCGCGGAATTCCTGGCGCAAGGCACGCTCTATCCCGACGTGATCGAGAGCGTCAGCGCGACCGGCGGCCCGTCGGTGACGATCAAGTCGCATCACAATGTCGGCGGTTTGCCGGACTTCATGAAGCTGAAGCTGGTCGAGCCGCTGCGCGAACTGTTCAAGGACGAGGTGCGGGCGCTCGGCCGCGAGCTGGGCCTGCCGGCGCATTTCGTCGGGCGGCATCCGTTCCCGGGGCCGGGGCTGGCGATCCGGCTACCTGGGGAAATCACGCGCGAAAAACTCGAGATCCTGCGCCAGGCGGACGTGATCTATCTCGACGAGATCCGCAAGGCGGGGCTCTACGACACGATCTGGCAGGCCTTCGCGGTGCTGTTGCCGGTGAAGACGGTGGGCGTGATGGGCGACGGGCGCACTTACGACCACGTCTGCGCGTTGCGCGCGGTGACGAGCAGCGACGGCATGACGGCGGACTACTATCCGTTCGAGCACAGCTTCCTGGCGCGTGTGTCGACGCGCATCGTGAACGAAGTCCGCGGCATCAACCGCGTGGTCTACGACGTGACCAGCAAGCCGCCGGGGACGATCGAGTGGGAGTGAGGACACGCGTCTAAGAGAGGGCGACCTCCGCGAAGCACGGCCCGCCGTAAAACGACTCGATCTTCGCTTCGCGCAGGGCGGCGTAGAGCGCGTCGGAGACCAGCGCCCATTTCGTCGGCATGTTGGGATCGACCCACATGTGCTTGCCGTCCAGGCGCGATGTGTCGAACGCGAACGTCTCGCCAAGGTCCAGACGCGGCTGCCAGAGACCTTCGCCGGGAAGCGTCGGCACCCAGGTCGCGGTCGTCTCCTCGCGGATCACCGCGTCCACCATGACGGTCGTGAAGAAGAAATAGTACGTGCCGGCCGGCGTCTTGTCCTTCCAGATGCATTCGACGGGGAAATACTGGATGTCCGTCTGGAACCGCTCGACGACGTCGATGAAGCGGCGGTTGACGAAGTAGATGTGATAGGCCGTGTTGAAGTCGACGAGCTGGGTCTTGCGGCCGGAGACGCGCATCTTCGTCGGCAGGTTCTCGTGCGAGACGGGCGCGCCGCCGCCATATCCGGCGCGCGGCGTTTGATTGCCCATCGGGTTCTGCAACGGCAACGGGACGGGATCGGCGAAGGACAGCTTCATGACGTCGCCGTCGAGCGCGTCGAAGTTGAGGCGATACATTCCCTTGGGCTCTACGGCTAGGAAATGGGCCACCGCTCAGGCTCCCGCCGGGATTTCTTCGCAGGCGAGCGTGTAGTCGAAGCCCTCCAGGCCGCGCGCCCGCAGCAAGGTCGCCAGGCGGTCGGAGATGAACCAGCGCCTGCCGTAACGGATTTCCGTCCAACACGCCCGGTCGCCGATTACCGCGGCGTCCAGCGCGCACTTCCAGGGGCCGGTGGGGCGTTCATATTCCCACCCGTCGATAAACCCGCGGCCGCTGGCTTTCAGGTTGCTTTGCGCCTCGATGATGGAGTCGATGCGGCCGACGACATTGAACAGGACGTACGGCCCCGGCATGACGTCTCCGTTCAGATCCTCGACGGTCAAGGGGAAGAAGCCATGCCGGCCGGGATCGAGTGCCTCGACGCACGCCTTGAAGCGGTCGCTGACCAGGGTTGTGCCGCCTCTCACCGTTCGCCAATCGTAGAGCGGGCCGCCTTCGACGATCCGCGCCTTCGTCGGCACGACCTCCGGTGGGATGGCGTTCCCGGTAACCCAGCTTGCCTTGATGATCGAATTCGGGGCGATGTAGGTCTTGGCGAAGAAGGCCTTCAGGGCGGCGTCGCCATCGCTGAACACGACTCCGGTGTCGATGAACTTCGCGTCGTAGTCTTCGCCGATGATGTAAGCCATGCCGGTCTCCTCGTCGAAGGGCTGTCGCTGGCCTTACGGGGCGTTACCATGGTCAAAGATCATCGCATGGCAGCAGGGGGGACGTCTGCACGATCGACGTCAAGGAAACGCGAATTCGGGCAAAGGGCGTGCGCTCGCTCGTCTGGCAGGGCGACACGCTGATCGATTGGGTCGATGGCGGCCGCGAGATCGCGCTCGATGGCGAAATCCGCCCCAGCCATGTTCGATACGCCTATACCTTCGACGCGGCGGCCGCGTCGCCCAGCGGCGCGTTCGCGGCGATCTACGAAACGCTTGGGACCAAAGGCCTTATCCTGCGCGACGGCAAGATCCTGCGCGAGATCAATCGCAGCTACTACCAGGCCGATGCCTACGAATACCCCATCGCGCTGATCCGGCTGGCGAGCGGTCGCGAGGTCATCGTCCACTGTCCCGATCACTACAACCAGATCGAGATCGACGATCTGGCGACGGGCGAGCGGTTGACCGGGGCGATGGATCGCGATCCTTCGGATTGCTTTCACGCCCGGCTCGCGGCCTCGCCCGATGGGAAATATCTCGTCAGTGCCGGCTGGCTATGGCACCCGGTCGACACCGTGCGCCTGTACGACCTTGCGGCGGCGCTGGCCGATCCGCGCCATCTCGACGGCGAGGGGCTGGGGATCGATGCCTGGGCCGAAGACAGCAGCGCCGCGTTTCTTGCCGACGGCCGGCTCGCCGTCGATCTGGTCGAACTCGAAGTCGACGAAGAGACGCCCGATGCGCCGCGCGAGGCGCTGCGCCTGTTCGACCCGGCCCGGCCGGACGCGCCGCAGGTGATCCGCCGCGACGAACGGCTCGGCACGATGATGGCGGTCGGCGAGCATCACCT
>DASZMT010000076.1:0-14165 GCA_035551495.1 Rhizomicrobium sp. | reverse complement strand
CCGAGATCTACACCCACGTGGCCAAGGATCGCCTGACCAAAGTCGTCGAGTCCGCGCATCCGCTCTCCCGCCGGCGCAGAGGCTGACCATGCCGCAATTCACGCCCACGCTGTTCCGCCAGATGTCCGGTGAAAGCTGGAGCGACATCCCGCGCCATGGCGATGGCCCCAAGCACGTCTGCTTCCGCCATGTGATGCATCCCTATTTCGACCGCGCCGTGCCGTTCAACAACACGGCGCAGGAGATCACCTTCGAGACCATCCGCATCGCCGCGGCGGCCGCGCCGTACATCGCGGCGCGCACGGTCTGCGTCACCTTGGAGGAAGAGGCGCACATCGTGCCGCCGGATTTCCTCGCCGTGCCCGCGCTCGACCGCTTCGTCTATGAGGTTGGACAGTTCGCCCATCTGCGGCCGCTGCCGCTGCTGTTCGACGGCCTCGATCACGGCCTGGCGGCGCCGATCGCGCCCGCGGGGGGCGAAGAGTACGTCGTCTTCACCAATTCCGACATCCACCTGATGCCGCATTTCTATCGCAGCATCGCCAAGCTGATCGCCGACGGCTACGACGTCATCACCACCAACCGCCGCGTGCTGCCGCACTATGCCGGCGGCATCGACGACCTGCCGCTGATGTTCGCAGATTACGGCAAGGATCATGTCGGCTACGATTGTTTCGTCTTCCCGGCGCGGCTCTATGCGGACTTCGTCAAGAGCGACGCCTGCGTCGGCGCCGCGGCGGTGATGCGCAGCCTGCTGTTCAATCTCGCGGCGCTCGCCGAACGCTTCCTGATGCTCACCACCGCGCACCTCACCTTCCACATCGGCGACGATTCCGTCTGGACCGACGGCAAATATGCCGACTACAGAGCCTTCAATGTGGAACAGGCCGAGCGCGTCGCCGCCGGCTTCGCAGCGCAGCCAGTGCGGCGCGCCAGGCTCGATGCCTATCGTCAGGCCAGCGGCGAGCAAGGCTGACTGCGGCGACGGCGGCGGTTGACGCCCGGGCACGCCCGCGCGAGTTTGCGCACCCAATGTAGCCGGAGACATTTTGTGTCCTTCACGACCGTCGAGCGCCAGGCACCCGTCCGCATCTATCGCTCCAAGCTCTTCGTCCCCGGCTCCAAGACCAACTTCTTCGAGAAGGCGGCCGCCGGCGGCGCCGACTGCGTCTGCCTCGACCTCGAGGACGCCGTCGCTCCGTCCGACAAGGACAAGGCGCGCGACAACGTCGTGGCGGCGCTCAACGATGTCGACTGGAAGGGCAAGATCGTCACGGTACGGATCAATGGCCTCGACACCGGCTGGTGCTACAAGGACGTGATCGCGCTGGTGGAGAAGGGCGGCGAGAAGCTCGACGCCATCATGATCCCCAAGGTCGGCAACGCCAAGGACATCTATGCCATCGACTGGCTGATGACTCAGTGCTCGCGGAATGCCGGGCGCAAGAAGAAGATCGGCCTCGAGGTGATCATCGAGAGTGTCATGGGTCTCATGAACATCGACGAGATCGCCGCCGCGTCGAAGCGGATGGAGACGCTGCATTTCGGCGCCGCCGACTATGCCGCCAGCCAGGGCATGCGCACCACGAACATCGGCGGCGGCAACGCCGACTATGTGATGCTCACCGACAAATCCCCCAGCGCCGCGCGCGAGCGGCACTGGAACGATCTGTGGCATTATCCGCTGTTCCGCCTGGTGCAGGCGGCGCGCGCCCACGGCCTCGTCGCAATCGACGGTCCGTTCGGCGACTACCAGGACCCCGACGGCTTCCGCGCCCAGGCCGGCCGCACCGCCATCCTCGGCTGCGAGGGCAAATGGGCGATCCATCCGAGCCAGGTCGAGCTCTGCAACGAGATCTTCACGCCGCCGGCCAAGGAGGTCGAGCGCGCCCAGGCCATCCTGGATTCGATGAAGGACGCGCACAGCAGCGGCTCCGGCGCGGCCAGCCTGAACGGCGTCCTGATCGACGCCGCCTCGATCCGGCAGGCCGAAGTGATCGTCAAGCAGATGGCGATGATCAACGCGAAGGGGTAGACTGGCGCAACTCCGGGGGGAGGTGCCATGCGCTATCTGATCGAGGCCGTCGCGGCCGTCCTGTTCGTGCTCTCGACGGGACTTCTGTTCAACGCGCGTGTCCGCGCCAGCCGCGTACTGTTCGTCGTCATCGGCATCGTCACGCTGGCGTCGTCTTACGTGATCACCAAGTCGATCCTCGACGCCACCTTCGACCGCCGCGCGCATCATCATCAGATCGCAGCGACCGCGCCGGCGCAGCCCGCCGCATCGCCGCTCGATGCCGTGTTGCAGCAGGTTTACGCCGGCACCGAAGGCGCGCTCGACCGCATCGTCCGCGCCGGGACCGGCCAGCAGAACGCCAGCGTCGGCAGCGACACCGTCGTCGACGTCATCGTCGGCCTCACCATCACGCTGCTCGGCCTCGTGGCGCAGATTTTATCGTCATTCTTGCGGCGCCTCGTCGGTGCCGAAGATTAGGATGCAATCGTCTTACAATTCGGAGGGAATCATGAAGACATTTGCCTACGCCGCGGCTTTCGTTCTGGCCGCCTTGACGCCGGTGGCCGCCGCCGCGCCATCGGACGAGGCGATCGTGAAATACGTGCCGGCCAACACCAGCCCGCCGGTTCCGGCCGGGCTGAAGGTCACGTGCTTCAAGAACCCGAACAAGCTGGATTCCAGCACCGTCTGCCCGGTCGTCGTCTATCACGGCATCACGACCTGGGCCTACAGCTACATCGACAACCGCGTCTCCTTCGCGCTCGTGTCTTACGACGCGAACAACAAGATCGTCGCGAACGTCGAGAAGCCCGGCGCGCGCTATGTCTGGAACGTGACCTCGAGCATCCCCGACAAGGAAGTCATCTTCTTCGGCCAGTCGAACCAGCGCGTCGACGTGCCGTGGGCGACGCTGGGCGGCGGGAAGTAGCGGCTACACCAACAGGGAACTGGCGGTCTCGCGCAGGCCTTCGAGCACGCCCCGCCAGTTCTTCTCATACGCCTCGCGGTTCTGGGCGTCGGCCTCGGTGATCGGGCCCTGGAGCTTGGTCTGGGTCAGCGTCACGCGCGTGCCCGCGTTCTCGGGCGCCAGCGTGAAGGTCACGACATTGGTATTCTCCGGTGCGTCGGGTTTCCCCGACAGCGGGCTATAATGCGAGAACGACAGCCGCTTCGGTTCGTCGGCGATGAGGATCGTGCCTTTGTCCTCATAGGGCTTGCCGTTCATTTCGCCGCGCATCGTGATCGGCGCGCCGACGCGGAAGGTGCTGTCGACGTCGGCGCCGAAGAAGAACATCTTCAGCTTAGACGGCGTGGTCAGCGCCTGCCACACGCTCTCAGGCAATGCATCGATACCGAGCGTGGCCATCGCGACAACCGGTTGCATCGTGGGCGCGTCCATGGACGAGTTCCTTACTGTAGTCGCCCTTTTCAACGCGTCGCGCGGTGCTCCTGTTCCGGCACGCGCCGCAGCTTGTCCGGATTGCGCACCAGATAGATCGTCACGACACGTTCGCCGTCGAATTCCATCGTCAGCACCGAGTGCAGGCCGTCCGGTGTACGCAGGATGAAGCCCGGCACCCCGTTGATCTCGGTCTCGTCCAGGCCGAAGCCCTCGGCCGGCCCGAATTTGCGCAGGATGCCGAAGGCGAAGCGCACGATCTTGTCGGCGCCGTAAATCGGGTTGAGCGCCGCGGCCGCCTTGCCGCCGCCGTCGGAATAGAGCACCGCGTCGGGCGCCAGCATCGCGACGATCGCGGCCGTGTCGTTGCTCGCCGCCGCCGCCGTGAACTTGGCGAACAGCGCGCGGTGCGTCTCGGCCGATACCGCGCGGCGCGGCCGTTCCGCCTTCACCCGCTCGCGGGCGCGGCTGACCAGCTTGCGGCACGCCGCCTCGTTCTTCTCCAGCGCCTGCGCGATCGTCGCGTAATCGCAGTCGAACGCGTCGTGCAGGATCAGCGCCGCGCGCTCCTCCGGCGACAGGCGCTCCAGCACCATCAGCAGCGCCATCGACAGGTCCGACGCCAGTTCCGCCCGTGCCGCCGGCGCATCGGCGGCCAGCGCCCGCGTATCGTCGGGCAGTAGCGGCTCGGGCAGCCAAGGCCCCACATAAGTCTCGCGCCGCGCCCGCGCCTTGCGCAGGGCATCGAGCGACAGCCGCACCGTCACCGCCGACAGCCAGGCACGCGGGTCGCGGATGTCCTCGCCCTCGGCGCGCCGCCAACGCAGCCACGCATCCTGCGCCACGTCCTCGGCCGCGCTCATCTCGCCCAGCATGCGATAGGCTATGGCGAGGAGGTGCGCGCGATGCGTCTCGAAGGTCGCGAGGCTGTCGTTCATGCCGCCGCCTTCGCGACGATCACGTCGTCCCGGCCGATCCGCACCTTCTGGCACGTCTTGGCATGACCCATGGCGCGCTTCAGCACCGGAAAATTCCGCGCCGTCATCGCGCGCAGCGACATCGCCAGCACCGCCTGCTTTCCCCATCGGACTTCGATGGCCTCGCGCAACGCGTCCAGGTTCTCCGACGCCAGCAGCAAGGCGCGCCCGTAATCGAAACCGAGCTGCGCGTCCGCATCCGCCGGCTGTCCCGACAGCAGTGCTGCGATCACCGCGCCGCGCATGCCCGCCTCCATCGCCATGTCGGAGGCGATCTGCACGCACGGTCCGCAATCTTCGACCAAAGCGCCGGCGATTCCGGCCGCACACCACGCCTCAAGCGGCGCCGCCTCGCCGCGCCAGGTACCGCCTGCCTGTTGCATGATCGCGAAGCGCACGAAACCCGCCGTCGAGATCTCGGTCATCTCGTGCATATAGGTCGCGTCATAGTCATAGCGTTTCTCGAACCCGCGCGTGGTGCGGTGTAGGAAGCTCTTCAGCATCATACCGCTCCCTGCCGCGTCCGCAGCCAGGCCAGCACGACGCCCAGCGCCCCGGCTGCGATCACGCCGAACCCTTCGCGCAGCCGATCGGCGCCCACCGGCGGCCCCATCGTGATCCAGCTCCAGACGTGCACCAACCCATGCAGCGCCGGCCACGCGGCCCCAGCCACCGCCCACCGCGCGTTCCCGCGGGCGCCCAGCAGCAGGCACGTGCCGCTCGCCAGGAACGCCATCGCGATGTCGGCGATGAAGTGCAGGTGCAGGTGGTCCGGCGCCGCCAGATGCACCACCCGCGCCGCCCAGCTCTCCGGCCAAAGCAGCATCGCCAGCCCATTGGCGAGGTGAAAAAGCCCCAAAATCCCCAGTCCCAGCCGCACAACCATTGTGGTTCCTCAGGCGTTACAAACCTTAAGACGGGCCTCCCCCTGGATTTGTGACCGCAAATCCGCATATCAGGGGAACTGCAATGGTGCTGCCGGACGGAAATCCCCGTTTTCCGGCCTTTTTCGCCGGGTGATCATGCACGCTTACCTCGAATTCGAACGCCCCATCGCCGAGCTGGAAGGCAAGATCGTCGAGCTGCGCAAGCTCGCCGAGGAAGACCCCGCGATGCAGATCGACGCCGAGGTCGGCCGCCTCCAGGCCCGTGCCGACGGCCTGATCAAGGACACCTACGCCAAGCTCTCGCCGTGGCAGAAGGTCCAGGTGGCGCGCCATCAGAACCGGCCGCACTTCTCCGACTACGCCCGCACGCTGTTCGACGAATTCACGCCGCTGGCCGGCGACCGCTCTTTCGGCGACGACAACGCGATCGTAGCGGCGCTGGCGCGTTTCCGCGGCCGCGCCGTCGCGGTGCTAGGCCATGAGAAGGGCAACGACACCAAGTCCCGCCTCAAGCACAATTTCGGCATGGCGATGCCCGAAGGCTATCGCAAGTCCGAGCGCCTGTTCGAGATGGCCGACCGCTTCGGCTTGCCGGTGGTCTCGCTGGTCGATACCTCGGGCGCTTACAGCGGCGTCGCCGCCGAAGAGCGCGGCCAGTCGGAAGCCATCGCGCGCTCGACCCAGGCGGGCCTCGAGATAAAGGTCCCGTTCGTCACCACCATCATCGGCGAGGGCGGCTCGGGCGGCGCGCTCGCCATCGCGACCGGCAACCGCGTCTATATGCTGGAGCATTCGGTCTATTCGGTGATCTCGCCGGAAGGCTGCGCCTCGATCCTGTGGCGCAAGCCCGAAAAGGCGCAGGACGCCGCCGCCGCGATGCGCATCAGCGCGCAGGACTGCCTGGGCCTGAAGATCATCGACGCCATCATCCCCGAGCCCGTCGGCGGCGCGCACCGTGCGCCCGAAGAGACGATCCTCAACGTCGGCGAACAGATCGCCCGCGCGCTGGGCGAGATGGACCGCGTCCCGGGCGAACAGCTGCGCAAGGAACGCCGCGAGAAGTACCTCGCGATGGGCCGCGATTTGATGGTCTAGCGCTTTCACCTCCCCCAGCATGGGGAGCAGAGCCTCAAAGCTCGCGTGCAAACGCCCGGATGCTCGCCACCAGATCGTCCGGCCGCTCCAGGGCCGCGAAGTGGCCGCCTTCCTCGAACGCATCCCAGCGCGCCACGTTGATGCTCCGCTCCACCTGCGTGCGCGGCGGGAAGGGGATGAGATCGACCGGGAATGCTGCGATGCCGGTCGGCTTCTCCAGCCGCGCGCCTTTCGGCAGCGGATTCATGAACACCTCTTCGGCACGGCCGCGATACATCCAGGTCGCGGTGTTGAAGGTCCTCGTCACCAGATAGATCATCACATTCGTCAGCAGCTGATCCTTCGAGTACACACTCTCGAAGCCCTTGCGCGTATCCGACCAGCCGTGGAATTTCTCCACGATCCACGCCGCCACGCCCACGGGCGAATCCATCATGGCGTAGGACAGTGTCTGCGGCTTGGTGGTCTGCTCGCGGAAATAGGCGCCTTCCATCTCGAAGAGCTGTGCCGCCTTGGCGGCGAACGCTTTCTCCTCATCGCTCTGCGCATGCACGCCCGGCGACGCCCAGCCCATCATGTTGAGATGTGCCGCGCGGCACCCCTTGCCCTCGTAGGACATATAAGCCGAGATCGAACTCCCCCAATCGCCGCCCTGCGCGATATAGCCGTCATAGCCGAGCGTGTCCGTCATCAGCCGATCGAACAGTTGCGCGGTGCGGCGCGGCCCGATGGGGCGCTTCGGCTTGCCCGACCAGCCATAGCCTGGCAGGGACGGCACCACGACGTCGAATGCATCTTTCGGATCCGGCGGGTTCGCCAGCGCGCCGATGATATGCAGGAATTCGAACACCGAGCCCGGCCAGCCATGACTGAGGATCAGCGGCCGCGCCGAACCGCTCGCGCCCTTCACATGGTAAAAATGCAGATCGATGTCGTCGACCGCCGCGGTGAACTGCGGAAAGGCGTTCAGCGCGGCTTCCCATTTGCGCCAGTCATACGACCCTACCCAATATGCGCATAGCGCCTGCATGAATTCGAAATTGGCGCCGTATGTCCAAGAGGTTTCCAGGCCATCGCCGCATGGCGCTTCATGCCACGCATACGCAGCGACCTTGGCCTTGATCGCATCCAGCGTCGCCTGCGGCACGTCGATGGTGAATGGCGTCATCGCGCCCATCTCTCTTGTTCGAATTCTTCGCGCACCCTAACATGATATTCGGGGCGCCACTGTCGGCGAATATCGAAACTGGGGAAAACCGTCATGACGTTGCGTAACGCGAAGTCTTTCGCGCGTATTTTCGTCGTTGCCGTTTTGGCAGCGCCGCTCGGGGCTTGTATCGCGCCCACCTCCTACGTCGACAACACGATGCCGGACATCGCGCCGGGCCATTATCAGGCCGTCGCCAATCCGAAGCCCGCGCAGCTGCTGTTCGACTTCCAGACCAAGGGCGCCACCAACAGCCGTGCGCGAGAAGAGCTGCAGGCGACGGTGCTCGACACGGTGAAGGAGAGCATGATCTTCGTGCCCGTCAGCCCCGATCCGCAGCCGGGCGGCGCGCTGGTGCAGGTGACGATCAACAACGTGCCGCTCGAAGACGATGCCGCCGCCAAGGGCTTCATGGTCGGCCTCACGCTGGGCGTCGCCGGTACGACGGTCGGCGACGGCTATATCTGCACCGTGCAGTATTCCGCGGGTGCCGGCGCCACGCCGATCACCAAGGAAGTGCGCGACGCGATCTACAGCACGATCGGCGCCACCGCGCCGACGCCGCCGCACGCCGACAAGGCGCCCAGCATGCTGGAAGCGGCGCAGCGCCTGACGCACAAATGCGTCGGCAACGCGCTCGACCAGCTCGCCCGCGATCCGGCGTTCCCCAAGTAAGGACACACACAACATGATCTTCGTACGTATTGCAGCCGTCGCGCTGCTGGCCGCCAGCCTTGCCGGCTGTGCGATGAACGTCGCCGCGCCGCAGGCGAGCTTCGACGGCATTCAGGCGGTGCGCGCCGCCGACCTGCCGCCGATGACGCTGGGCAGCTTCGTGCCGGGCGGCAGCGTTTCGGCCTCGGACGACCGCTCGACCACCGTGCGCGCGATCAACACGCTCGACGCGCCGGGCGGCTCGTTCGCCGGGTTTCTCAAAGATACGCTGGCGGCCGACCTGAAGGGCGCGGGACGTCTCGATGCGAACGCGCCGCTGACGCTCTCCGGCGTGCTGACGAAGCGCGAGGTGGATTCCACGGTCGGCACCGGCACGGCGTCGCTGGCGGCGGATTTCACGCTCACCAAGGGCGGCAAGACCGTGTTCGACAAGACGCTGAGCGTGAGCGACAGCTGGGATTCGTCGTTCCTCGGCGCGGTGGCCATTCCGGATGCGGTGAATCATTTCACCGGCCTGTTCGGAAAACTGTCGCTGCAGCTGCTGTCGGATCCGGACTTCAAGGCTGCGGCGCACGCACCGTAAGCGTCACCACCAGCCGCGCCACTTGAACCACAGGATGGGGATGATCGTGCTGATGACGATCAGGCCCCATCCATAGGCATAGCCGTACTGCCAGTTCAGCTCCGGCATGTTGTGGAAGTTCATGCCGTAGACGCCGGCGATGAATACCGGCGGGATGCCGACCACCGAGGCGATGGTCAGCACCTTGAACATGTCGTTCTGCTCGTTGTTGATGAAGCCCAGCGTGGCGTCGAGCAGGAACTGCACCTTGTCCGTCAGGTGAGTCTCGAAGTCGTTGAGCGACTGAATGTCGGCCAGCGCCGTCTTCAGCCGCACCGTCGCGTCGTCGCCGATCCATTTGGCGCCGCGGTCGAGCACGAAGGGCACCGTCCGCTGCAGCGCCAGCAGGGTCTCCCGCAGCTCGGACAACCGCTCGCCCATGTCGCCGACGATGACCATCGTCTCGCGCAGCATGTAGCTCTTGCGCGCCACGTTGCGCCTTGCGTGCGGCGCGCGGTGGAAGATGTCGCGCGAGACGACCCGCATGTCGCGCTGGATGTGCTCGAGCTTGTCGGCGCCGTAATCGACGATCGCCTCGACGATCATCGTGAATATCTGCGCCGGGGTGTAGTCGTTGCTGTCGCTCGAGATCTTCTCGCCGACCTTGTGGAAGGTGTGCAGCTCGTCGAAGCGCACCGTGACCAGCAGGTCCGGCGTCAGCACGAAACCGATCGGCGCCGGCTCGGGCGGCTTGCCCGGATGATAGGGCGTCAGCGGCAGGCTCAGCGTCAGCGTGTCGCCGTCGTTCTGCAGCCGCGACGAGGTCTCGATCTCTTCCAGCTCGTCGCGGCTCGGGATGCGCAGCTTGCAGGTGTCGCAGGCGCCGCTGAGCTCGCTCGCGCTGGGATCGTGCAGGTCGATCCAGACGATCTCGCCCGCCTGATTGTAATCATGACGCATGTGTAATCCCCGCGCGGCGCCGACTCGCCGACGATCTTACAACGCGCGATCGGGCGTCCGGGTTCTTAGACCAGCGCCCCGTGACAGTGCTTGAATTTGCGTCCGGAGCCGCACGGGCAGGGCGCATTGCGCTGCACCTTGCCCCAGGTCGCGGGATTGTTCGGGTCCACCGGGCCGTCGCCGCGATACGCCGGCTGCGGCCCCTGGGCGGAAGCCTGTGCGAACTCGTCCTCGCCGGTCAGCGGGTCGATGTGCGAGGCGCGCATCTGGCCGAACGCCGGCGCCGTCAGCTCAGGCATCGGCTCGCTCTGCACCTGGAAGTGCATCAGCTTGCGGATGACGCCGGAGCGCATGCGGCCGAGCAGGCTCTCGAACAGCGAGAACGCCTCGCTCTTGTACTCGTTGAGCGGATCGCGCTGGCCATAGCCGCGCAGCGCCACGTACTGCCGAAGATGATCGAGCTGGATGATGTGCTCGCGCCAGTCGTGGTCGAGCGTCTCCAGAAGGATCGCCTTCTCGGCATAGCGCATCATCTCGCTGCCGTAGTTCGCGGCGCGCTCGGCGGCGCGCTTCTCGACGGCGGACGAGATGCGCTCGCGCACCTCCTCGTCGGCGATGCCTTCTTCCTTCGTCCAATCGACGATCGGCAGGTCGACGCCGAAGATGCTGGTGATCTCGTCGTGCAGGCCCGGCGCGTCCCACTGCTCGGCATAGGCGCGCTCGGGGATGTGGGCGGAGACGAGGTCGGTGACGACCTCGGCGCGGAATTCGGCGATCTGGTCGCTGACGTCGTCCGACGACATGATCTCGCGGCGCTGCTCGAAGATCACCTTGCGCTGGTCGTTCAGCACGTTGTCGTATTTCAGGATGTTCTTGCGGATCTCGAAGTTGCGCGCCTCGACCTTCTGCTGCGCCTTCTCGAGGGCCTTGTTCACCCAGGGATGGGCGATCGCCTCGCCCTTCTCCAGGCCCAGGCGGCCGAGGATCGAATCCATGCGCTCGGTGCCGAAAATGCGCATCAGATCGTCCTGCAGCGACAGGAAGAACCGCGACGCGCCCGGATCGCCCTGGCGGCCCGAACGGCCGCGCAGCTGATTGTCGATGCGGCGGCTCTCGTGCCGCTCGGTGCCGACGATGTAGAGGCCGCCGGACTTGAGCACCTTCTCCTTGTCGATTCGCACCTCGGAGCGGATCTGGTCGGCGCGGCGCGCCAACTCGTTCTCGTCGGTGATGCCGCCGAGCTCGTTCTTGATGCGCATGTCGGCGTTGCCGCCGAGCTGGATGTCGGTGCCGCGGCCCGCCATGTTGGTGGCGATGGTCACCGCGCCGCTGACGCCGGCCTGCGAGACGATGGCCGCCTCCTGCTCGTGATAGCGCGCATTCAGCACGCTGTGCTGGATCTTGCGCGTCTTCATCAGCTCGGAGAGCTGCTCGGACTTCTCGATCGAGGTGGTGCCGACCAGCACCGGCTGCCCGCGCTTCCTGCAATCCTCGACCAGCTTGACGATCGCGTCGTTCTTCTCGTCGGCGCTGCGATAGACCTCGTCGTCGGCGTCGACGCGCTGCACCGGCACGTTGGTCGGCACTTCCATGACGTCGAGATTGTAGATGTCCATGAACTCGGCGGCTTCCGTCATCGCCGTGCCGGTCATGCCCGCCAGCTTGTCGTAGAGGCGGAAATAGTTCTGGAAGGTGATCGAGGCGAGCGTCACATTCTCCGGCTGGACCTCGACACGCTCCTTGGCTTCGAGCGCCTGGTGCAGGCCTTCGGAATAGCGGCGGCCTTCCATCATGCGGCCGGTGAACTCGTCGATGATGATGACCTTGCCGTCCTTGACGATGTAGTCGCGGTCGCGCTGGAAGATCTTGTGCGCCTTCAGCGCCTGGTTGACGTGATGGACGACCGAGATGTTCTCGATGTCGTAGAGATCGCCGGTCTCCAGGAGGCCCGCGTCGCGCAGCAGCTCGACCATGTGCTCGTTGCCGGCCTCGGTGAGCGTGACGCTGCGCGCCTTCTCGTCGACCTCGTAGTCGCCCGGGTCCTCCAGCACGTCCTTGCCGTCGCGGTTCTTGATCTTCTTGGTACCCGGCTGGCGCAGGCCGGGGATCAGCGCGTCGACGCCGACATAGAGCGCGGTGAGGTCGTCCGTGGGCCCCGAGATGATCAGCGGCGTGCGCGCCTCGTCCACCAGGATCGAGTCCACCTCGTCGACGATCGCGAAGGAATGGCCGCGCTGGCTCATGGTCGCGATCGAGTACTTCATGTTGTCGCGCAGATAGTCGAAGCCGTACTCGTTGTTGGTGCCGTAGGTGATGTCGGCGTTGTAGGCGGCCTTGCGCTCCTCGTCGGTCAGGCCGTGCACGATGCAGCCCGTGGTCATGCCGAGGAAGCCGTAGACCTGGCTCATCCAGTCGGCGTCGCGCTTGGCGAGGTAGTCGTTGACCGTCACCACATGCACGCCTTCGCCGGCCAGCGCGTTGAGATAGACGGGCAGGGTGGCGACGAGGGTCTTGCCTTCGCCGGTCTTCATCTCGGCAATGTTGCCGTCGTGCAGGATCATGCCGCCGATCAGCTGGACGTCGAAGTGCCGTTGGCCCAGCGTGCGCTTGGCCGCCTCGCGCACCACCGCGAAGGCCTCCGGCTGGAGGTCCTCCAGGGTCTCGCCCTTGGCCAGGCGCGCTTTGAAGGCGTCCGTCATGCCGCGCAGGGCGCCATCGGTCATCGCGGCGAATTTGGGCTCCAGCGCATTGATCTTGGCCACCTTGGCCCGATAGGGCCGGACCTTCCGCTCATTGGAAGAGCCGAAGAACCGTTGCGCGATGCCGCTGAAACCCAGCATGAAATCCTCGTGAAACTGCCTGAAAGGGCGGCCGATGGGCGCGTATCCGGCATGCCGGCCGCGCGGGAGAGATAAGAACGCGCCACCCCCTTGTCAAATCAGGCGTTTCGGGTCACATGCCCGCCCGGTTTCCGAAGGTTATGAGGGCGTCAACATGGCCAAGGCCAAGACCGCGACCAAGCCGGCCAAGGCCGCAAAACCAGCCAAAACCGCGCCCGGCAGGCCGCCGGCACCGGCCAAAGCGGCCCACCCGGTTTCGCCGCTCGCTCCCAAGACCTATCCCAGCCTGCCGCCGTTGGCCGGCGTGCGGCTTTCCACGGGCGCCGCGGGGGTCAAATACAAGGACCGCACCGACGTCCTCCTGGCCGCGTTCTCGCCGGGAACCCAGGTCGCCGGCGTCTTCACCAAGTCCCGCACCTCCTCGGCGCCGGTCGAATGGTGCAAGGCCAATGTGGCCAAGGGCGTCGCGCGCGCCCTGGTGGTGAACAGCGGCAATGCCAACGCCTTCACCGGCAAGGCCGGCTTTGAGGGCGCAAGCCAGGTCGCCGAGTCCGCCGCCGCCATCGTCGGTTGCAAGCCGGGCGAGGTGTTCCTCGCCTCCACCGGCGTGATCGGCGAGCCGCTGCCGCACGGCAAGATCACCAAGATCCTCGGCCAGCTGGCGGAGGAGGGCGCCGCCGGCGGCTTCCGCGCCGCGGCCGAAGCGATCATGACCACCGACACCTATCCCAAGGTCGCGACCGCCCAGGCCACGATCGACGGCAAGCGGGTGACGATCAACGGCATCGCCAAGGGCTCGGGCATGATCGCGCCCGACATGGCGACCATGCTGAGCTTCGTCTTCACCGACGCCAACTTGCCGGCCAGTGTGCTGCAAGAGTGCCTGAGCGCCGGGGTCGGGCCGTCCTTCAATTCCATCACCGTGGACAGCGATACTTCCACCAGCGATACCTTGCTGCTGTTCGCCACCGGCAAGGGCGGCAAGCATGCCCCTGTCGCCAAAGCCGGCGACAAGCGGCTGACCGATTTTCGCCGCGGGCTGGACCGGGTGCTGCTCGATCTGGCGCTGCAGGTGGTCAAGGACGGCGAGGGGGCGCAGAAGCTGATCCGCATCGATGTGTCGGGGGCGGAGAACGATGCTGCCGCCAAGCGCATCGGACTTTCGATTGCCAATTCGCCGCTGGTCAAGACCGCCATGGCCGGCAGTGACGCCAATTGGGGCCGCATCGTGATGGCGGTGGGCAAGAGCGGCGAGGCCGCCGACCGCGACCGGCTGAAGATTTCCTTCGGCAGCCATGTCGTGGCCGAAAAGGGCATGCGCGCCGCCAGCTATAACGAGGCCGCCGCCACCAGGGCGGTATCGGGCCGCGAAGTCGCAATCGCGGTGGAATTGGGACTGGGCAATGGGACGGCGCGGGTTTGGACCTGCGACCTCACCCACGGCTATATCGACATCAACGGCAGCTACCGGTCGTGAGCGGTTCGGAGAAATTGTGATGATCTCGCGACGCGCCGTGATGGCCGGAACCGCCTTGCTGATGCCTGG
>DASZMT010000075.1:0-25469 GCA_035551495.1 Rhizomicrobium sp. | reverse complement strand
GACGGCCTTGGCGGCCGTCGCGGCGTCGAGCGTATCGGTCGCAGCCAGTGCCTTGTCGAGCGCGCCTTCCGCAGCCGCGAGGTCGTCGCGGCTGCCGATATCGTCGGCGAAGTCGTTGGCGTCGCCGTTGTCGAACGGGCCAGGGCCCCATGCCTCGGCCATGTCAGACGCTCTCCTCGGCCTTCGGCTTCTTCGGCGGCGGCAAGGCCTTGGGCTTCTTGTCGGCCTCGGTGATGAACTCGAAGGCGAGCTTGTCGTGCTCCCGATCGAGCAGCACGCGGACCGTGCCGCCGTTCTTCAGCTTGCCGAACAGGATCTCGTCGGCCAGCGGCTTCTTCAGGTTCTCCTGGATCACACGCGCCAGAGGCCGCGCACCGAAGGCATCGTCATAACCCTTCTCGCCCAGCCAACGCGTCGCTTCCGGCGTCAGATCGAAGGTCACGTCGCGGTCGGTGAGCTGGGCCTCGAGCTCGAGCACGAACTTGGTCACGACGTGGTCGATCGTGTCGCGGCCGAGCGGCGCGAACGGGATGATCGCGTCGAGGCGGTTGCGGAACTCGGGCGTGAAGAGCTTCTTAATCGCCTCTTCATCCTCACCCTCGCGCTTGCCGCGGCTGAAGCCGATCGCGTTCTTGGCGGCGTCCGACGCGCCCGCGTTGGTGGTCATGATCACCACCACGTTGCGGAAGTCGATCTTCTTGCCGTTGTGGTCGGTCAGCTTGCCGTGGTCCATCACCTGCAGGAGGATGTTGAACAGATCCTCGTGCGCCTTCTCGATCTCGTCGAGCAGGAGCACGCAATGCGGATGCTGGTCGACGCCGTCGGTCAGAAGGCCGCCCTGGTCGAAGCCGACATAGCCCGGCGGGGCGCCGATCAGGCGGCTCACCGTGTGGCGCTCCATGTATTCCGACATGTCGAAGCGCAGCAGCTCGACGCCGAGCGTCTTGGCGAGCTGCTTGGCCGCCTCGGTCTTGCCGACGCCGGTCGGGCCGCTGAAGAGATAGCAGCCGATCGGCTTTTCCGGCGCGCGCAGGCCGGCACGGGCGAGCTTGATCGCCGACGCCAGCGCGTGCAGCGCCTTGTCCTGGCCGAACACGGTCTGCTTGAGGTCGTTCTCCAGGCTGCGCAGCGCCTCGGTGTCGTCCTTCGAGACGGTCTTGGGGGGGATGCGCGCCATGACGGCAATCACGTCCTCGACCTCTTTGACGCCGATCACTTTCTTCCGTTTCGATTCCGCGACCAGCATCTGCGACGCGCCGACCTCGTCGATCACGTCGATCGCCTTGTCGGGCAGCTTGCGGTCGTTGATGTACTTGGCCGACAGCTCCACCGCCGCCTTGATGGCGTCGGAGGTGTAGCGGACTTTGTGGAATTCTTCGTAGTAGGGCTTGATGCCCATCATGATCTTGATCGTGTCGGGGATGGTCGGCTCCACGACGTCGATCTTCTGGAAACGGCGCACCAGCGCGCGGTCCTTCTCGAAATACTGGCGATACTCTTTGTAAGTGGTCGAGCCGATGCAGCGCAGCGTGCCCTGCTGCAGCGCGGGCTTGAGCAAGTTCGACGCGTCCATCGCGCCGCCGCTGGTGGCGCCGGCGCCGATCACGGTGTGGATCTCGTCGATGAAGAGGATCGCGCCCCTCAGGCCCTCGAGCTCCTTCACCACCGACTTCAGGCGCTCCTCGAAATCGCCGCGATAGCGCGTGCCGGCGATCAGCGAACCCATGTCGAGCGAGTAGATGACGCTGTTCTTCAGCACCTCGGGCACCTCGCCCTTGATGATCTTGCGCGCCAGCCCCTCGGCGATGGCGGTCTTGCCGACGCCGGGATCGCCGACGAAGAGCGGGTTGTTCTTCTGGCGGCGGCAGAGGATCTGGATGGTGCGGTCGACCTCGGTGAGGCGGCCGATGAGCGGATCGACACGGCCGGCCTTGGCCTTCTCGTTGAGATTCACGCAATAGGCCTCGAGCGCCTCGGTGCCCTGCTTGTTCTTGGGCTCGCCCTCCTCGCCTTCCTCGTCGGCGCCGCGCGCCGCCTTCTGCTGGCTCATGCCCGGGCGCTTGGCGATGCCGTGGCTCATGTAGGAGACGGCGTCGAGGCGCGTCATGTTCTGCTCTTGCAGGAAGTAGACGGCGTGGCTCTCGCGCTCGGTGAACAGCGCGACGAGGATGTTCGCGCCGGTGACCTCGTCGCGGCCGGAATTCTGGACGTGCAGAACGGCGCGCTGGAGCACGCGGTTGAAGCCGGTGGTCGGCTTGGCGTCCTCGCCGTCCTCGATGACCAGCGTCATCAGCTCTTCGTCGATGTATTTCTGGACGGTCTTGCGCAGCGCGTCGAGATCGACGTTGCACGCCTTCATCACCTGGGCGGCGTCGACGTCGTCCATCAGCGCGAGCAGCAGGTGCTCGGGCGTGGCGTATTCGTGATGGCGATCGCTCGCGAGCTTGATGGCGCGGTGCAATGCTTGTTCGAGGCTTCGCGAGAGTGAAGGCATTCAGTCTACTCCTTCTCCATCGTGCATTGCAGAGGATGCTGGTGACGACGCGCGAATTCGGTGACCTGCGCGACCTTGGTCTCGGCCACATCGTAGGTGAAGACGCCGCAGATGCCGACGCCGTTGCGGTGGACGTGAAGCATGATCTCGACCGCCTGCTCGCGGTTCTTGTTGAAGATCTTCTCCAGGATGTGAACGACGAACTCCATCGGGGTGTAGTCGTCGTTCAGCAGCAGAACCTTGTAGAGGCTCGGCTTCTTGACCTTGGGCCGCGTCTTGGTAACCGCCCCCGTGCCGGTGCCGTTGCCGTCACCGCCGCGAGTTCCCTGTCCGCCGCGTCCGTCCCGATTGTCTTTCATACGATGTGCCAGCAAGTCATATAGGTACGCCTATCCTATTCGATAAGAGGCCGCTGCAAAGCCCCCGCAAGAACCCTTACGGCAGCGAGGTTACTTGGGGTGAATTTGGGCCGGGAATCGCGTCAGCGGAGCGTTGCCGCGATCTCGGCGGCCATCGGAGCATAATTTCCGCCATGGGCTGCCTTCGAAGCGGCCAGCCAACGCTTCGGATCGAGTCGTGCGAGGTAGGCCGCGTGGCCGGCGTTCAGGGCCAAGAGCTTGAAGTACTGAAGCTGCGTGCGACCGTTCCCTTCGCGGAAGGGATGGACGTAGTTCACGTCGCTCAGGATTTGCGCCGCGGCTTCGGCGAAAGCGGATCGATTCATATTGCGCAGGAAATCGGTGGCCGTGAGGCGGCTATGAACGTCGGCCATGCCCGTCGCGATGAATCGTGGAGGCTGGAATTCGCTGCCGCCCTTGGCCAGCGACACGCGGCGGACTTCGCCGGCCCAGGCGTAGATGTCCTGGAACAGATGCCGATGGATCGCGCAGAGATGATCGAGATCGAAGTCGCCGCTCGGCACGCCTTGCGCAATTCGTTGCATAGCAGCGCGGCGCTCCACATCTTCCAAACGAGCGGCGCTGCGAATGCCGAGCTTGTTCCGAAGAATTTGCGTATTGGGATAGACGTAAGGGTCGCCGCCGCTCACTCGGCCGCGAGCGCCTGGAATTGCGCGAGGATATAAGCGATGCGACGCTCGTGAGACCACGCTTCGCGCTCGAACATCTCGAACATCGCAACGTCCTCTGCAGTGGCAGGATTGCCCTCGATCTCTTGCAGCTTCATCGCTTCGAGGCGCCTTTGGCGCGCCTCGGCGACCTCTTGCGGGCTGAGCGTGTCGCGGTCGGTCATCGCGCAATCATAACGCGAAATCGCGCGCCGACGCAAAATGAAAGGGCCCGGGATTGCTCCCGGGCCCTTCCGAACGCCTCGCAGCTTTTATCGGGGGGAGGACTTAAGCCGCGCGCGCATTCTGGACGACGTCGACCCACGCCTGAACGCGGCCCTGGATCGGCTCGAAGGTCTGCTTGCTGGTCGCCGTGAACAGCTCGGTGAGCTTGGTCATCTCGGCGACATAGGCCTCGAACGCCGACTTGGCGAAGCCGGTCTGCAGCTCGAACGCCTCATGGGCCGACTTGGTCGACATCAGCGCCTTCGCGTTGGCGATGCCGCCTTCGATCGAAGCCTTCGAATACGTATAGATCTCGTTGTGCAGCGTCTCGGCGCCCTTGCCGGCGACGTTGGCGGCCTTCACATAGGCCTCGACCGTGTCCTTCTGGAAGCCCAGGAACTGGTCGTAGCTCTTCACGGCCTTCTCGAAATTCGCCTTGAAGGCCTCGGTGCCGGTCTTGAACGCGGTCTCGATGGTCTCGGTGGTGCCGTTGATCGTCTCGCCGGCCGTCTTCGTCTTCGCCATTGTAACTACTCCTCTAGTGCATGGCGCACCGTCTTTGGTCGGGCCAGCGGCCTTTGCTGCGGTGCAACATGAGCTATATGCGGTGCGGTAACCCTCCTGTCAAGGGGTTTTGCTGCAGCGCATCAAAAGTTCCTTGCCGTACGGACAATCCCGGACCGGGCGGCAGCGTTAATGGTTCGTAAACGCCGGTTTTTTATGGTCTATTTTGGTTGCGGTCGGAGCCCTGATTTGGTCATATCGATCTCGTTTGGGGCGCCGCTAAGGAAAATATGGGGCTGTGATGTTTGAACAGCCGCGCGCCAGATTCGGCGCGCTCGCGCGAACGCTGTTCGTTCTGGGACTTCTCGGCCTGGCGGCCGTCGCCGGGACAGATTCGGCTTTGGCCCGGGGGCACCGTCATTGGGGCCATCGTGCCGCGATTCCGATCGCGGCCGGCGCCACCGATCCGTCCAAGGACGCCGCCCTGATCGCCGACGGCGAGACGGGGCGCATCATTTATGAGCGCAACGCAACGGCGGAGCGCCATCCTGCCTCGCTCACCAAGATGATGACGCTCTACCTGCTGTTCGAGCAGCTGAAGCGCGGCGACATGAACATGCAGACCATGCTGCCGATCTCGGCGCATGCGGCGAGCCAGCATCCGACCAACCTGCATCTCTATGCCGGCGATGCGCTCGACGTGAACACGGCGATAAAGGCGATCGTGGTGCGCTCGGCCAACGACGTGGCGGTGGCGATCGGCGAGTCGATCGGCGGCACCGAAGGTCATTTCGCGGAGCTGATGACGGCGAAGGCGCGCCAGCTCGGCATGCACAACACGTTCTATCACAACGCCTCGGGCCTGCCCGACCCGCTGCAGATCACCACCGCCGCCGACCTGCTCGTGCTGGCGCGCCACCTCGCCTACGATTTCCCGCAGTATTTCCCGTATTTCTCGACGCCGGGCTTCACCTTCCGCGGCGTCTACTATCCGACCCACGACAATCTGATCGGCCGCTATGAGGGCGCCGACGGCATAAAGACCGGCTACACCGGGATGTCGGGCTTCAACCTCGTTTCATCGATCACCCGCAACGGCACGCATGTCATCGGCGTGGTGATGGGCGGCCGCACCGCGCATCGCCGCGACCTGGAGATGGTGCGCCTGCTCGATGCCGCTTACGTGCAGATCGGCCAGAATCCGAGTCTGGTGGCGCATAACGGCGTGCCGTGGCGCAGCGCCAACGTCGCCGTGGCGGCGAACGCGCCGATCGCGAACATGGACGTCGCGCCCACCGCCAACGACGACGAGGATGCTGCCGAGTCCGCCGCCTCCGACCAGGACGACGACGCCAATGTGATCGCAGCGCCGCCGCCGCCGCGCCCGAACCTGGGCGTGCCTAATCCTGGTTTAAATGGGCCGAGCGCCTCGCCTGCCCCGCCCGCCGTCGCGCCGCAGCCGCCGGCGCCACAGCCGCGCGTCGCGATGCTCACTCCGCCGCCGGTGCAGACGCCGCCGGCCGCCAAGCCCCAGCCGATCCAGCCCGCGCCGTTCAAGCCGGTGCGAGTCTCCAACGTGCCGCATCCCAAGGCCAAGCCGGCCGAGCAGCCGCAGCTGGTCGCGGTGAAGGACGCGCCGCACCCGATCGCGAAGCCGATACAGGTCGCGGTAACCGCACCGCAGCCTGTGGCGAAGCCCTCGCCGAAGGCGCCGCTGCGGATCGCGCGCAACGATGTCGGCGAAGGCGATGTCGGCGGCGACGGCACGCCGGTGCCGATGGGCCCGAAGGCCTGGACGATCCAGATCGGCGCGTTCGCCGACGCCAACCAGGCGCGCGGCCAGCTCGCGAGCTATGCCGAGAAGTCGATGGACATCCTGGGCCAGGCGGCGCGGATCGTGCTTCCGTTCCAGGGCGTCGACGGCCACACGCTCTATCGCGCGCGGTTCGGACCGTTCGTCGAACGCGAAGCGCGCGAGGTATGCTCGCGGCTGACACAGCGTGGGCAGACCTGCTTCACGGTGCTGGCGTCGTCGCATTAATTCCAGATTGTCATCCGCCGCGAATGCGGCGGACCCAGTCGGTGCGCCACGAACCTTTCAAGGCTCGTAAAGATGTCGCCTAGGTTCGCCCCATTCGCGGCGAATGACATTTGAGGAACGGGCCTAGCTGGAACTCAACAGCGCCGTGTTGCCGCCCGCCGCCGCGGTGTTCACCGTGTACGTCCGCTCCAGCGCGAAGCGCGTCAGGTAGTGCGGGCCGCCGGCCTTGGGGCCGGTGCCGGAAAGGCCCTCGCCGCCGAAGGGCTGCACGCCGACCACCGCGCCGATCTGGTTGCGATTCACATAGACGTTGCCGGCACGGACGCGGTCGCGGATGAAATCCGCCGTCTCCTCGATGCGGCTGTGCACGCCGAGCGTGAGGCCGAACGACGTCGCGTTGATCGCGTCGCACACCTTGTCGAGCTTGCTGGCGCTGTAGCGGATCACGTGCAACGCGGGGCCGAACACCTCGTGCGTCAGACGCGACAGCGAGTCGATCTCGAAGGCCTGCGGCGCGAAGAAGGTGCCATGGCTGAGCTCGGCTGGAACGGCGAGCTTGCGCAGCAGCTTGGCTTCGCCCGCCATGCGCGCGGCGTGATCGCCGAGCATCTTGCAGGCCGGCGCGTCGATCACCGGGCCGATATCCGTGTCGAGGCGCATCGGATCGCCGAGCTTCAGCTCGTCCATCGCGCCCAGGATGATGTCGAGCATCTTGTCGGCGACGTCGTCCTGCAGGAACAGCACGCGCAGCGCCGAGCAACGCTGGCCGGCGCTGTCGAACGCCGAAGAGAGCGCGTCGCGCGCCACTTGCTCGGGCAGCGCGGTGGAGTCGACGATCATCGCATTCTGGCCGCCGGTCTCGGCGATCAGCGTGGCGATGGGGCCGCTGCGCGCGGCGAGGGCGCGGTTGATGGCGTTGGCGGCATCAGTCGAGCCGGTGAAGGCGACGCCGGCGAGGCGCGGGTCGGCGAACAGCGCGTTGCCGATGCGGGGGCCGTCGCCGGGCAAGAGGTGCAAGACGTTCGCGGGCACGCCGGCCTCGTGGAACAGGCGCGTCGCGGCGGCGGCGATCAGCGGCGTCTGCTCGGCGGGCTTGGCGAGGACGCTGTTGCCGGCGGCGAGCGCGCCCGACACCTGCCCGGCGAAGATCGAGAGCGGGAAATTCCACGGGCTGATACAGGCAAAGACGCCGCGGCCGTGCAGCGACAACGCGTTGGATTCGCCCGTCGGGCCCGGCAGGCGGATGGGGTCTTCGAACTGCGCGGCGGCGCGGCCCGCGTAATAGCGCAGGAAATCGACCGCCTCGCGCACTTCGCCCAGCGCGTTGGGCAGCGTCTTGCCGGCTTCGCGGATCGCCAGCGCCATCAGATGCGCACGGTTGGCCTCGAACAGGTCGGCAGCGCGCATGAGGACATCGGCGCGGGCTTTGCCACCCGCCTTGTCCCAGTCGCGTTGCGCGATGTGGGCGGCGGCGAGCGCGTCGCGCGCGTCGGCGTAGGACGCTTCGATCACCGTGCCGACGACGCGGCGATGGTCGGCGGGATCGAGGACGTTCGCGGCACTGCCGGTGCGCGGCGTTCCGCCCACCAGCGGCGCGGCAGTCTGCTGCTTGGCGAGAAGATCGCTCATCTCGCGCAGCAGCGGGTCGGTGACCTTGGGATCGCTCCACAGGAAGCCTGAGGAATTTTTGCGCGCGCCGAGGATGTCCTTCGGTAGCGGAATGCGCGGGTTGCGGTGCGGCCGTGCAGCGGCGATCTGCGCCACGGGATCCGCGACGATGTCGCCGATCGGCGCTTCCTCGTCCGCCAAGCGGTTCACGAACGAGGTGTTGGCGCCGTTCTCGAGCAGGCGGCGCACCAGATAGGCGAGCAGATCCTCGTGGCTGCCGACCGGGGCATAGATACGCGTCGGCACGCCGCCCTGCCGGCGGTGGATCTCGTGCAGCTCCTCGCCCATGCCGTGCAGGCGCTGGTATTCGAAATCGCGGCGGCCGCCCGCGAGCGTGTCGATGGCGGCGAGCGAATGGGCGTTGTGGGTGGCGAACTGCGGATAGAGCGCGTCGCCCGCGCCCAGCATCACGCGCGCGCCGGCGAGATAGGAGGTGTCGGTCGCAGCCTTGCGCGTGAAGACCGGATATTCGCGGATGCCGAGCTCCTGGAAGCGCTTGATCTCGCTGTCCCAATAGGCGCCCTTCACGAGACGCACCGGAATGCGGCGGTTCTGACGGCGGGCAAGATCGATCAGCCAGTTCAGCACCGGCAGGGCGCGTTTCTGATAGGCCTGCACCGCGAGGCCGAGGCCGTTCCAGCCTTTCAGCGCGGACGCCGCGCCGAAGGCTTCGAACAGATCGAGCATCAGATCGAGACGCTCGGCCTCTTCGGCATCGATGGTGACGGCGATGTCGTAGTCGCGCGCGCGGGCGCACAGATCGACGACGACGGGCAGCAACTCGGCGAAGACGCGCTCGCGCTTGACCCCTTCGTAGCGCGGATGCAGCGCGGAGAGCTTCACCGACAGGCTGGGACGCTCGAAGATCGTGCGGCCGTCCTTCGGATTGCCGGCGGCGACGGCGTCGAGCGCGTCGCGATAGGCCTTGGCGTAGCGCGCCGCGTCATGCGCGGTGTAGGCGGCCTCGCCCAGCATGTCGAAGGAGTAGCGATAGCCCTTCTCGACCATCGGACGGCCTTCCTTCATCGCCTCGGCGATGGTGCGGCCGAGCACGAACTGGCGTCCGAGGATGCGCATCGCATAGCTGACGGCCTGGCGGATCACCGGCTCGCCCGAGCGCGTCACCAGGCGCTTGAGGATGCCCTCGAAATCCCATTTTCCGGTGTCGTCGAGGCTGACGATACGGCCCGTCAGCATCAGCGCCCAGGTCGAGGCGTTGACGAACACCGAGTCCGATTTGGCGCGGTGGCGGTTCCACTGCGCGCCGCCGATCTTGTCGCGGATCAGCTTGTCGGCGGTCTCGGCGTCGGGGACGCGCAGCAAGGCCTCGGCGAGGCACATCAGGGCGACGCCCTCCTCGCTCGACAGCGCGTATTCGCGCATGAAGGCGTCGATGCCGCCGCCCTTGCCGGTCTCCTTGCGGATGCGCTCGACGAGGGCGCGGGCACCCTCAGCGGTCTTCCGCTGTTCGGCGGGCGAGAGCGTTGCCTGCGCGATGCGCTGATCGACGATAGCGTCCTCGTCGGCGAGATAGGCGGCGGAGATGGCGTCGCGCAGCGGCGAATTTGTCATGGGGAGCGGCGATTGGATGGCAGGCGCATTGTAGCTATGTTCGCGGCATGAAAACACCAAAGATCGTGACCGGCGTGGCGGCGTTGCGCGCGGAGATCGCCGCGTGGCGGCGGGATGGCGCGCGTATCGGCCTGGTACCGACGATGGGCGCGTTGCACGAGGGGCACCTGTCGCTGGTGCGCGAGACACAAACGCGGGCCGACAAGACCGTCGCGAGCATTTTCGTGAACCCGACGCAGTTCGCGCCGCACGAAGATTTCGACCGCTATCCGCGGACGCTGGAGAGCGACGCCGCGAAGCTGGCCGGCGTAGGGCTGGACGCGATCTTCGCGCCGGGCGTGGCGGAGATCTATCCGCAGGGCTTCGCCACCGCGATGACCGTGGGCGGGCCGAGCGCCGGACTGGAGACGGACTTCAGGCCGCACTTCTTCGGTGGCGTGGCGATCGTGGTGGCGAAGCTCTTGATCGCGGCGATGCCGGACGTCGCGGTGTTCGGGGAGAAGGACTATCAGCAGCTGCTGGTGATCCGGCGGATGACGGCGGATCTCGGCCTGCCGATCGAGATCGCCGGCGCGCCGATCGTGCGCGAGGCCGACGGCCTCGCGATGTCGTCGCGCAATGCGTATCTCAAGCCGGCCGAGCGTGTGATCGCGGGGAAGATGAACATGGTGCTGCGCGAGGCGGCAGTGCGGGCCAAGGCCGGCGTCGCGGCGGCGGAAGTTTGGGGCGCCGACGCGCTGAGGAGGGCCAGGTTCGACAGCGTGGACTACGTCGCGATCCGCGATACGGCAAGTTTGGAGAAGATCGATACGCTGGACCGCCCTGCCCGCATCCTCGCCGCCGCGAAGAACGGCGGGACAAGACTGATCGACAATATGGCGGTGTGAGCCGCTCTCAAACCTCCAACACCATCTTCAGGGCGCCGTCGGCCTTGGTGTCGAAGAGGTCGTAGGCCTTCGCGCCGTCGGACAGCGGCAGCGTGTGGCTGATGAAGCGTTCGGGCTTGAGGCGGCCCTGTTGAATCAGCGGCACCAGCTCGTCCCAATATTGCTGCACACCGCACACGCCGATGGAGAAGTGCAGGCCCTTGAAAAAGCCCATCGCCATCGGGAAGCGGAAGTCCATGTTCTGGTTCACGCCGACCACCGAGACGCGTCCGCCGCGCCCGACGAGCGAGATCGCGAGCTGAATCGTGGCGTCGGCGCCGACCGCCTCCACGGCACAGTCCGCCATCAGGCCGCCGGAGCCGGCGGTCACGACGTCGCGTGCTTCCTCGGGCGAGACCGCGACGGCGCCCAGGCCCTGCGCGATGGCGCGGCGCGCGGGATTGAGATCGACGGCGTAGACCTTGCTCGCGCCCTTCACGAAGGCGCCTTCGACGGCCATCAGACCGATGGGGCCGAGGCCGAACACGACGACTTGCTGGCCCGGCTTGATCTCGGCGTGCCGCAGACCGAACCAGGCGGTCGGCAGGTTGTCTGTCAGCATCAGGGCCTGCGCGTCGGAGAGGCCTTCGGGGATTGGCGCGGCATTGATGTCCGCCATCGGCACGCGGATCGCTTCGGCCTGGCCGCCCTCGAGCGCCTTGCCGAGGCCATAGCAGCCGAGCATGCCGGTGCGGCACAGTTCGACCTTGCCCGCCATGCACGGCCCGCACATGCCGCAGCCGACGGCGGCGGACAGCATCACGCGGTCGCCGACCTTGAGGCGACGTACCGAACGGCCCGCCTCGACCACTTCGCCGACCGATTCGTGCCCGACGCAGAAGCCGGTGTCCGCCGAAAAGCCGTGGCCGTGATAGATGTGCAGGTCGCTGCCGCAGATCGAGCAGGCCGAGATCTTCACGATGACGTCGGTGTCGGCGACGAGCTTGGGATCGTCGTGGGTTTCGTAGCGGATATCCTTGGCGCCGTAATAGACCAGACCCTTCATCGTGCTTCCCCGCTCAAAATTTCAAAACACGCGCGATTTCGGCCCAGGCCATCGCACCCAGCTCTGCGTCGGCTTCATCCGTACCACCCCAGGCACGCGCCTCGGGGCGCGGCTGCATGGGCTCCCCGGGGAAGACGATGCGGTGGCCGGCGCGCGGATGCGTGACCAGGATCGCGTCCTTGCGGCGCGCGGCAAGCTCGCGGGCGAAGACGGCGGAAGGCCAGAGCATATCGTCTTCGCCGGCGACGAGGATGATCTGCGCCTTGGTTTCCTCGACAGGGATCGTGGCGGCTTCGATGTCGGCGGCGAAGGTCTGCAGGCTGCGCGCGTGATAAGGGCGGTAGGCGACGGGCTTGGTCTGCGGCTGCTGAAGAAACCAGGGGACATCGTAGGACACGAACGGCAGCGGGTCGCCTTGCAGCGTCCAGGACGACCGCACCGGCCACTCCTGGCCGTCGACGCCCGGGCCGCTCTGCCCCCACGCGACCGATGTCGGGCTGAGCCCGATCACCACATCGATGCGCTTGTCGAGCGCCGCCGCGAGAAGCGCCGCCTCGGCGCCTTTCGAGGTGCCGAGAAAGGCGATGCGCTTGCAGCCGCGCTCGACGAGAAGATTGGTTGCCTCGACGAAGCTTTCGAGCGGTATCTCGCAGATACCGGGCGACTGGCCCTCGCCGCCGAACCAGCGCATCGCGAGCGCGGTCGCGCCATGCTTGGTGAAGAGGCCGGCGCGGTCGACGTCGACCCGGCCGCTCGAGCCGCCCAGCACCACGATGCCGAGATCGCTCGGGGCGCCATCGGGTGCGAGGACATAGCCCTGGACACTCACAGCAGGCCGAGCTCCACCAGTTCCTTCTGCAGTTTCTCGGGCAGGTTCGCGCCGCCCTTGCTGCCGCGCGCGTCGGGCGGCGCGTCCTTGGGATCGAAATAGCGCCAGCCCTGGAACGGACGATGGGCGCGGCGCTGCACCGGCACCAGCGTCGGCGCGTAGACAAGGCCGCAATGCGGCGTGCCGTTCTTGGTGACGGCGCGCAGATCGATGAGCTTCTGACGCGCCGCGATCTGGCCCTTGATCACCCAATAGAGCGAGCCGCCGTCGAGCACCTCATCCTTGCGCTTGGGCATCATGCGGGTGACGTGGATCAGTTCGGGCTTTTTCGCGCCGCGCTTCTTCTGGTCCCTGATGCGGCCGGCCTGCCACTGCGCGAGGTCTTCGACGGTATCGACGCCGACGCAGAGCTTTATGATGTGGAGCGTCATGCCGCCTTTTCCTGCGCGGCGAAGCGCACGACGACGGTGCCGTCCGTCACCTGATCGCCGATGGCGACACCGACGGACTCGACCGTCGCGGCGGCAGGCGCCGACAGCGTGTGCTCCATCTTCATCGCCTCGAGCACCGCGAGCGGCTGGCCCTTGGCGACCTGATCGCCTTCCTTCACGAGGAGCTGGATGATCTTGCCGGGCATCGGCGTGACGACGCGGTCCGACGGCGCGCCGGCCGCGTCGGCGGCCTCGAACGGATCGAAAGGATGGACGACGAAGGTCTCGCCGGCACGCATCACGGCGATGGCGCCGGAGCGCAAACGTTGGACGGCGGCAGCGTTGGACTTGGCTTCGACGGATTCGCGCGCGCCTTCGACCAGGAAGTCGACTTGCGCGGGGCGCGGCAGGCCGAGGCGGAAGCCGTCATGCGCGCTCCACGGATCGTCGGTGCGCGGCCGCTCGTCGACCACGAACTGCGCCGCGGCGGCGAGCATCTGGGGCGGGGTGACGGCGAGCGGCACCAGCTCTTCGAGATGGCGCGGGATGAAGCCGGTTTCGATGTCGCCCGCGACGAAATCGGGATGCTTCAGCGCGCGGATCAAGAACGCGTTGTTGGTCTTGAGGCCCGCGATCTCCAGGCTTTCGAGACCGCTCGCCAGCTTCGCGGCGGCGGCTTCGCGCGTGGGCGCATGGGCGATGATCTTGGCGATCATCGGATCGTAGAACGGCGACACCGCGTCGCCCTCCTCCACGCCGGTCTCGACGCGCAGTCCTTGCGGGAAACGCAGATGCTCCAGCGTGCCGATCGAGGGCAGGAAACCGGTCTGCGGATCCTCGGCGTAGAGGCGCACTTCGACGGCGTGACCAGTGATGGCGAGCTGGTCCTGCGTCTTGGGGAGCGTCTCGCCCGCGGCGACGCGCAGCTGCCATTCGACGAGATCGGTGCCGGTGATGGCTTCCGTCACCGGATGCTCGACCTGCAGGCGCGTGTTCATCTCCATGAACCAGATGCGGTCGGCGCGCAGGCCTTCCGAGGCGTCGGCGATGAACTCGATGGTGCCGGCGCCGGAATAGTTCACCGCCTTTGCGGCCTTCACGGCGGCGGCGCCGATGCCGGCGCGCATCGCCTCGCTCATGCCGGGCGCGGGGGCTTCCTCGATCACCTTCTGATGGCGGCGCTGCAGCGAGCAGTCGCGCTCGAAGAGGTGCACCGCGTTGCCGTGATTGTCGGCGAAGACCTGCACCTCGATGTGGCGGGGGCGGGTGACGTATTTCTCGATCAGCACGGTGTCGTTGCCGAAGGCGGCCTTGGCCTCGCGCTGGGCGCCTTCGAGGGCGCTGGCGAAGTCGGACGCTGCGTCGACCTTGCGCATGCCCTTGCCGCCGCCGCCGGCCACCGCCTTGATCAGCACCGGATAGCCGATGCGGCCGGCCGCGTCCGTCAGATGCTCCGTGGACTGATCGTCGCCGAGATAGCCTGGCACCACGGGCACGCCGGCCTTCTGCATCAGCGCCTTGGCGCGGTCCTTCAGGCCCATGGCGCGGATGGCGCTGGGCGGCGGGCCGACGAAGACGATGCCGGCGGCGGCGCACGCCTCGGCGAACTCCGCATTCTCCGACAGGAAGCCGTAGCCGGGGTGGATCGCCCCTGCCCCGCTTTCGCGCGCGGCGGCGATCACGGCTTCGATGTTCAGATAGGACTCGCGCGGGCTCGCGGGCCCGATGCGCAGGGCGCGGTCGGCGGCGCGGACGTGCAGCGCGCCGGCATCGGCGTCGGAATAGACCGCGACGGTCGAAAGCCCCAGGCGCTTGGCGGTGCGCATGACGCGCAGCGCGATCTCGCCGCGATTGGCGATCAGGAGGGTCTTGAACATGGCGCTGTTAAAGCACAGCCAGCGTCGAGGGCAAGCGCGCTTTCGAAGCACTCCCAAGTCTTTGGCGGGCAAGTCCGTGGCTGGACTTGCCGCAATCAGAATTACGTCAAGTTCGAGCGCACCACCTGGATGGCCCGCTTTCGCGGGCCATGACAAGATGGGGCGTCGGGATCAGTGATGCGCCGGCGCGGGCGGCGAGAGGAACATGCGCTTGATGACCATCAGCACCGCGATGATGATGAGATAGCCGACATAGAGCGACACCGCCGTGCGCCAGAAGTCGAACGCCAGAAGCGGCGGCAGGCGGAAGCTCGCATGGTTGGCGATCACCGGGATCAGCACGTCCGCGATCAGGTGCACCAGGGTCGCACCGAGCGCCACGGCCCAGATGCGGTCCCAGGCGGGCGCGATGATGGCGGCGACAAGGGCGATGACCAGCCCCTCCACCTTGTTCACATGCTCGAAGCCCTCGCGCAGGAAATCGAGAATCACGAAGAGAAAATGGCGGACCTGTTCCATGACTACTCCCCGGAAAGTTAACGCGGATTAACCAACTATAGGGAACAACGCGGAACTCGCCACTCGGTTTCTTGCCGTACCTTTCATGACAGCGGGCGGGCCAGCATCGCGACCGTCTTGGCTTCGCCGTAGGGTTGCCGGGCGACCTCGGCAAAACCGCGCCGCGCATGGAAAGCGAGCGAGACCGGGTTGGGCGGCTCGACATTCACCTCGCAGACCAGGGCGGTCAGGCCGCGGGTGCGGGCGAAGGCCTCGAAATCGTCATAGAGCCGGTCGGCGACCCGCTGGCCGCGGAAGGCCGGCGCCACCACCACGCGATCGATATAGGCGAAGGCGTCGTAATGGCCCTCGAACCATCGGTAGTTGGGGCTGTCATACGCCGCGCCCTTGCCGAAGCCGAGAAGGACGCCAGCGACCGCCCCGCCCTCGCCTTCCGCGACGCGGCAGTAGAAGGCTGCGGCCACCAATTCGCCCAGGCGATGGATGTCGAGCGGGGAGAGGAAATGCACCGACTCGGCATTGAGCGCGAGGATCGCGGGCCAATCGGCACGGGTGGCGTCGCGCAGAATCACAGCTTGGTCTCGTGCGCGTCGTAGAGATGCATCGCGCCGGGGTGGGCGGCGAGTTCCTGCAGGCGCTTCCACATCGCGCGGCTGGCGGGGACGCGGAAATGCGCCTTCAGCGCCTCGGCGTCGGCCCAGCGCTCGATGAAATGCAGCGTCAACGGATCGCCGGCATCGATCGCGACGTGATGGCTGATGCAGCCGGGCTCGGTGCGCGAGCGTTGCACATGCTCGGTCGAGACCTGCAGCATCTCGGCGACGCTGTCGGGCCGGGCGGTGACCGTGCCGGTGACGAGGATCATGGAAGCACTCTTTTAGGACATGCCATCATGACCGAGCGCCGCCACCGTGGCGAGCGTCTGGGCGGTCAGGGCGCGGGCGATGGTCTCGACTTTGGTCTGCGGCCGCAGCAGCAGCCAGTTGGCGATCAGCGCGATCTGGCCTTCCGCGACCTGGCGGGCGGCGAGCGGGGCGGGCAACAGCAGATCCTTGCGGCGCAGAAGCGGCTCGATCAGTTGAGCGAGGCACCCGACCCAGATGGCGCGCAGGGGCGGCTCGAAGAACATGCGGTTGCGGCGCCGCTGCTCGTGGAAATGGGCCAACTGGCGCTCGAGCGCCTCCTTCGACAGCGTGCCGGCAGCGAGCGCGGCCAGGACGGCTGACGGCCGCGCGAGCGCTTGGCGCGTGATGTCATCCTTGCCCTTGAAGTGCGTGTAGAAGGTCGAGCGGCCGACATTCGCGCGCGCCGCGATCGCTTCGACGCTCACAGCGTCGTAGCCGTCCTCCAGCAGCGCGGCGACGAAGGCGTCCATCAGGGCAGCGCGGGTGCGCGCCGGGCGGCGGTCGGGCCGGGTCATGGCGCGGGATAGCGCGCGTGGGGGCCGGACGCCAGATGTCTGCGGGACAAATCGCGCGTGGTGTCCAGAAATGGACAGCGGGCGCGCCGAGGCCAGGAAAGCGGACGGCATGCGCCCTATCTCTTCGCCATGACCGAACCGAACCCCTCGCCCGCGCGTGCCGCGGGCTTCCTCGCGATGGCCAGCGCCGTCGCGACCGTCGCCTTGCTCGTGGCCCATCCGGAGGGCACGGCGCACGACTTCGCCGGCCTGCTGCGCGAAGAGGCGGCAGGACGCGCGACCGACGCCGTCGTGCATGGCGGGTTCATCGCGGTGCTGGCGGTGCAGACGGTGTGTTACGCGGTGCTCGCGCGGCGGCTGGAGCGGCTGAGCGCGCTGGCGGGGCTGGTGTTCTTCGCGTTCGGCGCTGCACTCCTGTCGGCGTCGATGGTGCTGGACGGCCTGGTGATACCCGCGCTGGCGGCGCGCTATCTCGCGACGCCGGAGACGGCGCATCCGCTGTTCGCGCTGATCGGGATCGCGATCGGCTGGCTGATGCCATTGGGGCTCGCGTTCCAGAGCGCGGCGGTCGCGGCCTGGGGCTTGGCGCTGCGCGGCGTGATGCGGGTGCTCGCGGTGCTCGGCGGCGCCGCGATGCTGGCGGGACTGGCGACGGGCTCGCCTTTGGCGACGATGGGCGCGCTGGGGGGAACGGTGCTGTGGGCGGCGCTGGCGGGCGTACTGATGGTGGGGCGAAGAATTTGAGATCCTCGCGCTTCACCGCCTTACGGCGATGATGGTGGTAAAAGTCGCGCCCTGAGAGTATTCGGCGTAAGTATCGTGGGCGTGATACGCGACAGTGGAGCAGGTGGCTCAGAATAATAAACGTTTGAAGATGAACCCTGGGGCGGGTGATGCGAACGTGAGATCGACGCAACTGTTTTAGGGAGCAATTGACTGCGGCATGGCCGCCTCCGCAGCATCGAGCAATTCTTCAATTGCCGTAACGTGCCAAACTCTTCCTAGATCAGATTCCGAATTGATCCGCCCGGAATATGCACCAAGGAACTCCCAAACTATATTTCCAGATAGCGTCGATACAATGCGATTACCCTCGCGCTTCCGATAACCCGCTGGCCTATACGCGATGACAGCCGATCCCGACTGACCTGCCCGGGCACGACAGTCGATCAGAAACGATGGGTTTTGCGGCGTCATAAGGCCGAGTTCTTGCGCTACAAACCCCGTCGCCCAAATGGGAAATCTCTCCGCTGAGGACAACCCGAATGGAAAACCTATGACACTGACAGTCTCAGCTGGCCCAACAAATATCGACACGCGGTCAAGGTCATTTTTCATATAGTATGGCACTCTGGAAACATCGTTGCCCCATCGGATATTCAGCGCGACAATGTCGGCTTTAGCGCCCAATCTGGGATGCTCAATCCACCACGCAGCACCATCTTCTTTGTACAAAGGCAATCGAATTGGGACCCATTCTCCGATGGATTGGTTCTTGTGGAAGTGAATGACCACTGCGTCAGGGAGAGCGCCCTGACTGTGCAAAGGTTGTCCACTGTCATGATGGCGGCCCGTTACAACGTGACGATTGGTAATAAACGCGCAGTGCGACAGCCGATCGTTGGCGGCAAGAAATCCTGTTGCAGTACCTAGCTTTAAATCGCCTCGAAATATTTCGATGAAAAGCGATTTGAAAGTCGGGATTTCCAACTCTAAAGGCGATTCATATACGCTTGACGAATTCGTGGTCTCGGCCATGGCCGCCCCCTCACATCCGGAACACGCCGAACTTCGTGTCCTGGATCGGCGCGTTCAGGCAGGCGCTGAACGCAAGCCCCAGCACGCGGCGGGTCTGGCTCGGCGCGATGATGCCGTCGTCCCAGAGGCGGGCGGTGGCGTGGTAGGGGTTGCCCTCCTCCTCGTATTTGGCGCGGATCGGGGCCTTGAACTGCTCCAACTGCTCGGGCGTCCATTTGTCGGCGTCGCGGTGGACGGTGGCGAGAACCGACGCAGCCTGCTCGCCGCCCATCACGCTGATGCGGCTGTTGGGCCAACTGAACATGAAGCGCGGCGAGTAAGCGCGGCCGCACATGCCGTAATTGCCGGCGCCGTAGCTGCCGCCGACGATCAGCGTGATCTTCGGCACCTGGGCGCAGGCGACCGCCGTCACCATCTTGGCGCCGTCCTTGGCGATGCCGCCGGACTCGTATTTGCGGCCCACCATGAAGCCCGCGATGTTCTGCAGGAACAGCAGCGGGATCTTGCGCTGGCAGCACAGCTCGATGAAGTGCGCGGCCTTAAGCGCGCTCTCGGAGAAGAGGATGCCGTTGTTGGCGATGATGCCGACGGGCACACCCTCGATATGCGCGAAGCCGGTGACGATGGTCGTGCCGTAGAGCTTCTTGAACTCGTCGAACTCGCTGCCGTCGACGATGCGGGCGATGATCTCGCGCGCGTCATATTGCGTCGAGAGCGCGGGCGGCACGATACCGCCCAGCTCGGCCGTGTCGTAGAGCGGCGCCACGGGCGCGCGCAGCGGGATGTTCGGCACCTTCGCGGTGTTCAGGCCGCCGACGATGTGGCGGACGATGGCGAGGGCATGGGTGTCGTCGTTGGCGTAGTGGTCGGCGACGCCCGAATGGCGCGCGTGGACGTCGGCGCCGCCGAGGTCTTCGGCGCTCACCACCTCGCCCGTCGCGGCCTTCACCAGCGGCGGGCCGGCGAGGAAGATGGTGCCCTGCCCTTTGACGATGATGGTCTCGTCGCTCATCGCGGGCACATAGGCGCCGCCGGCGGTGCAGGAGCCCATCACGGAGGCGATCTGCGGGATGCCCTGCGCCGACAGGTTCGCCTGGTTGAAGAAGATGCGGCCGAAGTGCTCGCGGTCGGGGAAGATTTCGGCCTGGTTCGGCAGGTTCGCACCGCCGGAGTCGACGAGATAGATGCAGGGCAGCCGGTTCTGCTGCGCGATCTCCTGCGCCCGCAGGTGCTTCTTCACCGTGACGGGATAGTAGGTGCCGCCCTTGATGGTCGCGTCGTTGCAGACCACGACGCATTCGCGCCCCGCGACGCGGCCGATGCCGGTGATGATGCCGGCGCCGTGGATGTCGCCCTCATACATGCCGAAGGCGGCGAGCGGCGACAGTTCGAGGAACGGGCTGCCGGGATCGAGCAGGCGCTCGACGCGCTCGCGTGGCAGCAGCTTGCCGCGTTCGGTGTGGCGCGTCCTGGCGCGCGCGTCGCCGCCGAGGGCGGCGGTCGCCTGGCGGGCGGAGAGCGTGTCGACCAAGCCGGCCATCGCGGCGGCGTTGGCCTTGAAGGCGGGGGCGTTGGGAGAGATCTGGGACTTGAGATGCGACACGGTGGGTCTCGCGCGGATGCGTAGGTTGTTTGGCATGGCGGCCGGGCGCGGGCAATTCCCCATGCTGTGCCGCGGCAGTAGGATGGGTTTGCCGATTTGCGCTTGCGGAGGACGTCATGCGTCTCGTCGCCTTGGCCGCGCTGCTGCTGGCATGCGGATTGGGTTCCGCGGCGCTGGCCGGCGACATGGATTCGACGCCCGCGCTCGAAGATACCCATTGGGGACCGGGGCCGGCCAACATGCCGCCGGGGGCGCAACTCGCGGTGATGGCCGGCAATCCGGCGAAGGCAGCGTTCGTGTCGCTCAGGCTCAAATTGCCGCCGGGCTACACCATTCCGCCGCACACCCATCCGACCGACGAGCATGTGACGGTGCTGGAGGGCACGCTGGCGATGGGCATGGGCGATGTGATCGATCCGAAGGCCGAGATCACGCTCGGCAAGGGCGGCTATGCGGTGGCGGCCGCGGGTATGCATCACTATGCGCGCACGACGGGCGGTGCGATCGTGCAGGTCGACATGATGGGCCCGGCGACGATGACCTACATCAACCCGGCGGACGATCCGCGGGGGAAGAAGTAGACTAACGCTACGCAATTCGCTTCACCATGCGCGTTGCCCGTGTCGCGACCATTTATGAGATGGGTTATCTTGACGACGTCATTTCCAATGAGGTCGCAATGCAGCGAGATATGGATTTAATCCGAGAAATTTTGCTCAAGCTTGAAGGCATTCAACTTCCCCCCGGAGCGATGTTGATCGCTTCTGTGGACGAAGAGGAACTACAAATTCCGGGACGCACGCCGGCGGAGGTGGCGTATCATTTGGGGCTCATTAGAGAACATGGGTTCATCAATGCTCCAGGATCGCAGCCCATGGACGGCATCACATTTCGAGGCCTAACTTGGCAAGGTCATGATTTTCTAGACAGTGTCCGCGACCCGGCAATTTGGCGCGATACAAAAGAAGGCGCGAGGAAGGCAGGCGGATTTAGTGTTGATGTTTTGGTCGCTCTGGCAAAAGGCCTTATCAAGAAAAAGATCGAAGATCATACCGGCGTGAAATTGGAATTCTAATAGAGCCCTGTGGGGGCCTCTATTTATGCCCCTTGTCGTTCCCGACGTCGGCCGCGACCTTGAGCAGGTCCGTCAGATACGCCGCCTCGGCCTCCAGGCGGTATTCGCTGTGCCGCAGGATCCAGTGCTTTGCTAGGCCTGCTTTCACGCCGACCTCGGCCGTCACCTTCTTGCGCTCGGCCAGCATGGCGCGGACCGTCTCCAGCCGCTTGGCGATGATCGCGGGCAACGCCTTGCCGGTCTTGCGGTCCAGCCGCACCAGCGCCAGGTCGAACGGGTCGGGCTTGAACCAGATCTCGCTCAGGCCCTCGCGGCGCAGCGCCTCGAGCGCGGCGCGGCCCTCCTCCGTGATCTCGTAGAGCTGGCGCGTCGGGCGGTTGCCGGCGCGCTCCTGCGCGGTCTCGCGAAGCAGGCCCTCTTTCGCCATGCGGTTGATCGCGCCGTAGATGGCGCCGACCGAGATGTCGGTCCACAGCGGCGCTTGCATACGCTCGGCCATCAGGCGGATCAGGTGACCGTGCACCGGGCCGAGTTCCGCGACGGTGGCGAGGACGAAAAGGCGGATGGAGGACATATTGCTCTCGCGAGAGTAATCGTGTTAGAGTGATCGTGTTGGATCATTCTATGACAGATCGCGCATGAAGAAACTCCTCGTCATCGGCGCCACGGGATATGTGGGCGGCCACCTCGCCCGCGAATTGGTGGCGCAAGGCCATGACGTGCGCTGTTTGGCACGCCGGCCGGAGGCGGCGACGAACCTCGCCGGCTGTGAGATCGTGAAGGGCGACATCTCGGACGCGGCGTCGCTGGCGCGCGCGCTGGAGGGCTGCGCCGCGGTCTACGTCTCGATCCACACGCTGTCGCCGCAGCCGGGCGGCGGCGCGGGCGGCTTCATGGACATCGAGAAACAGGGCATCCGCAACCTGATCGCGGCGTGCAAGGCGCAGGGCGTCAAGCGTGTGATCCAGGTGACCTCGCTCGGCATCGGCCCGGACTCGCGGACCGTCTGGACACGCGAGCGCTGGAACGAGGAGCGCGAACTGATCGCCAGCGGGCTCGACGCCACCTTCCTCCATCCCGGCATGATCGTCGGCATCGGCGGGCGCGGCTTCGGCATGACGCTGGCGCAGGCGAAAAGCCGCGTCACGGCGGTGATCGGCGATGGGCGCTCGTGCATGCGCGGCATTGCGGTGAGCGACCTCGTTTATTATCTGATCGGCGTGCTCGACGAGCCGCGCAGCTTCGGCCAAGCCTACGACGTCGGCAACGACGAGGTGCCGAGCAGCAATGAGATGATCGATATGACGGCGGAGGTGCTGGGCAAGGCGCCGCCGGTCAAGATCCACGTTCCGCTTGCGCTGCTGCGCGTGGCGGTGCCGCTGATCGAGCGGCTGGCGAAGACGCCGCCGGGCGCGCTGAAGGACATCGCGAACAGTCTCGGCGAGGACGGCATCGGCGATCCGATGCCGATCCGCAGCGTTCTGCCGCGCAAATTGCTGAGCTTTCGCGAGGCCGTCGCGAAGGCCCTGAACCTCTAGAAGGAGAACAGTCATGCGGATTTTCGTCACCGGCGCGTCCGGCTTCATCGGCTCGGCCGTCACGAAGGAATTGATCGGCGCCGGCCATAAAGTGGTGGGCTTCGCGCGCTCGGACGACGCGGCGAAGGTGGTCGCGGGACTGGGCGCCGAGGTGCTGCGCGGCGCGCTGACCGATCTCGATGCCCTGCGCAAAGGCGCGCAAGAGGCCGACGGCGTCGCGCATCTTGCCTTCATCCACGATTTCTCGAAGTTCGCGGAGAACGGCCAGATCGACAAGGCGGCCATCGAAGCGATGGGCGAGGTGCTGGCGGGCTCCGGCAAGCCGCTGGTGGTGAGCTCGGGCACCGCGATGATCGCGCCGGGGCAACTCGCGACGGAAGACATGCGCTCGGCGACGAACGAGATGACGCCCCGCGTGTCGGAGCAGTTGGCGTTCGGTCTCGCCGGCAAGGGTATCCGGTCGTCGGCGATTCGCCTGGCGCCCGCGGTGCACGGCATGAGCGACCATCTCGGCTTCCGCGCCGGGTTCGTCTCCTATGCGATGCAGGTGGCGCAGGAGAAGGGCGTGTCGGCCTATGTCGGCGACGGCGCGAACCGCTGGAATTTGGTGCATGCCGGCGACGCGGCGAAGCTCTACCGGCTGGCGCTGGAGAAAGGCACGGCGGGCGCGGCCTATCACGCGGTGGGCGAGGAAGGCGTGCCGATCAAGGCGATCGCCGAAGCCATCGGCAAGACGCTGAAGCTGCCGGTGCAGTCGATCGCGCCGGAGAAGGCGGGCGAGCATTTCGGCTTTCTGGGGATGTTCCTCAGCCTCGACCTGCCGGTGTCGAGCGCCAAGACGCAGGCGGAGCTCGGCTGGAAGCCGGTCGGTCCGACGCTGTTCGAAGATATGGCGGCGAATCTGTGACGCCGAAGAACGAAACCACATGGCCGCCGGACGCAAATCGATAGCGGCATGACAAAGAGGGCTGTCGCGCCGCTTGCGCCGGCAAAATCATCGTGCCGGCGACGGACATGTCCCGCCGATGCGGATGGCGGGAACATTGTTGGCCGACGCACGGACGGCGTCCAGAACAAGCGTTCATCGGTCACGAAGATGTTCGTGGCATAAAATAATCATCCTGGTTGCCCCAAGCAACCGGCCTTCGCTCACCAGGATTTCGCTGGATGGCCTCTGTATTCGAGCGCGCTATGCAGCGCACCGTTCTGTATCTTTATTTCGTCAAATATCTACCTATAGTGCCTTGAGGTGTCCGGGCGGAGCGGGTAATTGAGAAAATTGCAGTGGCACATGCCGCCGGAGGAGTTTGTACACGAATTGCGTGCCTGGCGTAGATTCTGGGCGAAACGGGGCGGCGGCGGCAGTTCCCGCGCGCGGCGATCCGCAGTCCGGACACTGGTTCAGAAACGGATCGCATGGTTCAAAACTCTCAACGGACTTTCGTCGCTGCCCATACCAGCCATAAGCGCCGCCGGTGGAGGGAACTGGATCGAACCGTTGCCGGAAAATTTGAAAATCGTTTTTGTCCCGCGCGTGGACGATGCCGGCCACGCAGCGCGCACCATCAGCATACGCCAGGACCGAAGACGCGTGCGAAGGGCGCTTCGCTTGACTGAAGCGGCCTCGGACGGCGGCACCATTGAACTCGTATCCAATCGCCGCACGCGCTCCCAACCGGCCGTCGGCCAATTCGAATCGCAGGGTACGACTCGATCGCGCGCGCTGTTCCTCGAAGCGTTCGCCGCCGCCATCGTCCCAAATTTGTCGGATGAGGACATCGCGACGTTGGAGACGCACGGCGCTCGCGTCTTGGATAACGACGTGGTGGCGATTGTCGATCCTCTCGAACGCTCAGCGCCGGGGAAATTTTCGAAGTCGGCGGCTTGGCATCGAGACCACATCAACTTCCAAGTGCCCAATGGCAAAGGGCTGACAGGTAGAGGCGTGATGATCGGCATCCTCGATACGGGCATCGATCCATCGCATCCGGAGTTCGCGGGAAAGACCATTTACTTCCAAGCTTTCGGCGCCAGCGGTGAGCGCAGACGAAGCAAGCCACGTGACTACTCGATGCATGGAACACATGTTTCGGCGTTGTGCGCCGGCCGCGACATGGGCGTGGCTCCGAACGCCGATCTTGCTGTGGCGGCAGTACTCACGACCAAAGACGAGCACGGAAGAATGGTCGGATACACCGCCCAAATACTTGCCGGCCTGAGTTGGCTTGCCGGCACAAGCCCAGGGTTACCGCGGCCCGCGGACGTCTTGAATGCCTCGATCGGCGGACCCAACAACGACGGTCCGGATTACTACCTGACGATCAGCGGCCATCATTTGAGAGGCATCCTCACGGTAGCGGCGATCGGCAATAACGGCCGGCGAGGAATCGGCAATCACTCGGCGCCAGGAATGTTCGACAACGTGCTCGCCGTGGGGGCGATCGACGAAGCGGAGAACGTCGCCGCTTTCAGTGACTGGGGTCAGGCTTATGCCTATCCAACGCCTTCGCCGGCCTTCAAGCCCGACCTGGTCGCCCCCGGCGTCGCCGTCATTAGCGCAATACCGCGTGGGAAATATGCCGCAATGGACGGCACTTCGATGGCCGCGCCAATCGTCGCCGGTACCGCAGCGCTGCTGATCGAGAAAAAGGCATCACTGCGCAGAAACTCCGCCGATCTAAGTACGGAATTGAAGCTGTTGACGCGCCCGCTCCGTGGTACAAGCACGGCCGACATTCGACGCAGTGGGCTTGGCTGTATTGATCTTGCAACCATATAGCGCGAAAGTCGGAAGATCGTGAGCGAGTCGTTGAAATGCTGAGCCCAAAGGCCATACAAGCCGTGGAGCAGGCAACTCCTCGGCGGAACGTCTCATTGATCTTCGTCGTCCACACAAAAAGTGTCCTGGACGACGTCC
>DASZMT010000074.1:0-35780 GCA_035551495.1 Rhizomicrobium sp. | reverse complement strand
CGACGAGCAAAAGGCCGCCACGGACGGTAAGGATATATCCACCAAAAGTGAGCCGGATTTGCCGGATTCCGGCGTCGCGGTCTTGGAACGCGCCGCCGGCCGGATCGAGGACATTGCCGACCGGCTCGCGGCGGCCTAAGTTAAGCGTGGACGGATACTGGCTCGTTCGTCAGGTTAGCGATGCCCAGGGGCCTTAATGGTACTCATCGGGAGCTGTCCCTGGCCGGGATCGTGGTCTCGGTCATATGGCGCCCACCTGCACTTGCAGGCCCGTGAGGATCCAAACACCAACGGCGACGGCGGTCCGTCCACTTTTTTTCTTGGGGCAGGGGATGTCGAACAAGGCCGAGCTTCGGCGCAAGGCCCGCGCCCATCGCGCGACCCTGACGCGCGCCGGCTACGCCCAGTCCATCGCGCGCTTCGCCGGCGATCTCGATCTAGCACCCGGCGCCATCATCGCCGGCTACTTCCCGTTCCGCGACGAGGCCGATCCGCGCGCGCTGATGGCGGCGCTGTCTGCTAAGGGGCATCCTCTGGCGCTACCCACCGTCACGTCCGGTGCGCCGCTCAGCTTTCGCGCCTGGAAGATGGGCGACGCGATGCATGCCAATGCGAACGCCTATGGCATCCCCGAGCCGCTCGCGACCGCGCCCGTCGTCATGCCTGCGCTGATCCTGGTGCCGTTGCTTGCTTTCGACGCCGAGGGCCATCGTCTCGGTTACGGCGGCGGCTATTACGACCGCACCTTCGATGCACGCAAATCGTACGCCGTCGGCATCGCCTATGCCGGTCAGGAAGTTCCGCCGCTGCCGCGCGAGGGCCACGACCATCCGCTCGACGCGGTGATCACGGAGAACGGCCTGCGCCGCTTTCACCACACATAAGGCACCAGCCGCCAGGGCACGCGCGTCATGTAGTCGGTATAGCCGGTAAGCTCGCGCGCCAGCATCTGCTCTTCCTTCGTCGCGCGCCATGCGACGGCGGCGGCGATGCACAGCGTGCCGATCAATCCGTATTGCGAGCCGAGCAGCAGCGGCATGCCGATCAGATAAAGCATCGCCGACGCGTACATCGGATGGCGCACAAGCGCATAGGGCCCGGTATCGATCACATGCTGGCCGCGTTCGCTCTGCAGACGCACGACCGGCGCGGCAAAACTGTTGGCGGCGAACACCGGAAGCACCGCGACGATGCCTGTGATCACCAGAAGTCCGCCGATGATCTCCAGCCAGACCGGCAGAACGGAACTGTGCCACCGCCGCGCGTCCAGCGCCATCAGTCCAAGCCAGGCGCACCACGCGAAGACGGTTCCCATCATGAAAACCGTGTCCCAGCCGGCCTGCTTCTTGCGTTTGATGCCGCCAAGACGCTCGTTCAGAAGGCCGGGGTCGTGCCGCAGCAGGAAGACGATCACGATGGCCGATGCGACGGTGAAGATGACGAGGAACGCCCAGGCCTGCGGCCAGCGCCAATCGCCGGCCGCGCCGAGCAGTATGGCACCCATGACCGCGACCGCGGCCAGCGTCTGCGCGATGCCCCGCGCCAGCAAATTCCCGGACGTCACGATGCCCTTCCTGTGTTAAGAGGGGTCATGCGTATTCTTTTCCTGGGCGACGTGATCGGCAAGCCCGGCCGCGACGTTCTTTCCGCCGAGCTTCCCCGTCTCAAAGACCTGCTCGACCTCGATCTCGTCATCGTCAACGGCGAGAACGCCGCCGGCGGCTTCGGCCTGACGCGCGCCATCGCTGCGGATTTCTTCGCGCTCGGCATCGACGTCGTCTCCACCGGCAACCATTGGGCCGACCAGAAGGAGATTCTTTCCTTCATCGGCGACGAGGATCGCGTGCTGCGCCCGGCGAATTATCCCAAGGGCACCCCAGGCCGCGGCGCCAGTCTGGTGCAGACGCGCAAGGGCGAGCGCGCGCTGGTGATCAACGTGATGGGCCGCGTCTTCATGGATGCGCTCGACGATCCCTTCGCCGCCGTCGAGCACGAGCTTGCCGCTTGCCCGCTCGGCGAAGCCGCCGACGCGATCGTCGTCGATATCCACGCCGAGGCGACGAGCGAGAAGATGGCGATGGGCCATTTCTGCGACGGCCGCGCCAGCTTCGTGGTCGGCACGCATCAGCACATTCCCTCCGCCGACGCACAGATTCTGCCCGGCGGCACGGCCTATCAGACCGACGCCGGCGCCTGCGCCGACTACGACAGCGTGATCGGCATGGAGAAATTCCAGCCGGTGCAGCGCTTCGTCACCAAGATGAACACCGGCCGCTTCACGCCGGCCACCGGCCCCGCAACGCTGTGTGGCGTGTTCGTCGAGACGAATGCGAAAGGCCTCGCCGCCCGCATCGAGCCGGTGCGCATCGGCGGGCGATTGAAGCAGGCGCTGCCGGTGCTTTGAGCATTACCCGCGCCGGCTTCGCGGTTGAATAGAGGACGCAGCGGCGCGACGCTCATCCTTCGCTATCGAGGAGCCCATCATGGACTATCGTCAGCTCGGCCGTTCCGGTTTCCACGTCCCCGTGCTCAGCTTCGGCACCGGCACCTTCGGCGGCAAGGGCGGTCTCGCCGGCTGGGGTTCCAGCGACGCCGAGGAAGCGACGCGTCTCGTCAGCGTCTGCCTCGAGCACGGCCTCACCATGTTCGACAGCGCCGACATCTATTCCGGCGGCGCGGCGGAAGAGGTGCTGGGCGCCGCCATCAAAGGCCGCCGCGACAAAGTGCTGATCTCCACCAAGGCGACGTTCCGTTCCGGAGCAGGTCCGAACGATGTCGGCAGCTCGCGCTTCCATCTCACGCGCGCCGTCGAGACGGCGCTGAAGCGCCTCGGCACCGATCACATCGATCTCTTTCAGCTGCACGGCTACGACGCCAAGACGCCGCCCGAGGAAATGCTCTCCACCCTCGACGCGCTGATCCGCGCCGGCAAGATCGGATATATCGGCGTCTCGAACTTCTCCGGCTGGCACCTGATGAAGGCGCTGGCGACGGCGGACCGCTACGGCCTGCCGCGCTTCGTGGCGAACCAGACCTACTACTCGCTGATCGGCCGCGACTATGAGTGGGAGCTGATGCCGCTCGGTCTCGACCAGGGCGTCGGCGCCGTCGTGTGGTCGCCGCTGGGCTGGGGCCGTCTTACCGGCAAGATCCGCCGTGGCGCGCCGCTGCCCGAAGTCAGCCGCCTGCACACCACCGCCGATTTCGGCCCGCCGGTGCCGGACGAGCACGTCTACACCGTGGTCGACGCGCTCGACAGCATCGCGAAAGAGACCGGCAAGACCGTGCCACAGATCGCGCTCAACTGGCTGCTGCAGCGGCCGACCGTGTCGACGGTGGTGATCGGCGCGCGCAACGAGAAGCAGCTGACCGACAATCTCGGCGCCATCGGCTGGAACCTCACGTCCGAGCAGGTGAAGCTGCTCGACAAGGCGAGCGCGACGACGCCCGCCTATCCCTATTGGCACCAGAAGCAGTTCAAGGAGCGCAACCCCTTCCCGACGCGGGTGTAGCGCGGATGCTGCCCGCGCTCTTCGTCTCCCATGGCGCGCCGACGCTGCCGTTCGACGACGTGCCGGCGCGCGATTTTCTGCGCAGCCTGGGCGATGCGTTCGAGCGCCCGAAAGCGGTGCTCTGCGTCTCGGCGCATTGGGACACCGACGTCCCCGTGCTGACGATGGCGGCGGCGAACACCACGATCCACGACTTCGGCGGTTTTCCCGAGGCGCTCTATCGCCTGCGCTACGACGCGCCCGGCGCGCCGGCGCTGGCGGAGCGCGCCGCGAAGCTTTTGGGCGCGGCGGCGTCCGATTCCACACGCGGCCTCGATCACGGTGCCTGGGTACCGCTCATGCTGATGTATCCGGCAGCCGACATTCCCGTGTTGCAGCTGTCGGTGCAGAGCCGGTCGACGCCCGCGCATCACATGGCACTCGGCCGCGCGCTGGCGCCGCTGCGCGAGGAGGGCGCGCTGATCCTGGCGTCCGGCGGCTATGTCCACAATCTGCGCCAGCTCGACCGCCACGACATGAATGCGCCGGAGCCGACCTGGTCCGCCGCATTCGGCGATTGGGTGCACGACGCGTTGATGGAGCGCCGCGACGGCGATCTCGCCAACTATCGCCGTCTCGCGCCCGAGGCCGCGCGCGCCCAGCCGACCGAGGAGCATTTCATGCCGCTCTTCGTCGCTTATGGGGCGGGCGGCGCTTCGACGCGATTGCACAAGAGCACGACCTTCGGCTCGCTGCGGATGGACGCTTATGCTTTCGCCTGAGGTGCCCTTCGCGCTGCGCGCCATCGATCACGTCGTGCTGCGTGTGCGCGATCTCGATAGAAGCCTCGCCTTCTACCAAGGCGTGCTCGGCTGTACGCTCGACAAGGTGCAGGACACGATAGGCTTGTGGCAGGTGCGCGCCGGCGCGTCGCTGATCGACCTCATCCCGCTCGACGGTGCCTTGGGCAGGCTCGGCGGCGCCGGCCCGGCGCAGGAAGGGCGCAACCTCGACCACTTCGCGATCCAGATCACCCCATTCGACGAGGACGCCATCCGCGCCCATCTTGCCGCGCATGGCGCGACGATCACCGGCTCCGGACAGCGCCATGGCGCCGAGGGCGACGGCCCGTCGATCTATGTTTTGGATCCCGACGGCAACACGGTCGAGCTTAAAGGCCCGCCATCGCCCGTCAGTTCTACGGCTTGAAATCCTCCGGCTCGAAGATGCGGCGCAGTTCGACGATGTCGCCGTCGGACGCCGGAATGCGTTTCAGCCAGCCGATCGCCTCCTCGCGGCTGGCGACCTCGATGAGCCAATAGCCGCCGACGACTTCCTTGGTCTCCGCGAAGGGGCCGTCGGTGATGACCGGCGGCTTGCCGGCCTTGAAGGCGGCCCGCACCGCCTGGCTCGGCGGCGTCAGGCCGTCGAGCCCCCGCAGGATGCCGGCCTTCTCCATGTCCATGTTGAAAGCTTCCATCGTCTGGATCTGCTCCAGCGTCGGGGCGAAATCGGCCGGCACGGGGCGCTGATAGACCTCCGGGATCATGAACATCATGAAGCGCATGGGTTTTTCTCCGTTTTGTGTCTCTCTTCCTGGGCCAAGGACGGCCGGGACCGGCCGTTCCCGACACCCCCACTTGAACATTCCGGCCCCGCCCGGCTATCTCACCCGCCGATTTCCCGGAAAATAAAGCGATGGCCGGCCACAGTCAGTTCAAGAACATCATGTTCCGCAAGGGCAAGCAGGACAAAGAGCGCTCCAAGCTCTTCTCCAAGCTCAGCCGCGAGATCACCGTCGCCTCCAAAAGCGGGCTGCCCGACCCCAACCACAATCCGCGTCTGCGCACCGCGATCCTCGCTGCCAAGGCGGAGTCGATGCCCAAGGACAACATCGAGCGCGCCATCAAGAAGGGCCAGGGCGGCGACGCCGAGAACTACGACGAGGTGCGCTACGAGGGCCGCGGCCCCGGCGGCGTTGCGCTCATCGTCGAGGCGCTGACCGACAACCGCAACCGCACCAGCGCCGACGTGCGCTCGACCTTCTCGAAGTTCGGCGGCGAGATGGTGGCGAACAACTCGGTCACCTTCATGTTCAGCCATGTCGGCCAGGTCGTCTATCCCAAGGACAAGGGTAGCGACGACGCGATGCTCGAGGTTGCGCTCGAGGCCGGTGCCGACGAGGTCGTGTCGGCCGACGAGGCGCACGAATTCCTCACCAGCCTCGACGACTTCGCCGCGGTGCGCGACGCGCTGGAGGCCAAGCTCGGCGCGCCGACCTCGGCCGGTTTCGTGTGGCGTCCGACCAACGGCGTGCAGGTGCCCGACGCCGCCGGCGAGACGCTGGTCAAGCTGATCGAGACGCTCGACGACCACGACGACGTGCAGAACGTCTACGGCAATTACGAACTCAGCGATGCGCTGATGGCCAAGCTGAGCGGCTAAGCCGACGTCGGGCCTTTCAACTTGGCCGTGACAGATCACGCCGTTGTTGAATGGCGGGAACGAACGGGGCACAAAGGGTCATGGCCGCCCCGATTCGCATCCTCGGACTGGATCCCGGCCTCGCCCGGATGGGGTGGGGCGTGATCGCGGTCACCGGCAGCAAGCTCGACCATGTTGCCCATGGGGTGATCACCACCAAGACCGCCGAGGGCATCGGCGTGCGCCTGATGACGCTGCACCGGACGCTCGCCGTCGTGATCGCCGAACAGCGCCCGAGCGCCATCGCGGTGGAGCAGGCCTTCGTCGCCAAGGATCCGCAGGCCGCGCTCAAGATCGGCCATGCCCGCGCCGTCGCGCTTCTCGCCGCCGCGCAAGCCGGGCTCGAGATCGCCGAATACGCTCCCAATCATATCAAGAAGAGCGTCGTCGGCGTCGGCCATGCGCAGAAGGAACAGGTGCAGGCCATGGTGCGCCGCCTGCTTCCCGCTTGCCGCGTCGAGCAGGCAGATGCCGCCGACGCGCTGGCGGCGGCAATCGCGCACGCCCATCTCGCCGGCACCCGCGCGCGCCTGATGGCGGCGCTTCAGGCATGATCGGCAAGCTCTCCGGCCTGGTCGACAGTGTGGGCGAGGATCACGTGATCCTCGACGTCGGCGGCGTCGGCTATCTGGTGCATTGCCCGGCCTCGACGCTGGCCAAGCTCGGTCCCGGCGCGCATGCCGCGCTGATGATCGAAACCAAGGTCAGCGACGACGCGATCCGGCTCTACGGTTTCCATTCCGCTGAGGAGCGGGAATGGTTCCGCCTGCTGCAGACGGTGCAGAATGTCGGCGCGCGCGTCGCGCTGAACGTGCTCTCGGCGCTGTCGAGCCGCGAATTGGAGCGCGCGCTGGCGCTCTCCGACAAGGCGGTTATCGGCAAGGCGCAGGGCGTCGGGCCCAAGCTCGCGCTGCGCATCGTGACCGAGCTGAAGGACAAGGCGCCCGCCATGATGTTGCGCGGCCATGTCGATGACGGCGGCGCACCCATCGCCGTCGCGCCGCGTGGGCCGGAGGCGGATGCGGTCGCCGCGCTGGTGAAGCTCGGCTACGGCCAGGGCCAGGCCGCCGAGATGGTGGCCCGCGCCGCCAACGACCTGGGCCAGGGCGCGGCGGTGGACGCGCTGATCCGCGAGAGCTTGCGTGCGATGGCGAAAGCCTAGGCCTTATGGTAAGACGTCTTACCTTCTTACGAGCGCGGAGACGCGGATGACGACGGCTTATTCCAAAATCACCACCAAGGCACAGACAGTTATCCCGCGCGAAGTTCGCAGCCGGTTGGGTTTGAAGGCCGGCGACCGCGTGCGTTACCGGATGACGCCCAAAGGCGTGTTGCTCGAAAAGGCTGAGGCCGAGGGGGACGACCCGTTCGCCACCTTTGCGGAATGGTCGAGCGAGGCTGACGAACGTGCCTACAAGTCGCTCTAAGGCGTTCGCGCCATTCGATGTCGTTGTTGTGCCGTTTCCCTACTCGGACAGGCTCGCGGAGAAGAGGCGCCCTGCGGTCGTGATAAGTTCGCCGGCCTTGGCGCGCTACGATTTGGTTTGGCTTGCGATGGTCACGAGCGCGAGCAATCGGCGCTGGAACTGCGATGTCACAATCAGCGATCTCGCCATGACGGGCTTGCCGGCGCCGTCGATGGTCCGGCCTGCAAAGCTGGCGACTGTCGACGCCGATCGCGTCCTGCGGCGTATCGGCAAGCTAACGACCGCTGATGCACATTCCGTTGCCGCACGCTTGAAAGCGTTTCTGGCTTGAAGATGGCGAGCAAGAACAAGCCTGATGCCGACCGCCTCGTCACCCCCGAGCGTACCGAGGACGATTCTCTCGAAGCGTCGCTGCGGCCCAAACGTCTCGCCGATTTCGTCGGGCAGCAGCAGGCGCGTGAGAACCTCTCGATCTTCATCCAGGCCGCCAAGGCGCGGGGCGAGGCGCTGGATCATGTTCTGTTCTCCGGTCCGCCCGGCCTCGGCAAGACGACGCTGGCGCAGATCGTGGCGCGCGAGCTCGGTGTGAACTTCCGCTCGACCTCGGGCCCGGTGCTGGCGAAGGCCGGCGACCTCGCCGCCATCCTCACCAATCTCGAGCCGCGCGACGTGCTCTTCATCGACGAGATCCATCGCCTCTCGCCCGTGGTGGAGGAAATCCTCTATCCCGCGATGGAGGATTACGAGCTGGATCTCATCATCGGCGAAGGTCCGTCGGCGCGTTCGGTGAAGATCACGCTGGCGCCGTTCACGCTGGTCGGCGCCACGACGCGCTCCGGCCTCATCACCACGCCGCTGCGCGACCGCTTCGGCATTCCGGTGCGGCTGAACTTCTACACCGCCGACGAACTGCTCGCGATCGTCGAGCGCGGTGCGCGCGTGCTCGGCTTCGATCTCACGCCCGACGGCGCGCGCGAGATCGCGGGCCGGGCACGGGGCACGCCGCGCATCGCCGGGCGCCTGCTCAAGCGCGTGCGCGACGTCGCCGCCGTGCAAGGTCACGCGCAGGTGACCGCGGCGATCGCCGATGCGGCGCTGTCGCGGCTGGAGGTCGACAAGCGCGGCCTCGACGCCTTCGACCGCCGCTATCTCAAGCTGCTCGCGGAAGGCTTCGGCGGCGGCCCGGTCGGGATCGAGACCATCGCGGCGGCGCTCGGCGAGAGCCGCGACGCGCTGGAGGATGTGGTCGAACCATTCCTGCTGCAGCAGGGTTTCGTGCAGCGCACGCCGCGCGGCCGCGTGCTGACCGGCGCGGCCTATGGTCATCTGGGGCTCGCCGCGCCGCCGCGCGATCCTCAGCAGATGCCTTTGCCGATGGGCGATGACGATGAGTGATCCCGAAGGCCTCGGCCGCTTCGACGGCAAGACCCACATCCTGCCGATCCGCCTCTACTACGAGGATACCGACCTTTCGGGCGTCGTCTATCACGCCAACTATCTGCGCTACATGGAGCGCGGCCGCACCGAGTTTTTCCGCCTCGTCGGCATCTCCAGGATGGCCGCGCTCGACGACGCCGAGCCCACCGCCTGGACGCTGCGCACGGCCAGCCTCGAGTTTTTCCGCCCGGCACGGCTGGAGGACAGAATCGAGGTCCGCACAACCTGTCCGCTGCTCTCCGGCGCGCGCATGCAGGCGGACCAGAAGATTTACAGCGGCGACACGCTCCTGGTGCACGGCAAGGTAGAGGCCTGCATCATGACGCTCGGCGGCAAGCCGCGCCGGATTCCCGATGACATTCGCGCGAAGTTGCGTCCTTACCTTTTGGAAACAGGCGCTTAACCATTCGCGTCCAAATTCGGCCATCTTTGAATGACCTTTGCAATTTGCGAAGATGCTGGCGCGGCGCGCGCTTCGCGGAACTAGAGGCTTTTCGAGAATGAACCTTCACCGCACCCTCGTCGCGGCGCTTGCAGCCCTCACACTGTCGTTCGCGACCCCCGCGCTGGCCCAACACGCACCCTCCGCCGCGCCGACCGGCGCTCCGGTCGAGAGCGGCGACATCGCGCCCGCACCGGCGGTCAATGGCGACATCACGCCCGGTTCCGACGCGGCGGCCGCCGACGCCGGCCGCTTCTCGATTGTCTCGGCGGTCGAGCGGGCCGATCCGGTGGTGAAGGTGGTGATGGGCATCCTCCTGATCGCCTCGCTGTGGTCCTGGGCGATCATCTTCAACAAATGGCTCGCTTTCGGCGCGATCAAGCGCAAGGCATCGCGGTTCGAGAAGACCTTCTGGTCCGGCCAGTCGCTCGACGAGCTCTATCAGCAATTCGCCGCCAAGCCGGATCATCCGATGGCCGTGACTTTCGTCTCGGCGCTGCGCGAATGGCGCCGCGCCTTCGAGGGCGGCGCGCCGCGCGAGGCGCTGGTCCCCGGCATCAAGGACCGCATCGAGAAGGCGATGAACGTCTCCATCCTGCGCGAGACCGACGGGCTGGAGCGCCAGCTCGGCTTCCTCGCGACGGTCGGTTCGGTATCGCCCTTCGTCGGCCTTTTCGGCACGGTGTGGGGCATCATGAATTCCTTCACCGCCATCGCCGCGCAGCACAACACCACGCTCGCCGTGGTGGCGCCCGGCATCGCCGAGGCCCTCTTTGCGACGGCGATGGGCCTTCTGGCCGCGATCCCGGCGGTGGTGTTCTACAACCGCTTCGTCAACGAGATCGGGCGCTACACCACGCGCCTCGACGCCTTCGCCGACGAGTTCTCCGCCATCCTGTCGCGCCAGCTCGACGAGAAGGCGCGCTGAGCGATGGCCGCGGCGCTTCAATCCCGCGAGAAAGGCGTGCGCCGCTCCCGGCGCCGCGCCATGGCCGAGATCAATGTCACGCCGTTCGTCGACGTGATGCTGGTGCTGCTCATCGTCTTCATGGTGACGGCGCCGCTTCTGACCGTCGGCGTGCCGGTGGACCTGCCCAAGACACGCGCCCAGACGCTCGGCCAAGACCGCGAACCGCTCTCGATCACCGTCAAGCGCGACGGCCGTATCTTCCTACAGAACACGCCGATCGCGGAGGAGGGCCTTGTCGACAAGCTGAAAGCGATCAGCGCCAACGGCTACGACCAGCGCATCTTCGTGCGCGGCGACAAGGCGGTCGATTACGGCCGCGTCATGGAGGTGATGGGCCTTCTTTCCGCCGCAGGCTTCACCCATATTGGGCTCGTGACCGATGTCGCAAAGCCTAAGCCTGACCAGAATTAACCCGATCACCACCACGCCGCGCTGGAGCATGGTCCTCGGCGCGTTGCTGGCGGTGATTGCGCATGTCGGGCTGATCGCCTTCATCGTGTATTTCAGCCTGAACTGGCGTCCCTTGCTCCAGGTCGCCGAAGATTCGCCGCCCTCGGTTCCCGTCGATCTGGTGACCATCGCCGACAAGACCAACATCGCACCGACGGTGCAGAAGACCGCGCCCAAGCCCGCCGAGGCGCCGATCCCACCGCCGCAGCCCGTGCCGCCCACGCCGACCCCCGCGCCGCGGCCCGACGAGGACAGCGAGCCCGCGCCGGTTCCCTCGCAGCCCGTACTGCCCAAGAAAGAGCCGCTGCCCAAGCCCATGGCCAAGCCGCAGCCCGCGCCCGAAACGCCGCCCGCGCCGCCGAAAGAGGCGAAAAAGCCGAAGGCCGACGATTTCAGCTCGCTGCTCAACAAGCTGACCACGCCGGCCGCCGCGCCGCGCAATGCGCGCGTCGCCGAAAAAACGGTGAAGGGGGGGGGCGCCATGAACGCCGAGACCGCGGATCTGGTCACCGCACTCAAGAGCCAGATCGCGCAATGCTGGAGCCCGCCGACCGGCGCGCCGCATTCCGAACGGCTGATCCCGACCTTCCGGCTCTCGCTCAATCCCGACGGCAGCGTCGCACAGCCGCCACAATTGTCGGCAGACTCGGCGGCTGCGGCGGCGAGCGATCCTTTCATGCGCGCTGCGGCCGAGGCGGCCCGGCGTGCGATCATGACGTGCCAGCCTTACAAGCTGCCGAACGACAAATATTCGGCGTGGCGCGATATCTCGATCGATTTCGATCCACGCAGCATGACCGAATGACGGAGACGCGACGTATGACAGACCACCGCCTTCCCCGCTTCGTCGCCGCCATCGCGGCCGCTCTCAGCCTGGCCATGTGTCTCGCTGCGCCGGCCCGCGCCGAGCTGCACGTCACCGTCGACCAGGGCAACGTCCAGCCGATGCCCATCGCCATCCCCGACTTCATCGCGCCGAACGCCGGTGACACGGTGGCGGCGCAGAACATCGCCAAGGTGATCCGCGCCGACCTCGATCGCTCGGGCCTGTTCCGCCCGCTCGATCCCAAGTCGTTCATCGAGAAGATCGGCAACATCAACACCGCGCCGCAATTCGGCTCCTGGCGCACGATCAACGCCCAGGCGCTCGTCGTCGGCCAGGTCGCGGCGCAGCCCGACGGCCGCCTGCGCGTCGATTTCCGCCTGTGGGACGTGTTCGGCGAGAGCCAGATGGTCGGCCAGCAATACTTCACCACGCCCGACAACTGGCGCCGCATCGCCCACATCATCGCCGACGCGATCTATGAGCGCATCACCGGCGAGAAGGGCTATTTCGACACCCGCGTCGTCTTCATCTCCGAGAGCGGCCCCGCCCTCGCCCGCAAGAAGCGCCTCGCCGTGATGGACCAGGACGGCGCCAACCCGATCTTCCTGACGCGGGGCGATTACATGGTGCTGACGCCGCGCTTCAACCCGACGGCGCAGATGATCGCTTATATGTCCTACATCGCCGGCAAGCCGCGCGTGTACCTGTTCGACCTCGAAAGCGGCCGCCAGGAGATGCTGGGCAATTTCCAGAGCATGACGTTCTCGCCGCGCTTCTCGCCTGACGGCAACAAGGTGGCGATGTCGCTGGAGACCGGCGGCAATTCCGACGTCTATGTGATGGATTTGCGAACCCGCGCCATGACGCGCCTGACCACCGATCCGGCGATCGACACCGCGCCGTCCTTCTCGCCCGACGGCAGCCAGATCGCCTTCGAATCCGACCGCGGCGGCAGCCAGCAGATCTACGTCATGAACGCCGACGGCTCGAACCAGCACCGCATCTCGTTCTCGCCGGGCCGCAATGGCACCCCGGTCTGGAGCCCGCGCGGCGACCTGATCGCGTTTACCAATCAAAGCGGCGGATTTCATGTCGGCGTGATGCACACCGATGGCTCGGGCGCCCGCATCATCACCAATGGCTGGGAGGACGAAGGCCCAACCTGGGCGCCCAACGGGCGGGTGATCATGTTCGGCCGCACGCTGCAGGGCGGTCACGGTTCGCAGATCTGGTCGATCGACGTGACGGGCAGGAACGAGCGCCGCGTGCCGACGCCGGGCGACGCCTCCGATCCCGCGTGGTCGCCCTTGATCCAATAGGAGTTCCCTCCTTAAACTACTGAAAAGTACGGTTTTGGCTCTTTTTGGCCACGAACGCGTTAGACCATTAGGTTCCATCGGCCGGATTTCCGCACCCCCGCGGATGTTCGCGCCTTATTTGGAGGGAGCTTTGAATTCGATGCGGAAATTGTCTTTCGGTGCGAGCCTCGTGCTGCTTTCGACGGGCCTGATGCTCGCCGGCTGCGCGTCCGACAAGCCGGTCCATGAGGCGCCGCCGCCGGTGGCGACCAATGAGGCGCCGCCGTCCAGCGCGCCGACCTCGACCATCATGCCCGGCAGCGCCGAAGACCTGCGCGTCAATGTCGGCGATACGGTCCATTTCGGCTACAACGACTACAACGTCGAGGACAACGACAAGTCGACGCTGCAGCGCCAAGCGACCTGGCTGCAGAAATATCCCGGCGTCCGCGTCACCGTCGAAGGCGATTGCGACGAGCGCGGCACGCGCGAATACAATCTCGCACTCGGCGCGCGGCGCGCCAACGCGGTGAAGGAATTCCTCGTCAGCCTCGGCATCTCCGGCGCGCGTATCGACACGATCTCCTACGGCAAGGAGCACCCGGTGTGCTCGGAATCGAACGAGGATTGCTGGGCGCAGAACCGCCGCGGCGTCACCTCGATCGCGAGCGGCGGCGCGAACTCGTAAGGGTTCGAGCAACGATCACGAAAAGGCGTCCGAGCGATCGGACGCCTTTTCAATTGGGGCCCCAATTCGGGCAAAGTGTTCTAGGATCAATCGCTTTTCGCGGGAGCGTGAACGATGAGAACGAGACTTCTCGCAGGTGCCGCCGTCGCGGCCCTTGCCTTGTTCGCCGCCGACGTCGCGGGCGCCACCGGCGCCGCGTCCCCGGTTCCGCAATACGTCGCGCCGCATGCGCAGGACCCGGGCGTCATCCGCGTCGCCGATCTCTTCGGCGAGAGCGACGAGGAGAGGGCGGCGCGCAAGGCGCATGAGGACGGCCAGGACGCGCAGATCCGCGCGATGGGCGACAAGGTCCGCGATCTGCAGGATTCGATCAGCCGCCTCACCGGCCAGAACGAGGAGCTCGGCCACCGCATCGACGAGCTCAACCAGAAGATCGAGCGCCAGCAGAAGGATTTCGAATACCGCCTCTGCGCCCTGGCCGCGCAGCAGCTCGGCGCCGGAACCGGGCAGGGCGATGCGACCGCGGTGCCGTGCCCCGGCGGCATGGGCGGCCCGATGACCGCTCAGCCGCAGCAGACCGCGCCGGGCGCCGCCGCGCCGCCGATGCCCGCGCCGCAGAATATCGCGCCGCGAAGCGATGCCGGCGTCCACTTGGCCCCGCCGCCCGGCGTGCTCGGCACGCTGCCGGCCGGTTCGTCCGCGCCGAAGCCCGCGACGGCTGCGGCTGCTGCGCCCGCCGGAAACGACCCAGCCGTGCATGCGCAGTATTCCGCCGCGATGAACCTGCTCGCCAAGGCGCGCTATGACGACGCCCGCGCCGCGTTCCGTTCTTTTGCCGACGCCAATCCCGACAGCGATCTGACGCCGATCGCGGTCTATTGGGTGGGCGACATCGCCTATGTGCAGAAGGACTACGACAACGCCGAGCGTTCCTTCGCAGAGGTGATCAAGAAATATCCCACCTCGCCGCGTGCCCCCGATAGCATGCTGAAGCTCGGCCAGTCGCTGATCGCCGCCGGCCAGAAGAAGGAAGGTTGCACCGCCCTTGCCGCGCTCCCGGCCAAATATCCCAAGGCCGCGAAAGGCCTCCTCGCGCAAGGCGCCGACGCGCGCAAGGCCGCTGGCTGCAAAGCCGACGCTTGAGGACCGTTTCGCCGAAGCGATGACGGCGCTGCCTTGGCCCGGCGCCGTCGCGGTGTCGGGCGGCGGCGACTCCGTCGCGCTCATGCTTCTCTTGGCGGGCTGGGCGAAGAAGGCGCGCAAGCCCGCGCCGGTCGTCGTCACTGTCGATCATGCGTTGCGCGATGGGTCCGCGAAGGACGCGCGCCAGGTGCTGCGTTGGGCGAAGGCGCTCGGTCTGAAGGCCAAGGCGCTGCGCCGAACCGGCCCGCGCCCCACCGCCGACGTCGAAGCCGCGGCGCGCGATGCCCGCTACCGTCTGATGGGCGGTTGGGCGCGGCGCGCCAAGCTTGCAGCGCTCTACGTCGCGCACACCGGCGACGACCAGGCCGAGACCTTCCTGCTGCGCCTGGCGCGGGGCAGCGGGCTCGACGGCTTGTCCGCGATGCGGCCGCTCGCGTCCTATCCCGTTGCGGGCTTCGACGAGCTGGTCGTGGTGCGGCCGTTGCTTTCCCTGCCGCGCGACGACCTGCGTGCCCATCTTTCGGGTCACGGCCATCCCTGGCTCGAGGATCCGATGAACGGCGAGGACCGCTTCGCCCGCGTCCGGCTGCGCAAGCTCTTGCCCGCCCTCGAGGAGGCCGGCCTGACCCGCGCCCGCATGACCGCCGCAGCCGTCCATCTCGCCCGCGCCCGCGAGGCGCTCGATGCCGTCACCGAGGCTGTTCTCGTCCGCGCCGCGCGGCCCGAGGCGTCCGGCGTCCACATCGACGCAGCCGCGCTGACCGCGGCGCCGCGCGAGATCGCGCTGCGCGCCTTCGCGCGTCTCCTGATGACCGTTTCGGGACAGCCCTACCGTCCCCGCTTCGCGCGGCTCGAGCGGCTGTTCGACGCGATCCGGGACAATACGCTGGGCGGCGGCGCCACGCTGCACGGCTGCCGTGTGTTCCTTGCCCCAGCGGGACGGGGGGCTTTCGGCCCCGGAACCGTCTTCGTCGCACCCGAAACCGGCCGCAAGCGCGGCAAATCATCCAATCGCGTCGCGGAACCGTAGAAGAGCCGCGATCAGACTGTATTAATCGGGTTTTGGCATTCTGATTGCTCTGTGGGTGGCTGGGGTGCAAAACTCTTAACGATGGAAGGCTGGCAATCGGGGTAAAACGACCTATCTCTTGGTGCGTTACCTCTGTCGGCCCTGGCCCCCGCTTTCGAAAGGACGGCCCTTTGAACAATCTTCGCAATCTGGCGCTCTGGATCGTCGTGGCGCTCCTGTTGGTGTTCCTGTTCAACCTGTTCCAGGGCACGCCCCGGCAGCCGAACGCGGCGGACCTCAACTACACCCAGTTCCGCGAAAAGGTGATCGCCGGCGAGATCAAGGACGTCACCATGCAGGGCGACGTCTATAAGGGCACCGAGACCAACGGCCAGACCTTCTCCACCGTCGTGCCGTCGACCGACACCGCCATCACCGGCCTGATGAACGACCACAAGGTCCAGATCAAGGTGACGCCGCCCGATGACGGCTTCAACCTGATGGCCGTGCTGCTCAACGCGCTGCCGATGCTGCTGCTGATCGCGGTGTGGATTTTCTTCATGCGTCAGCTCCAGTCGGGCGGCGGCAAGGCGATGGGCTTCGGCAAGAGCCGCGCCAAGATGCTCACCGAGCGCACCGGCCGCGTGACGTTCGAGGACGTCGCCGGCGTGGACGAGGCCAAGGACGACCTGAAAGAGATCGTCGACTTCCTCAAAGACCCGCAGAAATTCCAGCGCCTCGGCGGCCGCATTCCCAAGGGCGTGCTGCTCGTCGGCCCGCCGGGCACCGGCAAGACGCTCCTGGCGCGCGCCATCGCGGGCGAGGCGAACGTGCCGTTCTTCACGATCTCGGGCTCGGACTTCGTCGAGATGTTCGTCGGCGTCGGCGCCAGCCGCGTGCGCGACATGTTCGAGCAGGCCAAGAAGAACGCGCCCTGCATCGTGTTCATCGACGAAATCGACGCGGTCGGCCGCCATCGCGGCGCCGGCCTCGGCGGCGGCAATGACGAGCGCGAGCAGACGCTGAACCAGCTCCTCGTCGAGATGGACGGCTTCGAATCCACCGAAGGCGTGATCCTGATCGCCGCCACCAACCGTCCCGACGTACTCGACCCGGCGCTGCTGCGCCCTGGCCGCTTCGACCGCCATGTCGTCGTCGCCAATCCTGACCTCGGCGGGCGCGAGAAGATCCTGCGCGTCCATCTGCGCAAGGTGCCGCTGGCGCCGGACGTGGAGCCGCGCACCATCGCGCGCGGCACGCCCGGCTTCTCGGGTGCCGACCTCGCCAACCTCGTCAACGAGGCGGCCCTGCTGGCGGCCCGCCGCGGCAAGCGCGTCGTGACGATGGGCGAGCTCGAGGATGCCAAGGACAAGGTCATGATGGGCGCCGAGCGCCGCTCGATGGCGATGTCGGACGAGGAGAAGAAGCTCACCGCCTATCACGAGGGCGGCCATGCTCTCGTCGCTATCGCGGTCGAGGGTTCCGATCCGATCCACAAGGCGACGATCATCCCGCGCGGCCGCGCGCTGGGCATGGTGATGCGCCTGCCGGAGCGTGACGCGCTCTCGCTGACGCGCCAGAAGATGCTCGCCGACCTGTGCGTCGCGTTTGGCGGCCGCATCGCCGAGGAGCTGATCTTCGGCCACGACATGGTGACGACCGGCGCCTCCAGCGACATCGAGCAGGCGACCCGCATGGCCCGTGCCATGGTCACCCGCTTCGGCATGTCGGACGACCTCGGTCCGATCGCCTATGCGGAGAACCAGGAAGAGGTCTTCCTCGGCCATTCCGTGTCGCGCACCCAGAACGTCTCGGAAGCCACCGCGCAGAAGATCGACTCGGAGATCCACCGGATCATCGACGAGAGCTATCAGCGCGCGAAGCACATTCTCGAGACGCAGATCAACGACCTGCACACGGTCGCCAAAGGCCTGCTCGAATACGAGACCCTCACCGGCGACGAGATCATCGGTCTGACCAAGGGCATCAAGCCGATCCGCACGCCGTATGAAGAGCCGGCGCCGGAGCGTGGTCCGGGACCGAGCGTCCCTGCCGCCGGCCGCCCGCGCGGTCCGCTGATGCCGGAGCCGCAGCCGGGCAGGTAGAAAAAACGCGCAACGACCTTGCGAAAGGGGAGGCTTTGGCCTCCCCTTTTTGCATGGCGGGACAGCCCTCTTCATCCGGACCGGCGATGGCGTGGTCCAGCCGCGCCTTGCGCGGACTATCGCTCGGCGTCCAGCTGTTGGCGCTGCTGATGTGTACGGCGGGCCTGGCGCCCTATACCTACGACCTGTTCGGCCTCGGCCCGCTCACCGTCTATTTCGCCATGGTGGTCTTCGTCTTCGCCGGCTATGCGGCGATCATCGCGGTCCACGAAGCCGGCCATGTGGCGATGGCGGCCGTGTTCGGCTGGCGGGTGCCGGTGGTCTCGGTGATGTGGATCACGCTGTGGCCGCGGCCGTTCCGCTGGCGCTGGGGGCGGGCGGCCTTCGGCGGAATGAGCGGCGGCATCATCGCGATCCCGCCCGGCGGTCCGCTAGGCCGCGCCGGCTGTTGCGGGCTGATGACCGGCGGTGCACTGGCCACGCTGCTCTTCACCGGCGCCCTGCTTGCCGCTTCGGTGGCGTTCGCGCCAGGCGGCGCGGCGCAGCGCCTCCTCGCATCGCTCGCGATCCTGTCGGCGGCGAGCACGATCTCGAACGTGTTGCCCTTTTCCACGCGCGGCGGCGGCACCACCGATGGGCGCAAGCTGCTCGACGCGTTGCGCGGCCGCGATATCGAGCCGTTCGGCCGCGAGTCGCGGCTCTACGAGGAGGTTGTGCTCTGCCGCCCGCCGTCGGCTTGGAACGCCGAGCTGGTCGCGGCGGTCGCGCGCGACGCGGCTTATGGCAAGTCGACCTGGTCGGGCGACATGCTGCTCTATTCGCTGGCGCTGAGCCGCCGCGAGCTCGACGACGCCAAGCGCCACTTGGCACGCGCCGCCGCGAAGACAGGCCGCACCTATCTGATCCTCATCGAGCAGGCGTTCCTCCTCGCCTATGCCGACCGGGATGCGCAAGCCGCGGCGCGCCTCCTCGAAGGCCTGTCGGCGCGGCGCACGCGCCCGATGTCGACCTATTGGCGGACGCTGGGCACGGTACAGGTTCTGTCGGGCCAGTCCGAAGCGGCGGCGCAGTCCTTCGCCAGGGCGCGGGTGCTTTTGCGGCGCATGCCGTTCACCACGGCCACCGATCTCGAAGGCATCGACCGTCTCGAGCATCTCGCCGAGGTACCGGCATGACGACGATCCTCGGCATCCTCAACATCACCGCCGACTCGTTCTTCGACGGCGGAAGATATCTCGAGCCCGCGGCCGCCATCGCGCAGGCGCGGATGCTCCTCGCAGACGGCGCGGATGTTCTCGACATCGGCGCCGCTTCCTCGAACCCCGACGCTGCGCCCGTACCGCCGCAAACCGAGATCGCGCGTCTCCAATCCGTGCTGCCGTCGCTCGGCCGCGTCACGATATCCATCGACAGCTATGCCCCGGAAGTTCAGCGCTGGGCACTGGCAGAAGGCGTCGGCTATCTCAACGACATCCAGGGCTTTCCCGATCCCGTGCTCTATCCCGCGCTCGCCGCCGCACCCGCGAAGCTCATCGTGATGCATTCCGTGCAGGCGCGCGGGCAGGCGATCCGCGTCGACATTCCGCCGCGCGAGATCATGGACCGCCTGTTCCACTTCTTCGATGTCCGGCTCGCGACGCTCGAAGCCGCCGGCATTGCGCGCGGCCGCTTGATCCTCGATCCTGGCATGGGGTTCTTCCTGGGCACCGATCCCGAAACCTCGTTCACCGTCCTGCGCCGCCTGCCGGAGCTGAAAGCGCGCTACGGGCTGCCTATCCTGATCTCGGTCTCGCGCAAGTCGTTCCTGCGCGCCGTCACCGGCAAAAGCGCCGCCGAGGCCGGCCCGGCCAGCCTGGCGGCCGAGCTTTACGCCGTTCGTCAGGGCGCGGACTATATCCGCACCCACGCGCCTGGCCCCTTGCGGGACGCCCTTGCGGTCGAGAAAGTACTGGGAACCTGACGGCCCAAGAAACGGGCCTTGTCGCATCCGTTAACAATTGTTGCGCGGCTTCCGGGCCAAAATCCTGCTAAAAGCCCGGCAACAAAAGGAAGCTCCCATGAGCCGGAAATACTTCGGTACCGACGGCATCCGTGGCCGCGCCAATTCGGGCGCCATGACGCCCGCCATCGCCATGCGCGCCGGCATGGCGGCGGGGCGCATCTTCACCCGCGGCGAGCACCGCCATCGCGTGGTGATCGGCAAGGATACGCGCCTCTCCGGCTACATGATCGAGAGCGCCCTGGTCGCCGGCTTCACCGCGGTGGGCATGGACGTTTTCCTGTTCGGCCCGCTGCCGACGCCGGCCGTCGCGATGCTGACCCGTTCGCTGCGCGCCGACATGGGCGTGATGATCACCGCCTCGCACAACCAGTATCAGGACAACGGCATCAAGTTCTTCGGCCCCGACGGCCGCAAGCTTTCCGACGAGCACGAAGCCGCCATCGAGGCGCTGATGGATGGCGGCCTCGAGCAGGGCCTCGCCACCTCGCCCAAGCTCGGCCGCGCCAAGCGCATCGACGACAGCCAGGCGCGCTACATCGAATTCGCCAAGCGCACCTTTCCATCCGATCTCACGCTCGAAGGCCTGCGAATCGTGATCGATTGCGCCAACGGCGCCGCCTACAAGGTCGCGCCCGAGGTGCTGTGGGAGCTCGGCGCCGAGGTGATCCCGATTGGCGTTTCGCCTGACGGCTTCAACATCAACTCCGATTGCGGCTCGACCGTGCCGGAGGCGATGGCCGCCAAGGTCAAGGAGATGCGCGCGAACTTCGGCATTGCGCTCGACGGCGACGCCGACCGCGTCGTGATGTGCGACGAGCGCGGCCGCACGATCGACGGCGACCAGGTGCTGGCGCTGCTTGCCAAATCGTGGTCGGCGCGCGGCCGCCTCAAGGGCAACGGTGTCGTCGGCACGGTGATGTCGAACGCCGGTCTCGAGCGCTATCTGAAATCGCTGAACCTCAATCTGGCACGCGCCGCCGTCGGCGACCGCTATGTGATCGAGCAGATGACGAAGGGCGGCTACAATGTCGGCGGCGAGCAGTCCGGCCATGTCGTGCTCAGCGACATCTCGCCGACCGGCGACGGGTTGATCGCGGCGCTGCAGATCCTCGCCGTGCTCGCGGCGGAAGGAAAGCCGGCCAGCCAGGCGGCGCATCTCTTCGATCCGTTGCCGCAGGTCCTCGAAAGCGTCCGCTTCCAAAGCCAGAAGGGCTCGCCGCTCGCCAACGACCGCGTCGCCGCGAGCATCAAAGCCGGCGAGGCGCGCCTCAACGGCTCCGGCCGTCTGCTGGTGCGCAAGTCGGGCACCGAGCCGGTGATCCGCGTGATGGCCGAAGGCGACGACGAGGCCCTGGTTCGCGCCGTGGTCGGCGACATCGTCAGCGCGATCCAAGAGGTCGCGGTGTGACGAAGCCCGCGCGGCTTCTGAGCATTGCCGGCTCCGACTCCGGCGGTGGCGCCGGCATCCAAGCGGATATCAAGACCGCGAGCGCGCTCGGCGTCTATGCCATGACCGCGATCACCGCGGTGACGGCGCAGGACACGACCGGCATCGGCGCCGTCCATCCCATCCCGCCCGCTGTGGTCCGCGCGCAGATCGCGCGCTGCCTCGCCGATATCGGTGCCGACGCAATCAAGATCGGCATGCTGGGCGCCGCCGCGATCGCCCGCGAGGTCGCCGCCGCATTGCCGCGTGGCATCCCGCTGGTTGTCGATCCGATCCTGGCATCCTCCAGCGGCACCGCGCTCGCCGACGGCGGCGTGATCGAGGTGCTGAAGGCCGATCTTTTCCCGCGCGCAACATTGATCACGCCGAACCTGCCCGAGACCGAGGCGCTGTGCGGCTTCGCCCTCGCCGATCCGGAGGACGTTTTGCGCGCCGGCGAGATGCTGCTGTCGCTAGGCCCCGATGCGGTGCTGATCAAGGGTGGTCACGGCAGCGAGGCCACCATCACCGACGTGCTGTTCACGCTCGATACCCCACCGCGCCTGTTCTTCGCGCCGCGCATCGAGACCAGGCACACCCACGGCACCGGCTGCACGCTCGCGACGGCGATCGCTTGCGGATTGGCGCAGGGCCTGCCGCTGACCGACGCCATCGCGCGTGCCCACGCCTTCGTGCAGAACGCCATTGCGACCGCACCCGGCTTCGGCCACGGCAGCGGGCCTCTGAACCACCTCAAATGAAAAGGGCGAGCAAGGCACTTCGCCCCGCTCGCCCTTTTGCCGGTGATCGCGTGCTTAGGCGACGAGCTTGTCCAGCCGTCCGCGGATGATCGCCTCAGCCTCCGTCATGATGCGTGCGACGAGGTCCTTGCAGCTCGGGATGTCGTGGATCAGGCCCTGCGTCTGGCCGGCCGACCAGATGCCGTAATCGGTGTCGCCCGTGTCGTAGACCACGCCGCCGCGCGTGCCGGCGACGAGATCGCGCACGTCCTCGAACTTGGCGCCGCCGCGGCGCTCGATCTCGACAACCTGCTGGCTGATCGCGTTCCTCGCCACGCGCGACGAGTTGTGCATCGTGCGGAAGATCATGTCGGTGGCCCGTTCGTCGTTCGTCACCAGGGCTTCCTTCACCTTCTCGTGGATCGGTGCTTCCGTGGTGGCCATGAAGCGCGTTCCCATGTTCGCGCCCTCGCAGCCCAGCGCCAGGGCGGCGACCAGACCGCGCGCATCCGCGATGCCGCCCGACGCGATCACCGGGATCTTCAGCTTCGACACGGTCACGGGGAACAGCACGAGCCCGCCGATATCCTCCTCGCCCGGATGTCCGGCGCACTCGAAGCCGTCGATCGAGACGCAGTCGACGCCAATGCTCTCCGCCTTCACCGCATGGCGCGCGGTGACGCATTTGTGGATCACCTTGACGCCCGCCGCCTTGAACGAGGGCAGGTGCGGCTGCGGATTGTTGCCCGCGGTCTCGACGACCTTGCAGCCGCTCTCGCAGATCACCTGGCGGTACTCGTCATAGGGGATCGGGTTGATCGACGGCAGGATGGTGAGGTTGATGCCGAACGGCTTATCGGTGAGATCGCGCGTCTTCTTGATCTCCGCCACCAGCTTCTCGGGCGAGCCCGGCGTCAGCGCGGTGAGGAAGCCGAGCGCCCCCGCATTGGCGACGGCAGCGATCAGCTCGGCCTTGCCGACGCGGGTCATGCCGCCGCAGGTGATCGGCGCCTCGACGCCGAACATCTCGGTGAAACGGGTCTTGATCATAGGAGGCGTTCCCTTCCGGTTATCTCTGGATGGGAGCGTGCCTCGTTTTCGCGCGGCGCGGAAGGGGTGGTAACGCTACGGAAACGCCTAGCCGACAAACGGATCGCGCACCATGATGGTGTCGTCGCGGTCCGGGCTGGTGGAGAGCAGCGCCACCGGCGCGCCAATCAGCTCTTCGATGCGCCGCACATATTTGATGGCATTGGCCGGCAGGTCGGCCCAGCTGCGCGCGCCGCGCGTCGAGCTTTTCCAGCCCTCCAGCGTCTCGTAGACCGGCACGAGCTGCGCCTGCGCCACCGCGTCCGCCGGCAGGTAGTCGAGTACCTGGTCGCCCAACTTGTACCCGACGCACACCTCGATGGTGTCGAACGCGTCCAGGATATCGAGCTTGGTCAGCGCGATGCCGTCGATGCCGCCGGTGATCGCGGTCTGGCGCACCAACACGCTGTCGAACCAGCCGCAGCGGCGCTTCCTGCCCGTCACCGTGCCGAACTCCGCGCCGCGCGTGCCGAGCAACTCCCCGATCGCGTTGACCTGCTCGGTCGGGAACGGCCCTTCGCCGACGCGCGTGGTGTAGCTTTTGGTGATGCCGAGCACATAGCCGATCTGGCGCGGCCCGATGCCCGAGCCAGCGGCCGCCTGTCCCGCCACTGTGTTGGACGAGGTGACATAGGGATAGGTGCCGTGATCGATGTCGAGCAGCACCGCCTGCGCGCCTTCGAACAGCACGCGCTTGCCGGCGCGCCGCGCCGCGTCCAGCTCGCGCCAGCTCGATCCGACATAGGGCAGGACCTTCGGCGCGATCGCGGTCAGCTCCGCCAATAGCGCGTCCGCGTCGATCTCCTCCGCGCCCGAACCGCGGCGCAACGCGTTGTGATGCGCCAGGAGCCGGTCGATCTTCGCCGGAAGGCTCGCGAGGTCCTTCAGATCGACCACGCGGATGGCGCGGCGTCCGACCTTGTCCTCATAGGCGGGCCCGATGCCGCGCTTCGTGGTGCCGAGCTTCGACGAGTTCGACATCTCGCGCACCGCATCCAGCTCGCGGTGGATCGGCAGCACCAGCACGGCGTTCTCGGCCAGCACCAGCACGTCGGGCGTGATGTGCAAACCGGCCGAAGCCAGCCGCGCAATCTCGTCCATCAAAGACCACGGATCGACCACCACGCCATTGCCGATGATCGAGCGTTTGCCCTGGATCACGCCCGAGGGCAGCAGCGACAGCTTGTAGGTCTTGTCGCCCACCACGATGGTGTGGCCGGCATTGTTGCCGCCCTGGAAGCGCACCACCATCTCGGCTCGGTTGGCGAGCCAGTCGATGATCTTGCCTTTGCCTTCGTCGCCCCATTGGGCGCCGATCACCGCGACGTTGGACATATGTTTGATCCGTACCCGGAAGAGTGTCGTTCCGCCCGCTCGATTCGCAGGCACGGTGACTAGTTATAGAGCGGCCGAGGCACCTCACGCGACGGAAAATCGCGATCTGCGACGATGCGGCAGATGCGCGGCGGTTCCGCTCTGCTAGCCTCGTTCCATGGCTCGCCGCCACCGAATCCCGGTCCAGCTCACGCCCTATACGAGTGCGCCGCCGCGTATCGGCCACAATGGCGGGCCCGTCCTCGATCTTTCCTGGGAGGCCTGGCTGTGGCGCAAAGCCTTGGCCGAGGCGCACAAGCCGCCGCGCCGGGACATCGCGCTGCATCGCCTGAGGCGCGCGGAGCGCCTCGGCCTCGACTACCGCTCCTATGCCGGCGTGCTGATGAATCGCGGTACGCATCTGGGCGGTGCGATCTTCGTGCTGAACGGCCTTGCGGAGGACGAGCGCCGCGCCGCCGATACCCGCATCGCCGCGTTATCGGATTGTGCCGTCCTCGCCGGCGCGCCCAGCGAGCCGCGTGCCCTGAGCCGCGCCATCGACCGCTTCCTGCTCGCGCACAAGCTGACGCCGGGGGGCATCTTTCTGGTCGGAACCGCGCCGGCGCATCTTCATGCCGCCGAGGACGCGGGTCTCGCGCTGTTCCTCTGGGCTAAAGATTATTTCAGCCGCGTTCCGAACTGATCCGCGCCCACAATCCGCCACGCTTGGCCGCTCTAGTGTGTGTGCAATCCGCGAGGGAAGGGCGCCTTGCAAGAGAAGTTCGTTCTGTTCGGCTTCCAGCATCAGGTCGTGATGGCGCTGACGCTGATCGTTCCGATGATCCTCGCCGTCGTCGCGCGCCGCAGCGGTCCGCGCGCCGACGCCGTCATCCGCGCCGGTTTCGCCGCCGTGCTGATCGGCACATGGATCGGCTGGTATGTGCTGTTCATCAGCCGCAATTGGCTCGGCCTCGGCAACGAATTCCCGATGAACCTGTGCGACTGGGCGACCATCGCGCTGATCATCACGCTGCTCACGCCGAACCAGCGCGCCTTCGAGCTTGCATATTTCTGGGCGCTGGCCGGCACGACGCAGGGCCTCGTCACCCCCGACGTGAACTATGCTTTCCCCGAGCCGCAATTCATCGTCTTCCTGCTCGGCCACGGCACGATCATCGCGGCGGTGACCTACCTCATGGCCGGCAGCGGCATGCGGCCCGTCGCGGCGTCGATCCCGCGCGTCATCGGCTGGACCTTCGTCTATGCAGGCGCCGCGGCGCTCACCGATTGGGTACTGGGCGTCAATTACGGCTTCTTCCGCGCCAAGCCGGGCCACGCGACGTTCTATGACTATCTGCCGAACTGGCCCGATTACATCCCGGTGACGATCGGTATCGGCATCGCGGCGATCCTGGTGCTCTACGCGCCGTGGTTCGTCGCCGACCGCCTGCGTAAGCCCGCCGCCGTGCGCCAGCAAACGGCTTAGTTGGACGACTTGTAGAGCGGCGCTCTATGGTGTCGCCATGAAGCCCGTGCACATCCGCCTCTATGCGCCCAGCGATGCCGTGGCCCTCGGTGCGATATTCTTCGCCGCTGTGCGCGAGGCCGGCGCGCGCGACTACAGCCCGGCGCAGGTCGAGGCTTGGGCGCCGGCCGTCGCCCCGCCGGAGCGTGTCGCCGCACGGGCCGGCGATGGGCGGCTGACCGGCGTTGCGGCGGACGCGGCCGACAGGCCTGTCGCCTATATCGAATTGGAAGCCGACGGCCATATCGATCACTTCTATTGCGATCCCGGCCACATCGGCACGGGCGTCGCGGCGCGGCTCTATGCCTGGCTGGAAGCGCGCGCCGCCGAGCGCGGCACGACGCTGCTTTATGTCGAAGCCAGCGAGGCGGCGCGCCGCTTCTTCCTGCGCCACGACTTCGTCGTGGTGCAGCGCCGCGATTTCGTGTTGCGTGGCGTGCCGATCCACAACTACGCGATGGAGAAGCGGCTGTGAGCCTGCTCGCGCGCCTCCTCCGTCTCGTCATCCGCGCGCCTGGGCTGGACGAGCCCTATCGGCCGCGGCCACCCGATCCGTCGCCCGCGAGTCCGCTGACCGCGGCGCGCAACCTCGTCCTGCCCGATCCGCTGTGGCAGGCGCTCGGCGAATTCGAGAGCGCTTTTCGGCGTGATGTGATCGCCGACGCACCGATCGCCCAAATCGTCGACGGCATCGCCGCCCTGCCGCCGGACAAGCTCGGCCGTGCCGCGTATGAGATCAATCGGGCCACGGATCTGTCCTGGTGCGCCTATGGCAGCCCGCGGCCGCGCGCGCAGGCATGGCTGGCGCGCGAGCCGTCGCTGGCCGTGCTCTTTCTCTTCCATCGCAACGGCTTCGTCCGCCAGGCCGCGCTCGGGGCCTTGCCGGCAACTGCGGTCACGCCCTTCGTCTTCGCGGGGGTGGCGCGGCGGCTGAACGATTGGGTCGAGCAGGTGCGCGGCGCCGCCGTCGTCTGTGCCGCACGTGTCTTCGCGGATCTCGACGCGGCCATCGTCGCCGAGGCCGCCCGCCATCTGGTGATCGTCACGCGTCACTGGCGCCGTTGGGACGAAGGGCAGGCGGAGGTGATGGGCAAGGCGTTTTCGCGCCCCGACGTGATCGCCCGCCTCGCCGAGACCATCCGTACGGCGCGCAGCGGTCCAATGGGCGCGTTGCTACGCCTGGTGCTGCGCTGGCCGGCGATGGATGCGCATCTCCTGGCGTTGTCGCAGGAAGCGTTCCTGCCCGATGTCCGCGCCGTTGCATCGCAAATCTTGCTCGAAGGACGCGTGCGTTGGTCGCTCGGCAAGCGCCACCAGTGGATCGACAAGAAATACAACCAGTGGATTTGGATCCCGGTCTATGACGAGCGCCCTGTCGCGCGCCCGTTGCCGCCGGAAGAGCTGATCGCCCGCGCGGCGCGGGATCGAAGCCCCCGCGTGCGCCGTGTTGCCGCCGACGCGCTGGTCGCGCAGCACGCGACACTCGTCGATGCCGACGCGATCATCGCGCAGCTGATCGCCGACGAGAACCGCTCGGTTCGCGAGCGCGCCGATTTCGTGCGGCGCCGTCGCGCGTCCCTTACCAGCTCACCTTGAACTCGCCGCCGATCGACAGCGACATCGTATTCGCCACCTCGGTCGGCGGATTGACGTCGATCAGGCTGAAGCCCGCGACCTCGCCACGGCCTTCCAGAACCGGCACCGAATAGAGCGCCTCCATCCGGTATTCGCGCGCCCCGGAGACGTCCCACGTCTCGCCGAGGGGGCCGAGCGCGCCCGTGTCGCGGTCGACGACCTGGATCGAGTTGTAGTGCAGCGCACCGGCTTCGACATGCAGCGGCTGGGCGAGCGAGACGCGCACCGTGTCGGCGTCCTCGAACACGCCGGTCTTGCCGGCGACAAGCTCATAGGCGGTCGACTGCAGCACGTCGCGATCGAAGCTCAGCTCCGCGCTCGCCTGGCTGCCGACATAGGTCGTGGCCATCGTGGCCGAGCCCGTCAGCGTCCAGCCGCCGTCGAACTTCGCCGTCGCGCCGACCGTGGTGCCTTGCGTCTGCGTTCCGTTCGACAGCGCCAGCGGGCCCGTGCCCTGCGCGCCGAGAAGGCCGTCATCCTCGTTCAACCGCGTGTAGGACGCGTTGACGCTGAAGCGCTCCGACAGTTTGTAATTCACGCCCATCACCGCCGCCTGCGCCCGGTCGGTCGGCAGGCTGGAGGTCTGCAGCGGCCCGAAGGTCGGGTCGAGATAGAGATGATCGTCGGTCTTTTCGCTCACACCGACGTTCAGCTTCAGGCCCGGCGCCAGCGCATAGGCGCCGTTCGCATAGAACCCGCCCGAGGCGAAGCCCAGCACCGGATTGACGCCGCCGGTCTGCGGATCGAAGTCCGAGCGCAGGTCGAAGCCGTCGACGCCCGTCAGCGTGCCGGTCAGCGCATAGGCGCCGGCGCCTTCGCCGAGCTTCAGCTCTGTCCCCGTCTCACGGTTCGTCATCGCGAACTCCGCATGGATCGGGCCTTCGCCGGCGCGCTCTTCGTCCGGCGTCGATTCCGTCGTCGTCATCGCGAGCTGCCAGTCGCCGGCCGCGAGCGGCACCGTCGTGCTGGTGTAGTCGAGCGACTTCTTGCCGTTCGCCCAGTCGATCAGGCGCTGATAGAGATAAGCCTGGAACGGATTGGTCGACCCGTTCACCGTCTGGCTCTTGCCCACCAGCGTGGTGCTGAGCGGGATGTTGAAGTCGCGATAAGTCGTGCCGATGGGCTCGAACGCCACCAGGTAGGCGTTCTTCTGCTGCCACAGGTTCAGCTGGCCGGGGTTCAGCGCGGCGTTCTTCAGCTGACTGGTCGAATAGAAGTTCAGCAGCGGCGTGTTCACGTTGCCGTTGTTGTTGGCATAGGTGTACGGCTGGTAGACGATCAGGTTGTTGAAGTTCAGCGGCGACTGCGACGCCTCGATGTTGAGCTCGCCCCAGCCATAGACTGGATCGACGCCCGGTGCGCCGAGGTCGGTGGCCGATTGCAGGATGATCTGCGTCGTCTCCGCCGCATGCTGCTGCAGCCACGGCCAGCGGTCCTGGAGGAGGGCGACGGCGCCCGTAACCAGCGGCGCCGCGAAGGACGTACCGCTCATGCGCGTCACGCCGCCATTGCCGTCCGACACCAGCATCAGCTCGCCCGGCGCCACCAGGTAATGGTACATCAGCTTGTTCTGCTCGAAGCAGAGGCCGAGGATCGTCATGCAGGCGTTGCCCGGCGTGTTGGAGAACGACGAGATCTGCCCCGTCGGTCCGACCGAGCCCACGATCAGGAGGTTCTGCGGCCCCGTCAGGGAGCCCCAGGGGACGTTCGTCGTCTGGCTCACGCCCTCGTTGCCGGCGGCCTTCACCACCACGAGGTCGTATTTGCGCGCGCTGAGCAGCGAGCCGGTCAGGATGTTCGACCACTCCTCCGACAGCGCCGAGCCGGGCACACCGAGCGATGCGTTCACCACGAAGGCGCCCTTCTTATAGAGCGCGTCGATGCCGGTGGCGACGTCGGACCAGTTGGCGGTGCCGGTCTGGTCGAACGGGTTGTAGAGGTCGACCTCGGAGTTCGGCGCGATGCCCATCACGCCCTGTCCGTCATGCGCCGCCGCGATCAGGCTGGCCACAGCCGCGCCGTGGTCGTTGACGAAGTAGTCGTAGCCGCCGACGAACTTGACGTCCGACACGTCGCTGCTGGCGCTTGTGAACTGCGAGTCCAGCACGCCGATCACCGACTTGGTGCCCGCGTTCTGGATCTGGGTCAGCATCGGCGACCAGTGCACGGCCGGCATCCACCAATCGACGTGATCGACGCCGGTGAACGACATCAGTCCGTCGTAGAAGTTCAGGAGGAATGCCGAGCGGGTGGCCACGTCGGTGTTGGCGAGGGAATTCGGATCGTTCGGATCGATGCCGTATTTCGCCATCATCGCGTTGGCGAAGGCGTCGAAGTCCTGGCCGGTGTACTTCTGAACCGCCGGATTCCAGAAGGTGCGGGCTTGCGACAGGAAGGCTTGCAGCTGCGTCTGCAGGCTCGAATAGTCGCTTGCATTCGAGGCCTGGAGGTTCGTCCAGTTGGTGTTGATCGTGCCCCACGCCGGGCCTGCGTTCTGCCAGAAGCCGGCGGTGGTCGCCCAGAACGGGTTGGTCGTGAAGGGCTGGATGTTGCCCCAGAAGGCGTCGATGTTGCCGTAGAACGGGTTGATGGTGCCGTAGAACGGATTGATGTTGCCCCAGAACGGCTGGATGTTGCCCCAGAACGGGCTGATGTTGCCGTAGAACGGATTGATGTTCCCGTAGAACGGATTGATGTTGCCGTAGAAGGGATTGATGTTGCCGTAAAACGGGTCGACCGAGGAGCCGCTTGAGCCTTGGGAGCCGTCGATCAGCGACAGCTCGATCAGCGGCTGGCTGGCGGACGCGGCGTCCGCGCAAAGCAGCGATGCGACAGCGGCACCGGCCAGCAAAGACCTGCGAAACATGGAAACCCCCAAAACCCGAAACGCCCCGTATTTGCGTAAAACTTTGCGCCACGGGTCTTAAGCGGGGGTAAATTCATTCGTACACGGACAGGGTTCGAGAAAGCGCGCTTAACGGGGCGTTGCCGCGATCGTTCGAATGCCGTCCTGTTTCAGGACGCGATCGCCGCTCTGCCCGCAAATCCGTGCAACACGCGTTCCATCGGCAGGTGGACGCGTGCCGTCGTGCCCTCGTCGACGTCGCTTTCCAGCGTGAAGCGGCCGCCATGCATCTGTACCAGCGCCTTGATGATCGGCAGGCCCAGGCCGACGCCGCCATGCAAGCGCGCATAGGCGCTCTCCGCCTGGCCGAACGGCTCCATCACCAGGGCGAGCTTGTCTTCCGGGATGCCGACGCCATCGTCGCGGACCGCGATGTCGACGCCGTCCTCCACCTGTTCGATGCGCACCACGATGCGCCCGTCATCCTTGGTGAACTTCACCGCGTTGGACAAGAGGTTGACCAGGATCTGGCGCAGCCGCTTGTCGTCGCCGCGCACCAGGACCGCCGCGCCGGCGCGGTCGAAGGTGATCGTCTTGCCGGCGGCGGCGCGCGCGTTCTGCGTTTCGGCGACCGCGCTCTCCACCACCTCGCCCAGGAATATCTCGTTCTCCGCCAGCGTCACCGTGCCGGCGTCGATGCGCGCCATGTCGAGGATGTCGTTGAGAATGGTCAGCAGTTTCTGGCCGCTGGTGTTGATGTCGTGCGCGTATTCCAGAAGCTTGGGCCCCTGCACGATGCCGTGCGCCATCAGCTCGGAGAAGCCGATGATAGCGTTCAGCGGCGTGCGCAGCTCATGGCTCATATTGGCCAGGAAGTGCGACTTGGCGCGGTTCGCCTGCTCGGCCGCCTCCTTGGCGAGGCGCAGCTCCGCCTCGACCGCGGTGCGCCGTTCGATCTCCACGTCGCGTTCGCCGAGCGTCTTGGTGAGCGCGATATTCGCCTTTGTGATGGCGTTCCTGTGCCGCGTGACGATGGAATGGCGCCAACCGATCCAGGCGATCAGGAGGAGGCCCGCGAACAGCAGCGCCATGAAGATCACGCGCTGCATCGCCGCGCGCGACTCGCGCAGCGAGATATCGCGCTGCAACTGCGCCGATTTCAGCTGCTCGATCTCGAGTTGCTGGTTGGTGAAGTCGAACTGCGCGCCGATCAACGCCAGGTTGGCGGAGGCCGCCAGCGAGTTGCCCTGGTCGCTGAGCCGCTTGAACGCCTCCAGATGCGCCAGCGCCAAGGGATAATCGCCCCGCGCGCCATAGACCTTGTAGGCGACGTTGTGAAAGTCCTTGAAGTCCGAACTCGTGGTCTTCAGGTCGATGCCGTGGAAGGCACGGTCGAGATCGGCCGCCGCCGCCGCCATGTCGCCGCGCTCATATTCGATAGTCGCTTTGACGCCCCAGACGAAGAACGGCATGTGTTCGGCTTCGTTCTTGCCGATCAGTTTGATCGCCTGATTCACGGCGGCGTCGGCCTCCGCGAAGCGATGCATCTTGGCATAGGGCGCCGCAAGGTTGGTCAGGATGTTGGCCCGCAGCTCCGGGCTCTTCAGCGCGGTGGCAATGTCGAGAGCGCGGTGAAAATCCTTGATCGCCTCGTCGTACCGGCCGAGATCCTGCAGCGCGAAGCCGATATTGTTCGCCGCCGACAGCTCCAGCGCCGGATCCTCGGAATAGACCTGCGAGGCGTGGCGGTAATAGCCGATCTCGCGGTCGAAATCGTGCGCCTCGCCGTAAATGGTGCCCAGCCCCTGCAGCGCCATGGAGCGGCTGCGCGCGATCGCGAGCTTGGCGAAGATGTCGTGCGCCTCGTGGAAGCTCTTGAGCGCCAGCGCGATGTCGCCGGAGGCGTCGGCGATGCGCGCCTGCGACAGGGCAAGGTCGCCGTCGAGCTTGTCGATCTTGCCGTCGGCATTGGCCAAGGCGATGGCGCGGGTGATGATCGCGCGCGCCTGCGCCGCCTGGTTAACGCGCGTCAAGGATTCCGCTTCCAGCCACAGGCTTGTGGCCAATCCGTTGTTGCGTGCGGCCGGATCGTGCATGCCCTGCGCGAGCACCTCCGCCTGCTGTGCCAGCGCGAGCGCCGTTTTCGGATCGCTCATCATCGATTTCTTGGCGGTGGCGATCAGGGCATCGAAGCTGGTTCCGGCGGGATGCGCGTCGTCGCCCGGCGCGGCCACGGCAAGGCCGCTCAGCAGGAAAACGCCGAGAAACAGGACAAAAACGCGGTTCATACGCACTCCCGTAGCCTGAGAATGCCCCGCAACGTCTTGCCAGGAGGTTAGGAAAGCCGCGAAAGCCGCGCGGTCGCAGAGATTTCGTTTACCGTTGTCGGCACGATAGGATAGTGGCGCATGACGCATACGCCGACCGCACAACAGGCCGTTTTGATCGCCGCGATCCAGCGCGTCCTCGAAGCCGATCCGCGCATTGCCGCGCTGTGGCTCGCCGGCAGTCTCGGCGGCGGCGGCGGCGATGCCTTCAGCGATGTCGACATGCTGGTGCTGTGTGAGGACGGCAAGATCGCCGAGACCGCCGCACACTATGTGAAAGGTGTTGCCGCCATCGCGGCGCCTATCTTGATCAACCCGCTCTTCGGCGGCCGCATCGTGAACGTGGTGACGAAGGACTGGCAGCGCTTCGACCTCGTCTTCGTCGAGGCGGAGAGCCTGCCGCGCTACAATGCGAACGAGCTGACGCCGCTCTTCAACCGCGGCACGCACGGGCCGCCGCGCGACCAGCGCCCGCCGCATCGCACCGACCCGGCGGCATTGCGCAAGACCGTCCAGGAATTCCTGCGCATCTTCGGCACCGCCGCTGTCGTGTATGGCCGCGGCGAGCATCTCGTCACCCAAACCGGCATCGGCATGCTGCGCGGTCTCGTTATCGAGCTGATGCTGGAGGAGAACGGCCTCGGCCCCGCCGAACGCGGCGGCGCGCTGCATCTCAACACGCTGCTGACCGGCGACCAGCGCCGCGCTCTCGAAGCCTTGCCGTCCGCTGCTGCGAACCGCGAAAGCCTCCTTGCCGCCAACCGCGCACTGGCCGCGCTGTTCTTCCCGCGCGCGCGGGCATTGGCGGCGAAAATCGGCATGGACTGGCCGCAAGCCCTCGAAGATGCGACACGCGTGCATCTGAAGAAGGCGGATCTGGATTTCGGATTCTAGTGCGCGGGCGAAGTAGGGCTGGCATGGCGGCTACTTTGCCCGCAGGTCGCCAAAGCGGAGATCGTTCGACGGGGTTGCGCGACCGCGCATCGCGGGTTGGCGGGCGGCACGATGCGCGGCCGCTACTTGAAAGAGAGCGGGCGAAGGGAATCGAACCCTCGTATGAAGCTTGGGAAGCTTCCGTTCTACCATTGAACTACGCCCGCGGCCCGGGAGGGATAGCATAAGCTCGGCGGTCTCCGGTAGGGCCCGGCTCCGCTGCACGTGGCGCTGCGTCGCGAAACGCGGTATCAAAGATAAAGCTGAGTCCAATCTGGGGGGAACCGATGGTCTGGGCAGCAGCAATACTTGGCGTTCTGCTCCTCGCGGGAGGCGCGTACCGCGAATATTATGCCGAAAACGAAGAGACACAGGGCGAAGGCTCGCCGCTGACGAACGCGTTGTTCATCGGCGGGGCGGCGCTTCTGGTCGGCTCCGGCCTCTACGGCATGTACCGCCTGCTGTTCATCTGAACGGCAGGGATTTGGATTCGCGTCGGGAACGCGGGAGCGGCGGCCGTACCCACCGGCGGCTCTGTGCGTTATCGCTCGTAACGAAGCCACCGGCCACATAAAATCCCCGCAATGTCGCTTGCCCCGCCCGTCCTGGCCACGCGCCTTCACGCCCTCGCGCCGTTCGCCGCCGCGGTTGCGATCAGCGCTGCCATCGGGCTTGGCATCGCACTCTGGCTGCCGCCGCCCGGCGGGTCGCAGCGCACGGTGATTACGCCGCCGGCCGTCCATCGCCTCGCCATCAAGAAGCCCGCCGCGCCGAAGCCGCAGCGCCTTGCCGCTGCCGTCAAGCCCGCGCCCAAGCCCTCCGTGCCGTCGGCCTTCGCGCTTGAGCAGGCGATGAATACGCGCCAGCGCATGGAGCGCTGGACGCCCTTTATCCAGGAGGCTTCGCGCCGCTACGCCCTGTCCGGCCAGTGGATCCGCGCCGTGATGCTGATCGAGAGCGGCGGCCGCACCATGCTGGACGAGAATCGCAAGATCATCTCGACCGCCGGCGCCATGGGGCTGATGCAGCTGATGCCGGAGACGTGGCGCGAGATGCGCGCCCAACTGCGGCTCGGCACCGATCCCTACGACCCACACGACAACGTCATGGCGGGTGCGGCCTATCTGAGCGGGCTCTACAAGCAATACGGCTATCCGACGATGTTCGCGGCCTACAATGACGGCCCGGGCATGCTCGCCGCCCATGCCGCGCTCAACCAGGCCCTGCCGGTGGAGACCGAGAACTATGTCCGCGACATCGCCTCGATCCTCGGCACCGGTGTGCGCTACCGCGCCGGCGGCAAGAAGAACCTCGCTCAGCTCACGCGCCCGGACGGCACCGCCGTGATGGTCGACGCCGGCTCGGTGATCGCGGTCCGCGCCGCGCTGCCCGGCGAGTATGCGCCGAGCGTCCAGTCGGTGATCTCCATCGGGCGGATGCGCCAGGGGGTGCGCGAGCCACCGGCCAAGGCCACGGCTGTCCTGCGCGCCCATGGCGGGCTGATTTGAGGGCGGCCCGATCTGAAGACGATCACAGCCGCGCATCAAATTTTTGACGCCGCTCATCCATTGGCACAAAACTGCGCTAGCGTATTTGAATCAGGTAATCTAAACTTTTTGTCATGTTCGGGCGTTCCGAGCTGACCTTTCTTAAGGGGTTTCCTATGCGCATTTTGACTTACGGCGCGGCGATCGCTCTTGCCGGCGCCATCGGCTTTTCAGCGGCTCTGGCCGACTCCGCTCAGCACGGCAATCACGGCGGCGGCGGCGGCAGCGCGCGCGTCACCATGCGGGCCTGCAATCACACCAGCCATGTGATCATGGTCGCCTCGAGCTTCATCCCGGTCGGCGGCTCCAACTGGCGCAACAAGGGCTGGACGTCGGTCGGCGCCAACGCCTGCCTCGACATCTTCGAGACCAACAACACGACCTTCTACGCGCGCGCCGAGATGAAGGGCGACAGCGACACCTTCTGGGGCAGCGATATCAAGCAGTGCGTCGAATATCCGGGCCCGTACGACTTCTATACCGGCTCGGACGACACGACCTGCCCGGAAGGCGAGCCTGCCGACTTCACCACATTCCACTCCGAGGGGCCGGTCTATACCTGGAACCTCACGCCGTAGCCGTCGTCGCGCCTTCGACCACGTCCGGCCAGGAGAGGCGGGGGGTGCG
>DASZMT010000073.1:0-10681 GCA_035551495.1 Rhizomicrobium sp. | reverse complement strand
TACATGGAGTCGCCATGGACTCGCGACGGCCGGGTCCGCGCCGACGTCGTGCAGGTCGCGCCCGACGTGTCAGGCTTCGTCACTGACGTTCTGGTCAAGGACAATCAGAAGGTCCGTCGCGGCGACGTCCTGTTCCGGATCGATCGGGCGCGCTTTGCGCTGGCGCTGCAGCAGGCCGACGCGGCGGTCGCCGGCCATCAGGCGACGCTGGACCAGGCCAATTCCGACCTGAAGCGCTACAGCGCACTGACCACCGATGCGGTGTCGCAGCAGAAGCAGGAGCAGGTTCTGGCGACGCAGCTCCAGGCCAAGGCCGCTTATGACCAGACCGTCGCCGATCGCGCGGTGGCCCAGCTCAACCTCGATCGCAGCGAGGTGCATGCGTCGGTGAACGGCACGATCACCAACATGGATTTGCGGCCCGGCGTCTACGTCACATCGGGCAAGGGCGTGATGGCCCTGGTCGACACCGACACGCTGCATGTCGAGGGCTATTTCGAGGAGACCAAGCTGGCCCGCATCCATGTCGGCGACAAAGTGGAGGTCCGGTTGATGGGCGAGCCGGCCCGGCTCACCGGGCATGTCGAGAGCATCGCGGCCGGCATCGAGGATCGCGACCGGGCCGAAGGCGCGAACCTCCTGGCAAACGTCAATCCGACCTTCAGTTGGATTCGCCTCGCGCAGCGCGTCCCTGTGCGCGTCGTATTGGATCAACTCCCCGATAACGTCGCGCTGGTGGCGGGCCGTTCCGCGACTGTCGAGGTCATGAAATAGCCGAGGGCGTGTCTGGTTCAGGCCGCGCGATCCGGCGCGCCGTGGGGGCGCACCAGATTGTCCGCCCAAACATCGGCAATGTGCGGCAGGGCAAGGTCCTGCTTGCGGTCGAGCAGGAGCTCGAGCACGCGTGGCGGCGTCAACGGTAGTTCCTGGACGCGCTTTCCCGTCGCAATCGCGACCGCACATGCGACAGCCGCGCCGACATTGAGGATCGGGACCTCGCCCGCGCCCTTGGTGCCGAGAGGTCCGATCGACGGGGCTCCCTCGTAGAGACTTATCTCGACCGGCACGACGTCAAGCGCCAGTGGCACGCGGTAGGTCTCGAAGCCGTTCTGGCAGACGCGGCCGTTGCTGCCGATCGTCACCTCTTCGTGCAGGGCATAGCCTAATCCCTGTACGACGCCGCCCTGAATCTGGCCATGGACCGCGCGCGGGTTCAGCGCACGGCCGACATCCTGGACGACGCGATAGGACAGCACCTCGACGTGGCCGGTCTCGCGGTCGACGGCGACCTCGCAGTCATGCACGGCAAAGACCGGAATATCGATCGCGTCGATGAAGTGGCCGGCGACGCATCCCGGCATCGCCGACACGCCGGCGCCGGTGAAGGCGCCGGTGCCCGAGATCGGGCCGATCTTCGCTTGGGCGCGGGCCGCGACTTCGGCGATTGCGCGGCCGGAACCGGGCGCGCCGGCGATCTCGATTCGTCCCTCGCGCATCACAAGGTCTTCGGGCGCCGCCTCGATCATGTCCGAGGCGACTTTGAGCAGTTTGGTACGAACCTCCTGCGCTGCCGACAGGCTCGCTGCGCCGAGCGAGACCGTGGTGCGGCCGCCACCGACACCGACATCGTAACCGGCAGCATCGGTATCGGCGGCGCGCACGATCACGTCCCCGGGATTCATGCCGAGCGTGCCGGCGACGATCTGCGGGAGGCTTTGCATCATCGAGCCGGACCCGATCTCGACGCCTGACGTCACGAGCGTGGCTGTGCCGTCGGCATTCATGTTCACGGTTGCGGCCGACGGACCGACAAAGACGAACCAGGTGCCCACCGTGGTGGCGCGGCCATAAAGGCGGCCATCAGCAAGTACGCGCGCCGGCGCGGCCGCATCCCGTAGCGTGTCCATCCGGTCCAGCATCGGGCGGAGCACGTCGCCCTCGAACACCTGGCCGGTGGCGCCGAGATCGCCAGCGCCGAGCACGTTGCGGCGGCGGAAGGCGAGGGGATCCATGCCGATCCGCGCGGCGATCTCGTCGGTGTGCCGTTCCAGTGCGAAGGTGTTGTAGACGCCGTTGCAGCAGCGGAAGGCGCCGTTCGGGGCGGTGTTGGTGTAGACCGCGCGTGACACCAGCCGCACCGCGCCGAGCCGGTAGTTGCCGCCGAGCGTATGGGCGGTCATTGTCGTCAGGAAAATCTGCTCCCCGCCATAGGCGCCGCAATCCATCAGCACGACGGCCTCGCGACCGATGATCTCGCCGTCGCGCGTCACCGCGGAACGAATGCTGATCTCGGCGTTCTCGCGGAACAGACAGGTCAGCATCTCCTCCTCGCGCGAGTTGACCAGCCGCACCGGCCGTCCGCTGGCACGCGCCAGCAGCGCGGCGAAAGGCTCGATTGCCAGGTCGAATTTGAGACCGAAGCCGCCGCCGACCGCCGGCACCGTGACCCGCACTCGCGAGGCGGCAACACCCAGCAGGCGCGCGGTTGCATTGCGGACCGTCCAGGGCACCTGGGTCGACGTCTCGATGTGGAAACGTCCGTCCTCATAACTTGCAACCACCGCACGCGGCTCGAAGGCGACATGGTTCTGGCGTCCGACGCGGAAGGCGCTCTCGACGATCTCGACGTCCGACCTTGCGAAGGCGGCATCGACATCGCCGCGGACGACAGTTGCTTCCCAGGCGACGTTGCCTTTGCGCGCGCCGCCTTCGAGCAGGATCTCGTGCTCGCGCCAGTCGGGGTGAACGAGCGGCGCAGCGGGCTGAAGCGCGTCGGCCATGGTGAGCACCGCCGGTAACGGCGCGATCTCGACATCGATCGCCGCGACCGCAGCGTGCGCCTGCGCAAGCGTGTCAGCGGCGATCGCGGCCAGCGGCTCGCCGTCGTAGCGGATCACGTCGCGCGCGAACAGCGGATGGTCGGCGATGCCGATCCCGATCTTGCCGGGTGCTTCGGCCGCCGTGACGATCGCGCGCACGCCGGGCATGCGCGCGGCCCCGGCGGTGTCGAGACGGACGATACGCCCCGAGGGTACGCTGGCGCGCAGTACGGCCGCGTGCAGCATCCCCGGCAGATAACGATCGATGGTATAGCGCGTGCGGCCGCGCAGCTTGTCGCTGGCATCGCGGCGACGGAAATCCATGGTCGCGGATACGTCGGACATCGCTACGCCTCCTGTCGTCTCGCGGCGAGCGCCAGCAACGTGGCCTCGACGATGCGCTCATATCCGGTGCAGCGGCAGATGTTGCCGGTCAGCGCCGCGCGGATGTCGTCGCGCGTCGCGACGGGCGTGGTCGCCAGAAGATGCGTCAAGGTCACCACCATGCCGGGAAAGCACATGCCGCATTGCACCGCGTCGGAGGCCTCAAGGGCCTGCTGGATCGGGTTCAGTGCGCCGTTGGTGGCAAGGCCTTCCACCGTGCGGATCTCGCAGCCCTGTGCGAGCGCTGCGGGCATCAGGCACGACGGCGCGGGGCTGCCGTCGACCAGCACCATGCAGGCGCCGCAAAAACCCTCGCGGCAGACCGGCTTGGCGCCGGTCAGGTGAAATTCCTCGCGCAGGACGTCGACGAGCGGCGTGGCGGGATTGGCGATGGAGGTGAGGCGGTCGCCGTTGACGCTCAGGCTCAAGACCATGTTCGCTCTCTCACTCGCTTTTAGCTGCCAAGCGCGGTGGCGACCGCGCGGCGCACCAGGCTCGGCAGGACATTTACGCGATACCAGGCGGGTACTTCGACGCTGTCGCGGCCGGTGAACTCCCCGGTCAGCTCTGCGGCGATATCAGCCACCCGCGGCGGATCGAACTCGCAGCCGAGCAGTGCAGCTTCGAGCCGCCACCAGCGTCGCGCGGCCGGTTCGACGGAACCGACCGCGATCCGGATCGCCTGGACACGGCTGGCTGCATCGACGTTCACCGAGAGGCTGACGATGGCGACGGGATAGTCACCCGATTTGCGTAGCGGGAGGCGGGCATGCGCGGTCTTGCGCTCGGTTCGCGGCACGATAATTCTAGTGAGTAACCGGCCGGGCGAGAGCGTCGATCGCACCTTGAGAAAGTCGACCAGGCTCATGCGCTCGCTATCGTTTCGGCTTGCAACTTCGACCGCAGCATCGAGGCAGAGCAGCGCTGGAACGCAATCCGCCGCGGCGAAGTCCGACGCCGCAAGATTGCCGCCGATCGTCGCCATGTTGCGGATCGCCGGGTTGGCGGAGCGGCCGGCGGCGGCGGCGAGGACGCCGAACTCCGGGAGGTCGGTCAACGCCGCCGCCAACGCCGCATGCGTCACCGCCGCACCAATCTCAACCGCAGCAGTGTCGATCCGGATCGCGCTCAGTTCGGGGATTTTTCCGATCGCGACGTAGTACGGCTTGAGCGGCTCGTGCCGGATCGGGGATCGCATGACCCACGTGCCGCCGGCGAGGGGCGCGCCTGCGGAACCGTAGTCGTGCAACGCATCGAGTGCGGTCGGCAGCGTAGGGGCGACATAGATCGAGCCTGCGTCGCTATGTTCGGCGTGCACGACAAGACCGGATGTCATTGGCTTCGTTCCTGTCGCAGGCGATCGAGCAACACGCCAATGATGACGATCGCGCCGAGCACGATCATCTGGACGTAGCCGTCGATACGGGTGAGATTCATGCCGTTGGACAGGATGGTGACGAACAAGGCGCCAAGCACCGCGGTGCCGACCCCGCCGCGGCCGCCCGCCAGGCTCGTTCCGCCGACAACGGCGCCGGCGATCGCCTGCAGCGACAGCGCGCCGCCCAGATTCGGCTCGCCCGAGCCGGTGCGCGCCGTCATCATGATGGCGCCAAGTGCGGCGAGCGTTGAGCAAAGCACATAGGTCAGGGCCAGGATTCTCTTTACCGGCAGGCCAGCGACCGTTGCGGCGCGCGGGTTGGTGCCAATGATGTAGAGCGAACGGCCGAACACGGTCCGCGCCAGCACAAGGTGCAGCACGACGCCGACCGCGACGGTGATGACGATGGTGGCCGGCACGCCGAAGATGCTGCCGCCGTAGAAGATCCGCGAGAACAAGTCCGGCACACCCTGCACCGGCCGTCCCGCCGAAAGCGTCGTCGCGACGCCGATCGCGATGTTGTAGCTGCCGAGCGTCGCGACAAAGGGATTTACGCCGAGCGTCGCGATCACCACGCCGTTGAAAAGGCCGCAGGCGATGCCGAGGCCAAATCCGGCGCCAAGCCCGGCAAGCAGCACGGTCGTCGTGTCGTGGCCCGCCGCGGTGGCGCTGGCCATCGCCAGCGCGGTGCCGACGCTGACCATCGACACCGCCGGGCCGAGCGCGAGATCGAAGCCGCGGGTCAGGATCACCACGCTCTGGGCCATCGCGAACAGCGCCAGATAGCTGGTCTGCTGAGCGATGTTGAGCAGATTGGCCGGCGAGAGCACGCGGCGGTCGACGGCGGCGAAACCGAGCAGAAGCAGGACCAGCGCGATCGGCAGTATCGCGTGCCAAAGCCATTTGATCGGGGCTGGCCTTGCGGACCTCGTGTCCTTTGCGTCGACCGACAATTCGAGGTCAGACACGGGACTTCCTCCGTCGGCTGAGTTCGTCCAGTGCCACGGCCGCCACCATGATGACGCCGAGAAACACCGGTTGCAGGCGGGAGTCGATGTGCAGCAGGTTGAGCGCGTTGCCGAGGATAGTCAGGAACAGCGCGCTGATTGCGACGATCTCGACCCGGCCGACACCGCCGCGCAGACTGACGCCGCCGATCACGGCGGCGGCGATCGACTGCAACATCATGCGGTCGCCGCCAAAGCTCGCCTGGCCGGAGCCGACCTGCGCGGTGAGAAGGATTCCAGTCAACGCCGCCAGCACGCTGGAGACGACGTAGGTGCCGACGATGTGGCGCTGGATCGATACGCCCGAGACCACGGCCGCATCGACATTGCCGCCGATCGCATAGACGTAGCGGCCGAACAGCGTGCGCCGTTGCGCGAACATCATCACGACGATCACGGCGAGCGCCACATAGACGGCGGTCGGCAGGCCGAACACCTGGGCGCGGCCAAAACCCTTCACGAAGCTTTCCGGCATGCCGTAGACGGGGATCCCGCTCGTGATCATCAGGCCGACGCCTGATGTCGCCGACATCGTGCCCAGGGTGACCACGAAACCGGAGACCTTGAGCTTCGCCACGCAGACACCGTTGATGAGCCCGACCACGAGCCCGCAGCCGAGCCCGACGGCGACGCCGCTCGCGATGATCAGCGTGGTGTTGCCGGGAAATGCGGCCGCCGCGGTCGCCATGGTCTTGGCGGTCACTACGCTCGCCAATGCGACGACGGCGCCGACCGAAAGGTCGAAACCGCCCGCGACGATCACCAGCGCTTGGCCGCAGGCGACGATCGCCAGGAAGGAGGCGTTGCGCAGGATGTTGAGGATGTTGATGAGGCCGTAGAACTTTGGATCGACTGCCGACATACCGGCAATAACCGCCACCAGCAGGGCAGGCAGGAATCCGATTCGTCCCGCGATCGATCGGCCGAGGCCGATCGGCGTCCGCGGGTGGGCGACGGCGAGGGTGGTACTCATGCGACCTCCGCCGCCAGATGATCCCTGAAGAAGCTCGCAAGCACGTTCTGCTCGGTCTTCGCGGCGCCTTTCAGCTCGGCAGCGATCCGGCCGTTGTGCATGACGTAGAGTCGGTTCGACAGCGCCAGCACCTCCGGCAGCTCTGACGACACCACGATAACGGCGGCGCCGGCCTCGACGAGGCGTTTCATGAATTCGTAGACCTCGAGCTTGGCGCCGACGTCGATGCCGACGCTTGGTTCGTCGAACAGGAACACGGTCAGCTCACGCGTGAGCGCGCGGCCAAGCATCACTTTCTGGCGATTGCCGCCCGACAGCGCGCCGGCAGGCCGCTCGATATCGGGCGGTCTGAGTTGCAACTGCGCCATGATGCGGCCGATCGCCGTGCGCTCAGCTGCCTGCCGCAATACGCCGAAGCGGGCGAAGGCGGGTAGGTCGAGCCCGGTCATCGAGGCGTTCTCGCGGATCGGGCGTGACAGCGCGAGGCCTTCGGCGATCCGGTTGGCTGGGAAATAGGCGATGCCGTGCTTCAAGCTGCGCCGCGGCGCCGGAAATTCGTAAGGCAGGCCGTCGATCCTGACAACGCCGGAGGTGATCGGTGCGAGTCCGTAGATTGCGCGGACCAGTTCCGACTTGCCGCAGCCGACGAGACCCGCAATGCCCGTGATCTCGCCGGCCTGGGCGTAGAAGTTGACGTCGTGGACGCTGCCGTCGGCCAGCGTGAGGTTTTCAACGTCGACCATGACCTTGTCCGGCTTGTGCGCGATGGCCGGAAACAGCAGATCGATCTTGCGGCCGGTCATCAATTCGACCAGTTCGCCATCGGTCGACGCGGCGGCGTCGACGGTGCGGATGTGGCGGCCGTCGCGCAACACCGTGACTCGGTCGGCCAGCGCGCGGATCTCGCGCATGCGGTGCGAGACGTAGATCAGCCCGACATTCTGGCTTTTCAGCCGGGCAATCAGTTCGAACAGCCGTCCGGTCTCCCGTTCAGTTAGTGATGCGGTCGGCTCGTCGAGGATCAGCAGGCGCACCCGGCCGAGCAGGGCCTTGGCGATCTCCGCCATCTGCTGGTGCGCGCGCGAGAGATCATCGACGCGCCACGATGGGTCGAGGTCGAAGCCGAGCTCGTCGATCAGCGCCTGGGCGCGTTGTCGCATCTCCCGCGCACGCAGAACGCCGCCGCGCGAGACTTCGCGGCCGAGGAACAGATTCTCTTCCACGGTGAGGCTCGGCACCAGCGAGAATTCCTGGAACACCGGGCTGATGCCGATCGCGCGCGCCCGCTGCGGCGTGAGATGTCGAATCTCCTCGCCACCAAACCGGAACGTGCCTTCGTCGGGCGGAAACGTGCCCGATACCACGTTGATCAAGGTCGATTTGCCAGCGCCGTTCTCGCCGAACAGCACGTGCAGTTCGCCGGCGCGGACGTCTAGATCGACCCGATCGAGCGCCCGGACGCCTGCAAAATGTTTCGAGATGCCCCGCAAACCGAGCAGGGGCTCGGTCTGCTTCAGATCGATGTCGGCATTCATCTCCTGCTCCGTGGGGCGTCCGGCAAGCAGGCGGGAGCGTGTCGCGCCCGCCTGAGACATGTTGTCCGCGTTTACTTGGCTTTTACCGAATAGACCGGCGTCCAGCTTCCGGGCGCCAGCACGAGGTCCATCTGCAGCTTCGGAACGGTGGTCTTGTCGACTGCTGATGCCAGCGGCTGGGCGAAGCTCATCACCGGCTTCTTTTCGATCAGGCGCACGGCCTGATCGACCGAGACGGCGCCTTCGCCAACTGGGTACTGGGTCGCAAAGGCGAGAATGTCGCCGCGGTTTAGCGCATCGAGCATGGCCTGGTTCTCATAGGACGACATGATCTTGATGTCGTTGCGGCCGGATTCCGCGACCGCGCCAATGGCGGCTTCGGCGGTCGGTGCAGTGCCCCAGATCACGTTCATGCCGGGATAGGCCTGCAATGCGTCCTGGATCAACTGAAGCTGGACCGCGACGCCGGAATCGCCGAACTTCTCGGCCAGGACCTTGGCGTTCGGATTTTTCGCCACTGCCTTCTTGAAGCCTTCGTTGAAAGATTCTGCCCAGCCCGAGCCGGCCGGACCGGGGAAGGTCACGATGTTGAGCTTGTCGCCGGGCTTGGCCTGCGCCAGCAGACCCTCGCCGGTCACTGCGCCCATGGCGACGAAGTCGACGTAGATTGCGGCAGGCAGGGCGTTGGGCGGCAGCGGATTGGCGACGCCGACGACCGGCACGCCCTTAGCCTTGGCTTCCTCGAATTTCTTGCTGAGCCCAGCGCCGGAGATCGCGCCGACGATGATGGCGTCCGCGCCGCTCGCCATGCAGTCGTCGAATTGCGAGAGCTGCTTGGGCAGGTTCTCGTAGCCCCCGGCTTCGTAGAGGGTCATGTTGACGTTCATCGCCTCGGCCTGCTTCACGATGCCGTAGGCGACCGCAACCCAGAAACTGTCCTTCATGTGCGGGAACAGCACGCAGAGCTTGTAGGGCTTCTCGGCCTTCGGCAGCGGCGTGTACTCCGCCGGCTTCGGCGTGCCCGATGAAGCATCGTAAACCTTCATTGGAAACCAGGGCGTCTCGGCGGCGGCCGGCGAGATCGCGGCGGCAATCGCCAGGCCGGCGACGATGCCGAGTGTAGAGCGAGTCGATCGAAGCCGACTGGCAGGATGGCGCGACGTGGAACGGGTCATAAAATCTGTCCTCATGGTTCGAATGAAAGGCGAGGGCCGACGACTTGGGATATTCTCTTGCATGCACGCGCCGTGCCGCCCGCGGGCGACGCGGGGTATCGATTGCGTCAGCCCGCCGCCCAGTTTGCGACCGAGCGCCGCTCGAACACTTCGCGGAACTGACGCGTGGATTCGGGAAGGAGAGCGCCGGTGCCCCAATCGAGGATCACGGCGTGTTGACGGATGACGTCGAAGACGTCGAGCGCGCCGCTGCGATAGCCCTGTGCCACGATTTCCGGGTCGACCCTCACCTTGGCGACGCGCTCGGCTCTGATCCCGGCGCGGAGCGCATCGGTCGCTGCCTTGTCGACCTCGTACTCGCAGAGCTCGGCGTCGATGGTCTGCACCACTACGCCATAGTCCTTGGCGGCGCGCGCGACCGAGACGTAGTCGTCCTTGATGTCCTCGACCACGAGCCGCGGATCGCGTTCGAGCGGGTCGCCGAAGCCGCCGCCGCCGGCCGTCGGCCGCGAAAACACGTCGCCTTCGCCGATCGGAACGTCGGAGAAGATCGAGCCTAGTCGCTCGGCAGCTTTGCCGCCGGCCCGCGTCAAGGTCAGGCCATGGGGCATCGACGGCAGGCCGCCCTCGATACCCCAGACGACGGCGCGTTCGCGGTCGCAGATGTAGGAGATCACGGTTTTCTCCGCCTGCAACATCCGCGAGATCTTCTCGACGCCCGCGCCGCCGCGCCATTTGCCGGGGCCTGGCGAGTCCGTGAGGATCTCGCATTTCGTGGTGAGGATCGGATTGGTGCGCTCCTGGCCTTCGACTGGCTGCGACATCAGCCCGGTTCCGAAGCAGGCGGTGGTGACGTTGCTGCCGTCCTTGCCGTTGCGGCCGCCCCAGCCGCCTGGCAGCCAGTCGTAGAACATGAAGATCGGCTTGTCGGAGCTGCGGGCGTCGAGACCGCCGGTCAGCAGATATTCGAGGTTGAAGGCGCAGGCGAGCGCGCGCTCCGGCATCAGTTTCGACCACATCTCGTAGATCGAGTTCATGATCTTCTCGAACGGCATCAGGAAGCCAGTGACCGCGATCGGCCATTTGGCATCCACGATCGAGCCTTCCGGCGCGATGATGTCGAAGCAGCGATAGAAGCCTGAGTTGAGTGGCAGGTCGGGGAAGAAGGTCTTCATCCCTGCGGCGACGGCCGAGAAGGTCGCGCCGAACGCCGAATTGTAGATCGAGCCGATGGTCGGATGACTGCCGGTGAAGTCGTAGATCGCTCGGTCGCCCTTAATCGTCATCTTGATGCGGATCGGGATCATGCCTTCGCCGCCGGCCGGATCGCGATCGATGAAGTCGACCGTCTCCCATTCGCCGTCGGGCAGGGCTGCAATCCGCTGGCGTGCCGAGCGCTCTACATAATCC
>DASZMT010000072.1:0-42874 GCA_035551495.1 Rhizomicrobium sp. | reverse complement strand
GTGGGCGCGCCTTGAAGGGGTCGCCAGCGGCAGCGTAGCGACGGGCCGCTTGGCTCGCCCCAAAAAAGAAACCGCGCCAAGAGGGGCGCGGTTCGAGTCTTCTTCGGTTGGTGCGGCTTTGGCCGCGGCGCAGAGATCGTTCAGGGCATCCCGGCCGCGGCCTTTGCCTTCGCCGGCAGACGTCCGACCGAGGCCGGACGATCCGCGAGCGACTGGCCGACCATGAAGGTCGGCGCAGAACTACTTCTTCTTCTTCGCCTTCTTGACGGTCTTCTTCTTGGCGACCTTCTTGGCGGCTTTCTTCTTAGCCTTCGGCATGAGAGCTAACTCCTTTAACGTTTCGTTCGGGTCGGGCGATTCGATCCACCCCCAAAACGTCAACAATATGAATGTGTTGCATTTTCAAATGCAATACGTGCAGGCCTCGCGCAAAAGCGCGAAGTCATGCAACGTTCATAAAAGCCTTATTTCATCGATATTAGATTGATCGATCCGCACACGGACCAAGTTGCGGGAAAAATACCCTCGGCGAGTCCGTTTTCGCGAAAATGTGCGAATCACCCCTCGTCGGGCAATCCGAGTCGCTGCTTGAGGATCGCGTTGACGGCACCCGGATTCGCTTTTCCACCCGTCTGCTTCATCACCTGACCGAAGAACCACGACGCCATTTTCGGTTTCGCCTTCACCTCTTCGACCTTGTCGGGGTTCGCCGCGATCACCGCGTCGACCGCCTTCTCGATCGCCGACGTGTCGGTGACCTGCTTCAGCCCGCGCGCTTCGACGAGCGCTTCCGGATCGCCGCCTTCGTTCCACACGACGTCGAGGAGATCCTTCGCGGTCTTTCCGTTGATCGTGCTGGCCGAGACCATCTTCACGATCGCGGCGTTCGCCTGCGCGCTCACCGGACCGTCGGCGATGGCGAGGCCGGCCTTGTTGAGGCGGCCGAAATACTCGTTGTTCAGCCAGTTCACCGCCGCTTTCGCGTCGGCACCGGCCAAGACCATCGCCTCGAAGTAGTCCGCGCTCTCCTTTTCGGCGACGAGGACCGACGCGTCGTAGGCGGAAAGCCCCGCCTGGATGAAGCGCGCCTTCTTTTCGTCCGGAAGTTCCGGCAGCGATTTGGCGATCTCGTCGACCCAGGCCTGCTCGAGGACCAGCGGCAGGAGGTCGGGGTCGGGAAAATACCTATAGTCGTGCGCGTCTTCCTTGGAGCGCATCGCGCGGGTTTCGCCGGTCTTGTTGTCGTAGAGGCGGGTCTCCTGGCGGATCGTCCCGCCGTCCTCGATCACGCCGACCTGGCGGCGCGCCTCGAAGTCCACTGCCTGCGCCACGAAGCGCATGGAGTTGACGTTCTTGATCTCGCAGCGCGTGCCCAGATGCTTGAAATCGCCGGTCGCCATGAACTTCTCATAGCCGCCGACCTTGCAGACCGAGACGTTGACGTCGGCGCGCATCGAACCTTCGTCCATGTTGCCGTCGCAGGTGCCCAGATAGCGCACGATGGCGCGCAGCTTCTTGAGGAACGCGGCCGCCTCCTCGCTGGAGCGCATATGCGGCTTGGAGACGATCTCCATCAGCGCCACGCCCGAGCGGTTGAGGTCGACATAGGAGCGGTCGGGATGCTGGTCGTGCAGCGACTTGCCGGCGTCCTGCTCCATGTGCAGGCGCTCGATCCCGACGCGGACGGTCTCGTCCTTCATGTCGAGGAATATCTCGCCCTCGCCCACGATCGGGTTCTTGTACTGGCTGATCTGATAGCCCTGCGGCAGGTCGGGGTAGAAGTAGTTCTTGCGGTCGAAGATCGAGGTCAGGTTGATCTGCGCCTTGAGGCCGAGGCCGGTGCGCACCGCCTGCTCGACGCATTTCCGGTTGATCACCGGCAGCATGCCCGGCATGCCGGCGTCGACGAACGACACCTGGCTGTTGGGATCGGCGCCGAACGCGGTCGCGGCGCCGGAGAACAGCTTGGACTCGGAGAGGATCTGGGCATGGACCTCCATGCCGACGACGATCTCCCACTCGCCGGTCTGGCCCTTGATGGTGGGTTTCGTGCTCATGCCGTCCTCCACCACTGCGCGGGCTTGGCGTCGAAGCCCGACGCGGTTTCGATGGCGCGGCCGACGCGCAGCACGGTGGCCTCGTCGAACGCCTTGCCGATGATCTGCAGGCCGAGCGGCAGGCCGCCCGCCGTCAAGCCGGCCGGCACCGCGAGGCCGGGAAGGCCCGCGAGGTTCACCGTCACGGTGAAGATGTCGTTGAGGTACATCGACACCGGATCGGCCGTCTTCTCGCCGACGCCGAAGGCCGGGCCCGGTGTGGCGGGCGTCAGCAGCACGTCGCACTGCTTATAGGCCTCGTCGAAGTCGCGCAGGATCAGGGTGCGCAGCTTCTGGGCGCGCGCGTAGTAAGCGTCGTAATAGCCCGAGGACAGCACATAGGTGCCGATCAGGATGCGGCGCTGGACTTCCTTGCCGAAGCCCTCGGCGCGGCTCTTTTCGTAGAGCTCCAGGATATCGTGCGGGTCCTTGGCGCGGTGGCCGAAGCGCACGCCGTCATAGCGGGCGAGGTTCGAGGAGGCCTCCGCCGGCGCCACTATATAATAAGTGGGGAGCGCGTATTTGGTGTGGGGGAGCGAGACCTCGACGATCTCGGCGCCCTGGGCCTGGAGCCATTCGGCGCCCTTCTGCCACAGCGCGTCGATCTCGGGCGGGGCGCCGTCGATGCGGTATTCCTTGGGGATGCCGACGCGAAGGCCCTTCACGCCGGATTCCAGGGTCGCCTCGTAGTCAGGAACCGGCACGTCGACGCTGGTCGAGTCGCGCGGGTCCACCGACGCCATGTGCTTCAGCATGATGGCGGCGTCGCGCACGGTGCGCGTCATCGGTCCGGCCTGGTCGAGCGAGGAGGCAAACGCCACGATGCCGAAGCGCGAGCAGCGGCCATAGGTCGGCTTCAGGCCGACCGAGCCGGTGACGGCGGCCGGCTGGCGGATCGAGCCGCCGGTGTCGGTGCCGGTGGCGGCGAGGCAGAGATTGCCCGACACCGCGGCAGCCGAGCCGCCCGACGAGCCGCCGGGCACCAGGTTCTGGTTCGAGTTGCGGGCGCGCCAGGGATTGAAGACGGGACCGAAATGGCTGGTCTCGTTGGACGAGCCCATCGCGAACTCGTCCATGTTCGTCTTGCCCAGCATCACCGCGCCGGCGTCCCACAGGTTCTGCGAGACGGTGGATTCATAGGGCGGGATGAAGTTCGACAGGATGTTGCTGCCGGCCGTGGTGCGCACGCCCTTGGTGCAGAACAGGTCTTTGATGGCGAGCGGCAAGCCTTCGAGCGGGCGCGCCTCGCCCTTGGCGATGCGGGCGTCGGAGTCCGCCGCCATGGCGAGCGCCTTCTCCGGCGTCTCGGTCACGAAGGCGTTGAGGGCGCGCGCGTCGGCGATCGCCTTCACGAAGGCGGAGGTCAGCTCTTTCGACGAGACCTTCTTCGACGCGACGGCGTCGCGCGCCTCGGCGAGCGTGAGATCGGTGAGGTTCGGCATGCTTATTCCACCACCTTGGGCACGACGAAGAAGTGATCCTCGCCGCCCGGCGCATTGGCCATCAGGGCGTCGGCCTGGCCGCCGTCGCTCACCACGTCGTCGCGCATCTTGAGACGCTGCTCCACCACGCTGGTGAGCGGCGGCACGCCGTCGACGTCGACCTCGTTCAGCATCTCGATCCATTGGAAGATGCCGTTGAGCTCGCCCTCCATGGGGGCGACGCGGCTCTCGTCCAGCGCGAGGCGGGCGAGCTTGGCGATCTTGCGGACGTCGTCCTTGCTGACGGTCATGGGCGGGCCTATAGGGCTCTTGAAATCGAACGGCTTTGCTAGCAACCGGGGCCGGTACTGGCAAGGCAGCGTGAGGCCGCAACCATGGCGCTTATTGGGTCTTTGGGCATCCTCGGAATCGACCACGTCCAGATCGCGGTACCGCGCGCTTTGGAGGCGGAATGCCTCAAATTCTATCGCGATATCTTCGCGTTTCCGGAGCTGGAGAAGCCGCCCGAGTTGAAGGCGCGCGGCGGGGCGTGGTTCCAGGTGGGCGCGCTGCAAATGCATATCGGGGTCGACCCGGACGCATTGTCCGATGGTCGGCCTCTGCCGGGTCCGCGCAGCAAACGGCACATCTGTTTCCTGACGGGCGATCTGGCGGCCGCCAAGGCAGCGGTCCAGGCGCATGGCGTGGGCATCGAGGAAGAGAGCATCGCCGAGGGGCTGAGCCGCTTCTTCGTGCGCGACCCGGCCGGCAACCGGATCGAGATCGGGCAACGGTGAGAAGCGCACTTCCTCCACCTCCCCCTTTGTGGGGAGGTCGACAATTTTCGAGCGCAGCGAGAAAATTTCGGGTGGGAGGCCGTGCTGCCATGCGTGCTCCGTTCTGCACCACCGCCCCCCACCCGAAAAATCGCTTCGCTTCGCTCGCGATTTTGTCGACCTCCCCACAAGGGAGGAGGTAACTATGGCGCTTGTCGTCATCGAAGAGCTTCGCCCTGCCCTCCCCGCGCACACCCGCCTGCTCGGGCTCGATCTCGGCGAGAAGACCATCGGGCTGGCGCTGTCGGACACGCTGCTGACCGTCGCGACGCCGATGGAGACGCTGAAGCGCGGTAAGTTCTCCGCCGATGCGGCGAAGCTCGAAGCCATCGCCACGGCCCAGGGCGTCGGCGGGCTGGTGATCGGCCTGCCGCTCAACATGGACGGGAGCGACGGGCCGTCGGCGCAATCGGCGCGCGCCTTCGCCCGCAACATGGCCGCGCGCCAGCCGGCGCTGGCGATCCTTCTGTGGGACGAGCGTCTGTCGACGGCCGCGGTGACGCGCACCCTGCTCGACGCGGATGCCTCGCGGCGGCGGCGCGGCGAGGTGGTGGACAAGATGGCCGCGGCCTACATCCTCCAGGGGGCGCTGGAGCGGCTCAGGCGGTTGTAGGTCTGGTCTCGCCCACTTGTCATCCGCCGCGAATGCGGCGGACCCAGGTAACGTCTGCGCTTCTCTTTCAAGGCTGGTGGCGCACCATCTGGGTGGCCCGCACTCCGGCGGGCCATGACAATGGGGTCTTGCCCCTGCCCCCGCGCTTGCCTATACCCACGCTTTAATGACCTCCGCGGCCGCTGCCGAACCGATCCTCAAATCCAGCCACCTGCTTGGCATCGAGCACCTTTCCGTGCCCGAGATCACGGATCTGCTCGACCTCGCCGAGACCTACGCCAAGCTCAACCGCTCGGCGAACAAGAAGACCGACGTCCTGAAGGGCCGGACCCTCATCAACCTGTTCTTCGAGGCCTCGACGCGAACCCAAAGCTCCTTCGAGCTGGCGGGCAAGCGGCTCGGCGCCGATGTGATGAACATGAGCGTCAAGACGTCCTCGGTCTCCAAGGGCGAGACGCTGATCGACACCGCCACCACGCTGAACGCGATGCGGCCCGACATCCTGGTGGTGCGCCATCAGGACTCCGGCGCCGCCGAGCTGCTGTCGCGCAAGCTCGATTGCTGCGTGGTGAACGCGGGCGACGGATCGCACGAGCATCCGACCCAGGCGCTGCTCGACGCGCTGACCATCCGGCGGCGCAAGGGCGGTTTCGAGGGGCTGATCGTGGCGATCTGCGGCGACGTGCTGCACAGCCGCGTGGCGCGCTCGAACATTCATCTGCTGCTCAAGATGGGTGCGCGGGTGCGGCTGGTGGCGCCGCGTACGCTGCTGCCGGCCGACGCCGACCGCTTCGGCGTCGAGATCTTCCACGACATGAAGAAGGGCCTGGAAGGCGCCGACATCGTGATGATGCTGCGCCTGCAGCTGGAGCGCATGTCGGGCGCCTTCGTGCCGTCGACGCGCGAGTATTTTCGTTTCTGGGGTCTGGATCACGACAAGCTGAAGGCAGCGAAGCCCGGCGCCTTCGTGATGCATCCGGGGCCGATGAACCGCGGCGTCGAGATCGACAGCGCCGTCGCCGACGACATCGAGATCAGCCTGATCCAGGAACAGGTCGAGATGGGCGTCGCGATCCGCATGGCGGTGCTCGATGCGCTGTCGCGCGGGCTGGCGACGGAGGGGCGCAACATATGACGCCCAAAAGTGGACTTGATAGAATTGCTTTCAGGAACGCGCGGCTGATCGATCCCGCCAGCGGGCTCGACGCCAGGGGCGGGCTCTTGGTCGAGAACGGCCGCATCGCCGATGTCGGGCCGCGCCTGTTCAGCGATGCCGAGCCGGGCGATCCGGAGGTGATCGACTGCAAAGGATTGGTGCTGGCGCCGGGGCTGATCGACTGCCGCGTCTTCACCGGCGAGCCGGGCACCGAGCATCGCGAGACGCTGGCAAGCGCCAGCGAGGCGGCGGCGGCGGGCGGCGTGACCACCATCGTGACGATGCCCAACACCGATCCGGTGATCGACGAGCCGTCGCTGGTCGACTTCGTGCTGCGGCGCGCGGGCGCGACGGCCAAAGTGCGCGTGGCGCCGATGGCGGCGCTGACCAAGGGGCTGGGCGGCGCGGTGATGACCGAGATCGGTCTTCTGCAGGAAGCCGGTGCGGTGGCGTTCACCGACGGCGACCGCACCATCCCGAATGCGCGCGTGCTGCGCCGCGCGATGGCCTATGCCAACAATTTCGGCGCGCTGATCGTGGCGCATGCCGAGGATCCCGATCTCACGGCCGGCGCGTCCGCCACCGAGGGCGAGTTTGCGATGCGGCTCGGCCTGCCGGCGGCGCCGGCGGCGGCGGAAGCGCTCGTCGTGGCGCGCGACGTGCGGCTCGTCGAGATGACGGGCGCACGGTACCACTTCGGCCAGATATCGACGAGCGCGGCACTCGACATCATCATCGATGCCAAGCAGCGCGGCTTGCCGGTGACGTGCGGGGTCGCGGCGCATCACCTGGCATTGAACGAACTCGACGTCGCCGCGTATCTGACCTTCATGAAGGTGAAGCCGCCGCTGCGCTCCGAAGCCGACCGTGCGGCGATGGTCGAAGGCGTCGCGTCGGGCGCGATCGACGTGATCGTCTCGAGCCACGACCCGCAGGCCGCCGACACCAAACGTCAGCCTTTCGCGCAAGCCGCGGCGGGCGCAGTGGGACTGGAGACCCTTTTGCCTCTGGCGCTGGGGCTGGTGCATGACGGGCGCGCGACGCTGCCGCATGTGCTGCGGGCGTTGACGGCGGCGCCGGCCAGGCTGCTGGGATTGAACGCGGGCACGTTGAGCAAGGGGGCGCCGGCCGACCTGGTGCTGATCGATCCGGACGACCCGTTCGTGCTGAAGGCGAGCGAGCTGCGCAGCCGCGCCCACAACACGCCGTTCGAGGGGCGCAGATTCCATGGTCGTGCGGTAAGGACGTTCGTCGGCGGGACGTGCGTGTTCGAGCGGAAGACGCGGTAGTTTTAGCTATTCCGCCGGATGCGAGACATCGGCGTCCTTGGCCGGATCGATATGCCGCGTCTGCCACGCGAGCCACACGCCATAGGCCAGCATTGGAAGCCCGGAAACGGCTATCCAGTCCGCAGGCGTCATTGCATAGCCGAGGATCGTCATGACTTCTCTCCGTAGGGCGCAAGATACAGCGCCACGCCGTGAAACGCCAATGCGACGACGATCGAAACGATCGTGACGGAACTGTGGGTCAGAATTGCCTGGAGGCTCGTTGAGCCAAGAATTCCAAGCCCATATGCCGTCAGAAGCACGCCGGCCAAGCGATAGAGCGCGCGGCGATAGTGGCTGATTGTCATTGCCGTCCCTCCCCGGCGAGGACGATAGCAGGAATTTTCCGCGGGCGGACTTCAGAGATTCTCCGGCGCGTACGAACGGCCGACGCTATCGTCGACGGCCTTCGCGGTCGCAGCGTCGGCGTTGGTCAGTTCCATCACCAGCTTTCCGAAGCTCACCTTCAGCGGATCGGCGGCCCATGCGTCGGGCTTCCACAAATTCGACCGCAGGATCGCGCGGGCGCAGTGGAAATAGGCGCGGTCGACGGCGAGCTTCATCACCAGCTTGGCCGGCTTGCCGCGCGAGGACAGGCGCGCGCAGAGGTCTTCGTCATCGTGCAGCGTGGCGCGGCCGCTCACCCGGAGCGTCTCGCCGGTGCCGGGCGCGAGGAAGATCAAGCCCACGTTCGGATTCGACAGGATGTTGATGTGGCCGAAGGCGAGATTGTTGCCGGCGCGGTCGGGCACCAGAAGCGTGGTGTCGTCTTGCACATGCACGAAGCCGGGCTCGTCGCCCTTGGGGCTCACCTCCACCGCGCCGCCGGCGTCGACCGTCGACAGCAGGAGGAACGGCGCGCGCGCGACGAACGCCTTGGCCTGGCCGTCGAGGAATTTGCGCACCTTCGTGCGGGTGAGCGGGTTCGGCTCGGGCAAGCGTTCCCGAAGCGCTTCGATTGAGGTAATCTGGGCCACGTCGTCCTCCTGCCTCGCTCCGGCCCCGAAACAATGACCCTCTTCGCTCTCGACGTCACCCCTGCTCATGCCGGCCTTGCGCTGCTGCTCGGCTATCTGCTCGGCTCGGTGCCGTTCGGGCTGTTGTTCAGCTTCGCGTTCGGCCAGGGCGACGTGCGCAAGATCGGCTCGGGCAGCATCGGCGCGACCAATGTGCTGCGCACCGGCAATTATGCGGCAGCGGCGCTGACGCTTCTGTTCGACGCGGCCAAGGGCGCGATCGCGGTCGGTCTGGCGCGTTATGCGTTCGGCACGGACGCCGCGTTGTTCGCGGGCTTCGCCGCCTTCATGGGACACCTGTTCCCGGTGTGGCTCGGCTTCAAGGGCGGCAAGGGCATCGCGGTGTCGCTCGGCATCCTGCTCGCGATCTATTGGCCGGTGGCGCTGATCGGGTTCGCGACATGGGGCGTGGTGCTGGCGCTGTTCCGCATCTCGTCGCTGTCGGCGCTGGTCGCGGCGGTGGCGACGCCGATCTATATGGTTCTCTTCGGCAAGCCGCATGAGGCGGTGCTGGCGGCGCTGCTCGCCGTCCTCGTCTTCATCGCCCATCGCGAGAACATCCGCCGTCTGTTGAACGGTACCGAGCCGCGTGTTGGCGCCAAAAGCGCCGCTTCGTGAGCGGGCTCTCCGACGCCGAGCGGCGCGCCTGGCTCAGGCTGTCGCGCACGCAGAATGTCGGGCCGGTGACCTTCGCGCAGCTGATCGCGCGGTTCGGCAGCGCGTCCGAGGCGCTGAAAGAAGTGCCGGCGCTGGCGAAGCGCGGTGGCGGCGGCGCATTGCGCATTCCGGGCGATGCGGAGGCGGGGCGCGAGATCGAAGCGCTCGCCAAGCTGGGCGGACGGATGATCGCGAGTTGCGAGCCGGACTATCCGCGCAGCTTGCTGGCGGCGGAGCCGGCGCCGCCGATCATTTCTATGCTGGGGCACGCGACGCTGCTGCAGCGCGAGATGGTGGCGATGGTCGGCGCGCGCAACGCCTCGGCGCTGGGGCGACGGCTGGCCGGCGAGATGGCGCGCGAACTGGGCGCGGCGGGGCTGATCGTGGTTTCGGGGCTGGCGCGCGGCATCGACGGCGCGGCACATGAAGGTTCGCTTGCGAGCGGCACGGTCGCGGTGATGGCGGGCGGCGTCGACATCGTCTATCCGCCGGAGCACGACAAGCTGCATGCGCGCATCCGCGAACAGGGTGCGGTGGTGTCGGAGATGCCGCTCGGTACCCAGCCGCAGGCGCGGCACTTCCCGCGCAGGAACCGCATCGTCTCCGGCCTGGCACGCGGCACGGTCGTGATCGAGGCGGCCGAGGGCTCGGGCTCGCTGATCACGGCGCGCTTCGCGCTGGAACAGGGGCGCGAGATCTTCGCGGTGCCGGGCTCGCCGCTCGATCCGCGCGCGAAGGGCACCAACCGGCTGATCCGCGAGGGCGCGACACTGACCGAAAGCGCCGCCGACGTGGTCGAGGGGCTGCGCCCGATCCTGGGCCACGATTTCCGCGAGCCGGGGCGCGAGCCGCCGCTCGGCCCCCTCTTCGCGCCCCATTCAAACCATGTGGCGGCAGAGGCCGACCGGCTGCGGGCCAAGGTGGAGGAATCGCTGGGGCCGGCGCCGGTCGCGGTGGACGAGCTGGTCCGGCTTTGCGGCGCGCCGGTGGGGGTGATCCTAACTATTTTGCTGGAAATGGAGCTCGCGGGGCGAATCGTCCGCCATCCGGGCGGTCAGGTCTCCTGGGCCTGATCGCCGAGGTAGCGCGCCTCCATGGCCGCCAGGCTGAGCAGGTGGGCGAGCAGGCCATGGTTCTGCTTGATCGCAATTTTCTTAAGCGATTCAAGCATCTCGCCCGTGTAGCGGGCGGATTCGGACGGCGTGACGGGCGGGGGCGGCGGGCCGGGAGGAAACCGGTCGCCGCGGGCATAAGCGGGCATCGGGGAAACAACAACTGGCAGCCCCGTCAGCCTAGGAAATGAACGTACCGGTTACAACTATAAGTAAAGGCATGGGCCGGGTTATTTGGTTTGTACAACCTGAAGTTTGTATCGGCGCGAGTGCGCGGGCGTTGACACCCGTCGTTCCCTCCTATCAAGGTCCCGCCGCCCTGGGGTCCGAACCCCGGTCTGGCACGTTTTTCACAGCCCATACCTATTTAAGTGGGCGAACCAGCAGGTAGAGCACCCCCTATTCCATGAACGTCGTCGTCGTCGAATCCCCCGGCAAGGTCAAATCGATCAACAAGTACCTGGGCTCGGACTACAAGGTCCTGGCCTCCTTCGGGCATATCCGCGACCTCCCCTCCAAGGACGGCTCGGTGAAGCCGGACGACAACTTTTCGATGACCTGGGAGGTCGACGACCGGGCCCAGAAGCGGATCAAGGACATCGCCGACGCCATGAAGGGCGCCGACAAGCTGATCCTGGCCACCGACCCCGACCGCGAGGGCGAGGCGATCTCATGGCACGTGCTGGAGGTCCTCAAGCAGAAGAAGGCGCTGGGCAAGGCGAAGATCGAGCGGGTGGCGTTCAACGCCGTCACCAAGCAGGCGATCCTGGACGCCATCGCCCATCCGCGCGCGATCAACGACGAGCTGGTCGACGCCTATATGGCGCGCCGTGCGCTCGACTATCTGGTGGGTTTCACGCTGTCGCCGGTGTTGTGGCGCAAGCTGCCGGGCGCCCGCTCGGCGGGGCGCGTGCAGTCGGTGGCGCTCCGGCTCGTGGTCGACCGCGAGCAGGAGATCGAGGCCTTCAAGGCGCAGGAATATTGGAGCATCGACGCCGACGTCGCGGTCGAGACCGGCGGCTTCAAGGCGCGGCTGATCCAGCTGAACGGCGAGAAGCTCGACAAGCTGTCGCTGAAGAACGAAACCGAGGCGTCGTCCGCGGTCGCGGCGATCAATGCGCAGCACTACACCGTCGGCAGCGTCGAGAGCCGGCCCGTCAAGCGCCATCCTGCCCCGCCCTTCATCACCTCGACGCTGCAGCAGGAGGCCTCGCGCAAGCTGGGCTTCGGCGCCAAGCGCACGATGCAGATCGCGCAGAGCCTCTATGAAGGCACCGACATCGGCGGCGAGACCGTCGGCCTCATCACCTATATGCGGACCGACGGCATCACCATGGTGCCCGAGGCGGTGAGCGAAGCGCGCTCGGTCATCGGCGGCAAATACGGTGCACGCTATGTCCCCGGCGCCCCGCGCATCTATACCTCCAAGGCGAAGAACGCGCAGGAAGCGCATGAGGCGATCCGCCCGACGCTGTTCGAGCGCACGCCGGAAGAAGTTTCCCGCTATATCGATGGGGATTCGGCCAGGCTCTACGAGCTGATCTGGAAGCGCGCCATCGCCAGCCAGATGGAAAGCGCCGAGATGGAGCGCACCACCGTCGACACGATCAGCACCGACAAGAAGATCGTGCTGCGCGCCACCGGCACCGTGATGCTGTTCGACGGTTTCCTGACGCTCTACCAGGAAGGCAAGGACGACGAGTCCGACGAAGACGGCTCGCGCCTGCCGAAGGTCAAGGAAGGCGAGATCGCCAAGGTCGACAACGTCGCGCAGGCGCAGCACTTCACCGAGCCGCCGCCGCGCTATTCGGAAGCCAGCCTGGTGCGCAAGCTGGAGGAGCTCGGCATTGGGCGGCCTTCGACCTACGCGACGATCCTGTCGGTGCTGCGCGACCGCACCTATGTGCGGCTCGACCGCGGCCGCTTCACGCCGGACGACAAGGGCCGCCTCGTCACCGAATTCCTGAAGAAGTACTTCCCGCGCTATGTCGAGTACGGCTTCACCGCCGATCTCGAGGAGCAGCTCGACGAGGTCTCGGACGGCAAGCTCGACTGGAAGCAGCTGCTGCGCGACTTCTGGCGCGATTTCTCGGCCGCGGTGGGCGACACCAAGGACGTCAAGATATCCCACGTCATCGACGTGATGAACGACGTCCTGGGGCAGCACATGTTCCCCGCCAACGCCGACGGATCGAACCCGCGCACCTGCCCGACCTGCGGCAATGGCGAGTTGAGCCTGAAGCTGGGGCGGTTCGGCGCGTTCATCGGCTGCTCGAACTATCCGGAGTGCCGTTTCACCCGGCAGCTCGGCCAGAGCAACGAGGCCGCCGCCGCGTCGCAGCCGCGCGAGCTGGGGCACGACGAGAACGGCGAGACGGTGTCGCTGCGATCGGGCCGCTTCGGGCCGTATGTGCAGCTCGGCGAAGGCAAGACGCCCAAGCGCTCGGGCATCCCGAAGGGGCATGACGGCGAGGTCGATCTTCCCTATGCGCTGAAGCTCTTGGCGCTGCCGCGCGAAGTCGGCCTGCATCCGGAGACGCAGAAGCCGATCACCGCGAATTTCGGCCGCTTTGGGCCCTACGTCGCGCATGACGGCACCTATGCGTCGCTGGAGACAGCCGAGGACGTGTTCACCGTCGGCCTCAACCGCGCCGTCGATCTGATCGCCGAGAAGAAGAACAATCCGAAGAACCGCCGCGGGCCGCAGGCGCTGAAGGAGCTGGGCAAGGATCCGTCCGGCACCGACATCAAGCTGATGAAGGGCCGCTATGGGCCCTACGTCACCGACGGCAGCACCAACGCGACCGTGCCCGACGCCGACAATGCCGAAGCCATCACGCTCGAGCAGGCGCTCGCGCTGATCGCCGACCGCGCGGCCAAGGGCGGCGGCAAGAAACCGAAGAAGAAGGCGGCGGCAAAGAAAGCGCCGGCGCCGAAAAAAGAACCCAAGGCGAAGGCCGAGAAGGCCACGCCGCAAAAGAAGAAAGCTCCCGCCGGGCCGACGAAGAAAAAACCGGAGCCCGTGGCGGGCGAATAGAGACCTAATTGAAGACGAAGAAGACATCCAAAAACGCGCCCGCCCTTGATAAGGCGCGCGTGATCGAACTGCTTGCCGCCAAGCCGAAGGCCACCAAACGCGATATCGCCAAGATGCTGGCGCTGAAAGGCTCCGACCGCATCGCGCTCAAGCGCATCCTGCGCGAGCTGGAGGAAGACGGCGCCATCAGGGGCAGCCGCCGCAAGGGCTATGCCTCGCCGGACACGATCCCCGACGTCACCGTGCTCGAGATCACGGGCCAGGACGCCGACGGCGAATTGCTGGCGCGGCCGCAGAAATGGGACGCCGCCGAGCCGCCGCCGAAGATGGTGGTGGTGCCGGATCGCAACAATACCGCCGGCCCGGCGCTCGGTTTCGGCGAGCGCATCCTCGCGCGGCTCGTCAAAGACCCGCATGGCGAAGGCTATGAGGCCAAGGTCATCAAGCGGCTGGGCGCCAGCGCGCACAAGGTGCTGGGCGTGGTGACCAAGACCAGCCACGGCCTGCGCATCGCGCCGATCGACCGCAAGAGCCGCACAGAGTTCTCGCTCGACAACCGCGACCGCAGCGGCGCCGAGCACAATGAACTCGTTCTGGCCGAACCGCTGGCGGGCCGCGCCGATGGGTTGCCCCGCGCGCGCGTGCTCGAACGGCTGGGCAATATGAGCGCGCCCAAGTCGGTCAGCCTGATCGCGATCCATGCGCACGGCATCCCGACGGAGTTTCCGCCGGACGTGATCGCGCAGGCCGAGACCGCTCAACCGGCCGATCCGCGCGGGCGCACCGATCTGCGCGCCGTGCCGCTCGTCACCATCGACCCCGACGACGCGCGCGATCATGACGACGCGATCTGGGCGGGGCCCGATCCCGATCCGAAGAATCCGGGCGGCGTGATCGCGCTCGTCGCCATCGCCGACGTGGCGCATTACGTGACGCCGGGATCGCCGCTGGATCGCGAGGCGTACAAGCGCGGCAATTCGGCGTATTTCCCGGACCGCGTGGTGCCGATGCTGCCCGAGGCGCTGTCGGCCGATCTGTGCTCGCTGAAGGAAGGCGTCGACCGCGCCTGCCTCGCGGTGCGCATGATCTTCGACAAGAACGGCGTGAAGCGCCGCCACGAATTCCTGCGCGGCATCATGCGCTCGGCGGCGCGGCTCACCTATGCCGGCGCGCAGCGCGCTTTCGACGGCAAGCCGGACACCGGCGTGACGGATACCGTCCGCGGCGTGCTGAAGGACGTGTGGGACTGCTACCAGGTGCTGCTGCAGGAGCGCGAGAAGCGCAATCCGCTCGACCTCGACCTGCCCGAGCGGCGCATCGTGATCGGCGAGAACGGCAAGATCGCCTCCATCGCCTTCCGCGAGCGGCTGGAATCCATGAAGCTCATCGAGGAGTTCATGGTGCTGGCGAACGTCGCGGCGGCGGAGTCGCTGGAGCGCCATCGCCAGCCGCTGATCTATCGCATCCACGAGACGCCGTCGCGCGAGAAGGTGTTCGGCTTCTCCGACTTCCTGCGCACCATCGGCATCAACTTCCCGAAGGACAAGGTGGTGCGCCCGGCAGCGTTCAACTTCATCCTGCACAAGATGCAGGGCGGGCCGCACGAGAAGGTGCTGAACGACGTCGTGCTGCGCACCCAGGCGCAGGCCGTCTATGCGCCGGACAATGTCGGGCATTTCGGGCTCAACCTGAAGAGCTATGCGCATTTCACCTCGCCGATCCGGCGCTATGCCGACCTCATCGTGCATCGCGCGCTCATCACGGCGCACAAATTCGGCGACGACGGGCTGACCGACCGCGAGGCGGCGCGGCTGGCCGAGATCTCCGACCACATCTCGATGACCGAGCGGCGCGCGATGGCGGCGGAGCGCGATTCCACCGACCGCTACGTCGCGGCCTATATGGAGGACCGCGTCGGCGCGAACTTCGACGCGCGCGTCACCGGCGTGACGCGGTTCGGCCTGTTCGTGCGCATTCCGGAGAGCGGCGCCGAGGGTTTGGTGCCCATTCGCGCGCTGGGCACGGAGTTCTTCAAGCACGACGAGGCGGCGCATGCGCTGGTCGGCGACCGTACCAGCCGCAAGTTCAAGCTGGGCGACGTGATCGGCGTGAAACTGGCCGAGGCGGCGCCGCTGACCGGCGGCTTGCGCTTTGACCTTGCGGAAGGCGGCGGCGCGGTACGCAAGCCGAAGCCGATCGTCAAAAAGCACCCGTCGCAACGGCCGCGCGGACGGCACAGGTAGTTCATCGTCTCTCAAACGTCATGGCCGGTCTCGTCCCGGCCATCCATGAACACCCAAGTCTCACGCGGAGCGCGGAGTTCAAGATTTTCTCTGCGAGCTCCAGATTTCTGTGTGACACCTCTTTTTCACACGGAGGCACAGAGTTCAAAGAGTTCGCGTGAAACCTTCGCGTTCTCCGCGGCTCCGCGTGAAACCAGCCGATAATCGTGCGCCCTGCCTGATGCAGGCGTGTGTATGGATGGCCGGGACGAGCCCGGCCATGACGATATTTGTAAGACTTTGGATTTGACGATGGAGTTGGTAGATGATCGAAAAGTCGGTCTAAAATCTCCCCATGGCGGTATTCGATTCCGAAGGCGAGAAGATCGTGGAGCAGGTGCTGCGTCCCAAGGATGCGGCGACGCTGGTTCTGGTGAAGCGCGACGGCGCCGCGCCGCGCATCCTGATGGGGCAGCGGCACGGCAACATGGCGTTCATGGCCAACAAATACGTCTTTCCGGGCGGGCGGCTCGATCCCGGCGACATGCGCATCGCGGTCGCGACGGGGCTGAAGCCGCATGTCGAGGCGCGCGCCGCGCACGGTGCAAGTCCGGCGAAGGCGCGCGGGCTGGCGCTGGCGGCGGTGCGCGAGACCTTCGAGGAGGCCGGCATCCTGATCGGCGAGCGCGCGGCGAAAGTGCCGCGCACCCGCGCGCCGGCGTGGAAGAAGTTCTTCGCGCACGGCATCGTGCCACGCCTCGACAGCTTCGAGATGATCGCGCGCGCCATCACGCCGCCCAACCGCACCCGCCGCTTCGATGCGCGCTTCTTCATGGCGGATGCCAGCGCCATCGCGCACCAGCTCGATGCCGCGGAGACCGAAGAATTGCTGACGCCGGCCTGGCTGACGCTGGCGGAGGCCCGCGCGCTCGACCTGCCCTCGATCACGCGCACAGTGCTGGACGAGGTGGAAGCACGGCTGGCCGGCGAGCACGACCGGCCGGTGCCGTTCTATCGCTTCACCCGCGGCAAATCGGTGTTGGCGCACATCTGATGCAGCTGACGGCGCAGCAAAGGCGGCTCAGCCTCGCCGCGATCCTGTCGACCTGCGGCGCCTTCGCCATCGGGCTCGGGCTGACGCTGCCGCTGCTGTCGCTGCTGCTCGAACGGCGCGGGCTGCCGGGGAGCATCAACGGGCTGAACCTCGCCACGGCAGGCCTCGCGGCGTTCTTCATCACGCCGCAAGTGCCGGGCTTGCTGCGCCGCTTCGGCACCACGCGCTATCTCACCGGATCGCTGATCATCGCGTCGGGGGCGCTGTTCGCGCTCTACCTGATCCCGAACCTGTGGCTGTGGTTTCCGACGCGCTTCGTCTTCAGCGCCGCGCTCAACGGGTTGTTCGTGGCGTCGGAGTTCTGGATCAACCAGCTTGCCGACGAGAAGACGCGCGGGCGCACCATCGCGCTCTATGGCGCGGTGACGGCGGGCGGCTTCGGCTTCGGCCCGGCGATCCTGTGGGTGTTCGGCGTGAACGGCGTCCTGCCCTTCGTGTTCGGCTCGGCGCTGCTTCTGCTCGCGATCGTGCCGGTGCAGCTGGCCCGCCGCGCGGCGCCGCAGCTGAGCGACGAGCACAAGACATCTGCATTCGCGGCGCTGCGCATGGCGCCGGCGATCCTGTCGGCGGCGCTGATCTTCGGCGTGATCGATGCGGGGATGTGGGGCCTGTTCCCGGTCTATGCCGTGCGCCAGGGCTATACCGACAGCCACGCGGCGCTCGCCATCACCGCCATGTCGATGGGGAGCATCGTGTTCCAGTATCCGCTGGGCCGCCTCGCCGACCACATGGACCGCCGGACGCTGCTGGCGATCTGTGCCGGAACCGGCGTGGTGGGATCGGCGGTGGCGCCGTTCCTGATCCACACACCCGCCCTGCTCTACACGATGCTGTTCTTCTGGGGCGGGATCGTGTTCGGCATCTACACCATCGGGCTGACGCTGGTGGGCGAGCGCTTCAAGGGGCCGGAGCTGGCCGGCGCCAATGCCGCCTATGTGATGCTCTATGCGCTGGGGCTGTTGGTGGGGCCGCCGGCGGAGGGTGTGGCGCTGGATGTGTGGAATCCGCACGGGCTGATGGCGGTTCTGGGGGCGAGCTGCTTGATTTATTTGATCTTTTTGACGAGCCGCCGGCCACGCCCGGCTTGACATTGGGGGCCAAGACCCTTAATTCCCCGCCCCTCGACGGACTTTTAGCGGACTTTTCGGAGCATCCCATGGCGAAGCCGACCACGGCCAAGATCAAGCTGAACTCGGGCGGCGGCACCGGCTTCTACTATGTGACCAAGAAGAACACCCGCACCATGACCGAGAAGTTCAAGATCCGTAAGTACGACCCGGTCCTGCGCAAGCACGTCGAGTTCAACGAAGGCAAGATCAAGTAGCTTTCGTCATTCGGCCGCGGCCTTCGCGCGGCGGCCGCTCTCCACCGTTTCGATGAAGTCCGCCATGAACCCGGTCACGGCCGGGATCACTTGCAGCGGCATGTCGTGGCCCCAGCCTTCGATCTCGTGGTATTCGCTGCCGGGGATGCATTGGGCGGTGTGACGGCCCGCCTCCACCCGCACCAGCATGTCGGCCGAGCCGTGCAGCACCAGCGCCGGCAGCGTCAGGCCCTTCAGCCGCTCGGTGCGCGGCGCCGCGCCGATGATGGCGGCGAATTGGCGGCTGCCGCCTTCGGGATAGAAGCTGCGGTCATAGGCCTTGCCGATCAGATCGCCGAAGAACGCCTCGTCGAACGGCCACGCCGTCGAGGCGTAGGAACGGCGCCCCTTCAGCGAATGCGCGATCACGCTGGCGCGGTCGGTGGCCGGCGCGGGCGTGGTGAGCGCGGCGCGCGCCTCGGGGCTCGATGGCGGCAGCGACGGATCGCCGGTCGAGGAGAAGATCGAGATCAGCGAGCGCGCCTTCTTGGGATGATCCAGCGCCACCAGCTGGGCGATCATGCCGCCCATCGACGCGCCGCAGATATGGGCGCTCTCGATGCCGAGGGCGTCGAGCAGGCCCGCCGCGTCGGACGCCATGTCGGCCAGGGTGTAGGGGATGCCGGGCTTTTCGCCCTTCTGCACCGCGGCGATCACCTTGGCGGTGTCGGGGACGATGCCGTCCCACTTCTGCGTCAGCCCGACGTCGCGATTGTCGAAGCGGATGACGCGCAGGCCGCGTGCCTCCAGCGCCTCGTGGAATTTCGGCGTCCAGGACGAAAGCTGGCTGCCGAAGCCGCTGATGAACAGCAGCGGGGTGCCGCCCTTCGGGCCGCTGTCCTCATATTCGATCGCGATGCCGTTGGCGCGGATCTGGGCCATGGTTTTCTCCCCGGTTTTCAAGGAGCTTACCGGCCGGACCTTGCTTGACAAGTGGCGGGGCGGACGGGAGGTTCGATCCACCATGCGCCGCGACCTTTCCCGCCTTGCCAACGAGACCTTCGACCTGCTGATCGTCGGCGGCGGCGTGACCGGCGCTTGCGTGGCGCGCGACGCGGCGATGCGCGGCATCAGGATCGCGCTGGTCGACAAGAACGACTTCGCCAACGCGACCAGCGCGCACAATTCCAAGCTGGTGCATGGCGGGCTGCGTTATCTGCGCAATTTCGAGCTCGGGCTGGTGCGCGAATCGCTGAAGGAGCGCCGCATCTGGCAGCGCATCGCGCCACATCTGGTGCACCCGCTGCCCTTCCTGGTGCCGATCTATGGCGGCGCAAAGGAGCGGCTGACGCTGGCGGCGGGGCTGACGCTCTACGACATGCTGTCGTTCGACAAGGGCTGGCTGGAAGACCCGGAACAGCGGCTGCCGAACCATTCCTGGCTGAACAAGACCAAGGCGCTCGACGCCGAGCCGGTGATGGATGGGCCGGGCCTCAGCGGCGCGTTCAAATATTACGATGCGCAGATGTACGCGCCGGAGCGCCTGGCGCTCGAATGCCTGATCGAAGCGGACAGCGACGGCGCGGCGATCGCGAACTATGTCGCGGCGGAAAAATTGCTGGTGCGCGACGGCCGCGTCGAAGGCTGTTCGGTACGCGACGTGTTCGGCGGCGACGCGTTCGACGTGCGCGCCAAGGCGACGCTGGTCGCCGCGGGGCCGTGGGCCGACATCTTCCTGGAGAATGCACTGGGCAAGCCGGCGTCGCACAAACTGCTGCGTTCCAAAGGAATCCATGTGCTCGTGCCGTCGATCACGCGCAGCAACGCGTTGACCGTGGCGGCGGGCGGCGGGCACTTCTTCGTGCTGCCGTGGCATGGGCACACGCTGCTCGGCACCACCGATACCGCATTCCGCAGCGCGCCCGATGCGGTCGGCGTGAGCGAGAGCGACATCGACACCTTCTTCGCCTTCATCAACAAGAACCTGCCCGGCGCGGCGCTGACGCGCGGCAAGGTCGAGCACTTCTATGCGGGGCTGCGGCCGCTGGTCGACGACGGTTCGGGCGACACCTATGGCGCGAGCCGGCGGGCGGAGCTGGTCGATCACGGCGCGGACGACGGGCTGGACGGCTTGTTCTCGGCGATCGGCGGCAAGTGGACGACGTCGCGCGACCTGGCGCAGAGCGTGGTCGATACCATCGCCGGCAAGCTGTCGCTGAAGACGGGCGAATGCGAGACCGACGAAGAGCCGACGGCGGGCGGCGACATCGGACACTTCTCCGATTTCCTCAAGCGCCAGCGCGCGGCGCACGGCGACCTGCCGACGCTGGAGCATCTGGCGCACATGTACGGCACGCGCCTCGGCGACATGCTGGCGGAAGCGAACAACCGGCCGGAGCTGCGCCAGACCGTCGGCACGGCGGGCGACATCGGCGCGCAGATCGCGTTTGCGGTGAACGAGGAGATGGCGATGACGCTGTCCGACGCCGTGATGCGGCGCACCTGCATCGGTCAGGTCGGCGCACCGCCGCGCGCGGCGCTCGAAGCCGCGGCGAAGATCATGGCGGGGCTGCTCGGCTGGGATGCGGAGCGGCAGGCGCGCGAGATCGCGAGTCTGGCGCCCGCCTTCGCGACGCGCGAGGCGGCATGAGCGCCTTCGTCGTGGTCAATCCACGGTCCGGCAACGGGCGGACGGCGCGCGACTGGAAAAACATCGAACGCAAGCTGTCGGATGTCTATCCCAGCATGACGGTCGCGTTCAGCGAGAAGCGCGGCGACGTCACGGCACTGGCGCGCGCGGCGCTGCTGCGGGGTGCGAGCGAGATCGTCGCCGTCGGCGGCGACGGCACAATCAACGAAGCGGTCAACGGGATGTTCGAGGACGGCGAAGCGCTCGAGCCGGACGCGGTGTTCGCCTTCGTCACCAGCGGCACCGGCGGCGATTTCCGCAAGAGCTTCGGCATCGATCCCGGTCCCGACGCCGCGATCGCACGGCTGAAGGCGGCGATGGTGCGCCCCGTCGATGTCGGCCGCGTCGCCTGCCTGACCGCGCAGGGCGAGCGGACCGAGCGCTATTTCATCAACATCGCCTCCTTCGGCATGTCGGGGCGGATCGTCGACAGCGTCAACCGTGCGCGGATCGCCAAGCTGTTCGGCGGGGCGTTCGCCTTCGCCTTCCACAGCGTTCTCGGCATGCTGCGCCATCGCGACATCCCCGTGCGGCTCGTCGTCGACGGCAAGGATCACGGTGCGGCGCCGGTCTCCACGGTGGCGGTCGCCAATGGGCAGTATTTCGGCGGCGGCATGCGCATCGCGCCGGATGCGCGCGTGCAGGACGGGGCGTTCGACGTCGTGGTGCTGGGCACCGCGCCCAAGGGCACGTCGGTCGCCAAGATGAAGCTGATCTACACCGGCGCGCACGTGAACGAGCCGCATGTCCGCGTCCTGCGCGGCGCGAGCGTGGTGGCGGCGCCGGTGGCGGAGGGGCGCGGCCGGCCGATATTGATCGAAACCGACGGTGAATCGGCGGGGCGGTTGCCGGCGACGTTCGAAATCTTGCCCAAGGCGCTGAATTTGCGATGCTGATGCGTCGAGTCTCGCTTATCCTTCCTCCTCATCGTCCTGGCCGGGCTTGTCCCGGCCATCCCTAGACACCCAAGCATCCAAATATGGCACCGTCTAAAGGATTCACACAGAGGCACAGAGACACGGCGTCGAGCTCAAACTCCGTGCCTCTGTGGCTCTGTGTGCTAGCCCGCGTGCAACAACGCGCTCCATTTGTTGGTTGGGTGTTCATAGGTGGCCGGCACAAGGCCGGTCATGACGCGGGGAGAGTCGAGTGAGAACAGACGAAACAAAGCCATGACCATCGAACGCAACAAGATCCGCTGGAACGGCTGGGGCTGGACGGCGCACAGCGACGACCTCGCGGGACGCGAGGAGATCTGGACCTGGCTGGCCGGCGAGCTCGGCATGCCGGCGCTGCTGGCCACGCCGGCGCGCGCGCTCGAGAGCATCACCCTGCCCGTCTCGCGCCTGACGCCGGAGCTGACGGCGCGCTTCGCCGGCATCGTCGGCGCCGATCGCGTGAAGACAGACGATCACGAGCGCGCCTTTCATGCGCTGGGCAAGAGCTATCACGACCTGCTGCGCCTGCGCGCCGGCGATCTTTCGACCGCGCCCGACGCCGTGCTCTATCCGCGCAGCGCCGAGGAGGTGTCGAGCGTGCTGAGCGCCGCGGCCGAGCTCGGCGTCGCGGTGGTGCCCTATGGCGGCGGCACCTCCGTCGTCGGCGGCGTCAGCGCGGGGCGCGGCGCCTTCGCCGCCGTCGTGACGCTCGATCTCACCGGCCTCGACCGCATCGTGGAGATCGATCCGGTTTCGCGCACCGCGACGGTGGAGGCCGGGATCTATGGTCCCGCGCTCGAGAAAGCGCTGACGGCGAAGGGCTTCACGCTGGGGCATTTTCCGCAGTCTTTCGAATTCTCGACGCTGGGCGGCTGGATCGCGCATCGCGGCGCGGGACAAAGCTCGCGCGGCTATGGCCGCAGCGAGAACTGGCTGGCAGGCGCCAAGCTCGCGACGCCGCGCGGGATATTGTCCGTAGGCGGATTTCCGGCCTCGGCGGCGGGGCCGCAGCTCGTCGATCTCGCACTCGGCTCGGAGGGCGCGCTCGGCGTGGTGACGGAGGCCACGGTGCGCCTGCACGCCGCGCCCAAGGCGGCCGACTATCGCGGCTATCTCTTCCGCGACTTCGCGAGCGGCACGGCGGCGATCCGCGAGGCGGTGCAGGCCGGCATTCCGGCCGCGATGCTGCGCCTGTCGGACCCGGCGGAGACGCGGTTCTATCGCGCCTATGGCGCGCTCGGAAAGACGCGCGGGCTGCGCGACCGCATCGCGCAGTTCTATCTCGACTCCAAGGGCTTCGACGACAAGGCCTGCGCGATGATCGCGGGCTTCGAGGGCGCGGACGCCGATGCCGTCGACACGGCGCGCCAGGAATTCGAGGAGATCACGCAGAAGGCGCGCGCGATCCGCATCGGCCAGGCACAGGGCAACCGCTGGAAGGAAGGCCGCTTCCACGGGCCCTATCTGCGCGATCCGATGATGGATCGCGGCGCCGGCATCGACACGCTGGAGACCGCGACGCGCTGGTCGAACATCGAGACGCTCTATGTCGCGGTGCAGACCGCACTCGAAACCGCAATCCGCGAGAACGCGCCCCGCGAGGGCGCGCATGGCGTGGTGCAATGCCATATCAGCCACGCCTATTCCGACGGCGCGAGCCTCTATTTCACCTATATTTTCGCGCGCGCGCTGGAGCGCGAGGTGGATCAGTGGCGCGCCATCAAGAAGGCCGCGTCGGACGCCATCGCGGCGCATGGCGGAACGATCAGCCATCACCATGGCGTCGGCGAGGATCATCTGCCCTGGATCGGCGGCGAGAAGGGCGCGCTCGGCATCGACGTGCTGCGCGCGGTGAAGATGGCGCTCGACCCGATGGGCGTGATGAACCCGGGGAAGCTGATCCCGCCGGGGTGAGCGGCAGCAATACCCTTCAATTGTCATGGCCCGCAGTCTGTTCAGCCCGTCAGGGTTGTGATGGCGTCAGGTTGTCCAGATCGGTCAGGAGCTGGCGCCACGCCGTCTCGTAGCTATCGGTCCAGCTATCGCCGAGCGCCTCGCGCACCGCGGCCGCGACGACGGGAAAGAAGGTGCGGAAGACATCGGGCGGCACGTCGTAGCCGGCATGGGTGACGATCTCGGCGCGGATCATGTTCGCGGCGTAGAGATTGTCGCCGGTGAAATCGAGGATGATCTCGAACACGCGCGCCAGCATCTCGCCCCGCACCGCGCCGGACGTGTCGCGCCAGAACAGCGGCTTCATCCCGGGATGCGCGGCGAACAGCCGTTCGTAGACGGCGGCGGTGAGATCGTCCGGGACGCGCTCGAGGGATTCGTGGATGGGGTTCATGGCGATATTCGAACGCTTCGGCGTTGTGTCGGCAAGGCACACAACTGCAGGAAGCCCGAAATTTCTCTGAGTTTGTCAGACGATTACGACCACGCCAGTATTTTCTCCAAGATAGGCCAAGCGAGCGGCACGAACTTGATCCCGAGAACGATAAGAAGCGCGAGATAGACGATCTGCATCGTACGGCGCCAAAGAAGCTTGCGCCGCTCCGTCTTCGATGCATCGGACATGAATTGCGCGCCCAAGGCCCCGAAGAACAGCGCCATGACCATTGCGGTGTAGCCGACGCTCACCACTTCATCCCAGCAACTTTTCGAACAGCGGCGTCAGCAGCGTCTCCAGCACCTGCGGATCGGCGTCGGCCAGTGCCTTGAGGCCCATCGTCTGGCGCATCGCCTGGACGCCCGCGACCAGGGCGAAGACCAGCGCGGCGCGCTCCCCGGCATGCACGCCGCCGAGCGCGCCGGCCAGGAGCGGCTGATAGCGCTTCTCGATGGCGCGCCGGCCGATGCCGGCGGCGGCCTTGCTGCCGGCCGAGTTGAGCATGATGCGAAAGCCGTCGAGCGGCGCCGCGCCCGGCCCCGTCAAACCGACCAGCGCCCGCGCCATGTCGCGCGCGCGGGCGGCCGACGACAGGTTGGCATCCGCCAGGATCACCGGCGCGTCCATCGTCGCGGCGCAGACCTCGGCGAACAGCTTCTCCTTGGAGCCGAAATAGCGGTTCACCAGCATCGCGGTGACGCCGGCGCCGGCCGCGATCTCGCGCACCCCCGCCCCGTCATAGCCCTTGGCCGCGAAAGCCCGGCGGGCCGAGGCCAGGATCGCGGCGCGGGTGGCGGCGGCATCGCGAGGCGGATGCTTTTTCATGTATACACTTGTAGACTTATGATCTCGACATAAGTATACGACTGTAGACAAATTTTGGAAGAGCGGAAATGTCGAACGAGACGGTCTTGGTGACGGGCGGATCCGGGTTCATCGCGCAGCATTGCATCCTGCAGCTGCTCGCGGCGGGCCATCGCGTGCGCGCCACGGTGCGCTCGCTGGCGCGCGAGGGCGAGGTGCGCGCGATGCTGAAGGAGGGCGGCGCCGAGCCGGACGAGCGGCTGTCGCTGGTGGCGGCCGATCTCGGCGCGGATGCGGGATGGGAAGAGGCGGCGGCCGGCTGCACCTATGTGATGCACGGCGCCTCGCCGACGCCGTCGGGGCCGCAGACCAGGCTGGAGGACTGGGTCCGTCCGGCGGTGGACGGCCAGCTGCGCGTCTTGCGCGCCGCGCGCGATGCGGGGGTGAAGCGCGTCGTGCTGACCTCGGCGTTCGGCGCCGTCGGCATGGGGCACAAGCCGCAGACGCGGCCGTGGAACGAGACCGACTGGACCGATCTGACCGGCAAGGTCGAGCCCTATCAGCGCTCCAAGACGCTGTCGGAGCGCGCCGCCTGGGACTTCGTCGCGCGCGAGGGGCGCGGGCTGGAGCTTGCGGCGGTCAATCCGGTGGCGGTGCTCGGCCCGGTGCTGGGCGCGGACACCTCGCACTCCATCGCGCTGATCGCCGGCATGCTGCGCGGGATGCCGGGATGCCCGAAGATCAACACCGGCTTCGTCGACGTGCGCGACGTGGCCGACCTGCACATGCGCTGCATGACCGATCCGGCGGCGAAGGGCGAGCGCTTCCTGGCGATCGCGGGGCACAGCCTCTGGATGATCGCGGTGGCGCGAATCCTCAAGGCGCGGCTGGGGGCCGTGGCGCGCAAGGTGCCGGCGCGCGAGGTACCGAACTGGGTGATCCGCCTCGGCGCGCTGCGCGATCCGGCGCTGCGGATGGTGGTGCCGCTGCTCGGTGTGACGATGGACGCGACAGCCGAGAAGGCGCAGCGGTTGCTGGGCTGGCGGCCGCGGCCGGCCGAAGACGCGATCGTCGCGACGGCGGAGAGCTTGGTAAGGCTGGGGTTGGTGAAGGTGTGAAGCCCCTGCCCCGCTACGCGGTGGAGGAGCCCCGCTTCCACGACAGATAGCTCGTCAGCGTGTCGGGACCGCCCTTCAGCTTCATCCGGCCCAGGCTGAAGCCGATGGCGCCGCGATGCGCGGCGTCGTGAGTCAGGATATGGCCGAGCATCTCGCCGCGCGTCATGAGGCCGGGGTCACCGTCGGTGAAGGTGAAGGCGATCACCTCTTCGAGTTCGGCCGGCATCGCACGGCGCGCGTAGTCGAGCAGCCAGGCATCGGTTTCGGCCGCAATCCCGCGCAGCTCTGCAAAGGACGGCGTCACCGGTGAGATGATGCCCGCGAACGGCTCGGGTTCGCCCGCGATACGCGCCCGGAACAGCCGGTCGACGACGGTCATGTGGTCCATCAGGGCGCGGATGCGGAACATCTCGACCGGATCGGCGCCGCTATCGTCCGGAATAGCGAGCAGCGCGTCGTAGAGGCCGCGGTCGGCCCACGCCTTGGTCTCGAACATGGCAACGAGGAGCGCGTTGGTCATCGTCAATCCGTCGCCGGCCTGACACCCTCGCGCACCGCGGCGGCGGCCGCCGCGACGGCCTCGCGCGCCTTGGGGATCAGGCCGCGCATCGAGAAGAAGCCGTGCACCATGCCGGGATAGTTCACATAGGTGACCGGCACGCCGGCGGCGTCGAGCTTGTCGGCATAGTGGCGGCCCTCGTCGCGCAACGGATCGAAGCCGGCGGTGACGACATAGGCCGGCGGCAGGCCGGCCATGTCGGTGCACAGAAGCGGCGAGAGACGCGGATCGCTGCGGTGCTTGGGATCGGGCGCGTAGCAGCGCGTGAACCAGTCCATCCCCTCCTTCTCGAGGAAATAGCCCTTGCCGTTCTCGCGCATCGAGGGCGTGTCGACCGGCGCGCCGAGCTGGGTGACGGGATAGACGAGGAGCTGGAAGGCGATCGCGGGCGTGTTGCTGTCCATCTTCGCGATCTGGCTGACCACGGCGGCGAGATTGCCGCCGGCGCTGTCGCCGCCGACGGCGAGGCGCGCCGGATCGATGCCGAACTCGGCTGGGTGCGCGGCGACGTATTTGACGGCCGCGAAGCATTCGTCGACGGCGGCGGGAAAGCGGTGCTCCGGCGCCAGGCGGTAATCGACCGCGATCACGCGGCAGCCCGAGCCGTTGGCGAGGCAGCGGCACAGATCGTCATGCGTCTCCAGATCGCCGATCACGAAGCCGCCGCCGTGGAAGAACACGAGCGCGGGCAGCGTCGCGTCCTTGGCGTCGAGGGGCGTGTAGACGCGCACGGGCACGGCGCCGCCGGGACCGGGGATGGTGCGGTCTTCCGTCTTGCCGATCGCGGTGGGCGCGCCGTTCAGGATACGCGAGCGCATCGCCGCACGCGCCGCCTGCGGCCCGATCTCGGAGAATTTCGGCAGCTTCAGCGCCGCCATCTGGTCGAGCAGCGTCTTGACGTGGGCGTCGAGGGACATGGATTTCCTCCCAGCACATAGTGTCATGGCCTGCGAATGCGGGCCACCCAGGTGACGTCTTCGCGAACCTATGAAGGTACGCGGGCGCCCCACCTGGGTCCGCCGCAGTCGCGGCGGATGACAGCGGAGTTCACTTCATCATCCCCGCCACCGCCTTCGCGGCGGTCGCGAGCGCGTCGTGCGCCTGGGGCAGGATCGACTGGAGATAGACGAAGCAGTGCACCATGTCGGTGTGGTCGGCGAGCGTCACCTTCACGCCGGCGGCGCGCAGCTTGTCGGCATACTCCATGCCTTCGTCGTGCAGCGGATCGAAGCCGCCGAGCATGATGTAGGCCGGCGGCAGGTTCGAAAGGTCCTTGGCGCGCAGCGGCGAGATGCGGGGGTCGGAGGTGTCGGCGCCGGACGGCAGGTAGGAGGCGTAGAACCAGTCGAGCGTTTCCTTCTCCAGGAAATAGCCGACCGCGAATTCCTTGAGCGAGCGCGTCTCGGCGCCGATCTGCGTCACCGGGAAGAGCAGCATTTGCGCCGACAGCGCCATGCCGCCCTTGGCCTTGGCGAGCTGCGCCACGCCGGCCGCGAGATTGCCGCCCGCACTGTCGCCGCCGACGGCGAGGCGGTTGGCGTCCACGCCGATCTCGGGCGCGTTGGCGACGACCCACGACAATGCCGCGAAGGCGTCGTCGATCGCGGCGGGGTATTTGTTCTCGGGCGCGAGGCGATAGTCGACCGCGATGACGCGGAAGCCGCCCTCGTTCGCCAGCATGCGGCACAGCCCGTCATGCGTGTCGATGTTGCCGATCACGAAGCCGCCGCCGTGATAGTAGACGAGCGCGGGCATCGGATCGCGCCCCGCCGCGACGGGCGTGTAGATGCGGATCGGCACGCCGCCCGACGGCGTCGGCACGGTGCGGTTCTCGCTCTTGCCGATGGGGACGTCCTTCGGCCCCGCGAGCTGCATGAGCCCGGCGAACTGGGCGCGGCCGGCTTCGGGCCCGGCTTCGGACATCTTGGGGCCGCCGGCCGCCTTCATCTGGTCGAGAAAGCCTTTGACGATGGGATCGAGCGGCATGGGCGCCTGCGCGGGAGTTGCCGGATAGTGTGGGGGCAAGACGGCAGAGCGCGCAAGAGTGGCTGATGTCGCCTCCCCATAAAGGGGAGGTGGGTTTTCAATGCAGCGTTTGCGATGCCATCGGGTCGATGCGGTGCTCGGCGATGTCGTCGAGCAGAACGCACATCGCGAGCCAGAAGCGGGCGCGGTCGAGCGCGCCTTCGGCTTCGAAGGACAGGACCTGACGGCGCGCGACGTCCATCGCGTCGTCGCCATGCTCGCACGCGAAGTCGGCCGCGAGGCGGCAAAGGTCGTCGGCGGAAAGGATCTCGGTCGCGTCCATGGGCATACACTCAATCAGATGCGGATGAGCAGCATGTTAATGGTGCGGCGCGGTTTTCAAATACGCAGTTTCCGTGTCCGTGGATTTGCGCCCCAAGGCCGAATTTCGTGCCGGAAAGCGGCCGAATTGTTCGATTTCGGCACGATGGGCGCGCGCGAAAGGGAGGTTGTACGTATCGGGCCCTATGCGCTCTTGGAACAGCGCGATGCAGCGGTCCTGCTGGACGATGTCCTCGGCGTGCATCAGCGGCATGTAGAAGAACGGACGCAGCAGCACCGGCACGCGCAGATCGAAGCCCGCGGCGATGGCGCGGCCGGCGACGCCCTGCGCTTTCGCGTCGGTGGCGAAGGAGTCGGCGCGGCCGCGGAACATGTTGCGCGGGAACTGGTCGAGCACGAGGACGAGCGCCAAGGCGCCTTCGGGCGCCTTCTCCCAATCGTCGATCTGGCCCAGGCGCGCGGTCTGCCAGAGCGGCTCGAAGCGGCGGCGGATCATATCGTCGAGCGCGGGATCGACGGCGAACCAGCGGCGAAAGCCGATCTCGTCGCGCCAGAACTGGATGACGTCGAGCGGCGTGGTCAGTTGCGGCGCCTTCCGTGATGGACGGCGGGCGGCGCGGCGGCGATGGCGGTGCGATCGAGCACCGATTTCGCGCCGGCGAAATCCTCCGCCGAGATACCCTCCATGGTGAGGCGCGTCATGCCCGCCATGGGATGCGCATCGAGCTTCACGATCACCATGTGAACGTCGATATGCGTGCCGGCCGTGTTGGTCATGTCGCTGCGCTCCATGATTTTATCGACCCTGCTCCCTTCGCTGTTGCTCAGGGAGCGCCGATACGCTGTCGCTATCGGTCCCCATAAAGGGGAGGTGATTCAAGGAATCGCGATCACGTCCGCGTCGGGCTCGGCCGCGAACAGCTTGTCCACCAGGCCGCGCCTGCGGTCCATCGTGGCGCGCTGGTTGACGTAGCCCTTGTCGGTGATCTCGTGGCCGTCGACGCTGGGCGGCTCGGCCAGCAGGATCACCCGCTTGATGCGGGTCGAGGAGCCGGACTGCGTCTTGTTGAACGCCGCGAACTTGTCGCGGATCGCAGCGCGCAGGCTCTCGTCGTCCGCCTTGCCGGCCGTCGCGGCCGGCCACACCAACAGTCCGACGAACGGCTTGTCCTGACCGCACACCACGCAGTCGAACACCAGCGGCGACGCCGCGCCGACGGCTTGCGCGCGCAACGTGCCGGCGCTGACCCAGGTGCCGCTGTCGAGCTTGAAGTCCTCGGTGACGCGGCCGTCGAACACCAAGCCCTGCGCCGGATCGGCCTCGTCGATGAAGCGCGCCGCGTCGCCCAGGCTGTAGAAGCCTTCGTCGTCGAACGCCGCCTTGGTCAGGTCGGGACGCTTGTGATAGCCGGGCGTCACCGTCGGGCCCTTCACGCGCACTTCCATCTTGGAGCCGTTCGGCACCAGCTTCAGCGTGATGCCGGGCAGCGGCAGACCGATCAGCCCGACGCGCTCGGTGATCCAGTGCACCACGGTGACGCCCTGCGTCTCGGTGGCGCCGTACATCGTGGTCATCGGGATGCGCTCGCCGGTCGCGGCGATGGCGAGCGCCTGGAAGCGCTCATAGATGTCCTGGCTGAGCGTCGCGCCGCCGTAACCGGCCATGCGCAGCTTCTTGAAGACGTGATCGCGCAGACCCTCGTCGCGCTCCATCGCGTCGCACAGCCAGCCGAAGGCGATCGGCGCGGTGCCGATGCCGAGCGGGGTGATGTCGCGCAGATTGCGGATCGTCTCCTCGAACAGGCCGGGGAGCGGCTTGCCGGCATCGAGATAGATCGTGCCGCCGGCGTTGATCTGACCGTTGAAACCGATATTGCCGGCGCTGATGTGGTTCCATGGCATCCATTCGAGGCTTTGCGGGATCTCGTCCGGATCGGCCGCCTCGGTGCGCAGCGCCTCCTGCGCCGCGATCACCGCGCACATCATGCCGTGCGTCTGCACCACGCCCTTGGGCATGCCGGTCGAGCCGGAGGTGAACAGGTACTTCGCGGTCGAGCCGTGGTTCAGCGTCTGCGTCGCCGCCGCGACGCCGGGGCCGGCATTGGTGCGGATCAGATCGTCATACGGCGTGGCGCCGTCGATGGGCATCACGGTGACGATCTCGACGCCGCCGGTCGGCAGGGCGGCGAGCGCGCGGGCGTAGACCGGCCCCTGCTCCGCGAATATCATCTTGGGCTCGGTGATCGAAAAGACGTGCTTGAGCTTGGAGTGGTCGCCCGACATCAGCGAATAGGCGACGCTGACCGGCGCGACGGGCACGCCGGCGAACATCGCGCCCAGCATCATCGTGGCGTGCGCGATCGAGTTGCCGGAGAGGATCATCAGCGGCGTCCCGGCGGTCATGCCGCGTGTGAGCAGCGCCTGCGCGATGGACTGCGCGCGATCGTACGCCTCGCCATAGGTGATGAAGCGCCAGTCGCCCGTGCCGCCGCCGGCAAGCGGCGTGCGCTCGGCGATGAAGTTGCGATCCGGATGGCGGGCGGCGCGCTCCGCGAACAGGTGCGCGATGGAGCGGTGCATGGCGCCAAGGCCATGGTTCGAGTCGATGTACACCGTGCCGTCGGGCATTTTGCGCACGGCAATATCGGGCGCCTTCTGGGGCAGCGGCCGGAAGGGCGGCAGATCGGTGGATTTCACCTGTACATTCATGGTCTTGCTCCCTGGGGCGCCGAACTACACTTCCGGGCCGTGAATCCTTATATTTCCCGTGAAACCCGGTATAATTCCGCCGGACTCGCACGAGGCCTTTCCGCATGCGCGGCAAAAGCGTGTTGCTCATCATCGGCGGCGGAATTGCCGCCTACAAGTCTCTTGAGCTGATCCGCGCGTTGAAATCGCGCGGCTGCGGCGTGCGCGCGATCCTGACGGCTGCCGCAACGGAATTCGTCACGCCGCTTTCCGTTGCGTCATTGAGCGGCGAGAAAATCTACAGCGATCTGTTCAGCCTGACCGGCGAAGCGGAGATGGGGCACATCCAGCTGTCGCGCTCGGCCGATCTTGTGGTGGTGGCGCCGGCGACGGCCGACCTGATGGCGAAGCTGGCGGCCGGCTTGGCGAACGATCTCGCCTCGACGGCCTTGCTGGCGACGGACAAGCCGGTGCTGATGGCACCCGCGATGAACGTGCGGATGTGGAATCACGCCGCCACGCAGCGGAACCTGAAGACGCTGACGGCAGACGGCGTGCGCTTCGTCGGGCCGAACGACGGCGAGATGGCGTGCGGCGAATTCGGCCCGGGGCGCATGGCCGAGCCGGTGGAGATCGTTTCCGCCGTCGAACAATTCTTTGGCGACGGTGTTCTCAAAGGCTTTCGCGCATTGGTGACGGCGGGGCCGACGCAGGAGCCGCTCGATCCGGTGCGCTTCATCGCCAACCGCTCGTCGGGCAAGCAGGGCTATGCCATCGCGGACGCGCTGGCGCGCGCAGGCGCGCAGACGACGCTGGTGTCGGGCCCGGTGGAGATCGCGCCGCCTTGCGGCGTGAAGCTGATCAAGGTGACGACGGCGCGCGAGATGCTGGCGGCGTGCGAGAGCGCCCTGCCCGCCGACGTCGCGGTGATGACGGCGGCGGTCGCCGACTGGCGGCCCGAGGTCGCGGCCAACAGCAAGATCAAGAAGGAGAAGGACGCCGCGGCGCCGTCGATCCGCATGGTCGAGAACCCGGACATCCTGGCGACGCTGTCGGCGCATGCCAGGCGGCCGGGCCTGCTGATCGGCTTCGCGGCGGAGACGGACAATGTGGTGGCCTATGCGCAGGCCAAACTCGCGAAGAAGGGCTGCGACTGGATCGTGGCGAACGACGTGTCGCCGGGCACCGGCGTGATGGGCGGCGACAAGAACACGGTGCACATCGTGACGCGCGCGGGCGTCGAGGACTGGCCGTTGATGGCGAAGACGGAAGTCGGCACGCGGCTGGCGGCGCGGATCGCGCAGGCGTTGAAGGGGGCGGCGTGAGCAAGACGACTCCCCCACCCGTCGCGCTGCGCGCTCCGACCTCCCCATGCTGGAGAGGTGAAACTCCGAGTCGCCTCCCCAGCATGGAGAGGTCGGCGGCGAGCGAAGCGAGCACGCCGGGTGGGGAAGTATCATGACCGTGAAGCTTTCGATTTTGCGCCTCCCCCACGCGCGCGACCTCGCCCTGCCCGCTTATGCGACCGAAGGCTCGGCCGGGTTCGACCTGCTCGCCGCCATCCCCGACGACATGACGCTGGCGCCGGGCGCGCGGCTCGCGGTGCCGTGCGGCATCGCCATCGCGCTGCCCGTCGGCTTCGAAGCACAGGTGCGGCCGCGCTCGGGGCTGGCACTCAATCACGGCGTCACGCTGCTCAACGCGCCGGGCACGATCGACAGCGACTATCGCGGCGAGATCAAGGCGATCCTGATCAACCACGGCGACGCGCCGTTCAAGATTTCGCGCGGCATGAAGATCGCGCAGGTGGTGATCGCGCGGCACGAGATCGCCGAGATGACCGAGGCGGACACATTGACCGATACCGCGCGCGGCGCCGGCGGGTTCGGCTCGACGGGACTTCATTGATGCTCAAGCTTTCGCGTAAGACTCTGCTGGCGCTGGAGGCGGTGATCGACATCGCGTTCAACGCGCGCCCCGAACCGGTGCAGGCCAAGGAGATCACCGCGCGCCAAGGCGTGCCGCAGCGCTATCTCGAGCAGGTGATGCAGCAGCTGGTGCGCGCCGGCGTGCTGAAGGGCGTGCGCGGGCCGCGCGGCGGCTATCGGCTGGCGAAAGAGCGCCGCCGCATCTCGGTCGGCGACGTGGTGCGCGTGGCCGAGAGCCTCGACGACGAGGAGAACGAGACCATCGATCCGCATTCCGAGCTCGGCGTGCGCATCGTCGGGCCGCTGATCCAGACCCTGCAGGACGAGGTGATGGCGCGGCTCGACGCGATCTCGATCGAGGATTTGTGCCAGCGCGCGCGCAACGCCGGCGTCGACTGCGGCGGCGGCTCGGCGGCGGATTTCATCATATGAGAACGCACCCACCCACAACCGTCATCCCCGGACTTGTTCCGGGGATCCATACTCTCGCCTGATGCAGGCGTGTGTATGGATGGCCGGAACAAGTCCGGCCATGACGATTTTTGATTTGAGGAGCTAAAGCATGGAACAAGGCAAGCCCGGGCGCGGACGCGTCTACGACTCGATCACGCAGACCATCGGCGACACGCCGCTGGTGCGGCTGCATCGCCTGCCGCAAGAGGCCGACGTCAAGGCAGACGTTCTGGTGAAGCTGGAGTTCTTCAATCCGATCTCGAGCGTCAAGGACCGCATCGGCGTCGCGATGGTCGAGGCGCTGGAGGCGCAGGGCATCATCGCGCCGGGCAAGTCGACGCTGGTCGAGCCGACCTCGGGCAACACGGGCATCGCGCTGGCGTTCGTCGCGGCGGCCAAGGGTTACAAGCTGATCCTCGTGATGCCCGAGACGATGTCGATCGAGCGGCGCAAGATGCTGCTGCTGCTCGGCGCGCAGGTGGAGTTGACGGAAGGGGCCAAGGGCATGCGCGGCGCCATCGCGCGGGCGCATGAGATCGTGCGCGACACGCCGGACTCCATCATCCCGCAGCAGTTCGAGAATCCGTCGAACCCCGAGGTCCACCGCCGCACCACGGCGGAGGAGATCTGGAACGACACGGACGGCAAGGTGGATGTGGTGATCTCGGGCGTCGGCACCGGCGGCACGATCACCGGCATCGGCCAGGTGCTGAAGGCCAGGAAGCCGAGCGTGCGGATGATCGCGGTCGAGCCGGAGGATTCGGCGGTGCTGTCGGGCGGACCTGCGGGGCCGCATCCGATCCAGGGCATCGGCGCGGGGTTCGTGCCCACAATCCTCGACCGCAAGATGATCGACGAGGTCGTGACCATCGCCAACGAGACGGCGTTCGCGACGGCGCGCAAGGCGGCGAAGCTGGAGGGCATTCCGGTCGGCATCTCGTCGGGCGCGGCGATCGCCGCGGCGCTGGAGGTCGGCGCGCGGCCGGACATGGCGGGCAAGACGATCGTGGCGATCGTGCCGTCGTTCGCGGAGCGCTATCTGTCGACGGCGCTTTTTGAGGGGCTGTAATAGAGGTGTCATTCGCCGCGAATGCGGCGAACCCAGCTGGTGCGCCGCGAACTTTTCAAGATGAGCGCTGACGTCAACTGGGTCCGCCGCATTCGCGGCGGATGACAATTGTTGTTGAGTGGAAATACCAATGACCGACGACGCGTTCTTCACTTTCGACGGCACCGCCTATCATCCGCAGCCGATGGCGCGCGGGCCCTGGGCGGCGGAATCGCTGCATGGGCGCGTGGTGATCGGGCTGCTGGGGCATGAGCTCGAACGCACGCATGGTCAAGGAGAAGTGGGCGGCGCCGATTGGATGCCGGCGCGGCTCACCGCCGACATGTACCGGCTGCCGAACTTCTCGCCCATCGCGACGAAGATCACCGTCATCCGCGGCGGCAAGCGCATCAAGATCGTCGATTGCGAGCTGATCCAGGAGGGCAAGAGCGTGGCGCGCGGCACGTGCCAGTTCCTCATCCGCGGCGAGAACGCGCCGGGCAAGACGGTGAGCCCGCCGAAATGGGGCGCGCCGCATCCCGATACCTTACCTCCTCCACCGCCCAACCAGTTCGGCGGGCGGATGTGGAAGATGCGCAATGTCGGCGACTGGTTCGGCACGACGGAAACTGCGCGGCGCGGCGCCTGGATGGCGGAGATCCGCGAACTGGTCGCCGGCGTTCCGCTGACGCCCTTCGCGCGCGTCGCGGCGGCGGCGGATTTCGCCTCGCCGCTCGCCAACCGGCACGAGACCGGGCTCGGCTACATCAACACCGACATTACGGTCTATCTGCACCGCCTGCCGGTGGGCGAATGGATCGGCTTCGAGAAGATCAACCATCACGCGACCGACGGCATCGCGATCGGCGAATGCTTCCTGCACGATGTCGAGGGCCCGATCGGCTCGGCGAGCTGCGCCGCGCTGCGGCAGGCGCGCGCGCCGAACGGCTGAACGGCGTTTGCTTCAGCAATCAAACCTGTCATGCCCGCGGAGGCGCGCATCCAGGGCAAGCGGCACGGCGCCCGGTCGCCGGATGCCCGCCTGCGCGGGCATGACAATTGTTGTTGGGTTCTACGCGAACGTCTCGGCGAACAGCGCGCGCATCGCGGCCCAGGAGCGGCGGTCGGTCGGTTCGTGATACTCGAAGTTCGGCATGTTGAAGGCCGCGACGCTCTCGTCGGTGAAACTGTGCCCGGCCTGGCTGTAGTTGATGTATTGCAGGTCGACCTTGGCGTCGGCCATCAGCCTCAGGAAGCGGTTGCGCGCGTCGTCGGGGATCAGCGGATCCTTCTGGCCGGCGCAGACCATCACCTTGCCGTGCACCGGGCGCGGATCGCTTTCGGGAAGGTGCGTCAGGCCGGGATGGAAGGCGACGACGCATTTCAGCGCGTCGGTGGCGCGCACCGCCTCGATCACCGTCATGCCGCCGAAGCAGAAGCCGATGGCGCCCAGCCGCGCCGCGTCGACGTTCGGCTGGCCGACGAGCTGGTCGAGGCCGGCATGGATACGCGCGCCCCACAGCGCTTGGTCCTGCGACACCTGATTGAGCAGCCGCATCGCGTCCTCGCGCTCCTTGACCACCTCGCCATACATGTCGAGCGCGAAGGCGACATAACCGAGTTCGGCCAGCATGCGGGCGCGGGTCTTCTCGTGATCGCGCAGGCCGCCGCCCTGGTGGCAGACGAGGATGCCCGGCGCCTTCGCGCCGTTCGAACCGTCGGCGAGGTAGCCGGTGAGCGTCTTGCCGCCCTGGGTATAGGTGATGTCGCGCGTCTGCATATGTTTCCCTACAGCGTCCATTCCACGTGCACGGTGTCGTGCGAAAGCTCCTGCCCGCCGGCGGATCTGTAGAGCGCGCGGGCGGCGGTGTTGTCGAGATCGGTCAGCACCCACGCGACCGTGCAGCCGATCGCGCGCGCATGATCGAGCAGCGTCGTCACCACCGTCTTGCCGAGGCCCCGGCCGCGATGCGTCGCGGCCGTGCCGACCTCGTTGACGAACATCTCGCGCGGCTTGTCGGGATGGACGTAATCGACGCCCGACGCGAAGGCGACGATGGTGCCGCCGTCGATCGCCACCGCGATGTGGTGATGCGGATCGGCGAGGAATTCGCGCGACAGCGCGCGGTCGGGCGGATAATCGAACACCTCGGGCGCGACGCGGGCGAACGCGCCCTCCTCGCCGGGATTCAGCATGCGGATGTCGACGGTCATGGGAGCTTCAGGTGAGATCGGTGAACGGATTGTAGGCGACTTCCCACAGATAGCCATCCGGATCGGCAAAGTAGCTGGAATAGCCGCCCCAGAACACGTCTTGCGGTGTCTTGACGGCGCGCGCGCCGGCCGCGACGGCGTGAGCGAAAACGGCATCGACCTCGGCTTTCGACGCGACGTTGTGGGCGAGCGTGATGCCGCTGAAACCTTGGCCGTCGCCGGAGATCGTCGCGTCCTCGGCAAGCTTGCCGCGCGGATAGAGCCCGAGCCAGGAGCCTTCGAGCTTGAAGAACACGATGTCCTCGCCTCCGGTGAAATTGTGCGTCGGGAAGCCGAGACCGTCGCGATAGAAAGCGAGCGACTTCGCGAAGTCGCGCACGCCGAGGGTGATGAGGGAGACTTTGGGTTTCATGCCTTATCTGTCCTGCTCAACTTGTGCTTACGCGGCTACGCCAGCGCCTGCGCCAGCAAGTCCGGTCGATCGGTGCAAATGCCATCGAGGCCCAACCCGATCAGCCGCCGCATATCGCTCGGATCGTTCACCGTCCAGGCGCCGACCTTCAGGCCGAGGGATTTGGCTTCCGCCACCGCTTCTTGCGTCGCGTCCTCGTAGCTCGGAAACCAGCCGTCGCCGCCCGCCGCCTCGATCGCGCGCTGGATCGAGCCGCCGTGGTTCTTCGCATCGAACCCCGCCGCCCAGGGCGACGTTCCGGTCTGCGCCCAGTGGCGCAGCATCTTGGTCGCCGGCGGCTCGCCGGGCGTCTCGGGACGCAGGAAGTCCAGCGCCATCGTGGTGAACCAGCATTCGGCCTGCGGCGCGAGCTTCTTCGCGTGGATCACCCCCGCCCAGTCGAAGCCGACGAAGATCGTGCGGTCGAGATAATTCGCGGCGCGCAGCACCGCGACCGTCGCTTCGGCCAGCGCAATGGGATCGGCGGAGATGCTGCGGTCGGCGAACGACGTCTTCAGCTCGACCTGCAGCTTGAAGGGTTTCTTCGCCTTCCCCGTCACCGCCAGGATCTGCGCCAGGGTTGGAATGGTCTCGCCGTCCATCGCCATGGTGTGCGGATGGCCGCGGGCATAGTCGCTCGCGGGGTCGAGGCGGCCGACATCGAAGGCCTTCAGCTCGTCCAGCGTCAGGTCCTTGATGCGCGGCGTCGGCTTCTTGAGCCACTTGCCGCCGAGGCGGCAGATCTCGGGCTTGAGGCGGAAGTCGTGGAACACCACGACCTGGCCGTCCTTCGACAGCTGCACGTCCAGTTCGCCGCCGTCGCAGCCGCGCGAAACGGCGTCGGCAAACGCCGCCAGCGTGTTCTCCGGATACAGGCCGGCGCCGCCGCGATGGGCGAAGTTCAAGGTGGGCATGCGGGCGGACTCCTCGGAAACGCACGAAGCGCAATAGGGTCAAACACACTTCGTTTGACCCGTAATTGCGCGAAAATCAAATAACGGGAACGCGATCCCACTTCGGATCGCATTCTAGTCAGCGTAGAGGAAATGCCCCGTCATGATCCATGGGTGGCGGCAATCGGGCGAGAACACCTGCACGCCCAGCCATTCGAAGTGCAGCCGCGTCAGCCCGTCGCTCATCGTCTTGAGGTCGAGCACGAAGGGCTCGCCGTCGGCCAGCACCTTGCGCATGCGCCCCGCATAATAGTCGAAGCTCTTGCCGCTGAAGACCTCGGAGAACTTGGCGCCGGTGATGTCGCGGCCGAAGCGGCGGCGCAGCGCGGTGCCCGCCAGCCGCACGCGGAAATCGCGGCCGTTCTCGATCGGATCGTAGAGCGAGATCGCCGGCAGCACCCGCGCCAGCTTGCGCGACGGGATGTGGATGCCGACCATGAAGCCGCCTGTGGCCGCCTGCTTGCGCCATTCGTCGAGGAGAAAGCGCGCGTCGCGATGCTTCGGTTCGGCCAGGACGGTGTGCTCGTCCTGCGCAGAATCGACGATGCGGTCGTCGACCGACAATCCCAATCCCTGCATCGTGATCCCCTTTTCGACCACGCCCTGAAAAAGCGACTTGCGTGCGGTTTGTGTGCTGTTTCTATCGCCTGCTTTGTTGCACCGTCTTTAAGCCGGTCCGTAAAAGTCGAAGTGTCATCGCGCGCATGGCATCTTGGCGGCGAGCGAGACGGTGGCGTGCCGACCACCGCCGCGGCCGGCGAAAACCGCACCGGCGGCAACGCTCGAGCGCGGTATCGCCCTGCCCTTCCGGGATGCTCGTGCCAAGCCCTGCTACGCGACAATACAACCATGGGCTGCGTTAAGGTTGCGTAAAAAAGGGACGAGGGACTGCCACGACGTTTTCGCCCCAACCGCGCGAAAACGACGACGCCGCGCCTGCTTCGGGGGCGCGGCGCCGACGATGTGCCGTAGACGGACGATTTTCTCAGTCGGGTTTGCGGTTCTTGCCGATGAAGCCGAACATGTGGCCGGCGACGTTGCGCATCTGGATCTGATCGCTGCCCTCGGTGATGCGGTAGCGGCGGTGGTGGCGGTAGATGTGCTCGAACTGCTTGTGGCGCGAATAGCCCCAGCCGCCATGCACCTGCATCGCCCAGTCGGCCGCGTTGCAGACCAGCTGGTTGCCCTTGTAGTTGCACATGCTGACCTTGTCGGAGAGGTAGAGCTGGATCTCCGGCCCCGTCATGCGGTCCATCTCCCAGGCGGTGCGGCGGATCAGCCAGCGCACCATCTCCGCCTCGGTCTGCAGCTCCACCAGCGGCCACTGGATCGCCTGGTTGCGGGACAGAGGCTTGCCGAACGGCTTCCTCGTGTTGGCGTAGTCGATGCTCTCGTTGATGCAGTATTGCGCCGCGCCGACGCCCGACGCCGCCTGGCGGATACGATTTTCGTGCACGAAGTGGCGCGCCAGGACGAGGCCGTTGTCGACGGGGCCGAACACCGCGCCGTCGGGCACCCAGACGTCCTTGAACGACACGCGGGCGTGATCGGTCGGCATGTTGAACGTCCACATGTACTCTTCGATCTTCACGCCGGGATCGTTCATCGGCACGATGATGCAGGTGAGGCCGCGTGCATCGCCGTCATTGCCGCTGGTGCGGCAGAACACCATGTCGTGCGACGCGACATGCACGCCGGTGTTCCACATCTTCTCGCCGTTGATGCGCCAGCCATTGCCGTCCTTGACGGCGCGCGTCTCCATCCACGTCGCGTCGGAGCCGTGCTTGGGCTCCGTCAGACCGAAGGCGAGGCGCACCGTGCCGTCGAGCATGCCGGGCAGCACGGTCTTCTTCTGCTCCTCGGTGCCGAAATCGCGCATCATCAGCACTTGCGGGAAGTTGCCGACGACGGAGGATTCGTTCTGCAGGTCGTTGTGCAGGCCGAGCCCCTTGGTGGCGAGATGCTCGCGGATGATCGCCATGGCGAGATTGCCGATGTTCTTGCCGCCAAACTCTTCCGGCAGGGCGAGGCGCAGGAAGCCGGCCTTGTCGGCGCGGCGGCGCATTTCCCTTAAGAGATCCTCCCACTCCTTGCGCGGCAGGCCGCCGCCTTCGAAATCGGTGCGCGCCCATTCGCGGCGATGGTCGAAGAAGCGGTCGTTGTCGTCCTGCTTCTGCAACGGCACGATCTCCTTCTCGATGAAGGCGTCGATGTCGGCGAGCAGCGTCTTGATATTTTCCGGAATGCTGAAGTCCATGGCGTTCTCCCGATGTCGTTGTGCGCGACTCTAGCGTTTTGGCGGCAAAGCGGAAGGCGCAACGCTAGGGAAGGATCGCGCTTTTCGGCGGCGGCGCTGCGCTCTCGTTTCTTTGGCCTACCGCTTCGCCACTCGAGGCCGAGGCGCGCCAGGCCGATGGCGTCGTATCCATCACGTCGCGAAAACCGCGGTTGAAGGTGTTTACCGACCGATAGCCGACCGACAGCGCGATGGTGAGGATCGGCGTGCGGCGCTGCGCCGGATCGCGCATCTGCGCGCAGGCCTCGCGGATGCGCCAGGCGTGCAGATAGGCGTTGAAGTTCGCGAAGCCGAGCTGTTCGTGGATCATGCGGCGCAGCCGATACGCCGGTACGCCCGCCTTTTGCGCCAGCGCCGCCAGCGTCAGGCCGGGACGGCGATAGAGATGTTCGACCTCCATCAGCGCGGCAAGGCGCGCGAGCGCGGCGGCATCGGGATTCGCCGCCGGCGGCGGGGACGGCGGCGCACGCAGGCGCAGCGGATCGAGATAGGCGTCGATCCCCGTCTCCGTCATCTGGAAGAGCACGAAGACGATCAGCACCAGGTGGCTGAAATTCATCGCGACATGGGCGTGATAGTTCAGCGCCGTGTTCGGATCGATCAAGACGCGCAGGCCGAGGCCCGATGCGACCAGGCTGACGCCGATCGCGGCGGCGGTAAGGATGCGCGTCCGCCGCCGCGTCTCGATCAGATCGTTCTGCCAGTCGGCGAGCGTCCAATACAGCGCCACGCCCACGAAGAAGGTCTGGAGCAGTGCCGGCGCGGCCTGGGTCAGGAGCGCGTTCGTCGCGAACAGGCGCACCGGTTCCTCGAAGAACAGCTGCAGCGCGAACAGCGCGTAAAGCCAGCGCGGAAAGCGCTTGCCGTCGGCATAGAGCGCGTAGCACAGCGCGGCAAACAGGAACGGCGTCGAATTGCGCGCCAGATTGAACGCGACCGCGAGGCCGCCCGGCACCGCGATGCGCAGCGCCGGCGGAATCCAGTAGCCGTAATCCGAGCGGCCGAGGACCACGTCGCACACCGAGTTGAACGCGATGGCCGCGACGAGCTGCGCCGCCGGCAAGCGCGGGCGCTGGGTCAGAACGCGCAGGAACAGCAGCGCCGCGGCGAACGCAGTCGCGACGTCGATGGCGAAGAAGGCGAGCTGGGCGTCCATGCGCGCGACGCTCGCATGGCCCAAAGGTGCCGGGCAAGCGGCTGCGTTATGGCGCGCTCAGATCGAGCCGTCGGTCGGGGCGGGCTTCGCGGGCGCGTTGTCCGGCGTGCTTTGCGGCGGCTGTCCGGCATCGCCCGGCGGCACGACGGTGTCGTCGAAATGCACCGAGGCGAGGATCGCGTCGACGGCCGGCCGCAGCAGCTTCTCCAGCACGTCCGCGGTCCCGATCTGCAGCTGGATGTAGCCGCCGGGATAGACGACCTCATAGCTGGTGATGCGGAACGTCGCGTTGGCGTCGTTGGGATCGGTCTCGACGATGGTGCTGATCATCGCGCGGTGGCCGGCGAGCGTGCCGAGCGCGATGTCGCAATCGACTTTCGCGTTCGGCCGCTTGTGCATCGGCTTCATCTCGGAGTCGCAAATCGGACCGCGCAGCTGCGCAAGATCGGCCGCCTGCATATCCGCCATCGCCTTCTCGGTCAGCGGCGAGTCGTGCTTGTAGTCGAAGATCAGCGTCGCGGTGTGGAATGGCCTGGGGTCGAAGGCGCGCACCACCGATGCCACCGCCGTGCTGTTGGCGCAGAACGGCGTCTTCATGTTCATCGAGTCCGGCGCCGAGGCGAGTTGCTTCTCGGTGTCGTCCTCGCAGGCGATCCAGTTGTTCGGAATCTGGAAGCTGATGCCGGGACCGGGCGTCAGCGTCACCATCGGCGGCAGCGCGGGAGGTGGCGGCGGCGCGTTGTCTTCGCTCGCATGGTGGCGTTTCGCGAATGCGGCAGACGGTAAAAGCGCGAGCGATGCAGCGAGCACCGCGAAAGACAACGAACGCAGCATGACGGCCCCCCAAGGACGATCGAGCGTCGCATGGGCGCCGTGCATCGACAAGCGAGCCGCCTGTCGCGCCCCATTTTGCGTAGGGCCGCGTACGCCAGCGGACGCGGCCGGCGTGATATTTGCGCCGCAGGTCCCGAT
>DASZMT010000071.1:0-4500 GCA_035551495.1 Rhizomicrobium sp. | reverse complement strand
CAAATGCGGCTCGATCTGCCGCCACTGATCGTCGTTCAGCCAGAACAAGTTGCGCCGCATCGCCTTTGCTCCCGAATCGCAGAGCAAAAGAATCAGCAACCGATTCATTCGGCAATGACTTTATTGGGTGTTAGCCCTAGTTCATCCGCTCGATGATGATCGCGGGCGCCATGCCGCCGCCGGCGCACATCGTGATCAGGCCGCGCTTCAGGTCGCGGCGCTCCAGCTCGTCCAGCATCGTGCCGATCAGCATCGAGCCGGTCGCGCCGATCGGATGGCCCAGCGCCATCGCGCCGCCGTTCACGTTCACCTTGGAACGATCGAGCTTGAGGTCGCGGATGAACTTCTCCGCCACCACCGCGAAGGCCTCGTTGATCTCGAACAGGTCGATGTCGTCGAGCGTCAGGCCGGCGCGGGCCAAAACGCGGCGCGTCGCGGGCACCGGCGCGTTGAGCATCAACGTCGGGCAGTCGCCCTGGTTCGCCGTCGCCACCACGCGCGCCCGCGCCTTCATGCCATGCGCCTTCGCATAGTCCGGCGAGGCCAGCAGCAGCGCCGCCGAGCCGTCGACCACGCCCGACGAATTGCCGGCGTGGTGGATGTGGTTGATCTTGAGGTCGGGATATTTCTGCAGGACCAGGCTGCGGAAGGTGAGCCCGTCGCCGTTCAGCGGGATGTCCGCCAGTTGTTCGAAAGACGGCTTGAGCGCCGCAAGGCCCTCCGCCGTCGTCTGCGGGCGCGGGAATTCCTCGCGGTCGAGCGCCACCGAGCCGTCGTCGTTATAGACCGTCACCAGGCTTTTGCCGAAATGCCCGGCCTTGATCGCGGCATCGGCGCGCTTCTGGCTTTCCAGCGCCAGCGCATCGACATCGGCGCGGGTGATGCCTTCGAGGGTCGCGATCGCATCGGCGCAGACGCCCTGGTTGGTCTGCGGGTACAGCGCGCGCAGGTGCAGGTTGCCCATGTCGAACAGCGGCGGGCCGTCCTCGGCACTTCTGCGGTTGGGCATCGACATCATCTCGGTGCCGCCGGCGACCACCAGGTCCGCCATGCCGGCCATGATCGAGTTCGACGCCATGTTCACCGAGGTGATGCCCGAACCGCAGAAGCGGTCGAGCGTCACGCCGCTCGAGCGCATGTCGTAGCCGGCATCGAGCGCCGACATGCGGCCGAGATCGCAGCTCTGCGGGCCGCGCTGCGAGCTGGTGCCCCAGATCACGTCGTCGACCTCGGCGGTGTTGAGGCTGTTGCGCTCGGCGAGCGCCTTCAGGACGGTCGAACCCAGCCGCTGCGGGTGGATCTGCGACAGCGCGCCTTTGGGATGTTTGCCGATGCCGCGCGGCGTGCGGACGGCGTCGATGATGAGGGCGTCGGTCATGGGATGCTTCCTTCCAGTTCCAAATTGTCATGCCCGCGAAGGCGGGCATCCAGCAGCGCAGACGGAGAAACTGGATTCCCGCCTTCGCGGGAATGACAGTTGTGCGGGGTGGATAGACCACGCATCACTTCAACTCTTCGGTGGCGTTGCGCTCGAAGATCGCTTCGAGGCTCGTCAGGTTCATGCCGTGTTTGAGCCAGTTGTAGGGCGTCAGGTTCACCGACTTGATCATCGCGCGCGCGATGCCGCCGTCCTCGCGCAGATCGAAGTCGACGACGTTCACGCAGCCCGTGTCCTGCTCGAACCCGCCCATCGCGGCGAGCCCCGCGCCGCACACCCAGCTCAGCAGCAGCCGGTTGATGCCCTCATGCGCCACGACCAGCGCGGTGTGCCAGCCGGGCGACGCGAGCAACCGCTCGATGGCGGCAACGGCGCGCGCCTGGGCGGCGCGATAGCCTTCGATGCCGTCGATCTCGCGCAGCGAGCCGGCCTCGGAAAACCGCATCTTCATCCGCTCGATCAGCTCCTCGCGGCTTTTCGGCGGCGGGTCCATCGGGCGGTTGGTGATCTCGACCAGGCCTTCATCGATCTCCAGCACCGGCGCCTTCGCCTGCGCGGCGAGAACATGCGACGCCGTCTCGAAGGTCCGCGGATAGCCCGAGCATACTGCGCGGTCGAACGCGACATGCGCCAGCGCCGCGCCCGCCGCGTCCGCCTGCAGGCGTCCGCGCTTGGTCAGCGGCACGACGTTGATCGCGCCCTCCGCCACGACATGCTTGGCGAGGTAGTCGACATGCCCATGGCGCATCAGATAGATGCGCCGCCGCGCCTTGGTGCCTGGGAGATACGTCATCAGGTTCCGTGCCGCTCATGCTTCGACAAGCGCAGCATGAGGACTTTTCTAAAATCCTCATGCTGCGCTTGTCGAAGCATGAAGCAGTCCCGCTCCACTAGATCGCGCCCGCGCCCGCCAGCTTGGCGACGTCGTCCGCCGAGAAGCCCCAGGCCTTCAGCGCCGCGTCGTTGTCGGCGCCCTTCGGCGGGCCCTGCACGACCGGCTCGGTGCGCGAGAAACGCGGCGCCGGCGCCGGCTGCACCACGCCGCCGACCTCCACGAAGGTCTTGCGGGCCACATTGTGCGGATGCTTCGGCGCCTCGTCGAGCGACAGCACCGGCGCATAGCACACGTCGGAGCCCAGCATGATCGCGTCCCACTCGTCGCGCGTCTTGGTCTTCATCACCGCCGCGAGCTTGTCGCTCAGCGCCGGCCAGGCATTGCGGTCCATCTGCGCGTGGAACGCGGTGTCGTCGATGCCGGTCTTCTCGAGCAGCTCCTTGTAGAACTGCGGTTCGATCGAGCCCAGCGCGACGTATTTGCCGTCCTTGGTCTCATAGGTGTCGTAGAAGTGCGCACCGCTGTCGAGCAGGTTCGCTCCGCGCTCGTCCTTCCACATGCCCATGGCGCGCATGCCGTAGAACATCGCCATCAGCGAGGCCGCGCCGTCGGTCATCGCGACGTCGACCACCTGCCCCTTGCCGGACGCTTTCGCTTCGAGAATGCCGCACACCAGGCCGAACGCCATGTAGAGCGCGCCGCCGCCGAAATCGCCGACCAGGTTGAGCGGCGGCACCGGCTTCTTGCCGGCATTGCCCATGCCGTGCAGCGCGCCGGTCAGCGCGATGTAGTTGATGTCGTGGCCCGCGGCCATCGCCAGCGGCCCCGTCTGGCCCCAGCCGGTCATGCGGCCATAGACGAGCTTCGGATTGCGCTTCAGGCACACATCCGGCCCGACCCCGTTGCGCTCCATCACGCCCGGGCGGAAACCCTCGATCAGCGCGTCGGCCTTCTCGATGAGCTTGAGCGCCGCCTCGACGCCTTCCGGCTTCTTCATGTCGAGCGCGATAGCCGCACGGCCGCGATACGTCACCTCGGTCGGCGCCGGCGAACGGCCGCCCTTGCGGTCGATGCGGATGACCTCGGCGCCCATGTCGGAGAGCAGCATGGCCGCGAACGGACCCGGCCCGATTCCGGCAAATTCCACCACCCGGATGCCATGCAACGGACCCATCTCTCACCTCAATCGCAATTGCGCCGCAATTCCCTCTTAGCTGCCCTCTGGAGGCAGGACAACAGAAGGGACGAGCGTGCGCCGCACAACGATTGCCGCCATCGTTTTGGCCCTTGCTGCAGCTACGGCAACGGCGAGCCATGCGACGCCGAAGCTCATATTCCGGGTCGACAAGGTGACGGCGGCGATCATCAATCGTCACTTGGTGGTGAGCGTCAGTGGCGCGGTGGAGACCGGGGGCTGGTCGCAGCCGCGCCTGCATCTGGAAGAGCCGCGCCCCACCGACGTCAACACCGAGACGATTCAGTTCCTCGCGGTGCCGCCGGCACAGGACACGGTGGTGATCCAAGCGCTGTTGCCCAAGACGGTGACGGCGGTGTTTCCCCTGCCCCGCACCGGCATCACGCAGGTGAAGGTCGAGGCCGAGAGCAACTACCTCATCGCACCTATTGCGCCGGAACCGGTTGTTGTTGCGGTTCCTGCAACGCCTTCTCCATCACCTTGACCAGCACCTCGGGCTCGCGCGCGCCGGAGATCATGAAGCGGCCGTCGAAGATGAAGCACGGCACGCCGGTGATGCCCATCTGGTTCGCCATGCCGGCCTCGCGCTCGACCTCGGCGAGATCGGCGTCCTTGGCGAGCAGCTCGGTGACCAGCGGCGCATGCATGCCCGCTGCCGTCGCGATGTCGACGAGCACGGCGGCATCGCCGATGTCGCGCCCCTCGATGAAATAGGCCTTGAACAGCCGCTCCACGACATCGTCCTGCACGCCCGCGCCGCCGGCCCAGCGGATCAAGCGATGGGAATCGAGCGTGTTGGGCGAGATCGCGATCTTGTCGAAGGCGAAATCGATGCCGAGCTTGGCGCCCTCGTCCACGATCACGTCGCGCATCGAGGAGGCGTTCGGATTGTCGCCGAACTTGGCCTGCATATAAGCCTTCCGGTCGACGCCGCCCTTTGGGATGCTGGGGTCGAGGCGATAGGGCCGCCAGAACACTTGCGCCCGAACGTCGGGCCGCATGGCGAGCGCACGCTGCAGCTTGCGCTTGCCG
>DASZMT010000070.1:0-5885 GCA_035551495.1 Rhizomicrobium sp. | reverse complement strand
CTGTGCCTCTGTGTGAAAATACTTTGCTAGCAACGCGTAGACTTTGGCAGCCGTGTCTATGGATGGCCGCCACGAGGGCGCCATGACGACGAGGGATAGGTTGGTGCCTATTTCGACACCGCCGCGTTGACCGCCATCGCGATCAGGACCGTGTTGAAGAAGAACGACACCACCGAATGCAGCGTCACCGCGCGGCGCATCGCGGTGGACTGCACATTGGTGTCGGCCACTTGCGCCGTCATGCCGATCACCATGGCGAGATAGACGAACTCCGCCGGGCCGGGCTCGGGGGTCTTCGGAAAGTTGACCGGCGCGATCCAATCCTTGCGCTCATTGCGGCGGTAGTAGAGGTCGGCATAACGGAACGCCATCACACTCTGCAGCATCAGCCAGCTCAGCGGCGCGCCGGCGAGCACGATCAGCGTCGCGGCAGCGTCGCGATGCCCGCCGTTCAGCGTCGTGAAGATCGCGAAGCTCGTATAGACGATCGCGGCCAGCGTGAGCAGGAGAATAACGAAGGCGCCCTCATCCTCGATATCGGCTTTCTTCTCGAGATCGGCGCCGGTCAGCGTCGCGGCGAGCCACAAGCTCCACAGCACGAAGACAAGGAAGAACGCATCCGCGCCAAGCGCGGCAGGCGCCGGCCATTGCAACGCCCGCGCCGCGGCAGCCGCCGCGAGGCCAAGCGCCAGCGCCACATAGAACCGCGCGTGATGATGCCAGTGATGCGCCAAAAGGGACGGCAGCGGAGCCTCCGGTCAGGTCCGCTGCCATCACACCATGGATTGCTTGCCTGCTAAAGCCGGAAGCGGACTTGATCGATCCAGAAGCGCTCGAGACGCTTCAGCGTCACGTTCAGGTTGTCGAGATCGGGCGCCGTGACGTTGCCGACCGCGCCGAGCGAGCCAAGATGGCGCTCGAACAACTCCCGCAGCATGTCGCGCACCGCCTCGCCCTTGCGCGTCAGCCGCACCAGGACGGAACGGCGGTCGGCCTCGGACCGTTCGTGATGGATATAGCCGCTCTCGACCAGCTTCTTGAGATTGTACGACACGTTGGAGCCCAGATAGTGGCCCCGCGTACGCAGCTCGCCGGCTGTCAGTTCCTGATCGCCGACATTGAACAGGAGCAGCGCCTGGACCGAGTTGATCTCGCGCTCGTCGCGCCGGTCCAACTCGTCCTTGATGACGTCGAGCAGTTGACGGTGCAGGCGCTCAACCAGGTTGAGCGTCTCGAGATAGTACTTCGCCTCGACGCGCGTGCTCTCGAGCACCGCGGTCTGCGGTTTCGTGAATGCTGTCATCGTCTCCCTCCCGCTTTTGCGGGAGCCCACCTTTGTTATGTTGTCAGAGTAGGAGCGATTTCTTAAAAGGCCGTAAAAATCAGGCCCAACCCGGTTATATATATGAAATCTACGTAGTCACCTCACAGCGCATCCAGCGGTGGTACAGGCGCGCCGCTCATGAAGGACGCCAGATAAAGCTTACCCAGCGTGTGAATCGTGTCGTGGGTGCGCGGCTGGAAGCGTCCGGCTTCGACACCGTCGAGGAATTGCGCCGCCGACGGTGCGGAAAGATCGGTCTCGTGCGCCGTACGCGGCACGGTCGCCGAGGCACTGAGGAAGTAGCCCGCGTAGTAGAGCCGCGTCAGCGCCCTGGCATCGGCGAGCTCTGCCGGATCGGCCTGTGCGCCCCACCCGGCGAGCAACGCGGTCTCGAGCGCGGGCGTGGGGGCGAAATTGTCCAGCAGGACCGCGACGTCGATCAACGGATCGCCGCGATAGGCGGACTCCCAATCGATCAGCCACAACCGCGTGCCGTCGAACAGGATGTTGCGCGGGTTGAGATCGTTGTGCGCCGAGACCAGGCGCGCCGGGCGCCAGCGCGCGACGATGGCGGCCAACCGCTCCGTATACGGATCGAGGAGGCCGGGCGCGAACAGGCCGGTGCGCACCACATGGGCGAACAGGCGGTCGACGATGGCGGGATAGTCGGTGAAATACGGGAAAAGCGGCGCTTCGCGCAGACGCGCGGCGATCTCGCCGAGGGCGCGCGCCAAGGCCTCGGCACCGCCGGGATAGGCGCGCAGAGGCTGCTGCGCGATGAAATCGGCGACGAGGACGCCGCTCGATTCATCCAGATATCGCAAGGGCGGCGCAAGCCCGGCCTCCGCGGCGAGGCGCAGCGAGACGTACTGGTGCGGATTGCGCAGCGGACTGTGCTCGCCTTCGGCGCGCAGCAGATAGCGGTTGCCGTTGTGCGTAACGCGATAGACGAAGGCCGTCGAGCCGCCTTCGGTCAGCGGCGCGATATCGCCCGGCGTCGCACCGAACGCCGCGGCGAGCGCGGTCTCCACGGCGTCGCGCTGCGGCGCCGGCAAGGTGTCGAGGGAGGCCATGGCTATTGCCGCGAAAGCTCCCGCGCCACGATCACGCGCATGATCTCGTTGGTGCCTTCCAGGATCTGGTGCACGCGCAGGTCGCGCACATGCCGCTCGGCCGGGAAGTCCTTGAGATAGCCGTAGCCGCCATGCAGCTGCAGCGCGTCGTTGGCGATCTTGAAACCGGTGTCGGTGGCGAAGCGCTTGGCCATCGCACAGAGCTTGGTCGCCGCCGGATCGCGCCTGTCGAGCGCCGCGGCGGCATTGCGGATCATCAGGCGCGAGGCCTCCAGTTCGGTCGCCATGTCGGCGATCTTGAACTGGCTGGCCTGGAAGTCGGCAATGGCGCGGCCGAACTGCTTGCGGTCCTTGGCATAGGCCATCGCCTCGTCGAGCGCGGCGCGCGCCGTGCCGACCGAACAGGCGCCGATGTTGATGCGGCCGCCGTCGAGGCCCGCCATCGCGATACGGAAGCCCTCGCCCTCCGCGCCGATGCGGTTGGCCGCCGGCACGCGGCAATCCTCGAAGATCACTTGCGCGGTGGGCTGCGAGTTCCAGCCCATCTTGCGCTCCTTCTTGCCGAAGGAGAGGCCTTGCATGCCCTTCTCGACGACGAGGCACGAAACGCCCTTGGGCCCGTCCTCGCCGGTACGCACCATGCAGACATAGACGTCCGACACGCCGGCGCCCGAGATGAACGCCTTGGCGCCGTTGAGGACGTAGTGATCGCCGTCCTTCACCGCCCTTGTCTTCAACGACGCGGCGTCGGAGCCCGCGCCGGGTTCGGTGAGGCAATAACTGGCGATCTTCTCCATGGTGACGAGCTTGGGCAGGAAGCGCTTGCGCTGCTCCTCGGAGCCGAAGCGGTCGATCATCCACGACGCCATGTTGTGGATCGAGATGAAGGCGGCGGTCGAGGTGCAGCCGGCCGACAGCTCCTCCATGATGATCGCGGCGTCGAGGCGCGTCATCTCCGAGCCGCCGACGTCGAACTTCACATAGATGCCGGCGAAGCCGAGCGCTGCGGCCTCGCGCAGCGTATCGACGGGAAAGTGCTCCTTGGCGTCCCATTCGGCGGCGAAGGGCGCGAGGCGGTCGGTCGAGAAGCGCCGTGCGGCGTCCTCGACGGCGCGCTGGTCTTCGGTGAGGGCGAAATCCATGGGGTGTCCGATCCTGTGCGCGGGGAAAATGTCATCCCCATGGATGTAATTCAACTCGCAGGCGGACCTTACGGGACCGGCATCCCCATCGCCGATATCATGGTCTTCTGGAGTGTACGGATTTCGGCGGCGTGCGGCGCCAGCAGCGCGCGGTCCGCCTTCGAGACGTCTTCTTCCTTCTTCCACAGCGCTTTTTGAGCGGCCGTCGGATTGGCCGGGCCGCAATCGTCGCCACCGCAGCTTCCCGCGCCCCCCTCCTGCATCGGAACCGCTTCCTCGATCGCCTCCTTGACCTCGAGATAGTGCGGTTTGGCGTTGCGCTTGGCGGCGATCGTCTCGTCGCATTGCGAGAGCGCGGCGACGCGAGTCTGGATCTTGCCGTTGTAGTCCGCCTGCGCGCTTATCTTGGTCATGTTCTTCTGCAGATCGGCGAGCTGGGCCGGCGTCGGGTTGCCCTTGATCTGCGGCATCGCATCGATCTTCAGCACGCCGTGGTTCTTGCGCATGATATCGAGCGCCTCCTTGTCGGGGCCCGCCGCGTGCGTGACGCAGCCGGCACCGGCACGCTTGATCGACAGATAGAAGTCGACATCTGCCTGGGTCAGCGGCGTCAGCTGGTAATGCGCCGGCGGCGCGTCCGCCAACGCCGGCATGGCGGCTCCGGCGAACATGGCCGTTGCCACGAAGGCGACTGTTCTGCGCATGAAATACCCCCCCAAAGAACGGAGAATTAGCCGCATTCGGGCCGCGCGCAAAGCGCTGCCTTGCGCCGGGACGCCTGGCTTGGCAAGACAGGGTCATGACCACTGCCCGCTACCCTGCCCTTCGCATGCGGCGCCTGCGCCGCCACGACTGGACGCGCAAGCTCGTCGCCGAGAACACGCTGTCGCCCGCCGATTTCATCTGGCCGATCTTCATCGTCGAGGGCGAGAAGGTGCGCCAGCCGGTGCCGTCGATGCCGGGCGTCGAGCGGTTGTCGGTGGATCTTGTGCCCGCCGCCGCCGAGGAAGCAGCCAAGCTCGGCATTCCGGTGATCGCGCTCTTTCCCTTCACCGATCCCGCCCTCAAGACGCCCGACGGCAAGGAGGCGACCAACGCCGCGAACCTGGTGTGCCGCGCGACGCGCGCGCTGAAGAAGGCGGTGCCGCAGATCGGCGTGCTCTGCGACGTGGCGCTCGATCCCTACACCAGCCACGGCCATGACGGCGTGATGGACGGCAACAACGAATACGTCGCCAACGACGAGACGGTCGAAATCCTGGTGCGCCAGGCGCTGATCCAGGCCGAGGCCGGCTGCGATATCATCGCGCCGTCGGACATGATGGACGGCCGCGTCGGCGCGATCCGCAGCGCGCTCGAGGGCGCGGGCTTCCGCGACACGCTGATCATGGCCTATGCCGCCAAATATGCGAGCGCGTTCTACGGCCCGTTCCGCGACGCGGTCGGCTCCGCCAAATCGCTGATCGGCGACAAGCGCACCTATCAGATGGATCCGTCGAACGGCGACGAGGCGCTGCGCGAAGTGGCGCTCGACATCGCCGAGGGTGCGGACATGGTGATGGTGAAGCCAGGCATGCCTTATCTCGACCTGGTGCGGCGCGTGAAGGACAGCTTCGGCATGCCGACCTTCGCCTATCAGGTGTCGGGCGAGTATTCGATGCTGATGGCGGCGATCGAGCGCGGCTGGCTGGAACGCGACCGCGTGATCCTGGAAAGCCTGATGGCGTTCAAGCGCGCCGGTGCAAGCGGCATCCTGACCTACTTCGCGCGCGACGCGGCGCGGCTGCTGGGGCAGCGCTAAGGCGTGCCCGGATAGCCCTTCGCGCTCATGCAATCGCGATAGCTGCGTTCATAGGTGGCGCGCTTCTCGTCCGCCGATTGCACGGTGTCGACGCCACGGGCGCCGATGCCCCGCGCCACCGCGGCGCGGCACGCCTCGCTGTCGGCCTGTACCTGCATGCCATCGATGTTGGAGATGTCCGTGCTGTCGGCGCACCCCGCCGTCAACGGCACGAGCGCGATGAACGCGACGATCCATAGCTTCATGATTTTGCCGAGCCCCTCAACGCGCCATCCTTCCGTGGAAGGATGATCCTGGAACACGCTCCCGTCAGCAGGCACCACGAACACTGGTTACCGCTACTTTATTATTTACGGCGCACTCTCAGTCGCGCTTGGTGGAGAAGAGACTGCGCAGAATGATTTCTGCGCGCGAGGGCAAAACGTCAAGCCCGGATTTGCGCTGGCCCAGGTCGATGACGTTCCGCAGGATCAACATGGCGAGGCCATGGACCGCCGCCCACACCGCCAGACCGAGCGCGGTATCGTGCAGGGCTGTGCCGATCG
>DASZMT010000069.1:0-3816 GCA_035551495.1 Rhizomicrobium sp. | reverse complement strand
GGTCGGCGAACTTGTCGAGGTGATTGCGCGGGTGGAGCGCGAGGGCCGCAGTTCGATGACGGTCGCCGTCGAGATGATCCGGGAAAATCCGGTCAGCGTGCAACGGCGCTCGGTCGTTCGCGGCAGTTTCGAGATGGTGGCGATCGACGATGCCGGCCGTCCGACCGCGATGGCCGAAATGGCCGATCCGCCGCAGCCTGCGTTTCAATTGACTTGAGCACAAGGAAGCTTTCGTGAAGCAGCATAGCGTTCGCACCTACAAATCCGCCGAGAAGCTGGCGCGGGCCGACCAGCTCGCCTGGAAGATCGCGGAAGTGGCCGCCGACCCGGTCGCCGTCGCGCCCGATGTGGTCGAGATGATCGGCAACCGCATCATCGACAATGCGGCGGTCGCCGCCGCCTCGGTCGCGCGCCGGCCGGTGCGAAGTGCACGCGCGCAGGCGCAGGCCCATCCGTTCCAGCCCGGTGCGACGGTGTTCGGTCTTTCGCCGTCGATGCGCATCTCGCCGGAATGGGCGGCCTGGGCCAACGGCGTTGCCGTGCGCGAGCTGGATTTCCACGACACGTTTCTCGCCGCCGACTATTCACATCCCGGCGACAACATCCCGCCGATCCTTAGCGTCGCGCAGCATTGCGGGCTGGACGGTGCGGCGTTGATCCGGGGGCTGGCGACCGGTTACGAGATCCAGGTCGACCTCGTGAAGGGCATCTGCCTGCACGAGCACAAGATCGACCATATCGCGCATCTCGGACCGTCGGCGGCCGCCGGCATCGGTACGCTGCTCGGCCTTTCGACCGAGACGATCTATCAGGCGGTGCAGCAGGCGCTCCACGTCACCACGACGACGCGGCAGTCGCGCAAGGGCGAAATCTCGAGCTGGAAGGCCTACGCGCCCGCCTTCGCCGGCAAGATGGCGATCGAGGCCGTCGACCGCGTGATGCGCGGCGAGGGCGCGCCGTCGCCGGCATGGGAAGGCGAGGACGGCTTTATCGCCTGGCTGCTGTCCGGACCGAAAGCCGAGTACACCGTGCCGCTGCCGGAGAAGGGCGACGCCAAGCGCGCCATTCTCGACACCTACACCAAGGAGCATTCCGCCGAGTATCAGAGTCAGGCGCTGATCGATCTCGCGCGCAGGCTCGGGCCGAAGATCGGCGATCTCTCGAAGATCGAGAGCATCGTGATCCACACCAGCCATCACACCCATTATGTGATCGGCACCGGCGCCAATGATCCGCAGAAGATGGATCCGAAGGCGAGCCGCGAAACGCTCGACCATTCCATCATGTACATCTTCGCCGTCGCGCTGGAAGACGGCGGTTGGCATCACCAGGCGTCCTACGCGCCGGAGCGTGCCGCGCGTCCGGAAACCGTCGCCCTCTGGCACAAGATTTCGACGCTCGAAGACCCCGAATGGACCCGGCGCTATCACAGCATCGATCCGCGCCAGAAAGCGTTCGGCGGCCGTGTCGTCGTCACGCTCAAGGGCGGTTTGGCGATCTCTGACGAGATCGCGGTGGCGGATGCGCATCCGCTCGGCGCGCGGCCGTTTGCGCGGCCGCAATACGTCGCCAAGTTCCGCAGCCTTGCCGAAAGCGTCATCGCGCCAGCCGAGCAGGATCGCTTCCTGGCCGCCGTCGAACGCCTACCATCGCTGAAGGCAGGCGAACTCGCCGGGTTGACCTTCAGCGTTGCCCCCGACCGTCTCGGCGGCGTGCAACCGTCCGGCATCTTCGATTGGAAAAAATAGCAGCCGCACCGCAGTGGCCGAGCAGGAGGATATGATGGCTGACGAAACCAGGACGGCCGCGAAACCGGCGCCGAAGAAATCCGTCGCGCTGTCCGGCATCGTCGCCGGCAACACCGCGCTCTGCACGGTGGGACGCACCGGCAACGATCTGCACTATCGCGGCTACGACATTCTCGATGTCGCCGAGAGTTGCGAGTTCGAGGAAATCGCTCATCTGCTCGTGCACGGCACGCTGCCGACGCCGGCGGAGCTTGCCGCCTACAAGGCGAAGCTGAACGGGCTACGCGGCCTGCCCGGCGCCGTCCGTGCGTCGCTCGAGGCGCTGCCGGCGGCTGCGCATCCGATGGACGTGATGCGAAGTGGCGTCTCGACGCTCGGCTGCGTGCTGCCGGAAGCCCACGACCACAATCATCCTGGCGCACGCGACATCGCCGATCAGCTGATGGCATCGCTGGGCTCCATGCTGCTCTATTGGTACCACTTCGCCCATCACGGCCGCCGCATCGAGGTGGAAACCGATGACGACTCCATCGGCAGTCATTTCCTGCATCTGCTGCACGGCAAGGCGCCGTCGCCGTCGCACGAGCGGGCGATGCACACCTCGCTGATCCTCTATGCCGAGCACGAGTTCAACGCCTCGACCTTCACCGCGCGATCGATCGCCGGCACCGGCTCGGACATCTATTCCGCGATCGCCGGCGGCATCGGCGCGCTGCGCGGACCCAAGCATGGCGGCGCCAACGAGGTCGCGTTCGAGATCCAGAAGCGCTTCGCCGATGCCGACGAGGCGGAGGCGGACATCCGCCGCCGGCTCGAGGCGAAGGAGGTCGTGATCGGCTTCGGGCATCCGGTCTACACGATCGCCGATCCGCGCAACAAGGTGATCAAGGAAGTCGCGCGCAAGCTGTCGCGCGAGAACGGGTCGATGAAGATGTTCGAGATCGCCGACCGCATTGAGACGGTGATGCAACAGGCGAGGAAGATGTTCGCGAACCTCGACTGGTTCAGCGCGGTGTCGTATCATGCCATGGGTGTGCCAACCGCGATGTTCACGCCGCTGTTCGTGATCTCCAGGACATCGGGCTGGGCCGCGCACGTCATCGAGCAGCGGATCGACAACAAGATCATCCGTCCCTCGGCGAATTACGTCGGCCCGGAGAACCTGACCTTCATTCCGCTCGGCGAGCGCGGCAAGCAGCCTTCGCCGGTGCGGGCCGCATAGGAGCCGTCATGCCGTATCTTGTCGCCGCCGACCTTCCATCCGAAAGCGCAGGCCGCAGGTTTCGCGCCCTGCTGCGCGAGCCCGGCATCCTGCAACTGCCAGGCGCCCACAACGGCATGGCGGCGCTGCAGGCCAAGGCGGCGGGCTTCAAGGGGCTCTATCTCTCCGGCGCGGCCATGACCGCGTCGATGGGGCTGCCCGATCTCGGGGTGATCACGGTCGATGAGGTCGCCTTCTTCGTGCGCCAGATCGCGCGCGCGTCCGGCCTGCCGCTGCTGGTCGACGGCGACACCGGCTATGGCGAGGCCTTGAACGTGATGCACATGGTCCGCGTCTTCGAGGAAGCCGGCGCCGGAGCGGTGCATCTGGAGGATCAACTGCTTCCCAAGAAGTGCGGCCATCTGAACGATAAGAGACTTGCGGATGCCCACGACATGGCCGCCAAGGTCCACGCCGCGGCGAAGGCGCGTCGCGATCTCGTCGTGATCGCGCGCACCGATGCCGCCGCAACCGAGGGCCTCGACGGCGCGGTGGCGCGGGCCAAGCTCTACATGGAAGCCGGCGCCGACGCGATCTTTCCCGAGGCGCTCAACACCGCCGAGATGTTCCGCGCCTTCGCCGAGCGGATGCCCGGCACGCCGTTGCTGGCCAACATGACCGAGTTCGGCAGGACGCCGTTCTTCACGGCCGCCGAGTTCGAGGCGATGGGTTATGCGATGGTGATCTGGCCGGTCTCGGCGCTGCGGGTAGCGAACAAGGCGCAGGAGTTGCTTTACGCGGCGATCGCGCGCGACGGCGGCACCCACAAGATGATCGACAGGATGCAGACGAGAGCAGAACTCTACG
>DASZMT010000068.1:0-1601 GCA_035551495.1 Rhizomicrobium sp. | reverse complement strand
CTTCGATTACGCCGTCCTCTCGCAGACGCTGCCGCAGGTGCGCCAGCCGCGGCGCGTGCTCTCCGCGCTGCTGCGCATCGCCGAGCGCGCCATCGTCTCGCTGCCGAATTTCGGCCACTGGCGCGTCCGCCTCGACCTCCTCTCCCAGGGCCGCATGCCGCTCACCCACGCGCTGCCGGCGCCTTGGTGGGAGACGCCCAACATCCACCTCTGCACGGTGCGCGACTTCACCCAGCTCTGCGACGTGCTGGGCCTTCGGATCGAGGCCTGCGCCGCGCTCGCCAACGGCAAGCCCGCCCGCCCCATCGACCCCACCCGCCCCAGCGCCAACTGGCGCGCCGAGTCGGCGCTGTTCCTGCTGAGCCGCGCCGGATCGGACGAGCCAGCGGTCGCGGCGCGAGCGAAGTCCGACTTGTTCAGCTAGTCGCTCTTCCCCTCGCCGGCGCGAGGGGAGGAGCGTCACCCCGATATCGCCGCCGCGTCGGTCTCGCCGGTGCGGATGCGGATGGCGGTTTCCAGGTCCATGACGAAGATCTTGCCGTCGCCGATCTTGCCGGTGTTGGCGGCGCGGCCCACCGCCTCGACCACGCGGGCCTCCATGTCGTCGGAGACGGCGATCTCCAGCTTCACCTTCGGCAGCAGCTTCACCTCGTACTCCGCGCCCCGGTAGACCTCGGTCTTGCCCTTCTGGCGCCCGTAGCCGCGCACTTCGGTGACGGTCAGCCCGGAGGCGCCCGCCTCGGTGACGGCTTCCAGCACCGCATCGAGGCGGCTCGGCTTGATGACGGCGACGATCATCTTCATGGCGCTTCGGCCCCTGGGACTGCACTCTTAAAGAAGCGCGCGACAGCTGGCTTCGTCGATGATCTAGGCCCATTCACCGCGCCGCCCAACCCCCGCGACCACGAAGCTCGACCGTCCGCCTAAGGAACGGGCGCCTTGGAGGCGCGGCGCCGAAAGCTGGACAGCGGCCGTTGCTTGCTCGAACATGGACGTTTCGCCGGCCGTGTCGGCGATGCGCGGTTTTTGGAGCGGCCCAAGCGCCGCCGCGCCAAGTGGATTGCAGCGTCTAGTCTCGAAGCGTGATGTCAATCTTCACTGGGAGGCGCCGAGATGGCCCTTGACCTCAATGCTGGCGAACAAGTGCTCGGCAACTGGACCCTGTTCTACATTCCGCCGGCCGGCGGCGGCAAGTACAACGGCAAGCTCACCGTCACCAATCAGCGCCTGGTCTATGACGCGAAGTTCGACGCCAGCGTGCTCGGCGTGCTCGGCAACGTCGCGGTGAAGGGCGGCCTGCAGATCGACAAGCACGACATTGCCGGTACGGACGTCGAGAAGAAGCTGCTCAGCAAGAAGGCGATCGTGACGCTGGCCGACGGCAGCAAGCACACGTTCGACTACGGCGCGCTCAACATCGACAAGTGCGTGGCGGCGATCGAAGCGCGCTAGGGCGCCATGCTCGGCATCGTCTGGAAGAGTGTGCTGGTGTTCGCCGGCTGCCTCGTGGCGGCCGACATCGGCGGGGTGATCGTGGTCACCGTGGTCGACATCCTGCCGCTCAGGTTCGCCAGCGCCGCGCTCGGCTATGCGATCTGGTT
>DASZMT010000067.1:0-148220 GCA_035551495.1 Rhizomicrobium sp. | reverse complement strand
CAGGCCGCATTCAGTATCGGGCTCCTGGAGTTTTGCCGCCAGAATGACACGCCCCATCCGGGCATGGTCATTCTCGACTCGCCACTTTTATCGTACCGGGAACCGGACGGAGCACAGGACGACTTGCGCAGTACCGATCTGAACTCGCGGTTTTATGGATATTTGGAGAAGGCAAAGACAGATCGGCAAATTATCATAATCGAAAATACCGATCCCCGGCGGACGTGCAGGCTTCGACGCACGCAGCAAAATTTACGGGCAACGCGACGGGACGGCATGGCTTGTTCCTGCCTCAGCCTCGCTCTCCCCACGACGAAGGCATTGCGCGAGAATAGCTATCTTAGCGCAGGTCGCGACGCGCGCTACGACACACTGCCAAGAGCTAGAGGCGCGATAAGGGGCTGCGCCCTTTGCCGTCAAGACCAAGCAAGCGCAGCGCGCTGCCGTGTTGTCGCTTCACTCCGGCCCGCCCCAACGTCGCCCGCTGCAGTCTATGACCCCTTCAACCCGCTCATTGCCGCATGGCTAGTCCGGTTGCATGCGCAACCACTCAATTCCAGACAAACCTTCGACGTAGGCGCTGTGACCGGCGGGCACGCAGCCTGAACTCGTCGAACTCCTCAAACCAGAGCCGCGCACTGTCCCAGCACATCTGAGAGCGCGGCCGCAACGTCAGCGGCGCGTGATAGGAGGATGCCGCTGGCTCACCCTGCCAGCCGACGATCTCCTCCACCTCAAGCCGCAGTAGGTACTGAGTCGTTGAATTTATGGCGTGCAGCACGCCGTCACTCACATCGTTGACTAGAAAGGGTTAGTCCCGGCGCAGCAAGCGGCGGCGCGGATTGTTGCGACCGCCAAAGACGCTGGCGATGCCGGTTCCCGGCACCAAGAACGTTCCTTTGAGCGAACGAGGATCGAGGTGCGTCATGACGCACGCCTCCAGACAGGCGGGGCAAGGCTAACTCGAAATCCTGCGCGCGAAAATGGTAGCTCTATGTGCACAACCTAGCCGCAACGAGTGCAAATCAGCCGCTGCGCTGGTACGGATTCAGGGTAAATGTGCAGAACGACCTACACAGAACCTACACAGCCAAAATCGGCAAAATACGTGGCTGTTTTCGCATAAAAATCTGGCCCGCCGTCCTAGCAGCGGGATGACAAAAGAGCAGGAGAGAGGGCAAAAAACGAAGGGGCGCCCGTTGGGAGCGCCCCTTCGCCGGAGTCGTCCCTCTCATGCCGGAAAGGAACGGACACTGAGCGCAGCGTCAGCTGCGCGCCAATCAAAAACAGGACCCGTTTCGGGCACGCACCCCACTTATTCGTCGTCTTCTTCGTCCGCGTCCTTGGCTTCGCCGCCCAGCGCCAGGTTCTGGGCCAGAAGGCCCATGCTGCCGCGGATCAGGGCCTCGATCTTGTCGGCCACGTCGGGATGGGTCGACAGGAAGGTCTTGGCCGCCTCGCGCCCCTGGCCGATGCGGTCGCCGTCATGGGAGAACCAGGAGCCGGACTTCTCCACCACGCCCGCCTTGACGCCCAGGTCGAGCAATTCGCCCGTCTTGGAGATGCCCTGGCCGTACATGATGTCGAACTCGACCTGCTTGAAGGGCGGGGCGACCTTGTTCTTGACCACTTTCACGCGGGTCTGGTTGCCGATCACCTCGTCGCGGTCCTTGATCGCGCCGATGCGCCGGATGTCGAGACGCACGGAGGCGTAGAATTTCAGCGCATTGCCGCCGGTCGTGGTCTCCGGATTGCCGAACATGACGCCGATCTTCATGCGGATCTGGTTGATGAAGAGCACGATGGTGTTCGACTTGGCGATCGAGGCCGTCAGCTTGCGCAGCGCCTGGCTCATCAGCCGCGCCTGCAGGCCGGGCAGCGAATCGCCCATTTCGCCCTCGAGCTCGGCCTTGGGCGTCAGTGCCGCCACCGAGTCGATCACGACGATGTCGACGCCGCCGGAGCGCACCAGCGTGTCGGTGATCTCGAGCGCCTGCTCGCCCGTGTCGGGCTGGGAGATCAGCATCTCGTCGATGTCGACGCCCAGCTTCTTGGCGTAGCCGGGGTCCATGGCGTGCTCGGCGTCGATATAGGCCGCGATGCCGCCCTTCTTCTGGATCTCTGCCACGACGTGCAGTGCCAGCGTCGTCTTGCCCGAGCTTTCCGGACCATAGACCTCGATCACGCGGCCGCGCGGCAAGCCGCCGATGCCCAGCGCGATGTCGAGGCCGAGCGAACCGGTCGAGACCGCGTCGGTCGCCACGCCGAGATCGCGCGCGCCCATCTTCATGACGGAGCCCTTGCCGAAGGCCCGGTCGATCTGGCTCAGCGCCGCGTCGAGGGCGCGCTTGCGCTCCGAATTGTCTTCCTTCGCCACAACCCGCAAAGCCGCCTGTGCCATGAGATCCGTCTCCTTATTCCAGAGGCGCCCGGAAAACCCAAGCCGCCGCCACAAGGCGCGACAGTACATGCTTTGTTCTTGTTTGCAAGACGCTGGGTAAGGCCCTGAAATACCGGAAGAATACCATATCTTGTTCGCAGCCCGTTCCCATGGTGGAACGGACGCCCAATTGAACCGCAAAAATTCGAGAAAAAGCGCATCGCGCCAGAATCAGGCGGCGGGACCCACAACAGAGGTGGGGACGGACCCGCGGCCTTTAAAGAGGGGACTCACCCGCCCGGCGGGATCGTCCGGCGGATCGCGGCTTCGATCGCGCCCTGGCCCTCGCTGGGCGAGGCGTCCTCGTCGCCCGCCATCTGGCCGGGCTTGGTCTCTTCGCCGCCATGCACTGCCACCGCATCGCCTTCGGGAACCGTGCGATTGCCGAGCGGATCGAGCTTCACCGGCGGCGGCGTCACCGCGTCGGATTTGTGCTGGGCGGTGTTGGAATTGGCGGGTTCGCGCATGGCGGGACGCTCCTGAGGCTCAGCCCAGAAAACGTGCCGCCGCGCGAAAGGCTGCTTACTTGGTCTTGCTGGGATAGGCGAAGGTCCAGCTGGCGGTGACCGGCTTCCACCAGTCCGGCACGCCGCTGGCCGCATCGGTGTGGCGGATGAAGCCCTTCGCCGAGGGCGGCAGGATCGTATAGGTCAGCACATAGGTGCCCGGCCCCGCCATGTTCACGTTGTTGGCGTAATGCGTGCCGTCCTTGGCGATCATCGGCTGAAGCTCGCCGGTCTTCTTGAACTCCGCGTCGCCCTTCTTGGTCAGCGTGAACTTCACCGTCAGGTACGGAATCCACTGATCCTCCTGGAAGCCGTGATTGTCGCTCGCGGTGGCGTGGATGTCGGCTTCGAGATGCACATTGTCCTTGCCGCCCATCTCCATGCCCTTCGGCATGCGGTCCATCGTGATGCCGGTGAGATAGTTCGGCACGATCTGCATGTTCTCCTTCACCACCGGCTCGCCGATGTAGAACTCTTGCGCCGCGTTGGCGGCGGGCGCGAGGGCAAGAACGGAAAGAAGGGCGATCGGGAAGGCGAGGGCGATACGCATGGTCTGTCTCCGTGGTTCGAGGGGTTATCGCATTTATTCGGCAGGCTGCGCGAGCGGGTTGGGCGGCGCGGACGCGTGTTTGGGGCGGCGCAGCCGCTGGTGCGTCTTGCGCGCCCAGATGGTGACGCCGGTGCCCGACAGCCCCGCGACGGCGCGGCCGAGGAGGGCGATGAGAATGCGGCCCGGCAGGCCCAGGATGCGGCCGCTGTGCAGCGCGAACCGCGCTTGCGCGAACACGTCGCCGGGCGTGCCGCTGCCCATGATCTCGCGCGCCAGCACCGTGCCGCGCGCCGCGTCGACATAGAGATAGGAGTTGCCGAGCCCGTTCTCGCCATCCTCGCCGGCGCGGCTGAAGCCGACGCCGTATGCGCCAGTGGCGGCGACATAGAAGGCGTTGCGCGGCGTGAACGTCCCGCCGTTGCGGGTCGCTTCGGCGCGCGCGGCGGCGATCGCGGCATCGTAGCCGATAGGTCTGTTCCTCGGATCGAAGAGAGGGCGCCGGGCCGCGATCTCCAGTGGCGAGGGTGAGAGCGCGACGTTCGCGGTTGAGGCGGGCAGCGCCCTTGGCCGGGATGACATCTTTTGAAAACGATTATCGCGTTGATCTAAAACGGAAACTGTCCCGCGCAGCTTCGGTCAAGACGGACAACTTCCGCTTCGCCATAGTCGCGCGATGATGGAGCCCGACTTCCTGGCCGACGTCCTGGCCTACATCCAGGCGCATCGCGACGAGCCGATGACCGTCGCCGAGCTGGCCCGCGTCGCGGGGTTCTCGCCCTATCATTTCTCGCGCCTGTTCACGGCGCGCTTCGGCGCCAGCGTGATGGATTACGTCCGCACCGTGCGCCTGCAGGGCGCGGCGCTGCGGCTCACCGGCGACGCCCCGCCAGCCCTCGTCGAGCTTGCCTTGGATTGCGGCTTCGAGAGCCAGGAGGCGTTCACCCGCGCCTTTCGCCGGCGCTATGGCACCCCGCCCGGCCAGTTCAAGCGCGAAGCGCTCAAGCAACAGCAGCCGATGGAGAGACCGATGAGCACCGCTTCCGCCAACGTCGAACTGCAGAAGGACCTCGTGGCGCGCGGCGCCTTCGCCGTCGCAGGCCCCGCGGCGCTGTTCACCGAGGAGAACAAGAGCGGCATCCCGGCGCTGTGGCCGCGCCTGATCCGCGCCCTGCCGCTGAGCGGCCAGGCCGGTGCGCGCACCTATGGCGTGTGCCAGATGATCGACAAGCAGGAGGGTTGCCTCAAATACCTCGCCGGCGTCGAGATCGCGGGCGACGCCGCCTTGCCGGAGGGCTTCGAGCGCATCGCGCTCGACGCGCGCAGCTATGCGGTGTTCCGCCTGATACTCGACGGCAGCGCTCTGCATCCGCAGATGCAGAGCGCAATGCCGAAAATCTGGAGCGAGCTTCTGCCGCAGTCGGGCCTCAAGACGGTGCCCGCGCCGGACTTCGAGCTCTACCCTGCCGACTTCGAGCCGATGCGCAAAGGCTCCTACGTCGACATGTACATCGCGGTGGAGGCCTAACCGTTCGCCGCCGGCGCAACGCAGACCACGGCGGCGATCGCGTCGCCGGCGGTGAGCAGCGCGCTGAGCGCCGTCTGCGCATAGGGCACCCAGCCGATGAAGGGCAGGATGGTCTGGATGACCTTCTTCGCCTCCGGCCAGATGGAGCAGAAATCCTTTTGGATGTGGCCCAGATCCGGCAAGGCCAGCGCCATCAATTGCGGCGCCGCCGGCGGCTGCGCGGTATGAAGCCAGCCGGCGAGGCTGACGATCTCACTCTGGGGGACAACGAGCTTTGTCATGTGCGTCTCCTTTGGATGCGCGCGAGCCTAGGACGGCGCGGCCCCTGCGCCGCGTGACGGCCGTCACGGCGGATCGAATTCGGGTTTCCTCCGTTCCTTCGCCATGAGCGAGGCGGAGCAGAGCGCGCATATCCAGGCCAAGACCGCGCAGGTCGAGCGCGCCGAGATCCGCAAAACCACCGGCCAGATCGCCGACAGCGCCGACCGCTCGACCCAGCTCGCCGCCGACCGCACCGTCTATGCCGCGGAGCGCACCTATGCCGCCTGGGTGCGCACCGGCCTCGCGGCACTGGCGAGCGGCGTCGGCGCCAAGACATTGCTGACCGGCGTGATCCCCGATCTCGCGGTGCGAACCGCGGGCGCCGTGCTGGTGCTGTTCAGCGCCTTCTGCTTCTTCGCCGCGGTGTGGCGCGAGATGTTCCCCGCCGTGCCGCCGCCCAGGCCCGATGCGCGGCGTATCCCGCGCGCGGCGCTCTATTTCGTCAACACGGTTCTGGCGCTGGTCTCGCTGATGGCGCTGGTCAGCGTCGTGTTGCGCTGAGCACCGCTGTCTCATACGCCGCGAAATCGATCTCGAGCTGTTTGAGCAGTCGCGCCTTCTCGGCATCCGGCAGGAAGCTGTAACGGACGCCGTTGCGCGAGACCTCTTTCAGGTCCTGATAGGTGAAGTGCTGCTCCGTCACCGCGCGCATATATTCGTGCGTCAGGTCGATGCGGAACACGCCCTCGTCGTCGGCCGACAGCACGATCGGCACATGTGCCGCGCGGTAGAGCGACACCGGATGCCCCGCGCCCTCCAGCCCGTGCGTGACGGCGTTGCTGGTGAGGTTGATCTCCACCGCGATCTTCTTCTGCGCCATCTCCTTGAGGAGCCCGTCCGCGTCGCGCTCATACGGGATCTCATAGCCATGCCCGATGCGCGAGGCGCCCGCGATCTCGATCGTGTCGCGGATGTGGAAGCCCAGATCGGCCGTCGGCACCAGCCCGAGCGCCAGCTCGCCGGCATGCAGCGACAGCTTCACGTTCGGATAGCGCGCGTGGAAGAACGCGAACATCTTCATGTGCAGCGCGAAGTCGCGCAGCGCCACCGCGTCGTCCTCCGGCGCCACGAAATTCACGCCGACGAACTTCGGATCGGCCGCCGCCAGCGCGAAGCCGAGCGCCATCTGCGCGAAGACCTCCTTGGGCGGCAGCGTGCGCAGCACGAAGAAGAGATAGCGCACATCCACCTTGCTGGTGGACGCGGCCGCGGCGTCGGCGGCATCGAACTCGGCCTGCGCCTCGGGCAGGAGCCCGTTCACCACCGGCGCCAGCGCATCCAGATCGCGCGCGAAATCGTTCGCGTCGAACGGCGCATCGGCACCCAGAAGCGCCGGCGCGAAGGCCTGCGACGGATCGGCGATCTGCTCGATATAGAGCACATGGTCGCGCGCGGCGATCGCACGTGTCGCCGCCATCATGTCCTTCAGATGCGCCGCGCCCACCGCGCCGAAGCGCGGGAAGGTCGCGAAGGTGTGATCGTGGCCCGACAGCTCGCCGGTCCCGTGACCCGGCACGAAATTGCGCATCGACAGCGCGTCGATGGTCGACTGATAGAAGACGGGATCGCGCGCCGCGAGGCCCTTCGCCGGCACCTGATCGCCCGTGCAGGGCGGCGGCGTGAGCGCGCGGCCGTGGCGCGCGATGCAATCGCCGTCTGCGTCGGCCCACGTCAAGAAGTCCTCGGCATAGACCGAGCCGTCGAGATGGTTGTGCAGATCGCCGCCCTTGGGAAAATCCTGCAGCAGCACGCGCAGCCGCGGCGGCGAGCCGGCGGCCTTCGCGATGATCGCGGCGACCTGTGCCTCGCGCGACGCCAAGGACGCCGGGCGCGCGCCCTGCGCGGGCAGGGCGGCGAGCAGCACAAGCGCAACAGCGCTAAGACGGGCGAGCACCATAGGTTTGACGCATCCTCTCTTCACTATGCAGGCCGGCGACGATCGGCGGATATATCGGCGGATGCGCCGCATCGGTGCAAGTGGGCAGGCACGTTATCCCGGCATCCGAGTTCGGCCCGGTGAACAGCACCAGCGACAGCCGGCGCGTTCCGTGCTTCGCATCGCGCGGCGGATTGGCGACGCGGTGGACGTTCGACAGCCAGCGGTCGTTGGTCCAGCGCTGGATGAGATCGCCGGCATTGATCACGAACGTCCCCGGCACGGCCGCGACATCGATCCAGCCGCCGCCCGCCTTCACCTGCAGCCCGCCCGGCGCGCCGTCTTGGCGCAGGATCGTGAAGCCGGAGAAATCGGTATGCGGCCCGTTGCGCAACTGACCGGCGCGCGGCGCCTCCGCCTGGTCGGGATAGAGCACACAGCGCAGGTTGAGATTCATCTTGTCGTAGAACGGTGCGAAATGGTCTGCGGGCAAATCGAGCGCCACCGCCGACAGCCGCATCAGCCGCAGCGCCAACGCGCGCCCCGCTGCCATGTACTGCGTCACCGTCGCGCGCAGCTCCGGCATGCCGTCCGGCCACAGATTGGCGCGGTAAAGGCGCGCATCGAGCGCATTGTCCGGCGGCGCGCTATCGAACCGCGGATCGGCGAAGGTCAGCGACTCGCAAAGGTCGGGCAGCGCCCCCGCGGCCTGCCCGACCGTCTCGCTGCCCATCGCGAGATAGCCCTGGCCGCGTCCGCCCGCGGCGAAGCTGAACTGCACTTTCTCCGCAAGCGGCCGCGCGAAGAACGCCGACACCTGGTCGTAGAGCCGCTGCGTCAGCGCTGCGTCGACGCCATGCCCTTCGATCAGCACGAAGCCGAGCCGCCGCATCGCATCGTCCCACGCGGATGCGGCGCCGGCGGCCGAGATGTCGATCAGCGGAATCACAGCCGATGCATACCCGGGCTTTGCGCCGGATCGCAACGAATGAAGGTCTTGTGGAATTCCGGAATCTCGATCCGGCTGCCGCGGTCGATCACGGTGATCTCATAGATCTCGCCGCGCGACTCCGGCACGTCCCATCCGGCGCCGGCCTCCAGATGGGTCTGCATCGTCAGTTTCAGCACGCGATCGTCCACCGCGCGCACAGACCGCACATAGTCGTAGATCGCCATGTGCTTGCCGCGCCGGACGTTCATCCCGAAAATCCAGTAATGCACGGGACCGTAGAGCTCGAACTGCAGGGAAGCGCGGTCGATGGCGGGTGGTCCGGCCGCCGCCTTGCCCGCGCAGACATCGGCATCGTCGACGCCGTCGATGGCCTCCGGATAGCCCCAGCCGCCGCTGATCGGCGGCGACAGGGCGGCGAGTTGTGCCGTGCTCACGCCGGCGGTGACGCCGCGATCCGGCACGCCGCAGCGCGCGGCGATCTCGGCGGCCCGGCGCGGAAACCGCCCGGGCGCGGGCACGGACTGGAAATGGCGGTCGTCGACGATCTTGAGCGTCATGATGTCCTTGAGACGGCCGTCGCGCCCGCGTCCCTGCACCGTCACCAGCGCGCCGTTGCGCGTGATGCCTGCGATCTGCACGGGCGTGAACAGGTCGGTCGGCTCGAAGACCAGCAGCCGTCCGCCCGACCGGGCGAACTCGAATTCCAGCTCGGTCCCGCGGCTCGCGGTGGCGAGGCAGGTCACGCCGCCGGGATCGGCGCCGACCAGCCAGAGGCCCTCGAGATAAGCGGCGGTATCGGCATCGGGCGCGGGCCGTTGCCCGACTCCCGAAAGACGATGCTCCTCGGCCAGCCGCCGCGCCGTCCAGTCCGTGAAAGCGCGCCTGCTGGCCGCACCGGGCGATGCGATATCCGGCGAGCCGGGCTGCACATCGTCGACGCCGTTCTCCATCCGCGCCGTGGTCAAGGCGCACATCAGCTGTCCATGCCCGCGCGGCCCCCAATAATCGGCATGAAGCTGCAAGCCCTCGGGCGTTCGAACGAGGCGCGGCGGACCGGCCTTGAACCGCGGATCGCTCGCGACCTCATGCCAGTAGCAATCGAACAGCGTGTCGGTGTCGGCATTGGCGGCGCCGTCGAAGGGGGCCTCGTCCGCCGCCGGAGCGGCGAACGCCGTCAGCCGATGCGGCATCGACAAGGCGGCGCAGACGGCAAGCACGAACAGGCGGAATGACCAACGCATGGCCACCAGCCTATCATGCCGGTCGCGGCACGCCTTACGGCTTGATGAATTTCAGCGCGTATTGATCGGTCTTGCCGCGGATCGACGGATCGAAGATCGGCTTGGTGTGATCGTCGCCCGCCCGATGCAGGAACGTGCCTTCGCCCGCCAGCGTGAAGCCGGCCGCCTCGACCTCGCGGATCAGCTGCGCCTTCTCGATGCGGTGCAGCACCGCGATCTGGTCCTCGGTGGTGCCGGGATTGGCCTGGTGGTCGAGGATGAAATAGGTGCCACCGGGCTTCAGCGCCGCGAACACCTCTTTGTTGAACGCGATCAGGTCGACGTCTCCGTACTTCTTGATGTGCAGGTCGTGATAGTTCTGGGTGATCCAGAACAGATCGAATTTCTGCGGCGCTTTGAAGACGCCGAACGGCTCGACGTCGACGGTGAAGTTCTTGTCGACCGCGGCGACCTTGGCGTCGGCCGGGGCGCAGTCCTTCCAGCGGTCGGTCTCCAGGCCATAGACCTTGCCCGCCGGCCCGACCACGTCGCTCAGCAGGCGCGAGAAATAGCCGCCGCAGGGATAGAGCTCGCCGACGATCATGCCGGACTTCACGCCGGCGAAGGCGATGGTGTCGCCCGGATCGCGGATCGCATCGGCCTTGCGATCCTCGCCGGGCCGCGTCGTGTCGGCGACGGCCTTGGCGACGGTGTCGGGCACGGCGGCGGCGGCGAGCGCTGTGCCGGCAAACGCGAGCGAAACAGCGATCATGGCCGGTAGGCGATAGCGGTTCATCGGTGCGCGCCCCAAAGGAATGGCTACCCTATCCACTCACGCCACCACCCTGACTACACGATTGCGTCAGCCCATCCGCTGCATTTCGCCGTGCCGGTGGCGGGTCTCTGCGCAAGACTGTGTTGGTATTGACTGCCATTTTTGTTGTCATTGAGCGCTTAAGTTAGCGAAATGTCGTGTAGATCCAATCAAGCCCAATATGAGTAATGAATAGTTTTGACCACTCGAAAAACGATGACTTGCCGCAACTTGAGGCTGTAGGCCATACTGGCTCCCGCAGGGCGATGAAGCGGGGGGCTTATGGCGCTGGACGGACTTCTGACGCTTCTTGAGCCTTTAGGCCCGATTGACCAATTCAATGTGAAATTGGATCAAGACGCGAAGGTGTTACTCAACGATTCCGTGGCGCCGTTCAGCGAGGCAATCGCGCGCGCGCCGATCTTGTTGCTCGGCCGAAAAGGATCGGGGAAGTCGTCGATTCTCGCGGAATTCAAGATACGTGCCGGCAACGACGCGTCGCGCAGCAATCCGCAGGAGACACCACCGGACATCGGGCAACCTTTTCTGATTACCATAGCGACCTGGGATCATTTCCATCAGCTGACCAGGCATGTCGCGAAGCAATACAGGGACAACAATCCAACTTTCGATTCCGATATTATTCCGACGGAAATCCTGACGCGTTTCTGGGAAGAAGCGATTTGGGATGAAATATTCCTCTTCTTCTACAATTTCTGCCACGATCGCGATTCTCGATTTCAGCTCGTCGCAGTCGAGAAATACGTGCTTGCCGACGACGGTTCTTCGGGTTCGCCGAGAGTGGCGGCAAAGAAGCTCTATGAAGCGGCCAAGACCGCTGTCTTGGCTTATGTGGCAAGCCGTAAGTCCAAGATCATCTTCCTGATCGACAGTATGGAGCGGTATCCGATCCGGAATGTGATCTTTGCCGAAGTGCTCGGCGGATTATTGCAGGCAATCAATCGTGTTCACTATGAGTCGACTTCGATCAAAATCACATTCTGTTTGCCCGAGGAAATCGAGTCTCATCTCCAGTTCGGATCGGAAAACATCCTGAAAGACTATAATGCCTCCTATCGCATCCGCTGGAAGCCGATAGATCTTCTGGCTGTCACGGCCCACCGTTACCGCCTATTTGCCGAGATTCACGACCGCAGGTTGTTCAATCTAACGAGCAAGCTGGATATCCGCACGCGAGACGGCATTCACGATTTTTTTCAGACTGTGATGCCGAAAACTTTCAAGAACAGCCTCGGTGATCCCGAAGACCCTCTCGCCTACATCATGCGGCACACGCAGCTCTTGCCGCGCCATGCCATCGCAATTTTCAATTCCATCATCACCAAATCCTTTGAAATCACCGGCCAGACGCATTCATTGGATGAGACGGCGATACGCGAGGGAGTCAGTACGGCCGAGCGTTTGATCGCTCTGCAAGTCCTTCATCCGTTCCGCAAGATTTATCCCGACTTAATCGCGGCTTGCGAGGATATATTGCCAAACCTCGCTCCCATCTGTTCCTACGACGATCTTCGCCGGACCGAGAGACGCTTCAAAGGGCGGGTGGAGGAAGATGTGCGGAACGTGTGGCGCGTCTTGTTCCATATGGGTGTCATAGGAAAGGTCAATAATGTATCGCGATCCGATACGCCGGATTACGTGCGCAGCACGCGTTATTGCCTGGGTCAGTTCCAGTATAATATCGATGGCTCGTTCGGTTTATCCGATGACGGCGAATATTGCTTTCACCCGATCTTCAGCCGATTGTTTGGCATCACTCGCAAGGGCGCCGACGACCGCAAGACCGTGTATCCCGACAATGTCGATATATTGGCGCTCAAGTGAAGAAGCTCTTTACCTGGCCAATCGTACTGGTGTTTTTCCTCAATCTCGCGATCGCGATCGTCGGCGTGGTCGAAGCCGCACGAATGGGAAGTGCACATGCGGTCCAGCGGACGGGATCGATCATCGCCGCAATCACCGGACTCTTCGTCATATGGCAAGTCTTCGACGAGCTGCTGATGGAAAGGGCGCTTCGGTATCAGCAGACGTCCGAAGACAGCGAGCAGCCTTCGGCTGTCGACAGGCTTGCGCAGCGGATACAAAAGCAACGGCAGCGACGCACAAAAGGAAGTTTATATGAAGCGAGGCTGCTTCTCGTCATATCCATCGCGCTTTGGCTTTCGGTCGGCGAGGCGATGCACGGATTTGGCGATTTGGCGTTCGAGATAGTCGCCGGCTACTTCAGGCCCCTCACGGCGTCCATCACGCCGCCGGTTGCCGCGGCGCGCGCTACCAAACCGAATTCCAAGCCGGCAGCGTCGAGCCGGCCCTACTCCCCCGCAGCCCGCTTGGGCTGCGGCGCGCCGCTCAGCACTTCCTTCACCTTGGCGGCGAGCTGCTTCAGGCCGAACGGCTTGGGCAGGAAGTGCAGGTCCTCGGCCTTCTCGTCGTTGCGGCGGAAGGCTTCCTCGGCATAGCCCGACATGAAGATCACCGCGATCTCGGGCTTGATGCGCTTGACGTTGCGCACCAGCGTCGGCCCGTCCATGTTCGGCATCACCACGTCGGTGATGATGAGGTCGATCGGCGACCGGCTGTTCTTGACGATCTCCAGCGCCTCTTCGCCGCCCGAGGCCTCCAGCACGCTGTAGCCGCGCAGCTTCAGCGCCCGCGCCGCGAAGCTGCGCACCGCTTCCTCGTCCTCGACCAGCAGGATGGTGTCCTGGCCCGTGACGTCGCGCGGGCCGGCCTTCTCGGGCTCGGCGACGGCGGCCGGTGCGTTGGCGTCGACGCGGTGGCGCGGCAGATAGATGCGGAAGGTCGTGCCCTTGCCGATCTCGCTGTCGACCATGATGAAGCCGCCGGTCTGCTTGACGATGCCGTAGACGGTGGCGAGGCCGAGGCCGGTGCCCTGGCCGACGGGCTTGGTGGTGAAGAACGGATCGAAGATCTTGCCGATCACTTCCTTGGGGATGCCGGTGCCGGTGTCGGCGACCTCGATGCGGACATAGTCGCCGGGCGGCATCACGCCGGTGCCGAAGGCGACGGGCGTGGTGATGGTCTCGTTGGCGGTGCGGATCGTCACCGTGCCGCCCTTGGGCATCGCGTCGCGCGCGTTGACCACGAGGTTGATGACCACGTTGGAGAGCTGCGCCTCGTCGGCATGGATCGGCCACACGTCCTGGCCGTGCTCGAGCTTGAGGTCGACGCCTTCGCGCAAGAGCCGCCGCAGCATCAGCGCCAGCTCGCCGACCACGTCGCGCACCGCCAGCACCTTGGGCTGCATCGTCTGCTTGCGCGAGAAGGCGAGGAGCTGGCCCACCAGCGTCGCGGCGCGCAGCGCGTTCTGGTGGATCTCGTTGATCTCCTTGAACGACGGATCGCCCGCCTGGTGGCGCATCAGGAGGAACTCGGAATTGCCGATGATGACGGTGAGCAGGTTGTTGAAGTCGTGCGCCACGCCGCCCGCCAGCTGGCCGACCGCCTGCATCTTCTGGCTCTGCGCGAACTTGGTCTCGAGCGCCTTCTGCTCCGACACGTCGACGAGATAGAGCACGGCGCGCCCGCCGCTGACGGGCGAGGCGAACAGCTCGGCGGTGCGCTCATCGAGGCCGGCGGCGCGCAGCTCGACATGCGAGGTCTCTTGATTGTGCTGCGCGGCTTGCGCGATCAGCTCGCCGACACGGGCGCGGTCGGCCGCTTCGACGAGGTCGCTCAGAATATGGCCTACCGGGGCGGCGCCGAAGAACCTGGCGAAGGCGGGATTGGCGTCGGAGATGCGCCCTTCCGCATCGGCGAAGGCGACGCCCACGGGCGCGTCGCGGAAGATGTCGCCGATGGCGGCGGGCGCCGTCGCGATGGAGGCTGCGGCTTGCGTCTTCTGCGGCACGGCGGCGGCAGGCGCGCTCGCCGGCGTCGAGAGCCGCGGCGTGAACCACCAGGCGGTCTGGCCGTTCGACAGCGGCCGCACCGCGGCGACCAGCTCGATGCCCGGACCGACGGCGAAGGATTCCTCGCGCGCCACGCCTTCGGCCGCGCCGCGCGTCAGCCGGTAGAGCACCGCCGAGGACGGCTCGCCCGCCAGCGCCAGTTCGGGCGGCGGCGCGGCTTCGCCGTCGGCGGCGCCGGACATCTTGCGATAGACCTCGTTGGCGTCGAGCACCGCGCCGTCGGTGCCGGTGATCGCCCAGGCGATGTTGGCCCGTGCCGCGGCCTCGGCGACGCGCCGCGCGTCGGCCGCAGACAACGTCTCCTTGGGCCACACGGCGAAGAGGAAGAGGCAGCCCACCGCGCCGATCGCGGCCAGCAGCATGATCCCGGTCCAGCCCACCACGTTCGGCGTCATCACCGCGAGCACGGCGGCGGCCAATGCGAGCAGCACGAAGCCCAGCGCCGCCCAGCGCCAGGCGCCGGCGGGGATCCCGAAACTGGTGCTGAAACCGCGGGTGGCCATCATGATTCGTGTGGCTCCAAGGTAGGCTTTTTTGCTGTCCACTCCTAATTGGGAGGGCCGGTGCGCGGCGGCATTGAGAAATCGCAACGCCCGCGCCTGCCGGTTGTGAGTTGCGCCGCGAAACGCCCGAGATTAGCCTCTTGATACCGTTACCAGAAGGGGTGCGATGCGGGCGTTCTTAATGGGATTGGCGTTGGCAGCGATGGTGGTCGCGCCGGCAATCGGATCCTCACCCGCGCAGCGGGATAGGGGGACCGCCGAGGGCGGTGGAAGATCGCACTGGGTCGGCTCCTGGTCCGCGGCGCAGCAACTGCCCGAGCCGGCCAACCAGCTCCCCGCACCGTTCGCGCACGACGCGACGATCCGCCAGACGGTGCACCTGTCGCTCGGCGGCGGCGTGATCCGGGTGCGGCTCTCCAATGCTTACGGCACCGCGCCGCTGCATCTGACCGCCGTGCACATCGCGCGGCCGGGCGCGCCCGGAACCATCGTGCCGGCGAGCGACACGCCGCTCACCTTCGCCGGCCGCGCCGCCGTCACCATCCCGGCGGGCGCCGAATATCTCTCCGATCCCTTGCCCTTCGCCGTCGCGTCCTATGGCGATGTGACGATCTCGCTCCACGCCGACGATTTCGCGAGCCCGCCGACCGGCCATCCCGGCGCGCGCGCCACCGCGTTCCTCGCGAGCGGCGATCAGGTTTCGGCACAAGCGCTGGCGAGCCCCACCGCGCTCGAACATTGGTACGTCGTCGCCGGTGTCGCGGTTGAGGGCACGGCGAGCGCCGTCGTCGCGCTGGGCGACTCGATCACCGACGGGCGCGGCTCGATCCCCGGCACGAACGGCCGCTGGACGGACGATCTGGCACGGCGCCTGCCCGGCCTCGGCGTGCTGAACAAGGGCATCGGCGGCAACCGCCTGCTGCTCGACGGCCTCGGCCCCAGCGCAATGGCGCGCTTCGACCGCGACGTGCTGGCGGAGGACGGCGTGCGCTGGCTGATCCTGCTCGAAGGCATCAACGACCTCGGCACGCTGACCCGCGATGCGCCGGCGAGCGCGCAGGACCACGCCGCGCTGATCGTCCGCATGACGGTGGCCTATCGCCAGATCGTCGACCGCGCCCACGCGCATGGTCTCAAGGTGATGGTCGCGACGCTCGGCCCCTGGATGGGTTTCGACTACTACAAGCCCGACGCCGCCAACGAGGCCGACCGCCAGACGATCAACGCCTGGCTGCGCACGCAATCGGGCGCCGACGCGCTGGTCGATTTCGACAAGGTCTTGCGCGATCCGGCGCAGCCCGACCGGCTGGCGCCGGCCTACGATTGCGGCGATCACCTGCACCCTTCGCCGCAGGGTTATCAGGCGATGGCCGACGCGATACCGCTTGCCTTCTTCGCCCGTAAACATGAGTCTCGGCGCAAATGAGACTCATGCTTTTCGCGGGCCTATTCTGCGCCCTGACCGCCACCGCTGCTCCTGCGCAACAGATCGCGCTGACCTTCGACGACCTGCCGTCGCACAGTCCACTTCCAGCCAATACGACCCGGGTGAAGATCGCGCGCGACATCATCGCCGCGCTGACGGCGGCGCACACGCCGCCGGTCTACGGCTTCGTCAACGGCCTGCGGCTGGAGGACGATCCGCCGTCGGCGCCGGTGCTGAAGATGTGGCGCGATGCCGGTTTTCTGCTCGGCAACCACACCTATTCGCACTACAGCCTCTCGCATCGCACGCTCGACGCCTGGACCGCCGACACGGTGAAGAACGAAGCGGTGATCGCACCCTTGATGGCGGGACAGGATTGGCACTGGCTGCGCTTCCCCTATCTGGAAGAGGGCGAGACGCTGCAGAAGCACGTCGCGGCGCGCGCCTGGCTGGCGCAGCACGGCTACAAGGTCGCCTCGGTGACCATGAGCTTCGACGACTATCTGTGGAACGACGTCTATCCGCGCTGCGTCGCGCGGCACGACGAGAAGTCGATCCTGCGCCTCGAAACCGCGTTCCTGTCGGCGGCGCAGACCAGCCTCACCTATTTCCACAATCTCTCGACGCAGCTCTATGGCCGCGACATCCCCTATGTGCTCCTGATGCATCTGGGCGCGTTCGACGCACGCATGCTGCCGCGCCTGCTCGCGATGTATCAGAGCAAGGGCGTGACGTTCGTCTCGCTCGACGATGCCGAAAAGGACCCGTTCTACGCCGCCGACATCGACCCGCGCCTGCCGGCCGGCCCGGTCGACCTCGACCAGCAGATGATCGCCAAGGGCGTCAGCTACGTCGAGCGCAACGAGAACGTCCTGCCCTTCGACACGATGTGCAAATAGACGCGGCTTAGATGCCGGCCTTGGTGCTGCGCTGCTGGCTTTCCGTCGGCGCCTCGCCCGGCATGGGCTGGGGCGTGCCCAGATAGGTGTGCGGGTGCGGGCAGACGTTCCCCTGGCACAGGTTCTCCTTCACCAGCGGTTCCAGCGTCTGCTGCAGCTTGAGCGCATCGAAGCGCGCCGGCGGGCTGTCGGCAAAGGGCTTCTTGATCATGTGGATGCGCGCCGTCAGCACCGGCTTGTTGCCGCCATAGATATAGATCGGCGTGTAGATATAGGTGCGCGAGCCGCCATGGCTGCCGCCGCCGTGACCGCCACCGCCGCTGTGTCCGCCGCCCCCACCGCCGCCGCCGTGCACCTGGATCAGCACGGCGCCGTCATTGGCCGGGTGGATGTCGTGGACCAGCCGCACATCGGGCGCGACCTCGAAGCCGTCATAGCCCTTGTCGAGGGTCAGCTCGGCGCAGCGATAGAGCCAGAAGGTCTGCACCGTCTCCGGCGTCGTGTTGCCGTTGCCGGCGAAGGTGACCTGCCAGGTCGTATCGTCGACCTGCGTCTCCGAATAGCCGCCGGTGATCCCTTCCGGCGCGTATGGCGTGACGCAGGCACCCAGCGCGAGCGCGGCGAACGCGCCCAGCAGCGCATGTCTGATCTTCACGATTGGCCCCCAAGCCTGTTTGCGGCGAAGCTAGTGCGCGCCTCGCGCGCCGCCCATGGGGCGCTTCGACACGGCACAGCTTGGGTATGTTCGCTTGGTTACCGACCGGCGCGGATCTTGCCCGTCAGGCGATAGACGTAGCCGATCACCTGCGCCACCGCTTTGAAGTGCTCGGCCGGCACCGGCTCGTCGACGTCGATCGCGGCGTGCAGCGCGCGCGCCAGGGGCGGGTTCTCGACGATCGGCACGTCGTGCGCCTTGGCGATCTCGCGGATCTTGAGCGCCAGCGCGTCGACGCCCTTGGCGACGCAGACCGGCGCCGCCATCGTGCCCTGCTCGTATTTCAGCGCCACGGCATAGTGCGTCGGGTTGGTGATGATCACCGTCGCTTCCGGCACCGCCGCGATCATGCGGCGCTTGGAGCGCTCCAGGCGGATCTGGCGGATCTTCGCCTTGATCTGCGGGTCGCCTTCGTTCTGCTTGTACTCTTCCTTGATCTCCTGCTTCGACATCTTGTTGCGCTGCGTGAAGCGGAAACGCTGCAGCCCGTAATCGGCCGCCGCGATCACCGCCAGCGCGATCAGCGCCGCCATCAGCACTTTATAAAGCAGCTGCGCCATGTCGCCGGCGACGTCGTAGGGCGTCTGGCCCATCACCGAACCCAGCATGTTGCGCTCGGGCCAGATCTGCGTCCACACCGCCATGCCGACGACGCCGATCTTCAAAAGACCCTTGCCGAGGTTCATCAGCCCCTCGATGCCGAACATGCGCTTGGCGGCGGCGAAGATGTTGAGCTTGGCGAAATCGGGCTTGATCTTCTCCAGCGTGAAGGAGGGCGTCGCCTGCAGCACATGCGCGCCGATGGCGGTCGCCACCATCGCCGCGAAGACGGGGCCGAGGATCGTGCCCAGCGTCGTGACGACGTGCTGCGCCAGCGCCATCACGTCGCTGGAGGTGGCGACGGGCAGCTGCTCCGGCTGCTCCAGGAAGATGCGCATGGCGCCCGTCATGGCGCGCATGGTGGACGCGCCGAAGCTCATGATCGCCAGCGTGCCGCCGAGTAGGAGGATGAACGCCGAGACCTCGGGGCTTTTGACGATGTCGCCATGCTCGCGCGCTTGCTCGAGCCGTTTTTGTGTCGGCTGTTCCGTCTGCTGCGAGGAGTCGCGTTCGTCGGCCATGCGCTACTGGAACTGCCCCATCTGCTGCGCGAAGAAATTCAGGAACAGCGTCATCATCGAGCCGAGCAGCAGCGAGAACAGCACGAAGCCGAACAGGATGTTGATCGGCATGGCGACGAAGAACACCTGCAGCTGCGGCATCAGCCGCGCCAGGATGCCGAGCGCGGCATAGAGCGCAAAGCCGAACACCAGGAACGGCGCCGCCAGCTGGAACCCCAGGATGAACGCCGCGCTGACCATGCGGATCACGAGCTCGGCCATGTCGCCGGTGGGCAGGGCGGCGCCGGGCGGCAGCAACCTGTAGCTGCCGGCGATGGCGCCGATGGCGAGATGATGCAGGTCGGTGGAGAAGATCAGCACCGCGCCGAGCAGCGAGAAGAAGTTGCCGATCACGGCGCCCTGCTCGTGCTGCGTCGGATCGATGGTCTGGGCATAGGCGAGGCCGGTCTGCGTCGCGATGAGATAGCCCGCGACCTGCAGGGCGCTCATGATGATGCTCGACATGCCGCCGATCAGGACGCCGGCCGTCGCCTCCTGCGCGATGAGGAGCGCGAGCTGCAGGACATTGCCCGGCGCGGTGGCCGGATAGTTGTGCGCCACCGTCGGCGTCAGCGCCACCGTGATCGCCAGCGCCAGCGCCAGGCGAATGCGCGCCGGGATGCCGCCCTGGCCGAGCGCCGGCAGCAGCATCACGATCGTGCCCGTCCGCGCGAACACGAGCAGATAGGTCAGGATCGCGCCGGACAGCTGCGGCAGGTGGATGTGGAGCACGGCCGCGCCGCCTCAATACGCCGCGATGCGCTGCGCGATATCGACCATCAGGCCGTTCATCGCCGCGCCCGCGAAGGGCAGCGTGACGAGCAGGACGACGAACACCGCGACGATCTTGGGCACGAAGACCAGCGTCTGCTCCTGGATCTGCGTCAGCGCCTGCAACAGGCCGATGCCGAGACCGACGACGAGCGCGGTCAGCATCGCCGGCGTGATCACCTCGAGCAGCACGAGGATCGCGGAGCGGGCGAAATCGATGGAATCGCTGGGGGACATAGGTGTGTTCCTGTTCGAGATACACCCATCCTTCGACAAGCTCAGGATGAGGACTGGGCAAATTCCCCATGCTGAGCCCGTCGAAGCATGGAGACTGGACTCAGATCGGCATGTTCATGATGGACTGGTAGGCCTGCACGACCTTGTCGCGCACCGCCACCACGGTATCGAGGGTGATCTCGGCCTGGTTCACCGCGCTCACCACGTCGACGATGTTCGCCTTGCCGGCGACCTGGTTCGAGGCCATCGCCTCGCCCTGCTTCATCGTGCCGATGCCGTCCTTGATCGCGCTTTCGAGAAAGCCCGAGAAGTCGCCGGCACCCGCGCCCGCCGCGGCCGCGCCGGCGCTCGCGGTGCCCGCGCTGGCTTGTCCGATGTTCGCGGCGGCCTGATAGGCGGCGGCCGCCATTGCGGGAATGGCCATGGTTCAGCTCCTCAGCCCTTCAGAAGATCGACGGTGCGCGCCATCATCGACTTGGACGCGTCCATCACGGTGAGGTCGGCCTCGTAGGACTTCTGCGCATCGCGCATGTCCATGATTTCGACCAGCGAGTTGACGTTGGGCATCTTGACGTAGCCCTTGGTGTCGGCGTTCGGATTGCCCGGATCGTATTTCGTCTGGAACTCCGTCATGTCGGTCTGCGGCTTGCCCGAGGTGACGAGGCTGGCGCCGAGCTCGCGGTCGAACGCGCTGTTCATCGTCGAGATCTTGCGGCGATAGGGATCGCCGCCCGGCGTCGTCGCGGTGGAGCTCGCGTTGGCGATGTTCTCCGCGATGGTCTTCATGCGGTCGGACTGGGCGCGCATGCCCGACGCGGCGACGACCAGGGATGTGGTGAAATCCATCGATGCCTCCTTCAGCCGCCGTGTCCGATGGCGGTCTTCATCATGCCCATGGCCTTGGCGTAGAGATTGCTCGCCGCCTGATACTCGGCCTGCGTGTCGGAGACGCGGATCATCTCCTGTTCGAGCGACACGGTGTTGCCGCTCGGGCTGGACTCGACGTCGGGCGAATCCGTGCTCGTGTAATCGGGATCGGTTTGTGGATTGAACGACATGTGGCGCGGATCGGTGGTCGCGAGACCGCCTTGGAACTGCGCCGGCTTGGTCGCGTCCTTGAGGATCGCCGAGAAGTCGACCGGCTTGAGATCCTTCGCGGCATAGCCCGGCGTGTCGGCGTTGGCGACGTTCTGCGACAGCACGTTCTGGCGCGCGCTGAGCCAGCCCATGCGCGTCTTCAGCATCGTCATCAACGGCATTTCTGCGATGTTCATCGTCATGGAGGTTTTTCTCCGTATACGGAAAATTAGCCCTAAGAACCGGCAGATTGCGCGCCAACCCTTAAGCGCCGCTTAACGTAAGTGGAAATACTTGCCGGGCAATTTCTTCCCGTCTTTAACGCGCGATTAAGGTTGACGCCGTTTGATGGCGCCCATGGATGTGATGGATTTCGCGCGCTATCTCGGCGCTCTCTTGCTGGTGCTGGGTCTCGTCGGAGGCGCCGGTCTCGCGGCACGCCGCTTCGGCCTTTCCGGCTTCGTGAAGCCCGCCGCCACGCGCCGCCTCGCGGTGGTCGAGACGCTGATGGTCGGCCCGCGCGAGCGTCTGCTCATCGTGCGCCGCGACGGGGTGGAGCATCTGCTGCTCTCCGGCACCGGCGGCACCACCGTCGTCGAGACCGGCATCGTGGCGCCGGCGGGCGCGATGCCGATCACCGCCTCTCTCATGACCGAGGCCGCGCCGTGAAGAAGCTCGTCTTCGTCCTCGTCGCGCTGGTGCTCGCGATGTTGATCGCGCCGCATGCCGCGATGGCCGCTTCGCCGGCCGCGAAAGCCGCGATCGCCGCGACCAGCGGCGCGACGGCGACCGCCAACAGCGGCGGCCTCGACATCAATCTCTCCGGCGGCGGTCTTTTCACAGATCGCATCATGCAGATCATCGCGCTGATCACGGTGCTGTCGATCGCGCCGTCGATCCTCATCATGATGACCAGCTTCACCCGCATGGTCGTCGTGCTGTCCTTGCTGCGCACCGCGCTCGGCCTGCAGCAGAGCCCGCCCAACAGCGTGATCATCTCGCTGGCGATGTTCCTCACCCTGTTCGTGATGACGCCGACGCTGAAGGACGCCTACAACCAGGGCATCGTGCCGCTCACCAACAACCAGATCACCACCGAGCAGGCCTTCGACCGTGCCGCGGTGCCGATGAAGAAGTTCATGCTGGCGCATGTCCGCCAGGCCGACCTCAAGCTGTTCCTCGACATGAGCAACACCAAGGCGCCGACCAACGCGATCGACACCCCGGTCTCCACCATCGCGCCGGCCTTCATGCTGAGCGAACTGAAACGCGCCTTCGAGATCGGCTTTTTGATCTTCGTGCCGTTCCTCATCATCGACATGGCGGTGGCCTCGATCCTGATGAGCATGGGCATGATGATGCTGCCGCCGGTGATCATCTCCCTGCCGTTCAAGCTGATCTTCTTCGTCCTGGTCGATGGCTGGCGCCTGGTCGCGGGCTCGCTGGTCGAGAGCTATCTGCACGCGCCGCCGCCAAGCTGAAGACAGTCCCGCGCCGCGCTGCTAAAAGACGCGCATGGGGCTTTTCGATCCGCCGTCCGCCGCCTCCGCCATGCCGAGGCGCTGGGCCGACTATTCCCTCGAGTATCAGGGGATGTTCGCCTATCACATCGCCATGATGGCGATGATGGTGACGGGATTGGTGCCCGTTCCCTACGAGATCGCCGTCGCGGGCGGCATCGTCGCCGTGATCGCCACGGCCTCGATCGGCCGCCGCCAGTCGCTCGATTGGCAATGGCCGGGCCTCGCGCGGTACGATCTTCTCAAGGCCGTTCTCATCGTCGCGGCCGGCGCGGTGTTCCTCTATGTCGCGACGGTCAATTTCAAGGCGGACGATCCGCATCTCATGCCCTGGTTCCTGGCGGGCCTCGGGATAATCCTGTTCAATGTTCTCAGCCAGTTGAAGCTGGTGACGTTCTCCGAAGAGGCTTTCGCCGCGCTCGGCAAGCCGGCCGAGGCGCCGGCGGTGGAGATCATGGGCGCGCCGCGCGACGACGATGGCGAGCCGTCCTGGCATCGCACTGCCCGCGCCGCCTATCGCATCGGCTTCTTCGCGATCTGGCTCACCTTCCTGGCGTTCTTCTATCTCAACAGCACGGCGCTTCGCGACGGCGTGCCGCAGCCCACCGCCACCGCATCGGCGCCGATCACCGATCACGGCCGCACCGTCTATATCGCGCGCGACCGCGCCGGGCTGATCGATCTGCTGTCGAAGTTCTCGCTCATCGGCATTCCGCTCATCGTCCTGTCCGGTTTCGCGCTGCAATACGCTATCGGCGTGAGGCTCTTCACGCCCCGCACCGGGCGCGACGCAGCGTAAAGCTCGCCAAGCGCGAGCGGGCGGCCTAGGCTTCTCCCAACGAATATCGGGAGAGCGCCATGGACAATCCGAACACCACCGACGAGGTCCTCTACGAGGTCGCCGATCACATCGCGACCATCACGCTGAACGCACCGGCGCGCATGAACACGATCAGCGGCCCGATGCTGTCGCGGCTGTCGCAATGTCTGCTCGAAGCGGACAAGGACGCGAACGTCCGCTGCATCGTCCTCACCGGCAACGGCCGCGCCTTCTGCGCCGGGCTCGACCTGCGCCAGGCGACGCAGGGTACCGGCATGGGGATCGGCAGCGGGGCGGGCGCCACCGATCTCGATCTGCGCAACACGCCGCCGACGGTGCTGCACGCGATCAACACGCCGGTGATCTGCGCGGTGAACGGCGGCGCGGCCGGCTATGGCGCCGACACCGCGATCGGCTGCGACATCCGCATCATGGGCGAGAGCGCCAAGATGGCGCTGGCCTTCGTCAAGCGCGGCATCCTGCCGGAATCCGGCGGCACGTGGTTGCTCCCGCGCCTGATCGGCTGGGAGAAGGCGGCGAAGCTCATCTTCACCGGCCGCACGCTGTCGGCGAAGGAGTGCGTCGAGATGGGTCTCGCCAGCGAGGTCGTTCCCGATGCCGAGCTGATGGCCCGCGCCCGCGCGCTGGCGTCCGAGATCGCGGCCAACGCGCCGCTCGCCGTCGCCGCCGCCAAGCGCATGATGCGCATGGGCCTCAGCGAGCCGTTCGACGAGCACGTGCATCACGTCTATCTGCAGCTCCTGCCGCTGATGCGCACCGCCGACGCGCGCGAGGGCATGCTCGCCTTCATGGAGAAGCGCACGCCGAAGTTCGAAGGGAAGTAGCTGCGCGGCGTTGCCGCCTTGAAGCTTGAGGCTCATCAACAGCGTCTATTTTCTGTCATGCCCGCGAATGCGGGCATCCAGAAGCGGATATCCGGTGCGAGACGGTTCTGGATTCCCGCGTTCGCGGGAATGACAGTTTGGCCAAAATGCGGTTCGATGCCGAAGACCAAGCTAATATGGCAGCCGGCTATTCCGCCGCCACCTTCACGTCCGCCGGCCTGCGCGCGCGGTGATAGGGGCGGTCGCCCAGGATCGTGGCGCGGTTCATGATGCGCCGGTGCGGCAGGTAGTCGTTCACCGCATAATGCTGGGTGATGCGGTTGTCCCAGAAGGCGATGGCGTTCGGCTTCCACGTCCAACGCACCTGGTACTCCGGCTTCTGGACGTGCACGAACAGCATGTTCAGCAGCGCGTTCGATTCCTCGCGGCGCAGGCCCTTGATGCGGTCGGTGAAGCCGTAGTTCACGAACAGCGAGTCCGCGCGGGTCTCCGGATGGGTGCGCACGACGGGGTGGATCACCGGCGGATGCTCGTCCATCGCCTTGGCGTGCTTGTCGGCGCCTGCCTGTGCGGCGACGGTGCCGCGCGCGGGAAACCCGCGCGCGAAATCGTGCACCGCGTCGAGTTCGGCCAGGAAGCGCTGCAGCGGCTTCGACAGGCCTTCATAGGCCGCCTGCATGTTGGCCCAGCAGGTGTCGCCGCCGGCCGGCGGCAGCAGCTTGGCATAGAGGATCGCGCCCAAGGGCGGCGTCTGGATGAAGGTGACGTCGGTGTGCCAGGCGTCGTTGTCGGTCGGGTTGTCGGCATGGTTGTCGAGGACGAACATCTCCGGCGCTTCGGGCACGCCGGGATAGAGCGGATGGGTGTGCAGATCGCCGAAGCGCGCCGCGAAGTCGCGGTGCTGCACCGGCGTGATGTGCTGGTCCTCGAAGAAGATCACCTTGTGCGCGAGCAGCGCCGCGCGGATCGCCGCGATCTCTTCGTCGTCGAGCCGCTTGGAGAGATCGACGTTCTCCACCACCGCGCCGATGGCGGGGGTGAGGATGCGGGTGGCGATCTTGGGCATGATGGGCTCCGTCTTTACGCCAAGCTTAACACAAAACCCCATCCGTCATGGCCGCCCTTGCCTGCCACGCCGAAGCGCAGCGAAGGCGGGTGGGGGCCATCCGTGGACACGCCTGCATCCAGATAAGCACATGACCATCCGTTGAATTCACGCGGAGCCGCGGAGAACGCGGAGGTCTCGCGCGAACGCCGTGTCTCTGTGCCTCTGCGTTAGACCTAAAAGATCTCACACGGAGGTACGGAGATTCTCGAACTCCGCGGCTCCGCGCCTCCGCGTGAGACATGAGGGTTCATGGGATCGCCGGCACGAGGCCGGCGATGACGATTAGAGGAAAAAGAACGGGCCGGAGCGCGCGCGATGCCACCGGCGGCGTGGAAAGGGGGAAGCGCCGCCAGGGGTTTGAACGCCTCCCCGGCCCACAAGTTCAGGGAGGAAACGCCGGTTCGCACCGGCGATCCCTTTAAACTCTACTAATCCGATAGAGTCAAAGAATAATTGTCATCCTCACCAGATATGCACCCGCTTGTCCGGCGCGACGTACAGCTTGTCGCCCGGCTTCACGTCGAACGCCTGGTACCAGAGGTCGACGTTGCGCACGATGCCGTTCACCCGGTACTGCCGCGGCGAATGCGGATCGCTCACCACCTGCTTCTTCACGAAGTCCTCGCGCGCCTTGCCGCGCCAGGCCTGCGCCCAGGACAAGAGCACGCGCTGGTCGCCCGTCAGCCCGTCCAGCACCGGCGCAGGCTTGCCGCCCAGCGAGGCGTGATAGGCATCGATCGCCAGCGTCACGCCGCCGAGGTCGGCGATGTTCTCGCCCATGGTGAGATCGCCGTTGACGTGCACGCCCGGGTAGGGCTCGAACGCCGAATACTGCGCCCCCAGCATGCCGGCGCGCACCTTGAACGTCGCGGCGTCCGACGGCTGCCACCAATCGCGCAGCGCGCCGGTGGCATCGAGCTGGCGGCCCTGATCGTCGAAGCCGTGCGTCAGCTCGTGGCCGATCACTGCGCCGGCCGCGCCATAGTTCACCGCCGGATCGGCATTGGCGTCGAAGATCGGCGGCGTGAGGATCGCGGCCGGGAACACGATGTCGCGCAGCGAGCCGTTATAGGCATCGTTGGTCTGCGGCGTCATCGACCAGTCGCCACGGTCCACCGGCCCATAGAGCCGGCCGATATAGAAGTCGTAGGACTGCCGCGCCGCCGCGCGCACGTCGCCGATCACGTCGTCGTCGCGCACCGTGAGATTGGAATAGTCGCGCGGATGATCGGGATAGCCGACCTTGATCACATAGGTGTCGAGCTTCTTCAGCGCCTCTTGCTTCGTCACCGGGCTCATCCAGTCGAGCTTTGCGATGCGGGCGTGGAACGCGGCCTTGATGTTGCCGACCAGCGCCTCGATCTTCGCCTTGGCGGCGGGCGGGAAGTATTTGGCGGTGTAGAGCTCGCCGACCGCCCAGCTCATATTGCCGAAGGTCTCCAGCCGTGTGGAGCCGTCGCTCTGGCCCGACACGGCGAGCACGCCGCGCTTCCAGCGCACCGTCTGCTCCGCCTGGCCCGACAGCGTCTTGTTGTGCAGCTCGAAATACGCGTCGGCGAAGGGCTTCGACAGATAGGGCGCCGCGTCGTCGGCGGTGCGGAACGCCTCCCACGCCTTCAGCGTGTCCAGCGGCGTGCCGGCGACGATCTTGGCGATCTTCGGGAACGCCGACTTCTCGGCGACGACGATGGTCTGAAGCTTGCCCAGCTTCGCCGCGCCCAGGAACGCCTTCCAGTCGAAGCCGGGCGCCAGCGCCGAAAGCTCCGCGACCGTCATCTTGTTGTAGGTCGCGACCGGATCGCGATCCTGCACCTTGGTCCAGCTCGCATCGGCGATGGCGGTCTCGAACGCCACCACGGCCTTGGCGCTGGCGGCCGGGTCTTTCCAGCCGATCTGGCCGAGCAGGTTCGCGACATAAGCCTCGAACTTCGCCTTGGTGCCGGCGAAATTCGCCTGCAGGTAATAGTCGCGGTCGGGCAGGGCGAGGCCGCTCTGGCTCGCATAGACCGCATAGTGCGACGGATCCTTGAGATCGATGTCGGTGCCGAGACCGAACACGGCGCCGCCCAGCTCGAAGCCGTTCTCGCCCATCAGGGCCGCGACCTGCGATTTGTCCTTCATCGCGCGGATGCGCGCCAGCAAGGGCGCGAGCGGCTTGGCGCCGTCGGCCTCGATGCGCTTTTCGTCCATGAACGCCTTATAGAAGGCACCGGCCTTGCCTTCGACGGTCTTCGGCTCGTGCCCGGCATGCGCCGCGGCCGCCTCCAGGATCTCGTGGATCTGCATCTCGGTGCGGTCGGCCGCGAGCAGGCGCAGCGTGATCGACGGCTTGTCGCCGGGGATCGTCGCGTGGTCGAGCCAGGTGCCGCCGGCATAGCGGAAGAAATCGTCGCCCGGCCTGGTCGCCATGTCGCGTCCCGCGAGGTCGAGCCCGAAGGCGCCGTATTGCGGCTTGGCGTCCTGTGCCAAAGCCACGCTCGCGACCGTCAAGGCCGCGCCGAACAACAAAGCTGCACTGCGTTTCATGTTTCCCCTCTTATGTCTCACGCGGAGCCGCGGAGAACGCGGAGGTCTCTTCCTCCGCGGCTCCGCGGCTCCGCGTGCCAAATTCCGGCAGTCAGTCTCGCGCTCTGGTTCCATACCTGCAATGCGGCTGGCGGTTTTGTGATGGCAAAAACCACACGCGATTTGACGGTGAAAGCGCCGCGGCGGATGGGGTAGGCTCCGCGCCGTTTCAAACCGGAGCCCCTCATGACCGCCCTGCGCATCGGCGACACCGCGCCGAACTTCGACGCCGACACCACCGAAGGCCGCATCAACTTCCACACATGGCTGGGCGACAGCTGGGGCGTGCTGTTCTCGCATCCCAAGGACTTCACGCCGGTCTGCACCACCGAGCTGGGCACCATGGCCAAGCTCAAGCCGGAATTCGACAGGCGCAACACCAAGATCATCGGCCTCAGCGTCGATCCGGTCGACCGGCACGCCGACTGGGCCAAGGACATCGCGGAAACGCAGGGCACCGCGCCGAACTATCCGATGATCGGCAACACCGATTTCAACGTCTCGAAGCTCTACAACATGCTGCCGGCCGAGGCGTCGGGCGATCCGGCGAAGCGCACGGCGGCCGACAATCAGACGGTGCGCAACGTCTTCATCATCGGGCCGGACAAGAAGATCAAGCTGATCCTGGTCTATCCGATGACGGTGGGCCGCAACTTCGACGAGGTGCTTCGGGTGATCGACAGCCTGCAGCTCGGCGCCAAGCACAAGGTCGCCACGCCGGCGAACTGGAAGCCGGGCGACGACGTGATCATCTCCGGCGCGGTCAGCGACGAGGACGCCAAGAAGGCCTATCCCGGCGGCTGGAAGTCCCCAAAGCCCTATCTGCGCATCGTGCCCCAGCCGAAGTAGGCGGCCACGCGCCACGCGCCGCACTGTCATGCCCGCGCCCTTCGACGCCGCCTGCGGCGTCGCTCAGGATGAGAGGCGGGCATCCAGCGGCTGTCTTGCACCGGCTTCGTGACCCCGGATGCCGCCTGCGCGGGCATGACAAAGGGGGTGGGCCCGAATCCCCGCGTGCCGGCCTAACCCCCTCCAAGAACTGACAAATTGTCGTTTTCTTGTTGTGCAGTGCAGCTATGCATGCACGAACAGTGTTCGAAATCTGCCCCGAACGGTGTTCAACCCAAGATTTTCGAAAAATTTTTGCGCGACGAAATACCTGAAAAACCTGGAAAATCTGTGCCGCTGCGAAAGTCGCCACTATAATTATTGCGCCTGCGAAGGTTTTGCCCTTGAAATTATGCAGCCTGAGACTAAATCTTTGAACGTTGAACCTTGAAGGAATTATTCACATGAACAAGTCCCGCTTTCTCGCTCTCTCGTTCCTTCTCGCGATCTCCGGTTTCGGCACGGCCTACGCCCAGGCGCCCGCGCTCGCGGCCGGCAGTTACAAGCTCGCGATCGGCACGAAGACTCCCTGTGCCGTCACCCTGGCCGCCGACGGCACGCTGACCGCCGGCACCGACTGCTCGACCGGCGTTGCCCTCACCAAGTGGGCCCCGACGGCGACCGGCTACCAGCTGATCTCCGCCTCCGGCGAGACCTATGCCCTGCTGAAGCCGCATGGCGAGGCCCTCGAGGGCTCGACCTTCGCCGACCAGCGCAAGGTCACGCTCAGCCACTAAGTTCTTGTCGCGTAGCGTTTCATCCTCCCCGTTGGAACAAGGGCCGCGCACCCAGCGCGGCCCTTTTTCTTTGCGGTGACCATGACAGCCGGGAACATACAAATCGGCGCCGTCCTCCTTTAGAGTCCGCCGCATGGCGATCCACGATCACAGCGCGCACGAACACGGCATCTGGACGCACGATCACGTCTTCCTCGGCGCCGGCCACCGCCGCGCGGAGAGCCGGGCGCGCCTTGCCACCATGATCACCGTCGTCTTCATGGCGGTCGAGATCGCGGCCGGCGTCTCGTTCCGCTCCATGGCGCTGGTCGCCGACGGCTTCCACATGGCGACGCATGTCGGCGCGCTCGGCCTTGCCGCCGGCGCCTACTGGCTGGCGCGGCGCCATGCCAAGGACACGCGTTTCACCTTCGGCTCGGGCAAGTTCGGCGACCTCGCCGCCTTCGCCAGCGCCATCATCCTCGGCGTCATCGCAGCCGGCGTCGCGTTCGAATCGGCGACGCGGCTCTTGAACCCCGTGGCGGTGAACTATCGCGACGCGCTGGTGATCGCGGCGTTCGGCGTGGTGGTGAACCTGGTCAGCGCCGTCATCCTGCACGAGGGCCACGACCACAGCCATGGCCACGCGCATGCGCATGACGATCACGACCATGCACGCCACGATCATGGCCCTGAGGGGCACGCCGACAACAACATGCGCGCCGCCTATATCCATGTGCTCGCCGACGCCGCGACCTCGGTGCTGGCGGTCGGCGCGCTGGCGGCGGGCTTGATCTGGGGCGTGGTGTTCCTCGATCCCCTGGTCGGCGTGATCGGCGCCGGCGTCATCGCCTCGTGGGCCTATGGTCTGATCCGCGACAGCGCGCTGGTGCTGCTGGATGCCGAGGACAATCCCGCGCTCGCCACCCGCATCCGCGCGCATCTGGAGACCGCCGCGAATACGCGCGTCTGCGACCTGCATCTGTGGCGCCTCGGCCCCGGCCATCGCGGCCTCGTTGTTTCGCTCGTAAGCCCTGCCATGACCGACGCCGAAGCGATCAAGAGCGGCCTGCGCCGCCACTTCCCCGACCTCAGTCACGTCACCGTGGAAGTCGCCGTCTGCGCCGATTGCGGCCAGCCGTAAAACATCGAAACGCCCGCCGCGACGAAGCCGAGGCCGAACAGCACGCCGGCCGCGACGACGCTGAACGGTCCTGCGATCAGCGCCGCGATCCACAGCACCGGCGCGGCGCGCGCGCCCTTGAACAGCGCTTCGATCGACCAGACCACCAATCCGATCAGCGCCACCGGTGCGCCGATCGCATAGAATCCGAAGCGGATGGCGAGGATGCCGGCGACGAACACGCCGATCCCGATGGCCCCCGCGATACCGCCGCGCCGCGTCAGCCAAAGTCCCGCCGCGCCGAGCAGCAGCGCGATGTCCGTCGCCGGATACAGTATCTGCGGATCGCCCGGCACGAAGCTGCCCGCGATGCGCATCAGCCCGCCGATGATCGCCGCGCCCGCCAGAGCCTGCCGCATCTAACCCTCCCGCGCGATGAAATCGCGCGCCTGCGCCGCGAAGCGCAGGCCGTGATGCCGCTTCTGCGGCGTCGCCAGCCAGCGATGCATCGCCGCCGCCATCGTGCCCTGCCAGGGCGCATCGGGCGCCGCGATCTGCTCGTCCTCGAGCGCGAAGAGCATCTTCACGCGGTGGCAAGCGATGATCGGCTCGACGATGCCGTGGTCGTAGAGCCCCGCCATCTGCTGTGCGATGAAGCCGCGTACGTCGTCGACGCGCCATGCGCTCACGTCCTGCCGCGCCTGCACGTAGCCCTTGTTGCGCCCGACGAAGAGCGCCAGCTGCAACAGCGCGCGCGGCCACAGCGCCGGCTGACCGGCGCAGATGTGCCGCGTCGCGTTGGCGAAGGTGAGCGCATGGGTGAAGTCGAGCCAGCTCACATTGTCGGCGATGGGGTTCGCCGTCGCGCGGTCGACCGCAAGATCGAAATGCAGCAGATTCCACGCCGCCGCGCCCAGCAGCGCGTCGTAGATCTCCCGCACCGGCCGCCCCGAGGAGCGCAACGTCCGCGCCAGCGCGCCTTCGATGGAGAGCCCGATGAAATCCTCGGCCCGCGCGGGCTCGTTGCCCGTGCCGTCCCACGCCGCGAGCGCCTTGTCGTAGCCGCGAAACTCCGGAAGCTTTTCCTCGCGCGTCACCGCGACCAGGCTGCGCGTGAACGCCAGCATCAACAGCAGCTCGGCGTCCGGCCCAAGGCGATCCGCCAGCTCGGCGATCTTCAGCGTGTAGATCGCGCTGTGGCCGAAGTCCGCGTAATGCGCCAGCGCCGCCCGTCCCAGCGCCGCGCGGATCTCGCTCCGCGCCACGCCGCCGGCCAGCGCGCCGCGCATCAGCGCGGCCGCGTCCGCTTCGTTCTCCGCCTCCACCGCCGCGACGAACGCCTCGGCATTCCACTCGCGCGTGCCTTCAGTATAAGGAAACTGCGCCGCACCCAGCGTGTCCCATGCCAGATGCGCGATGGGTTCGACGGTCGCGGCCAGCCGCGCGTCCTCGCTCGTCGCGCGTGCGGCGAGCTTCAGCCAGTCCGCCGCCGCGCCATGCGCATGCGTGGTGCCGTATTCGAGGTTCGCATTGCGCCCCGCGATGGCGTGCGTCAGCGCCTGCGTCGCGTCGAACCCGGCGCGCTCCAGCCGCGCCACCTCGCGCGCGATGCGCGGATGATCGCTGTCGCCCACCGCCGCCATCAACCCCGACAGCGCCCGTTCACGCTGCGCCTGCGCCGGTGGATCGGCGAGATCGACGAAGATCTCGCCGCCGCGCACCTCGATGGCATAGGTCCGCACCGGATCGCGCCCGCTGATCGCTGCGCCCGTGGCGAGATCGAATTTCCAATTGTGCCAGTTGCAGGTCAGCACGCAGTCCGGACCCAGCATGCCCTCGCTCAGCGGGAAGCCCTCATGCGGGCAGCGATTGGCGATGGCGAAGAGGCGCCCGCCGCTCGCGATCAGCAGCACCTGCTTGCCGCCCCGCCGCACCACCTTGCGGCCCGCGGCGCGTAGCGCGCTTTCGCTCAGTCCCGTCGCGGTGAACATGGCACCTCTTTTCGAAAGTCCGCACTTTAGAATATCCCGGCGCTTGATTTATACAAGTCCGAGCTTTAGAAAATAACCATGGCGGAAGCGAGGGGCAGGGATGCGGTTTTGGCGGTCCTCAAGCGGGAGGGCCCGATCTCGGCCGATGGCGCCGCTGCGCGTCTCGGCATCACCGGCATGGCGGTGCGCCAGCATCTCGCTGCCCTCGAAGAATCCGGCGATGCCGCGCACACCGAGGAAGCCCGCCCGCGCGGCCGCCCCGCGAAGCTGTGGCGCGCCACGCCCGCCGCCGACGCGCATTTTGCCGACAGCCATGCGGGGCTCGCCACCGACCTCATCGTCCAGATGAAGAAGGCGTTCGGCGAAGCGGGGCTCGACCGCCTGCTCAAGCTGCGCAACGCCGACCTCGAGAAGGCCTATCGTGCCAAGACAGACGCGGCACGCACGCTGAAGGCCAAGCTCGACGCGTTGGCGAAGATCCGCAGCGCCGAAGGCTACATGGCCGAAGTGCGCCGCGAGGCGGAAAGCGGCGAATGGCTGTTCGTCGAGAACCACTGCCCGATCTGCGCCGCCGCGCGCCTCTGCACCGGGCTGTGCCGCGAGGAGCTGGCGCTGTTCCACCGCGTGCTGGGCACCGGCATCAAGGTCGAGCGCCTCAGCCACATCCTGGCCGGCGCCGGCCGCTGCGCCTACCGCGTCACGCCGCTTTAATTCCACACAACGCCGCACTACCTTTGCGCCATGGTCAAGACCGTGAAGCTCACCGACAAGGACGTCGCGCGCATCGCCCGCGCCCTGGCGGAGCCGCGCCGCTATCAGATCCTGCGCGAGATCGGCGCGTCGAACGGCGTGATGTCGTGCCAGAGCTTGCGCGAGCGCCACGACATCACCGCCGCGACGCTGTCGCACCATCTCAAAGAGCTGGAGACCGCCGGCCTTGTCGACGCGGTGCGTGCGGGCAAGTTCATGAGCATTTCGCTCAACAGACCCGTGCTGGACGCGTATCTCGCGCAGCTGGGAAAGATCTGAACCTCGAATAACCTCCCGCTTTTGTGGGGGTCGACAATTTTCGAGCGCAAGCGAGAAAATTTCGGGTGGGGGTCCGCTCTCTCCGCCCAACGCCGTCCCCCACCCGAAAAATCCCGTCGCCGCGCGCCGTGATTTTTCGACCTCCCCAACGGGGAGGTTATCCGAACCCCTTGAACCTAACACTTCGACACATATCTAACCATCGAAGCATGACCCCAAAGGGGATTTCAGATGAGCAAGCTCAAAGGCAAAATCGCAGTCGTGACAGGCGCTTCCAAGGGCATCGGGGCGGGCATCGCCGCGCGCCTGGCGGAGGAGGGCGCGGCCGTCGTGGTCAACTACGCCTCCGACCGCAGCGGCGCCGACCGCATCGTCTCGGACATCAAGACCAAGGGCGGCCGGGCCGTCGCGGTGCAGGGCGACGTCGCCAAGGCAGGCGACGTCAAGCGCCTGTTCGAAGAGACGCAGAAGGCGTTCGGCGCGCCCGACATCCTGGTGAACAACGCCGGCGTGTTCAAATTCACCAGCCTCGACGACGTCGCCGCGGACGAATTCCACCGCCAGTTCGACATCAACGTGCTCGGCACGCTGCTCGCGACGCAGGAGGCGGCCCGCCGCTTCGGCGACAAGGGCGGCAGCGTGATCAATGTCTCTTCCGTGGTTTCGCAGTCGGCCCCGGCCGGCGCCGCGATCTATGCCGCGACCAAGGGCGCGGTCGACACGCTGACCGGCGTGCTCGCCAAGGAGCTTGGCCCGCGCAACATCCGCGTCAACGCGGTGGCACCCGGCCTGACCGAGACCGAAGGCACCCACACCGCCGGCTTCGCCAATGGCGACTTCGCCGATCATGCCAAGGCGCAGACGCCGCTGGGGCGCATCGGCCAGCCGGACGACATCGCCAAGGTCGCGGTGTTCCTCGCCTCCGACGACAGCGCCTGGCTCACCGGCGAGCGTATCGTCGCGGCCGGCGGCTACCGCTGATCGAGTCCCCCTTCCGGCGCGTGTAACCCCGCGCGCCGGAAGACCTCCTCCCGCTGCGCGATCCCCCTCCCTCGCAGCGGGAGGATCTTTTTATCGACTCTCCTAATTGTCATCCGCCGCGACTGCGGCGGATGACATTGGCGCCCAACCTGCTCTAGACTCCGCGCCGCATGAGCGATGCCATCGTCGAGCTTTCCCACGTCACCAAGCGCTTCGGCACGTTCACCGCGGTGAGCGATCTGTCGTTCACGCTGAACCGCGGCTCCATCCTCGGCTTCCTCGGGCCCAACGGCGCGGGCAAGACCACGACGTTGCGCATGATGCTCGGCATCCTGCCGCCGGACGAGGGCGCCATCCGCGTCCTCGGCAAGGACATCGGCCAGGTGCGCGAGCGCATCGGCTATCTGCCGGAGGAACGCGGACTCTACAAGCGCATGCGCGCCGACGCCGCCATCGCCTATATCGCGACGCTGAAGGGCATGAAGCACGGCCCCGCGCTCGCCCGCGCCCGTGCGCTGCTCGAAAGTTTCGGCCTCGGACAATTCGCCCGCGTGCGCATCGAGGGCCTGTCGAAAGGCATGGCGCAGAAGGTCCAGGTGCTCTCCGCCGTGGTGCACGATCCGGAGTTCGTGATCCTCGACGAGCCGTTCTCGGGCCTCGATCCGGTGAACCAGAGCGAGCTCGAAACTTTCATCCGGGGCCTCGCGGCCGAGGGCAAGACGATCCTGTTCTCCACCCACACCATGCAGCATGCCGAGCGGCTGTGCGACCGGCTGATCGTGCTCGCCAAGGGCGCGAAGCGCTTCGAGGGGACGCTCGACCAGGCGCGCCAGCTTCTGCCGCGCCGCGCCCGCATCGGCGGCAATGCCGACCTGTCCTTCCTGGCCGCGCTGCCCGGCGTCGCGCACACAACCGCGCCCAGCGCCGGCCAGCCCTACTGGATCGCCGACCTCAAGGAAGGCAATGACGGCAGCGGCCTGCTCGCCGCCTGTTTCGAGCGCGGCGTGCCGCTGACGCATTTCGACGTCGCGCCGCCGGGCCTGCACGACGTGTTCGTTTCGCTGGTGGGAAGCGCCACATGAAGCACACCTTCCTCATCGCGCGGCAGGAGTTCATCAAATACGTCACGCGGCGCGGCTTCCTGATCTCGGTCCTGATGTTCCCGCTGTGGATCATGGTGGTGATCTTCGTGCCGCAATGGACCGGCGGCGGCAGCGGCACGGCCGCCCACCGCCACGACTTCGCGATCCTGGACAAGACCGGCGGCGCCTATCGCGACGCGATCCTGGCGAGCCTGGCGCGCGGCCAGGGCTCGGCGAACTGGCGCTATGTCTTCACGCCGCGCGACGTGCGCGACGCCGACGCGGCGCATTTTCCGCAAGCCGCGCATGCCGCGCTTACCGGTCCGCTTCTCGATGCGATCGTGGTGATCCCCGCCGATTTCGCGACCAACCCGCATCACGACGTCCAGTTCTGGAGCGAGGACACCTCCGACACCGACTTCAAGCACTTCTTCTCCGAAAGCCTGACCGATGCGCTGCGGCTGAAAGCCGTGCAGCGCGTGGCGCCGCAGGTGCGCGACACCGCGATCTTCGACGTCACCGCCTTCGTCCAGTCGCGCAAGCCGAGCAAGGGCAACGAAGCCGTCTCGATGATCGATTCGGTGGTGCCGATCGCGCTTGCCATCATCCTGTTCGTGGTGTCGGTGATGAACTCGTCCGTCCTGCTGCAGGGCGTGGTGGAGGAGAAATCCACCCGCATGATCGAGGTGCTGCTGTCCTGCGCCACGCCGCGCGAGATCACCTCCGGCAAGCTGATCGGCGTGATCGCGGTGGCGCTGGCCACGCTCTTCATCTGGGCGCTGGTGCTGTTCGGGCTGATGACGCTCGCCAGCCACGACACGGCGGCGCTGGTCGTCACCTCGCTCGGCGCCATCGCCTCGCTGCACACGCTGCCCTTCCTGCTGCTGTTCTTCCTCTGCGGCTTGCTGATCTACGGTTCGCTGTTCCTCGCCATCGGCTCGATGGCGGCGAGCCTTGCCGACGCGCAGTCCCTGCTCGGCCCCTCGATGCTGATCCTCATGCTGCCGAACCTGATGATCAACGCGGTGGTGCGCGATCCCAACGGCACGCTGGCCAGCGCGCTGACCTGGATCCCGTTCTACACGCCGTTTTTCATGATGCTGCGCATCTCGTCGAACCCGCCGGCCTGGCAGGTGTGGGGCGCGGTGGTGGTGGTGATCGCCACGACGATCCTGATGATCCTGTGGACGGGCCGCATCTTCGCCCGCCACGTCCTCACCACCGAACGCCCGCCGAGCCTGGGCAACCTCGTCCGCGGACTTCTGGGCCGCGCCTCTTAAGCACGCGCGGCCTGCGGACGACGCAGCATCAACGCGAAGGCCGCGATGTGCGTGATCATCAGAAGCGGCACATAGAGCACCGGGATCGCGTAGGCGGCGCCGAGCTGCCCCGCCACCATCGGAAGCCCGACGCGGATGGCGTGATAGTAGTCCACCACCAGATCGGTCGCGCCGACCAGGTTGAACGCAACGACGAACAGCCAGAACAGCGACCGCAGCCTGACGGTCGCCAGCGCCAGCATCGCCAGCGCTCCCGTCGCAAGGTCGACATAGGCCGAGAACACCGCAAAGCCCGCCGGGATGTTGCCGACGACGCCGGGCAGGATGAACACCAGGCCGAAGAACCGGAAACTGTGCAGCGTGGCGATGGCGCGCTGGGCCGCCACGCGGTCCATCGCCCTCAGCCGCGGCCAGATATAGGCCGCGAAAGCCAGCGACCATGCGGCATAGCCCAGCACGAGCTGGAGCGGGAAAATGGCTTGCGGCGGCATGAGACCTCCCGTCAGATACGCATCGATCCGATGCGGCGGTACCGATAGGTACCATCCGCATGACGATATGGTACTCACCGGTACCAAATCAAGAGGAAAGACGTTGGCCACGCGCAGCAAGAAAACGACGCCGAAACGCCGCGAAACGGACGACGTGTCCGGCCTGCGCGCGCGGCTGCTCGACGCCGCCTTTTCCGTCTTCACCGAGCACGGCTATGCCGGCGCCAGCATGCTGGAGATCGCGACCCGCGCCAAAGTCTCCAAGCGCGAGCTTTATGCGCAATTCGCCAGCAAGGAGGCGCTGTTCGCCGCCGGCATCGCGGCCAACGCGCCGCGCCTGCAGGACGCCCCGCCGTTCCCTCCCATCACCGATCGCGCGGTGCTGGCCGCCGTGCTCAAGACCTATGGCGCGGCGACGCTGACCGGCGTCACCGATCCGCATGTGCTCGCGGTCTTTCGCCTCGCCATCGCGGAATCGGCGAAGTCGCCGGATCTCGCGCGCACCCTCAACCGCCACGGCCGCGATGCCAATCGCGCGGTTCTGTTCGCGATCCTGTCGGAGGCGCGCGCGCGCAAGCTGATCGCAAGCGATCCGCCGGCGGAGCTGGTCGAGGAGTTCCTCGGTCTGCTGTGGGGCGGCCTGATGATCGACCTGCTGTTCCAGTCCGTTCCGCGCCCCAGCGCGAAAGAGTTCGCGCGCCGCGCCGCCCGCGCCACCGCCGCGTTCCTGACTTTGCACGGGATGCCGCCGGAAATCTCAGTTTAGAATTGTTCTAATTTATATTGACGGGCCCAAAGCACCGGACTAGGTTCGCGCCGTCCGCACCGTTTGGAGGAGCCGATCATGGCCGACGAAAAGACGTGCCCGTTCTCAGGTGCCAATCCGCGCGGTCACGCGAACCGCGACTGGTGGCCGGAACAACTCGATATCCAGGTCCTCCATCAGGGCTCCGCGAAGTCCGACCCCATGGGTGAGAACTTCGACTATGCCAAGGCGTTCCAGGCCCTCGACCTCGACGCGGTGATCCAGGACCTCAACGCCCTGATGACGGATTCGCAGGCGTGGTGGCCGGCCGACTTCGGCCATTACGGCGGTCTCTTCATCCGCCTCGCCTGGCACAGCGCGGGCACCTATCGCGTGAGCGACGGCCGCGGCGGCGCCGGCGCGGGCCAGCAGCGTTTCGCGCCGCTGAATTCGTGGCCGGACAACGCCAATCTCGACAAGGCGCGCCGTCTGCTGTGGCCGATCAAGCAGAAATACGGCCGCGCGATCTCCTGGGCCGATCTCTTCGTGCTCGCCGGCAACGTCGCGCTGGAGTCGATGGGCTTCAAGACGTTCGGCTTCGCGGGCGGCCGCGCCGACACCTGGGAGCCGGAAGAGCTCTATTGGGGCCCCGAAGGCAGCTGGCTCGGCGACGAGCGCTATTCCGGCGAGCGCGACCTGCAGGAGCCCTTGGGCGCGGTGCAGATGGGTCTGATCTACGTCAATCCCGAAGGCCCGAACGGCAAGCCCGATCCGGTGCTTTCGGCGCGCGACATCCGCGAGACCTTCGCGCGCATGGCGATGAACGACGAGGAGACCGTGGCGCTGATCGCCGGCGGCCACTCCTTCGGCAAGACGCACGGCGCGGGCGATCCCTCCTTCGTCGGGCCGGAGCCGGAAGGCGCGCAGATCGAGAACCAGGGCCTCGGCTGGAAGAGCAAGCACGGCAAGGGCCACGGCGCCGACGCGATCACCGGCGGCCCCGAAGTCACCTGGACCCAGACGCCGACCAAGTGGTCGAACCATTTCTTCGAGAACCTCTTCCAATACGAATGGGCGCTGACCAGGAGTCCGGCCGGGGCGCAGCAATGGCAGGCGAAGAACGCGCCCGCCGACATTCCCGACGCGCATGACGCATCGAAGACGCATGTGCCGGCGATGCTGACGACCGACCTCGCGCTGCGGTTCGATCCGGCCTACGAGAAGATCGCGCGCCGCTTCCTGGCGCATCCCGAACAGTTCGCCGACGCCTTCGCGCGCGCCTGGTTCAAGCTCACCCATCGCGACATGGGCCCGGCCGCGCGCTATCTCGGCAAGCTGGTGCCGAAGGAGACGCTGCTCTGGCAGGATCCGATCCCTGCCGGCACCAAGCTCTCCGATGCCGACGTCGCCACACTGAAAGCGAAGGTTCTGGCGAGCGGCCTCACCGTCTCCGAGCTGGTCGGGGCGGCGTGGGCCAGCGCCTCGACCTTCCGCGGCTCCGACAAGCGCGGCGGCGCCAATGGCGCGCGCGTGCGTCTCAGCCCGCAGAAGGATTGGGCGGTCAACAACCCGCCGCTTCTCGCCAAGGTGCTCGCCAAGCTGGCGGAAATCCAGAAGGGCTTCGGCAAGACGGTATCGCTGGCCGATCTCATCGTGATCGGCGGCGCGGCGGCGGTCGAGAAGGCGGCGAAGGATGGCGGCGTGCCGCTCAGCGTTCCGGTCACCACCGGCCGCGGCGACGCCACGCAAGAGCAGACCGATGTGGACTCGTTCGCGCCGCTCGAGCCGCGCGCCGACGGTTTCCGCAACCACTACGGCAAATCGTTCATGAAGCCGGAAGAGGCGCTGGTCGACCGCGCGCAGCTCCTGAAGCTGACGGGACCGCAGATGACCGCGCTGCTCGGCGGGTTGCGCGTGCTCGGTGCCAATGCCGATGGCGGCAAGGACGGCGTGTTCACCGACAAAGTCGGCGTGTTGACGAACGATTTCTTCGTCAACCTGCTCGACATGGGCACCGAATGGACCGCGACGGGCGACAACCGCTACGAAGGCACCGACCGCAAGACGAAGGCGAAGCGCTGGACGGCGACGCGCGTCGACCTGATCTTCGGCTCGCACGCCCAGCTGCGCGCCTTCGCCGAGGTCTATGCCGCGTCGGACGCGAAGGAGACATTCGCCAAGGACTTTGCCGCGGCTTGGACCAAGGTGATGGATGCGGACCGGTATGATCTGAAGGCTTGACGCACGGCGGCGGCGGCGAAAGGTGCCCTCACCGCTTGCGATACGCCGCCAGGAACAGCCGCACGCTGTGTTCGGCATGCTTGCGCAGGCGCGCGCGGCCCGGAATCGCCTCGTCGCCGAGGAGCATCGCCTCGTTCAGCGGCGCGCCCATCACCATCCAGTTGAAGTCCGCCGCCGCCGCCCTGGGATCGTCGATGGCGAGCACACCGCGCGCCGCAAGATCGCGCAGCGCTTCCGCGAACGCCGCCATCGCCCGCCGCGGCCCGGCATCGAACAGGCTGCGCCCCAGCTCCGGAAAGCGCGCCACCTCGCCGATCACCATCCGGCGCAGCTGCAACAGGCGCGGCGTCAGCACGATCTCCAGCTGCCGCATCGCATAGGCGAGCAGATACGCCGCCACGTCGCCGCCTTCGGCGAGGCGCGGCATCGCGCCATGCACCGCATCGCTGCCCGCGTTCGTCAGGCCCGTCACGATCGCGACAAACAGCGTCTCCTTGTCGGAGAAGTGCTTGTAGACCGTCTGCTTCGACACTTGGGCGCGCGCCGCGACCGCGTCCATGTTGGTGCCGAGAAAACCATCCTTCAGGAACAGCGCGGTCGCAGCCTCGACGATCGCCCGCCGCTTGCGCGCCGAGCGTCCCTCGTCCGCCTCTGCCGTGTGATCCTTCAGCTTGCCCATCTTGACCTACAGTACTGTACCGTCTAGTTCTGTATCACCAATCGTCTGGCGGAGCGCACGCCCATGCACATCCAATTCGCCGAGCTCCCCGTCGCCGATCCGGCGCGCGCGATCCGATTCTATACGGAAAATCTCGGCTGCCGCGTAGCCGCCGACGCGCCGATGGGTCCGGACGGCTGGCGCGGGGTCGAGCTCGGCTTTGCCGGCGCCGATACGACGCTGCATTTCGTGCGCCGCGCGGCGGACGCGCCGGGCGACATGCCGGTCCTCGTCCTGGTCGACGACGACGACGTCGTCGCGGCCACGGTCGCGCGCCTCGAGGCGCACGGCGTGGAGATCCTCGCCGCGCCGCACAACCCGCCCTGGCAGCCGGGCCGCACGATGGCGGAATTCCGCGACAGCGAGGGCAACCGCATGGTGCTCGGCAGCAAATGAGCGCGCGCGTCGCATCGTGCCAATGCGGCAACGTCCGCTTCCGCGCGGCGGGAAAGCCGATCCTGGGCGCCGTCTGCTATTGCGACGACTGCCAGGCCGCCGCGCACCGGCTCGAAGCGCTCCCCGGCGCGCCGCCCATTCTGACGCAAGGTGGCGGCACGCCCTACATCCTCTATCGCAAGGATCGTTTCGCTTGCCTGAGCGGCGGCGAGCACTTGAAAGACATCCGCCTGCGCGACGGCGCGCCGAGCCGGCGCATCGTCGCGACCTGCTGCAACACGGCGATGGCGCTCGATTTCGAGAAGGGCCATTGGATGTCGGTCTTCGCACCGCGCTTCGGTGCCGACGCGCCGCCGCTTCAAATGCGCATCCAGACGCGCTTCAAGCCGAAGGATGCGACGCTGCCGAGCGACCTGCCGGTCTACGCATCCTTCCCGCCGAAATTCATGGCCAAGCTTTTGCGGGCCCGTATCGCGATGCTGTTCGGGGCTTGAGTGCGGTGCACGCAAGAACATTCTTTTCATTTGCGGCAACGCGTGAACAATTTGCAGTATATTGTTCACGCGAGGCGGGATGGCCTCTGGATGCGCCGGGCTCCGATACCAAGCCCAGCGCATCCAATAGCGAAGTCGTCTAACCCTTGATGAAGGCCAAGATATCGGGGTTGATTACGTCCGCATTGGTGGTGAGCATTCCGTGCGGATATCCGGGATAGACCTTAAGCGTGCTATTCTTGATCAACTTGGCCTGAAGCAGTGCTGCGTCCTTGTAGGGAACGACCTGGTCGTCGTCGCCTTGAATGACAAGTGTCGGGACGTGAATGGATTTCAGATCGTCCGTCTGATCGGTCTCGGAGAAGGCTTTGATGCCTTCGTAATGCGCGTTCGCAGCGCCCATCATGCCCTGACGCCACCAGTTATCGATAATTCCCTGAGATATTTTGGCCCCCGGGCGATTGAAGCCGTAGAACGGACCAGATGCCACGTCCAGGAAGAATTGCGCGCGGTTAGCTTCCAGCGCGCTACGGAACCCATCGAAAACCTCGATGGGGGTGCCGCCGGGATTCTTTTCGCCCTTAACCATCACAGGCGGAACGGCGCTTACGAGAACTGCTTTCGCGACGCGGCCCTGCGGTTGACCGTATTTCGCAACGTAGCGGGCAACTTCGCCGCCGCCGGTCGAATGGCCGATATGGACCGCATTCTTGAGGTTCAGATGCTCGGCCACCGCCGAAGCGTCGGCCGCGTAATGATCCATATCGTGACCGTCGCTCACCTGAGAGGAACGGCCATGTCCGCGACGGTCGTGGGCGACAACACGATAGCCTTGCGCAAGAAAGAAGAGCATCTGTGCGTCCCAGTCGTCCGAACTTAACGGCCAGCCGTGATGGAAGACGATGGGTTGAGCGCTTTTCGGCCCCCAATCCTTGAAGAAGATTTCGACGCCCTCTTTTGTCGTGACAATGCCCATGGTGTTAGCTCCTGTTGGTTGGAGTGTATTGCGGGAAGTGGCAGCCGCTTTTTGATTTGCGGCGAAACTGTTGAGGGTACGGCCGTCGTGGCAAGCGCGCCGGTTACACCGATCAGCACTTCTCTGCGGAACGAATTGTGTCGCCGCTTTCTGTATCACCTTGCATGATCAATCCCCCTTGGCGGTGAGTGCGTTCCAAGCCGCGTGAGAGTCCATGTAGTCTCGCCAGCGCTTGATCTTGCGCTTTTCGATTTCAATGATTGAGCAAAAGCGATTTTCGTATTTCATGCCTGTCGCGAGGATCATTCCATGCACCTCGTACTCGATGACAACGACACGCCCCTTATCCGCTTTGTTGACTATCAACTTATCCGCGGATCGAAGCTTGACGCTTCTGACGTATCCCTCGAATTGATTCATGAGGCTGGCACGGCCCTTAACGACGCTGGGCCAACCCAAATCGTAGCGAACCTCGTAAGCGATATCGTCTGCGACGATATCGAAGAAGTGAGAGCCGTCTACGAGATCGCCCAGAGCCTTTCGCACCAGTGCGAAATAAGGCTCCGCGCCCGCATAGGCGGCATATTTCTTGTCAGGCATTCGATTCCTCCATGTGTCTATGAATATCTGCGATGCGCCGGCGCGGCGGCCGCTATCACGTTCAACTCACTGGTCACGGAGACCAGACAGCGGCGCTTCTCCTTGCGAACTGCTCAAAGCTTGTTGCAGGACGGCCCGTGACTTTTTCAACGTCACTATTTGGGCGCGAGCCATTGCCCGCGATGATCGTTCCGGTCAACCAGCGAAGCATGACTGCGTAATCCGCAGGCACGAAACCCGCCGACACCGCTCCGCTGATCCAGACTTCGGGATCGATGTCGGTATGAGTAACCGGACGACCGCTTATCTTGGCGATAATTTCCGCGACCTCACTTACCGTGAGAGATTGAGGGCCGGTCGGCGCATACTCTGCACCGTTATGGGCGTCCGGCTTTACCAGCGTTTCGACGGCTACCGCTGCAATATCAACGGCATCGACAAACGCTTCTCTTCCCCCGCCGGTTGGCACAGTGATTGAACCGCCAACGACCGGCAGATGGTCATCGCTGAAGTTCTGCATGACCCACGCCGGACGCAAAATAGAATGAGAGATACTTTTCCTGCGAGCGAGGTCCAGCTCGACAGCATGAATATCAACTTCCGGGGGCGCATGGTCGCTCCCATAGGTGCTGAGATAGGTCACATGGCGAACGCCGACAGATTCAGCGAGATCGAGGAAGTCGGAGACCTGAAGTGCATACTTGTTGCGCATGACCGGCGTCACGAGGTAGACGCGATCGATGCCGTCCAATGCCGTAGCGTGCGTTACCGGGTCGTCCCAGTCGAATGCCACATCCGCACCACGACGCGATGCCGTACGAGCCTTCAGGCCCCGATTGGTGAGTTCGCGCGCTATTAGTGATCCGGTTCGTCCCGTGCCGCCCAGCACCAAGGTCGTCGCTTCGGTTCTGTTACTGGACATATTTGGCCTCCTGCATCCCGATTGTTGCTTACTATCTGAGAGCAACAGATACATGTGCAGTTGGTATCGAAAAAGAAGGCACTTTCACTTCAGCCACTTACGCCGAGGTAAGCAATGGGAAAACCTAGCAAACAGGCATCGTTAGACCCCGCAGCGATTTGCAGAAGTTCGGACCCCATGGCGGTGCGAGAGCTGCTGACAAAGATCGGCGATAAATGGACGATCTTTGTCATTCTTTCGCTCGATCTGCTTGGTGGGCGCGCGAGATTTTCGGCGTTGGAGCGCTCGATTCCGGGAATTTCACAGCGAATGTTGTCTACGACGCTCAAGAACCTTGAGCGCGACGGGCTTGTTATTCGAGAACTCTTTCCTGAAGTGCCGCCACGGGTCGAGTACGAGATCACGCGTCTTGGAAAGAGCCTACTGCGACCGACACAAGGTTTGGTCGATTGGGCGAAGGACAACTGGAAACAGGTTCGAGAGTCCCAATCGAAATACGATGCGAGATAGTCTCCGGCATTCGCAATTGGCACGAGCGGCTCCGCCGACTGCACTGAATCGAGATCAATCCGTCGTGCCTGAATAATCCGGAATTGCAAGTTCCAACGAACTCCAAGCACGACGCGTCAGATTGCGCTCTTCGTCACCAATCGCACTTGCATATATCGCAGTCGTTTCGATGCGCGCATGGCCAAGCCACTGTTGAACGACATTGAGAGGGACACTTTTTGCCCCGCCTCAACGGCGAATGCGTGACGTAAAGCTTTCGGCTTGCAAAGGCTCTCAGCAATTCCGGCGTCCCGCATTACGGCCTTCACGATTTTCCAAGCCGTAGTGCGCCCCCAAGGCCAAAGCCGGTCCGGCTTGTTGATTCCATATTTCGTTAGCAGGGGTACCAAAGTTCGCGGCACAGGCACCGCGCGGAACACTCGCTTTTTTCGCTGCTTCAACGTCTCGAAAATTATCGCTTCGTCCGCCGCGTCTATGCGAGTGGCGGTTAGCGCCAAAACCTCAGAAATGCGCGCACCAGTGAACGCCATAGTGAGGCAGAATGTTGAGATCGCAGCGGGCATTTTAGACGCCGCATAGACAAACGCCAAACGCTCGCGCGCGATAAGATATTTTCTGTTTCCCTTGCCATCGAAAAGTGAAGCGCTCATGGCAGACACCAAGCCTGCCGCAGAGAAATTTTGCGAGCGGGATGGATTGACCTGGGGAATCCTTCGTGAACAGAAGACAGCATTCTGTTCACGTCCATCGCCGATCAATGCCGCATTACGCGAACACACTCCCCTTCGCCCACTGCAGCAGCATGATCGTCTTCGCGTCGCAGATCCGCCCGTCCGCGATCATCGCGTGCGCGTCCTCGAACCCGATCTCGAACACCTCGATGTCCTCGCCTTCGTCCGCCAAGCCGCCGCCCGCGCCGGGGCGTGAGGCGGGGTCATACGGCGCCGCGAAGAAGTGCAGCTTCTCGGTGAAGGCACCGGGGCTCATGAATGCGTCGAACAGGTGGCGCGGCGCGCCGATCGCGTAGCCGGTTTCCTCCGACACTTCTTCGCGGATGCGGTCTTGCGGCGCGGCGCCGTCGAGCACGCCGGCCGGCGCCTCGATCAGCAGCTCGCGGTAACCGTTCACGTAAGCGGGCAGGCGAAACTGGCGGATCAGCACGACCGAGCGGCGCTCCAGATTGTAGAGCAGGATCACCGCGCCATTGCCCTTGTCGTAGATCTCGCGCTTCAGCGTCTGCCACGGCCCGTCGCTCCGCCGCCACGCGAAGGTGAAAAGCCGCAGCCAGTATTTCTTCTTCGACAGCGTCTCTTCGCTCTCGATCCGCACGCGGTCGCTGATGCCGGTCATCGCTGTGTCCTGATGAACATGAAAAAGCCGCCGGGAGCACCGGCGGCTTTCTCGAGACTCGTGGCGCGTCGTGCCAGCTTGGCTTAGCGTGGCAAGAGGCCTTCGCGCTGCAGGCGCTTGCGCTGCAGCTTGCGATAGCGGCGGATCGCCTCGGCCCGCTCGCGGGCGCGCTTCTCGCTCGGCTTCTCGTAATGGCCGCGCAGCTTCATCTCGCGAAAGATGCCTTCGCGCTGCATCTTCTTCTTCAGCGCCTTGAGGGCCTGGTCGATGTTGTTGTCGCGGACGATGATTTGCAAATTCGGCTCCTGAGCCCGTTTTGGGAGGCGCGGGTGATATCAGAGGGCTGGCGGCCTGTCCACCGCTCTTGTTTAAAGCATCCACGGCCCCTATTTCGGTTCCTCCCGGTCCGGGCCGCCAAGCGGTCGAAGATTGTGCGAAATTCGCGCCGAAACCGGGTTCGAATGTACGCAGATGTAAGGAAATCAAGGGCTTGGCTATCCTGAAGATCGCGAAAATGGGCCATCCGGTGCTCGCCCAGGTGGCCCAGAAGGTCGCCCAGCCTGGCACGCCCGAGATCCGCCGGCTGGTCTCCGACATGGTCGAGACCATGATCGACGCCAACGGCGCCGGCCTTGCCGCGCCCCAGGTCCATGTTCCGCTGCGCGTGGTGGTGTTCCAGGCGCCCGAGGGCCGGAGCGATCCGGGCCTGTCGGAGGAGGAGCGGTTCGACCACACCGCGCCGCTCACCGTGCTGATCAATCCCGAGATCGAGATCGCCGGCGGCACGCGCGAGGGCGGCTGGGAGGGATGTTTGTCGGTGCCGGGCTTGCGCGGCTATGTCGAGCGGCCGTTCCACATCCGCTATCGCGGCTTCGACCTCGACGGCAATTTGGTGACGCGCACCGCCAAGGGATTCCACGCCCGCGTCGTGCAGCACGAATGCGATCATCTCGACGGCCGGCTCTATCCCAGCCGGATGAGCGATCTCGGCAAGCTGATCTTCGAAAGCGAAGCGCGCCACTGGGCGAACAACTGAGTTCCTTGCGGGCAGCCTAAGACAAGCGCAGTATTCGCCTCTATTTACTGGAGGGGATTTCATGCGCGCTTTCGTGAAAGGCATTGTGTTCGCCGGCCTCGCGGTTTTCACGGCCGCACCGGCTTCGGCCCTGACGGTCGTCGACGTCGCGGCGCCCGCCACCAATTGCACCTGGAACGTCACCTGCACCGTCACGGTGAACGACAGCGTCGGCGACTTCACGCCGCCCGGCGACACCGCCGGGGCGCGGCTGCAGTCGCGCACCTATCCGGGCGTGCCGCCGGCCCCCGCCGCGGGCGACATGGCCTATGTCTATCGCGTCGACATGACGGGCGCGAAAGGCATCACCGCGGTGAACTGCGTCACGGCGCTGACGCTCACCTTCGGTCCCGTCGTGCCGCTGCCTTATGTCAAAGGCAAGATGGGCACGTCCGACGTCTTCGTGGTGACGCAGGGCGGCCTCGGCAGCGTCGGGCTGTCGTCGGCGACGCAGAGCGGAGCCACGATCAAGTTCACCTTCGCCGCGCCGGTGTGCCCCGGCGCCACCAGCTATTTCTTCGGCCTCGGTTCCAAGACGACGATGCCGAAGCCGGGCAAGGCGCAACTGTCCTACAGCCTCGGCGGCAGCGGCACGACGGACGACCGCGCGCCGTGACTTTCGCGGCGCCCTCGCCGATAATCGGGGCATGGCGAAGACCGATGATGCGGAACTGAAGGCGAAGGTGCTTGCGGCGGCGCTGCCGCATGCGGCCTTCGACGGCTTCACCGACAAGACGCTGGCCGCCGCGGGCAAGGAGGCGGGCGCGACGAAAGCCGCGCTGGCGCGCCTTTTTCCGCAAGGCGCTCTGAGTTTGGTCGAGGCCTATTCCGGCGACGCCGACGCGAAGATGGGCGAAAGCCTTGCTGCGATGGATCTGAAGGCGATGAAGATCCGCGCCCGCATCGCCGCCGCCGTGACGGCGCGGATCGCGGCGTTGCACCCGAACAAGGAGGCCGCGCGCCGCGCCGCCGCGTTCCTGTCGCTGCCGCCGCATGCGCCGCTGGGCGCGAAGCTGGTCTGGCGCACGGTGGATGCGATGTGGCGTGCCGCCGGCGACACCGCGACCGATTTCAACTTCTACACCAAGCGCGCGATCCTGGCGGGCGTCTACACCACGACCATGGCGCGCTGGTTCACCGACACCAGCGAGGGCGAGGCCGACACCGCCGCCTTCCTCGCCGAGCGTATCGCGAACGTGATGGCCTTCGAGAAATTCAAGGCGCAGGCGAAAGAGGCGGCATCGCGTTTGCCCTCGCTCGCCGATGTGCTCGGCGCGCTGAACACGCGGCGCGGGTGATGCCGGCCTCAAGTCGCGAAGCGATAGGCCAACGAAAAAGCCTGGCGCAGTACGCGCAGGCGCAGAAGACCACCGGTCTTCTGATCATCCGCGACGGCAAGACGCTCGTCGAGCACAACTGGCCGCTTCCTGCGGGAAGCGACGCCTTCGCCGCGGTGCTGGTGCGCGGCACCGCGGACGATGGCGCGCTCCTCGAAGACGTCGCCTCGCAGCAGAAGAGCGTGCTCGCGATCCTGACCGGCATCGCGATGGATCGCGGCCTGCTCGACATCGCCCGGCCGATGAGCGATTTCCTCGGTCCCGGCTGGTCGAGGGCGGACGCCGCGCGCGAGCGCGCCATCACCGTGCGGCATCTGTTGGAGATGACCTCCGGCCTCGGCGAGGCGCTCGAATTCGAAGCGCCCGCCGGCACGCGCTTCTTCTACAACACGCCGGCCTATGCACGATTGCACAAGGTGCTCGAGATCGCGGCCGGCCGGCCGCTCGACGCACTGACCCGCGACTGGCTCACCGGCCCGCTCGCGATGGCCGAGAGCGGCTGGCGCCCGCGCCCCGCCGCGCTGGCGCACAGTTCCGGCAATGCCTGGAGCTTCGTCACCATGCCGCGCGATCTCGCCAAGCTCGGCGCCATGGTGCTGGCGCGGGGCGCCGGCGTGATCCGTCCCGTGCAGCTCGCCGCGATCTTCGCGTCGGCGGCCGCGAACCCCGCTTACGGCCGCCTGTGGTGGCGCAATGGCGGCGCGTGGCTCGTCGACATCGCCGGCGCGCGCCAGGAAGGGCCGCTGGTGCCCGGCGCGCCGTCCGATCTGGTTCTGGCGCTGGGCGCGATGGGCCGCGTGCTCGGTGTCGCGCCGTCGCTCGGGCTCGTCGTCGTTCGCCTCGGCCAACAGCCGCCCGACGCCGATTTCCGAGGCCGGTTCTGGTCGTTGGTTATGGATTCTCTCTAGCCCCATCTGTCATTCCCGCGAAAGCGGGAATCCAGGAGCGACCGTCACGGTGTGGGGCGCTGGGTGCCCGCCTTCGCGGGCATGACAGTCGGCCTCAAAGCAGCAGCTCAGCGATCTGCACCGCGTTGAGCGCCGCGCCCTTGAGCAGCTGGTCCGCCGACACGAACATCGCGATGGAATGGCCCGTCGGGTCGCTCACGTCGCGGCGGATGCGGCCCACCAAGACGTCGCCCTGGCCGCTCGCGTCGATCGGCATCGGGAAATAGTTCTTCGCGCGGTCGTCGACGATCTTCACGCCCGGCGCGTCCGACAACATCGCGCGCACCTCGTCTTCCGCGATCGGCCGCTCGCACTCGAAGGTGATGCTCTCGCAATGCGCCCGCAGCACCGGCACGCGCACGCAGGTCACCCCGATGCGGATGTCCTCGTCCTCCAGGATCTTGCGGCTCTCCTTGATGACCTTGGTCTCCTCGTCGTTGTAGCCGGTCTCGGGATCGATCGCCGTGTTGTGGCTGAAGACGTTGAAGGCATAGGGATGCGGGATCACCTTGGGCGTGAACGGCCGTCCTTCCAGATGCGCGCGGGTCGATTCGACCAGCTCCTCCATCGCCGCCGCGCCCGCGCCGCTCGACGCCTGATAGGTCGAGATGATCACGCGCTTGATGCGGTTCTTGCGATGGATCGGCCACAGCGGCACCAGCGCGGTGATCGCCGAGCAGTTCGGATTGGCGATGATGCCTTTGTGATCCTTGACGCGGCGCGCGTTGATCTCCGGGATCACCAGCGGCACGTTCGGGTCCATGCGATAGGCCGACGAGTTGTCGACCACCACCGCCCCCGCCTGCACCGCCGCCGGGATGAACCTTTTCGACGGCCCGCTACCTGCCGAGAACAGCGCGATGTCGACGCCTTGCAGCGACGCCTCGCTCAGCTCTTCGATCACGATCCTCTCACCGCGGAAATCGAGCGTCTTGCCGGCCGAGCGCGCGCTGGCCAGCGCCTTCAGCTTCGCCACCGGAAAATTGCGCCGGTTCAGGCAAGCGATGAACTCGGCGCCGACGGCACCGGTCACGCCGGCGATGGCGACAACGGGAGGGTTCTTCATCTCAAACTCCAAAGCTCCAAAAACAAAAAAAGCCCCGCTTTCGGCGGGGCTTCGGTCAGGCGATGCGGTCGTTGTTACGCGCGCGTGCCGTCCGAAGCCCCGATGGACTTCGTCTTGGTCGTCGTCTTGCGCTTGAACGTCGTCATCATTGTGGCGCGGACCCTATTGTCGGCTCAGCGCGCCGTCAACGGCTTGAGCGTGGTGAAGTGTCCCATCTTGCGCCCGGCGCGCGCCTCGCCCTTGCCGTAGAGATGCAGCGCGCCGCTGCGCTGTGCGTAGGTTTCCCACGCGTCCGCCTCGGCGCCGATGATGTTCTCCATCACCGCATCGGCATGGCGCGCCGGATCGCCCAGCGGCCAGCCGGCGACGGCGCGGATGTGCTGCTCGAACTGGCTGACGGCGCACGCCTCGATGGTCCAGTGCCCGGAATTGTGCACCCGCGGCGCGATCTCGTTGACGGTCAGCGATCCGTCGCGTCCCACGAACAGCTCCACCGCGAAGACGCCGGCATAGTCGAGCGCTTCGGCAATCTTGCGCGCGATCGCCTTGGCTTCGTCGCTCTGTCCCGCCGTCAACCGGCCCGGCACGATGGAGCGGCGCAGGATGTGGTCGGCATGCGCGTTCTCGGGCGGATCATAGACCGCGAACGATCCGTCGGTGCCGCGCGCCGCGATCACCGAGGCCTCGAAGGCGAAATCGACGAAGCTTTCCAGGATCGACGGCGCATTGAACCGCGCAAACGCCGCCGCCGCATCCTCCGCGCTGGTGGGTTTCGCCTGGCCCTTGCCGTCATAGCCGAAGCGCCGCGTCTTCAGGATCGCGCGCCCGCCGAAATCGTCGAACGCCCGCGCCGCATCGGCCGCGCCGTCGATCGCGACGAAGCGCGGCGTGGCGAGGCCGAGCGATTGTACGAAGGTCTTCTCGTCGACCCGGTCCTGCGTGATCGCCAGTGCCTTGGCGCACGGATTCATCGGCTTCAGCGTCGCGATATGCGCCACCGTGCCGGCCGGCACGTTCTCGAACTCCAGCGTCACCGCATCGCAGGCGTTCGCGAACGCCGTCAGTGCCGCCACGTCGTCGAACTTGCCGATGGTATGCGCGTCGCTCACCTGCGCCGCGGCGGCGCCCTGGTCGTCGCAGAAGATATGCGTCTTCAGCCCCAGCCGTGCGGCCGCCAGCGCCAGCATCCGGCCGAGCTGTCCGCCGCCGAGGATGCCGATGGTCCCGCCGGGCGCGACCTTGCTCATGTGTCGGCCATTCATGAGTCCGAGGGCGCGTCGGCGACCGCGTCGGTCTGCGCCGCCCGCCACGCCGCAAGACGTTGCGCCAGCGCCGGATCGTTCAGCGCCAGGATCGCGGCGGCATGCAGCGCCGCGTTCTTCGCACCCGCCTGGCCGATGGCGAAGGTCGCGACCGGAATGCCGCCCGGCATCTGCACGATGGAGAGGAGGCTATCCATGCCCTTCAGCGCCTTGGACTCCACCGGCACGCCCAAGACCGGCAACGCCGTCATCGACGCCGTCATGCCGGGCAGGTGTGCCGCGCCGCCCGCGCCCGCGATGATCACTTTCAGGCCGCGGCCGGCGGCGGCCTTGGCATACGCACTCATCCGGTCTGGCGTGCGGTGGGCCGATATGATCTTGGTCTCATGGGGCACGGCCAGGGCGTCCAGAATCTCGGACGCAGGCTTCAGCGTCGGCCAGTCGGACTGGCTTCCCATGATGACGCCGACAAGAGGCTTGGCGAGGGGCTGGGGATTTCCGGACATTGCTTCCCAAGACACGGTTGCGGCAGGCAAATCACCCGCCGGGAAGCGCTGGATTATAGGGCGGAACGCCTTTTGGGAAAGCCCGATTTACCCTTTGGTGTGTTTCATAAAGGAATTGTTAAAGCGGTCTTAGCTATGTTTCGCCGCCAGAATGGCCGATGGGGCCGATCATGAAGATCGAACGGGGCAATTCCACCAGCAGGGCACGCGCGACCGGCGCGGCCGCCTATGCGCGTCAGGCGCAATCCGCGCCGCCGTCCTCGGGCGGTGCGACGGTGGGCGCCACCGCGTCGGTCCTCGGCATTCCGGAAAGCGAATTCACCCCGCGGGTGCGCGACGCGATCCTCACCCTGATGGGCGAGGTCGACACGCTGCGCCAGCTCCTCGCCAAGACCGAGGCCCGCCTCGACGAGGCGCAGAAGAACGCCGATCTCGATCAGCTTCTGCCGCTGCTCAACCGCCGCGCCTTCGTACGCGAGCTGACGCGCTACATCGCCTTCGCGGGCCGCTACGGCACGCCGTCCAGCCTGATCTATTTCGACCTCAACGGGTTCAAGGCGATCAACGATTCCGTCGGCCATGCCGGCGGCGACGCGGTGCTGAAGAATTTCGCGCAGGTTCTTTCGGCCAATGTGCGCGACAGCGATTGCGTCGGCCGTCTCGGCGGCGACGAGTTCGGCGTTCTGCTCAGCCATGCCGACCAGGCCCAGGCGCACAAGAAGGCCGACATCCTGGCTGAGAGGCTCCGCGCCGCGCCGACCAGTTTCGCCGGCAAGTCGATTCCGGTGAGTTTTGCCTATGGCGCCTTCGAGCTGAAGGCCGGCGACGACGCCGACGTCGCCATGGCCCGCGCCGACGAGGCGATGTACGCCCACAAGCGCGGGACGCGGTAGATTTTCTCCCACCCTCCACCGTCATCGCCCGGCTCGTCCCGGGCGATCCAATCAGGCCGCCCCGAAAATGGATCACCCGCATTCGCGGGTGATGACGGTCATTTTGGAGAGAAAAAATCTCCGCCACCCCCTTGACGAACATTCCAGGAACAACCACCTAGGGTTGTACACCGGCACGCAAATCCCGCAGTGCCTTGCCCGCATGCGCCGCGCGAAATCGGCGCCCGAGACATTTGACGCGCAAAAGCCGTCTCGCTTCCCATATTCGGAACGGGCGCGAATAAGCACGTCCGGGGAAGAGGACGCACGCAAAAAACCGAAAAAATCGAGGTTCAATTGGGCGGGCGCGCTACGCGATGATATCGGGCAGCAGCCGGTCGTTGATCGTGGTGATCTCGTCTTTCAGCTGCAGCTTGCGCTTCTTCAGCCGCGTCATCTGCAGCTGGTCGCGTCCGCCGGTGTCGGCCAACGCCGCGATCGCGTTGTCGAGGTCGCGGTGCTCTTGCGACAGTTCGGCGAGCTTGGCCCGCAGCCCGACCTCGTCGGGCCGTGTCACTTCACTCGTCATCCCGCCGGTGTCTTCCCGTGCCCATTCCAGCGCTTCTGCGCCGGCCAATCATAGCCCACAAGGTCCAGCGCGCGCCCCACGATCTGGTCGACGAAATCGGAGATTTTGTGCGGCTCGTCGTAGAACGCCGGCACGGGCGGCAGGATCGTCGCGCCCATCTCGGCGAGCTGCGCCAGCGTGCGCAGATGCCCGACATGCAGCGGCGTCTCGCGGATCATCAGGATCAGCGGCCGGCGCTCCTTCAGCGTGACGTCGGCGGCGCGGGTCAGCAGGCTCGTCGTCACGCCGCTCGCGATCTCCGACCAGCTGCGCACCGAGCACGGCGCGACGATCATGCCCTTGGTCTTGAACGTGCCCGAGGCGATCGGCGCGCCGATGTCCGTGGGCGGATAATTGCGGTCGGCCTTCGCGGCGACAGCCTTGGGCTTGAGATCGGTTTCCAGCGCGATGGTCAGCTCGGCGGCCTTGGAGACCACCAGATGCGATTCCACGCCAAGCGCGGCCAGGGCATCCAGCAATCTTATTCCATAGACGACGCCCGACGCACCGCTGATGCCGACAATCAAGCGGTCCTTGGCAAGCCGTTCTTTTTTCTGGGTTTCCGCAACCTTGGCCATAGCCTGCGGTTTACAGAATGTAAGCCACACACGAAAGAGGGGCCCGGAGTCTTATGAAGAGGGCGTGACAGCCCGCTCCCACAGTGATCTAATTCTCCCGCCTAAGAGAGAGGTGCACGCATGGCACTGCAAGGGCATATCGACGAGTTGTCCGAAAAACATAAGAAACTCGAAGCGCGCATCCACGAAGAGATGGCGCATCCGGACTGGGACGAATCCCAGGTCGCGGTCCTGAAAAAAGAAAAACTCCGAATAAAAGACGAGCTCGAACGACTGCGTGGCAGCGTTCACTAGACGCCCTTCACGTCCGACCTACTCCGCCGGCTGCGTCGCTGTTCTTGCGCGCGGGTGCAGGCTTGCGAACAAGCCGAGGCCCATGAGCTCGAACAGCGCCGCGGCGGCGAAGGACGCGCCTGCGAAATAGACGAAGGCGTGGCCGCTGGTGAAGTACTTGAAGAGGCCGGTCATCAGGAGCGGCGCGACCACCGAGGTGATGCTGTCGACGCTGGCGCGTGCGCCCATCAGCTCACCCTGCTCGTCTACCGGCACGGATTTCGACATGATCGCGCTCAGCGCCGGGCCGCCGACGCCGCCGAGCGCCCACACCACCATCCAGCTATAGAGCATCCACGGCGCACTCGAGAACGCATAGCCGGCATAGCCGACGCCGGCGAAGAAGAGGCCCACGAAAACCGCTCGCGTCTCGCCGATGCGCGGCACCACGAGACGCGGCAGGACGCCAAACGACACGGCGGTCAGCGCGCCGACCGCGACCAGCGACAGCCCGACGTCCTTCGGGCCCCAGCCGAAGCGCAGCATGGTGTAATAGGTCCAGGTCGCGGGCAGGGCGTCGTGCGCCAGCTGCAGCATCACGCTCACGCCGATCAGGCCGTACATTGCCGGGAAGCGGCGCAGGGCGTGCAGCGAGCCGACCGGGTTGGCGCGCCATAGCTCGAAGGTGCGGCGGCGCTCGGGCGGCAGCGACTCTTTGAGGACGATCAGTCCGAACAGCGCATTGGCCAGCGTGATCGCGGCGGCGGCAAAGAACGGGGCGCGCGGTCCCCACGCGCCGCCGATGACGCCACCGATCGCGGGTCCCAGGATGAAGCCGATGCCGAAGGCGGCCCCGGTCAGGCCGAAGTTCGCGGCCCGCTTCTCCGGCGGCGAGACGTCGGCGATATAGGCGTTGACGGTCGGATAGGCCGCACCGGCGACGCCCGACAGGAAGCGTCCGAGGAACAGCCAGGCGATGGTCGGCGCCCATCCGGTGATTGCGTAGTCCACCGCCAGCGCCAGCAGCGAGATGATCAGCACCGGCCGCCGTCCATAGCGGTCGCTCAGATTGCCGATGGCCGGCGCGCAAAGGAATTGCATCAGCGCGAAGACGAACATCAGCCAGCCGCTCCAGCCCGCGGCACCGCTGAGTTCCTGGCCGGTCAGCTGCTTGATGATCGCCGGCGTTACCGGGATGATGATGCCGAGCCCGATGGTGTCGACCAGCATGGTGACGAAGATGAAGGCCAGCGCGTAGCGGCTGGCGAACGGCCTGATGTCGTCGCTCAAGGCGGGGATCCCGGTATCTGCGCGGCAAGGTTAGGGGTGCAGCGCCGGGCCGTCTTGTAGAAAATATCCCACCCGAAACCGCCTGCCGGTCAGGCCGTTATCGCCTGCAAAGGAGAAGGGCATGATCCGCAAGCTGGCATCCGGCGAATACCGGCTCTATTCGCGCAAGAAGAACCCGAAGACCGGCAAGCGCCGCAACCTCGGCACCTTCAAGACGCGCGCGGCCGCGCAGAAGCACGAGAAGGACGTGCAGTACTTCAAGCGCGCCGGCTGAGCGTTCGGCTTGCCCGCCACCCCCGACTCGCGCCAGCGTCCCTCTTTGGGGGCTGTCATGACAGCGCAAAAGATATCTGCCTGGATCGGCGTCGTGCTCGCGGCGATCGGGATTCCGCTCAAGATCCTGCGGGTGATGCGCGAGAGCGAGCCGCTTCCCTTCATGGCCTACGACTTCATCGCGTTGGCGCTGGTCCTCGCCGGCGCCGTCATCGTCCTTCGGCGCGGATCGGGACGGTTGCTCGCGGCAGGCTGGGGTTTTGGCTGCGCGATGTTCTACGGCTCGTTCTTCGGCCACTTCGAGAAGTGGACGCAGGGCACCGGCAACGCCGGATTCGAGCGCACCATGGTGGTCTCGACCGGCCTGTTCCTGGTCCTGAACGTGGTCGGTCTTCTCTTGGCGCTGATCAAGCCGCGCTAAGCGGCCGAGCGCTGCTCGACGCCTTGCGTCTTCTCGGCGATCTCCATCAGCCACAGGATGTGCGGCCGCGCTTCCTCGAAGCAGCCCAGCTCGTGATACTCGTAAAGAAGCGCCTGCAAACGCGGCAGCAGATCGCCCCGGTCGGTCTTGTTCAACATGACAACTCCCCCCCACGCACGCGAGGAAGATTGTTCAGCCGCGCGCCGTCGGCCATCCCGGCATTTGGGGGGTACTTGGCAACCGGCAAAGCGGTAGCAAAATGCAACCGCGGTCCCGTTTAAAAATGTATACCCAAGATGGGACGGTTATCGGTTCATCCGCGCCCGCTCACACGACGTCCTTGGTCATCTCGCGCAGCTTGAATTTCTGGACCTTTCCGGTCGAGGTCTTGGGCAACTCGACGAACGCCACATAGCGCGGACATTTGTAGCGCGCGAGATTGGCGCGGCAGTATTCGATCAGCTCCTCCGCCGTGACGGTCTCGAAGCCGGCGCGGCGTTCGATGAAGGCGCAGGGCGTCTCGCCCCATTTCTCGTCGTCCTTGGCGACGACGGCCGCGAACATCACCGCCGGATGGTTGTTCAGCACGTCCTCGACCTCGATGGACGAGATATTCTCGCCACCCGAGATGATGATGTCCTTGGAGCGGTCCTTGAGCTGGACATAGCCGTCGGCGTGCATCACGCCGAGATCGCCGGAATGGAACCAGCCGCCCGAGAAGGCTTCCTGTGTCGCGGCTGGGTTCTTGAGATAGCCCTTCATCACGACATTGCCGCGGAACATCACTTCGCCCAGCGTCTCGCCGTCGGCCGGCACCGGCTCCATGGTCTCCGGGTCCATCACGCTCAGCGCGTCGAGCGCGTGATAGCGCACGCCCTGGCGCGCCTTCTTGGCGGCGCGGTGGTTCTTGTCGAGCGCCTCGAACTCCGCGGTCCATTCGTTGACGACGGCCGGGCCATAGGTCTCGGTCAACCCGTAGACATGGGTGACGTTGAAACCCATCTCCGCCATCGAGGCGAGCACCGCTTCGGGCGGTGGCGCGGCGGCGGTGATGAACTGCACATCGTGCGGCATCTCGCGGCGCTCGTCGGGCTTGGCGTTGATGAAGGTCGACATCACGATCGGCGCGCCGCACAGATGCGTGACCTTGTGCTCCGCGATCGCGTCGTACATCGCCTTGGCGCGCACCCAGCGCAGGCAGACATGCGTGCCCGCCACCACCGACAGCGACCACGGGAAGCACCAGCCGTTGCAGTGGAACATCGGCAGCGTCCACAGATAGATCGGGTGATACGGCATGCGCGCCGAGATCACGTTGCCGTAGCCCATCAGTGCCGCCCCGCGATGATGGAACACCACGCCCTTGGGATTGCCGGTGGTGCCCGAGGTGTAGTTGAGCGAGATCGCGTCCCACTCGTCGCCCGGCAGGCTCCAGGCGAAATCCGGGTCGCCGGCGGCGATGAACGCTTCGTAGTCGATATTGCCCAGCCGCTCGCCGGTCTGCGGGAATTGCGGATCGTCGTAGTCGATCACGATGGGCTTGGTCTTGGCGAGCTTCAAGGTGTCGGCCATCACGCCCGCGAACTCGCGGTCGGTGATCAGGAAGCGCGCTTCGCCGTGGTCGAGGATGAAGGCGAGCGCCGCGGCATCGAGCCGTGTGTTAAGCGTGTTGAGCACGCCGCCCGTCATCGGCACGCCGTAATGCGCCTCCAGCATCGGAGGCGTGTTGGCGAGCATGCAGGCGACGGTGTCGCCCTTCTTGATGCCGGCCTTGCTGAGCGCCGAGGCCAGCTTGCGCGCGCGGGCGTAGTAGTCGGCATAGGTGAAGCGCTGATTGCCGTGGATGATCGCGGTGCGGTTCGGGAAGACGGCGGCGGCGCGCTCCAGAAAGGTCAGCGGCGTCAGCGGCTGATAGTTCGCGGCGTTGCGGTCGAGGCCGCTCTCATACTTGCCCGCCAGAAGCCGCGGCGCCAGCCGGGGCACTGCGCGCAAGACGCCTTCCACCGCGCGCCGCACGATCGACTTGCGCGCCCGCCGTGCCGGCTTCGCCGGTACCCGCGCCACGGTCACCGGCTTGGCTTCAGGCTTCTTGGCCAGTGGCTTCTTCGCCGGCGCCTTCTTGGCGGCGGCCTTCTTCACCGCCTTCTTGACGGCCTTCTTTGGCGCCTTTGCCAGCTTGGACGGTTTCTTTTTCTTGGTCTTGGCCATGCGCGGTCTTCGGAACTGGAGTTTCGGAAAAGCCGCCGAACGCTAAAGAAAGGCGCATTAACCAGCAAGCGGGCGCGATGGACGGGCAGGGGCGCGGTTGCTAGGAAGCGTCATGTCCGAGACCGCCGAACCCGTCCGCCCCAAGGGCCTGCGCCGCCTCTATGCCTGGATGATGGAGAACGCGCGCGGCCGCCATGCCTGGGCGGCGCTGGCGGCCTTTGCCTTTGCGGAAGCTTCGTTCTTCCCGATCCCGCCGGACGTGATGCTCCTCCCGATGATGCTGGCCGACCGGCGCCGGGCGCTCCTGGTGGCGGCCTGGTGTACCTTCTGGTCGGTGATGGGCGGCATGCTGGGCTATGCCATCGGCGCGCTGTTCTGGAAGACGGCCGGGCTGTGGCTGATCGGCGTGCTGCACATCCCGCTCGCGACGGTCGAAGCCCTGCGCCTCAAATATGCGACCCACGCCTATATGATCGCGGTCCAGGGCCTCACCCCAGTGCCTTACAAGCTGGTGACGATCTCCGCCGGCCTCGCCAACGTGCCGTTCGCGGCGTTCATGGCCTATTCGGCGATCACGCGTACGCTGCGTTTCGTCGTGCTGGAGGGCATCCTGGTCTACGTCTTCGGCGACAAGGCCCGCGAATTCCTCGAGAAGTACATGGAAGTCGTGCTGGTCGTCTTCCTGGTGCTGGTCGTCCTTGGTTTCGTCGCGTTGCGCTATCTGTAGACGCGCCGCCTTGCTTTGGCCTTTTGTGCGCGGCATACCGCCGTCAGGCAGAGGCGCATGCGCAAACAGCTGTTCGATATCGGAGCCATCCTGTTCTCCGCCGCGCTCTACATCGCGGGCGCGGGGCTGATCGGCATCCTGATCCCGGCGCGCGGCCTGGCGGCGCATTTCTCGACCTTCGGCCTCGGCACCATCGGCTCGCTCTATTTCGCGGGCTTCGTGCTGGGCTGTTTCGCCGGTCCAAGGCTTCTGGCGCGCGTCGGCCACAGCCGCGTGTTCGGCGTCGGTGCGGGACTCTCGGCCGCCGCGATCCTCGGCCAGTCGATCTTCGTCAGCGTGCCGGCCTGGATCGTGCTGCGCGGCATCTTCGGCATCGCGGCGGCGCTGATCTACATGGTGATCGAGAGCTGGCTGAACGACCGCGCCAGCAACGAGAATCGCGGACGCATCTTCTCGCTGTATCTGTTGGTCAACTTTTCGTCGATCGTCGCCGGGCAGATGCTGTCGGGCACCTCCAAGCCGGAAAGCTTCACGCTGTTCAGCCTCGCCGCGATCCTGTTCGCGCTCTGTCTGATCCCGATGGGCCTGACGCGCCTGCCGCAGCCGCTCGCCGCCAACGTGCCGGTGCTGCGGCCGCTGCGGCTCTTCCGCCTCGCGCCGGTGGGCGTGATGGGCTGCATCATGGTCGGCTTCGCCAACAGCGCGGTGTGGACCTTCGGCCCGGTGTTCGCCGAGGGCCATGGCCTCACCAAGGGCTGGATGGCGATCTTCATGAGCGTCTTCACCTTCGGCGGCGCCATCGTGCAGGTGCCGCTGGGCCGCGTGTCGGACCGGATGGACCGTCGCATCATCATCTTCACGGTGTGCACCGTGGCGGCGATCCTCGGCGTGACGCTCGCGACCTTTAGCGGCGCGCATCGCTGGATGATCCTGCCGCTGGCCGGCTGTTTCGGCGTCGTGGCGCTGCCGCTCTATGGCCTGTCGGTGGCGCACACCAACGACCGCATCGCGCGCGACGAGTTCGTCGAGACCTCCGCGACGCTCCTGATGATCAACTCGCTGGCGTCGGTGAGCGGCCCGGTCCTGGCGGCGGCGGTGATGGACACCTTCGGCACCGGCGCACTGTTCTTCTATACCGCGATGCTGCACACCGCGATGGCGGTGTTCACCGCGCTGCGCATCTCGGTCAAGAACGCTGTCCCTGCCGCCGACCGCGAGCGCTTCGAGCCGATCCCGCCGGGCGCCACGCAAGCCGAAGCCGCGCTCGATCCGCGCGGCGCCGACGAGCAGCACGCGGCATAAATCAGCCTGGGCTGTCGTCGTCCTGCGGGAATTCCAGCGGATCGGGATCGGCGCCTGCCGGCGAGCCTGCCCCGACCGACTCGGAAATCGGCTTGAGCGTCTCGCCGCGCTTGCCGGCCCGCTTCTCGGCCCGATCGCGCTTGGCGCCGGCGCGTGCCACGGCGAAATCGAGCTCGAGCTGGCTGCACAGGCCCAGCGTTACCGGATCGACCGCCTTGATGTTGGTCGCGTTCCAGTGGCTGCGCTCGCGGATCTTCTGGATCGTCGCCTTGGTCGTCCCGATCAGGCGGATGATGTCCGCGTCGGCGAACTCCGGATGGTTGCGCAGGATCCAGTAGACCGCGTCGGGCTTGTCCTGGCGCTTGGAGACCGGGGTGTAGCGCGGCGCCTTCTTCTGCTTGACGGCCGGCATCTTGTGCTTGGGCGGCGCCATCTTGAGGCGCGCCTTGGGATTCTTCTCCGCGTCCTCGATGGCCTCGCGGGTGAGCTGGCCGGAGGCAACCGGATCCTGACCCTTGATGCCCTTGGCGACGTCCTCGTCGGCGATGCCCTTCACCTCGAGCGGATGCAGACCGCAGAAATCGGCGATCTGCTCGAAGGTCAGCGAGGTGTTGTCGACCAGCCAGACGGCGGTCGCCTTGGGCATGAGCGGTTTGTTGTCGACGGCGGCCATGAATTCTCTCCTTGCGGGCGGGCCGGTGGTTCCGACCTCGCCCCCCGTAAAGGCTCAACCTTTTAGGGAATGGAGACGGGTTTTAGGCGAAAGCCCCAAAAAGGGAAAGAAAATTCTCGGTTTCTGTCGAAAATCCCAGCAAATCGGGGGCTTTACCGGCACCGCCGCCGCACCCCGGTTTCCCAGGGCGCGGCGGTTGCCGGAGGCGTCAGAAGTTGCGCGCCACCCAGGTGTCGGAGGCCGTCCGCACCCACTCCGCCGCCGTGCCGGAGGTGCCGGCCGGCAGCATGGCGCGCACCGTCTGGCCGCGCGGGATGAAGTCGGCCTGCGCGGTGCCGCCGCTCGTGTAGGTGCCGCTCGTCGCGACGTTGACGGTGAACACCGTCGAACTCGTCACGGTCGCGACATTGGCCATCACGCCGTTCAGTCCGGTGATGCCGACGACGCCGTTGAAGTAGACCGGCGTGCCCACGGCATATCCGTTCGCCGTCGCCGTGGTGATCTGCGTCGTGGCGCCCGGCGTGACGGCGCTGATATTGACGGTCACCGGATCGGCGGGCGTGCCGTTCGAGTACGGCAGATCGTCGTCGTTCAGCGGAAGCGCCGGGCCGAGGACCGGCATCGCCATCGAGTTGGTCAGCAGCGTCGCGCCGCTGTCGCCGGGCGCGAACACCTCGATATCGACGAGATCGGCCTGAACCGTGCCGCCGCTGACGCCCACGAAGAGGAAGCCCACATTCTGGCTCCATGCCAGCTCGACGGCCGAGGTTGTGAGCGTCATGTCGCCGCCCATGCCCCAGACCGACGCGCCGCCATAGGTGAACGCGTTGAGCGTACCGCCGCTATAGGTCTGGAAATCGCTCGCCGACGAGATCACGGTTCCGTCAGGCTTGTAGACGATCGCGGTGAGGCGCCCGCCGGGCGCGCTGTTGAGGTTCGCCTTGACCAGCATCTTGTTCAGGAAGCTGAACGGCGTGTTGCGGACGTCGATGAACACGCCCAAGAACGACACGCCGAGAGGCGCGAGCTGCACGCTGTTGGCCGTCAGCTGACCGTAATTTGCGTTGGTCTCGTTGGCGAAGCTCATCGACTGGCGCAGCCAGAACTTGCCGCGTGCCGGCGCCTGCACGACGAGCGAGCCGCTGTTCAGGCGCTGGGTCATGTTGGAGCGCCCGATCTTCACCAGCGGATGACCTTCGTAACGGCCCGCATGGGGTTCGAAATAAGGCATCTCGAAGGTGTTGAAGGCGCAGGCCGTGACCGCGGCTTCGTTGCCCGTCACACCGGCGAAGATCGGCCAGTACGTCTCGCGCACATAGGCGAAGTTGAACAGATTGCCGGTCACGGTGGCGCCCGGCACACCGGCAGGCGGCGTGTTCGCGAAGTAGATGAACGTCGGGTTGATCTGGGTATCGATCCGTATGCCGTGGAATTCGTTCGCGAGAAGGCCCGCTCCCGCCGTCGCCATCGGATCGGTGATGATCTCGATGAAGTTGTACAGCCCTGGCGCCGAGGACGCGACGGCGGCCTCGTCGCTGGGGCCGGCATACCATTTGTTGCCGTTGGCTTCGCCGCCGGCGGGGCCGAATTTGCAGCTCAGCACGGCAACCGAATGGGTGGTGACAGTCGAATCGTTGTGCGTGGCGTCGCTGTAGTAGAGGTAGTTTTCGTTCACGAAGCTCGGCCCGTTCTGGCAGGTCCAGCCGACCGATTTGAGGCAGCCATAGGTCTCCAGTTCGATATGGTTGGTCGCGCAGCCGAAGGCGGTCATCGTCCGGCCGTCGTTGTCGCCGATGAGGTTGACGCCAATGCGGAAGTTGTAGGCCACCGCCACGGCGAAGGTTTCGCCGCAGTTCATGAACTCCACGCCGTTCAGTCCGTATTGATAGTTGTTGGGGTTCGGGTCTCCGACCACCCAGTAATAGCTGCGGATCGGCGAATTGTAGCCCACGATCTTGGTGTTGCGGCCGACGCGGACGGCACAGGTATTGCCGAACGGGATGGTCGCCGTGTTCCAGACGATCGGGCCGTAACAGATCATCGGATTGTTGTCCGCGTTGTTGATCTGAGCCTGGATGCGCCAGCCGTTCGCGGTTCCGCCCGGGAAGGTGGTTGGCCCGAGATAGATCGGAATCGAGAAGCTGATCGCGGCCGCATTCGTGATCAGGGTGTTGAGCGCAGTGCTCACATCGGCCTGCGACGGATCGGCGACGATATCGAGCCAGCCTTCGACCGCGTTCCAGGTGTTTGCCACAGCGGTGCGCAGCCAGATCAGGCCGGTCGAGGAATCGGCCAGCCGCATGCCGCTCGGCGCATGCAGCGCGACCCAGGTCTCGGGCGACGTGGCGGTACAGAGCGCGAGCGCGCCTTGGGGCAGGAAGCCGCCGCTCCCATCCGGGAAGGAGCCGTCGAGGGTGATGTATTTGTTGCCGATCGCCGGGATCAAGCCGGCGTGAAGCTTGCGGCCGTCGAACGCCATGTCGTAGGTGACGTTGTTCGGATCGAGGCCGGCATCGTTGACGAGAGGCATGGTATCGTCCTTTCAGAGGAAAATTTGAACTCGTGATAGGAAAAATAGCTCTGAAAGGAATATTTTCTATATACCAGGAGTTGTATAACCGATGATGAAGCCGCGAGTGGCGGCTAATGCCATGATATTATTCCTAATACGGGATCGGAAATATTTTCTGGCAGACACCTGTCGCATCACGCCGTCAGCAGGATCTTCCCGATATGCCCACTGCCGGCCATCCGCCGGTGCGCCGCCTGGGCCTCGGCGAGCGGGTGGATGCCATCGACCACCGGCTTGATCTTGCCGGCCTCGATCAACGGCCAGACCTCGCGCCCCAGTGCGTCGCGGATCGCGCCCTTCTCGTCGTTCGTCCGCCCACGGAGCGTCGTCGCGAGCAAGCTCAGCCGCTTCATCAGCATCGGTCCGAAATTCACCGTCGCCTGCATGCCGCTCTGATAGGAGATGTTGACGATGCGGCCCCAGACCGCCGCCGCGCTCATATTGCGCTGGATATAGTCGCCGCCGACCATGTCGAGGATCACGTCGACGCCGCGCCCGCCGGTCTCGCCCTTCACGATCTCGACGAAGTCCTGGTCCTTGTAGTTGATCGCGTGCCCGCCAAGCGCGGTGATCGCGGCGCATTTCTCCGCCGACGCGGCGGTCGAGAACACCTTGTGCCCGCGCGCCACGCAGAGCTGGATCGCCGCCGTGCCGATGCCGCTGGTGCCGCCATGGATCAGCACGCTTTCGCCGCTCTTGAGGCGCGCGGTGTCCATCAGGTTGGTCCACACCGTGAAATGCACCTCCGGCAGCGCCGCGGCGTCGACCAGGCTCACGCCCTTGGGGATCGGCAGCAGGCATTTCTCCGACGCGAGCGCGTATTGCGCATAGCCGCCGCCGGGGATCAGCGCGCAGACCGCCTGGCCCGACTTCCACGCCGCCACGCCGTCGCCCACCGCCTCGATGGTCCCGGAGACCTCCATCCCAAGCGTCTGCGGCGCGCCCGGCGGCGGCGGGTAGCCGCCCATCGCCTGGCTGAGATCGGCACGGTTCAGGCCTGCCGCTGCGACTTTGATCAGTACCTCGCCGGCGCCCGGTGCGGGTTTCGCGATATCCGCGATCTCGAGCGTGTAGTCCTTGCCGGGATTGGTAACGGCGATGGCTTTCATGATGGCTTCCACTTGCGCGCACATTTCGTACTGGCGAAGATAGCAGGCCCGATGGCGGAGACGGAAATGCCGATGGAACCGGACGAGCCGCGCAAGAAACCGGCCGGGATCATGCCCGGCGAGGATATCTCGGCGCTTTCGGTTTACGAGCTCGAGGCGCGCATCGCGACTCTGGAGTCTGAAATCGCACGTGCCCAAGAGGCGATTCGCGCGCGCGGCACGACGAAATCGGCGGCCGACGCTTTCTTTAAGCGTTAATCGCGCACCGTGCGCGCCTTCATCAAGATTAATACGCACAGGCGCGCGTTGCGTTCGCGCAACCATTCCTTTGGTTTACGCGCAGATTGACGATGTTTCCGACTTGCATGCGCGCGTCCGACTGCTAGCTTTCGCGCGGCATACGCAACGGGCGTCGAGACGAATGAGCACCAGCACAGCCGACGACGATTTCCTTGGTGGCGTACCGATCCAAAGCTTCACGGGCTCGGCCCTGTTCGACCGCACTTTCGAGGAAGGCATGTCGCTGGTGGAAGAAACCGCGCGCTATCTCGATGGCCGCGGCCGCCAGGAAGCCCGCGATCTGCCGCGCAAGGCGGCGCTGCTCTACGCCGGCGAAAGCATGCGCGTGACGACGCGCCTGATGCAGGCGGCGAGCTGGCTTCTGGTGCAGCGCGCCGTGCACGAGGGCGACATGCAGCCGGAAGACGCGCGCGACGAACGCTATCGTCTGGGCTCGAAAGAGATTTGCCTCGGCGTCACCGAGAGCATCGAGATCCTCCCGTCCACGCTGCGCGACCTTCTGATGCGCAGCGACACGCTCTACCGCCGCATCGCGCGGCTCGACGACGTGCTGTTCGAGGACGGGCTCAAGCAGCAGTCCGGCGTCAAGGCGCAGATCAACCGCATCGAGCAAGCGTTCGGCAGCGACGCCTAACTTGCGCGGCCGCGTCTGCACGCGCATACTCTTCGGACCGACGGAAAGCCGGGAGTATTCCATGCGCAGGTCTTCGCCCTAACGATTGCCGCCGCTGGCCCTGAGGGCCGGCACGTCTTCCGTTCTTCCATCGGAATCCCGAACCCATGACCATGGCTATGCCGGGCGCGATCACGCGCGCGCGTCCTGCTGCATCCTTGCGGACGCGGCGGGTGAAGAAATTCCTGTCCTATTACCGTCCCTATCGCCTGTGGCTCGCCGCCGACCTTGCCGCGTCCTGCCTGATCGCGAGCACCACTTTGGCGCTGCCGATCTGCACCAACCTGATCACGCGGCACCTGGCGATGGGCACTGCCGCGTCCGGTGCGATCGCCACGCTCGGCGGGGTGATGATCGGCCTCGTCGCGCTGCAGGCGCTGTGCACGGCATTCGTCGACTACCAGGGCCATATAGTGGGCGCACGGATGGAAGGCGACATGCGCGCCGAGCTGTTCGCGCACTATCAGAAACTGTCCTTCGCCTTCTACGACCGACAGCGCGTCGGCCAGCTGATGGCACGGCTGACGGTCGATCCCTTGTCGCTGGGCGAACTCTATCACCACGGACCCGAGGATATCGTCATCGCCGCGATCAAGTTCGCGGGCGCGCTCGCGATCCTGTTCTGGCTCGATGCGGCGCTGGCGGCGGCGATCCTGGCCGTCCTGCCGCCGATCGCGGTCTATGCGTTCCATTACAACCGCCGCATGAACCGCGCGCTGCGCGGCGCGCGCGACCGGGTCGGCGACATCAATGCGCAGGTGGAGGATACGCTCAGCGGTATCCGCGTGGTGCAGGCCTTCGCCAATGAGGCGCTGGAGACCGGGAAGTTCGCGGCGGCCAACATGCGCTTCCTGGAAAGCCGCCGTGACGGCTACCGCGCCGAGGCGCTGTTCTACACCGGCATGACGGCATTCACGCAGCTCATCACGGTCGGCGTGATCGTCTTCGGCGCGCTGGCGATCTTGAACCGCGCGATGAGCCTGGCGGATCTTCTGACCTTCGTGCTGTGCGTCGCGATCCTGATCGATCCGATCCAGCGCATGGTGAATCTCGCCCGGCTTTACCAGGACGGCGCCACCGGCTTTTCGCGCTTCGCCGAGATGCTGGAGATCGCGCCGGATATCCTGGATGCGCCGCATGCCCACGACTGGTCGCCGGGCGGCGGTGCCATAGCGTTCGATAACGTCAGCTTCCGCTATCGCGACGACACCCCGCACGTGGTGGAGCACTTCTCGCTCGCCATCGCGGCGGGCGAGACGGTGGCGCTGGTCGGTGCGTCGGGCGCGGGCAAGACGACGCTTTGTGCGCTGATCCCGCGCTTCTACGAGACCGGCGCCGGCGAGATCCGCATCGACGGCACGCCGATCCGCGATATCCAGCTCGCGTCGCTGCGCCGCCACATCGGCATCGTGCAGCAGGACACCTATCTCTTCGCCGGCACCATTGCGCAGAACCTGCGCTATGGCCGCCCCGATGCGTCCGACGACGAGCTGGTCGCCGCCGCGAAGAATGCCCAGGCGCATGATTTCATCACGGCGCTGCCGAACGGCTACGACACCGAGATCGGCCAGCGCGGCGTGACGCTGTCCGGCGGCCAGAAGCAGCGTCTCGCCATTGCGCGCGTCTTCCTGCGCGATCCGCCGATCCTGATCCTCGACGAGGCGACCAGCGCGCTCGACAACGAAAGCGAGGCGGCGGTGCAGCGAGCGTTGCAGCGTTTGGCCCGCGGACGCACCACGCTGATCATCGCGCATCGCCTCTCCACCATCCGGCATGCCGGGCGCATCCTGGTGCTGGGCGAGCAGGGGATCGTGGAGGAAGGCCGGCACGACGATCTGCTGGCGGCCGGCGGCGCCTATGCCCGGCTCTATGCCGCGCAAAGGATGGCCTGAAAGCAAACGGCCCTCCGGCTTTTCAGCGGGAGGGCCGTCGAATTCGGTCGTGCTCGGACGTGTCTTACTTGTTGTCCGGCTTCACAAAGCCCGCGAACTTCTTGTTGAAGCGCGTCAGACGGCCGCCGCGGTCCATCAGCTGCTGCTGGCCGCCGGTCCAGGCCGGGTGCGTCGTCGGGTCGATGTCCAGCGTCAGCTGCTGGCCGGCCTCGCCCCAAGTGGTGCGGGTCTTGTAGGTCGAGCCGTCGTTCAGGCGGACCTCGACGAAGTGATAGTTGGGATGGATGCCTTTTCTCATGACGCTGGCGCCTTTGACCCGAATGCGAAGCCGCGCCTTATAGGGAAGAGGCCCCGGCAAAGCAAGCCGCCGCGCGCCGGACTGCAAATCCGAGCCATTCCAGAGGCTTGATACCCCCGCGCTCCGGCACCGCAGCCCCCTGTTATGGGCGCGGCGGTCCTATATATGTCATCCGCTATCAGCCGGACGGGAACCGTGGCGCAGACTGGGGAAGAATACGCCGAACAGCTCGAATTCGTGGCGCAGGGCCGCCCCAAGGCGCGCTCGCTCGCGCCGCTGCGTCAGCTCGTCCCGTTCCTGAAGCCCTATCGCGCGGCCATTGGCGTTGCGCTCGTTGCGCTGGTCTGCTCGTCGACCGCCAGCCTCCTGATCCCGCCCGCCATGGGCAAGCTGGTGCAGAACGGCTTCAGCCAGCAGGTCGCCAGCCAGATCGACCAGTACTTCCTGCCGCTGGTCCTGATCGCCTGCGCGCTGGCGGTGGCGACGGCGATCCGTTTCTACTTCATCACCTGGCTGGGCGAGCGGGTGATCGCCGACATCCGCAAGGCGGTGTTCGATCATATCCTGTGCCTCACCCCCGCATTCTTCGAGGTAACCCGCACCGGCGAGGTGCTGTCGCGTCTCACCGCCGACACCACGCTGATCCAGACCGTGGTCGGCTCCTCGGCGTCCGTTGCGGCGCGAAATCTTGTCATGCTGACCGGTTCGCTGACGCTGCTGTTCTTCACCAGCCTCAAGCTCACCCTGCTCGTGTTCGGAATCGTCGTGCTGGTGCTGATCCCGCTGATCCTGTTCGGCCGCTGGGTGCGCACGCTCAGCCGCAAGAGCCAGGACCGCATCGCCGACACCTCGGCGCGTGCCAGCGAGACGCTGAACGCGGTGCAGACCGTCCAGGCTTTCACCCGCGAGCCGACCGAGCGCAAGCTGTTCGCCGAGGCGGTCGAAGGCTCGTTCACCGTCGCGATCCTGCGCACCCGCGCCCGCGCGGTGATGACGGCGGTGGTGATGTCGGCCGTCGCGGTTTGCATCGTCGGCGTGTTCTGGGTCGGCGCCAAGGACGTGGTGGCGCACCGCATGACGATCGCGACGCTCGTCCAGTTCGCGGGCTACGCCGCGATCTTCGTCACCGGCATGGGCGCGATGAGCGAGACCTGGGGCGACCTGCAGCGCGCCGCCGGCGCGTCGGAGCGCCTGATGGAGCTGCTCCACACCGCGCCGCAGATCGCCGCGCCGGCGCAGCCGAAAATCCTGCCCAGGCCGGCACGCGGCGCAGTGTCGTTCGGGAACGTGACGTTCAATTATCCCTCGCGCCCGAACTTCAAGGCGCTGCACGATTTCTCGCTCGACATCCGTCCGGGCGAGGCGGTGGCCCTGGTCGGCCCATCCGGTGCCGGCAAGTCGACGGTGTTCCAGCTGCTGCTGCGGTTCTACGCGCCGCAAGCCGGCGGCATCACCTTCGACGGCATCGATCTCGCCGATCTCGATTCCTCCGATCTGCGGGCGAACATCGCAGTCGTCGCGCAGGATAGCGTGATCTTCTCCGGCACCCTCGCCGACAACATCCGTTACGGCCGCCCCGAAGCCTCGGACGACGATGTGCGCCGTGCCGCCGATGCCGCCGCCGCGTCGGAGTTCATCGAGAAGCTGCCGAACGGCTATGAGACCCTCGTCGGCGAGCGCGGCGTAACGCTCTCCGGCGGCCAGCGCCAGCGTGTCGCCATCGCCCGTGCCATCTTGCGCGACGCGCCGCTCCTCTTGCTGGACGAGGCGACCAGCGCGCTCGACGCCGAGAACGAGCGTCTGGTGCAGATCGGCCTCGAGAACCTGATGGCCGGCCGCACCACCATCGTGATCGCGCATCGCCTGGCAACGATACAGCGTCTCAAGCGTATCGTGGTGATGGATCAGGGTCGCGTCGTCGGCGAAGGAAGCCATGCCGAGCTCGTTGCCGACGGCGGCCTCTACGCCCGCCTCGCCGACCTGCAATTCTCCAGCGCCATGGCGCTCGCGAGCTGAACATGAAACCACTCGCCCGCGCTGCGCTCACCGCCGGAACGATCATCGTCGCGGCCGGCATAGGCATCGCGGCGCGCACGCTCGACGCCTATGGCGTGTTCACCAGCGTGCCGTCGAAGCCTCTGGCGCAATGCACCGCGATCACCGGCATCCAGGGGCCGGAGGACATCGCGATCGACTTCTCGTCGAAGTTGGCCTTCGTCTCTGCCTTCGACCGCCGCGCCGCCGCTGCGAATAAGTGGTCGTCGCAAGATGGAATTTATGCCACGAGTCTCAAGAGCGCGAACGTTCTCACGCCAGACGCGAAGACAGGCCTGCTTAGAGTTACATTCACGCTCGGGAAGAATGCCGATGGCAGGGCCCTGACGCGCCTTGCCGGCTCGCCCGCCGATTTTCATCCGCACGGCATCAGTCTTTATCGCGATGCCAATGGCCTGGTGTTGATGGCTATCAATCATCACGCGGATGGCACAAGCAGCGTCGAGTCCTTCGATGTGAAGATCGCGGACGGCAAGAACGGAACCATTGTCTCGCTCTCCGAGACCGGCAATATCGAGAGCCGCGACCTCAATTCGCCCAATGCCATCGCCGCCATCGACCGGGCCCGCTTCTACGTCGTCAACGACCATGGCGGCACGACCAAGTTCGGCCGGATGCTCGACGACCTGCTCGTGCTGCCACGGGCCAACCTGCTGTATTACGACGGCATGGTGTTCCGGCCGATGGCCGATCGCTTGGCCTATCCGAGCGGCCTCGCGATCTCGCCCGACGGTCATCATCTCTACGTGACCGAGGCCGATGCCCGCCGCCTCGATACCTTCGCGCTCAATCCGGAGTCCGGCCAGCTGACGCAGGAAGGCACGCTCGACATCCCGACGAACCTCGACAATGTGCGCTTCGACGATCACGGCGTGCTGTGGCTGGGCAGCCACCCGAAGAACCTCGCGATGGCTGCCTACCGCAGTGATCCTTCCAGGCCCGCGCCGTCGGAGATCTTCAAGATTGCGACCAATGCCGGCATCCCCCAATCGGCAGATGTCGTCTATGCCGGCACCGACATCGGCGGCTCGAGCGTCGCGGCGGTGATGGGCGACCGGATGCTGATCGGCGGCCCGCTGGCCGACCGCATCCTGGACTGCAAGATCGACTGACCGCGTGCTAGCCTCGCGGGCGACTGTACCGGGAGGGGCCATGCGCACGCCGCGGATCTTCATCAGCATGGGCACGCCCTATACGGACGGCTATCTGAAGTTTCGCGACGCGCTCGAGGAATTCCTGCGGGTGCAGTGCCGCTGCGATCCGCGCATCATCGGCAAGAACGAGTACCCCACCGGCAGCCCGGTGGGGAAGATTGCCGACGTGATGAAGAGCTGCGACGGCGTGATCATCGTCGCCTATGAGCGCAAATTCGTGCAGGCCGGGGTCGAGCGCCGCGGCGGCGCGCAGGCGGCGGCGCTCGCGGAAGAGATCACCACGACGCCGTGGAATCACGTTGAATCCGCGATGGCCTACAGCTTCGGCCTGCCGATCTACATCATCGCGCAGACGGGCCTGCGGGAAGAGGGCCTGATCGAAAGCAAGTCCGACTGGTATGTCCAGAAGATCGATTTCACCGCCGACAACCTGCGCCGCCCCGAGGTGATGGGCTCGATCCAGGCCTGGATCGACGAGCGGGTGATGACGCGGCACGCGCAACGGCGTGGCCCGCTCCAGGGCTTTGCCAGGCTCAGTTTCGCGGAGTTCACCATGGAGGATTGGGGCCTGCTCGGCGCGCTCGTGGCTTTCGCGTTCGGTGCCGGCGCCGCGGCTGCCCACTGGCTCCATATCGCGGGATGAAACGAAAAGGGCGCCGGCCGCATGGCCGACGCCCTTCCAGCCCGCCTTACGCGGAAATCCTTAAGCCGCGACGATCTCTTCGCCTTGCGGGTCGCGCAGCACATAGCCGCGGCCCCACACCGTCTCGATGTAGTTGTCGCCATTGGTCGCCGCCGCCAGCTTCTTGCGCAGCTTGCAGATGAAGACGTCGATGATCTTGAGCTCCGGCTCGTCCATGCCGCCATAGAGATGGTTGAGGAACATCTCCTTGGTGAGTGTCGTGCCCTTGCGCAGGCTGAGCAGCTCGAGCATCTGGTATTCCTTGCCCGTCAGGTGCACGCGCTGGCCGTCGACCTCCACCGTCTTGGCGTCGAGGTTCACGATCAGCTTGCCGGTGGTGATCACCGACTGGCTGTGACCCTTGGAGCGGCGGACCACCGCCTGGATGCGGGCGACCAGCTCGTCCTTGTGGAACGGCTTGGTCATATAGTCGTCGGCGCCGAAGCCGAGAGCCTTGACCTTGGCCTCGACGATCGCGTTGCCGGAGAGGATGAGGACCGGCGTCTGCACCTTGGCGACGCGCAGGGCCTTCAGGACCTCGAAGCCGCTCATGTCGGGCAGCTGCAGGTCGAGGACGATGATGTCGTAATCGTAGAGCTTGCCGAGGTCGATGCCCTCTTCGCCCAGATCCGTGGTGTAGACGTTCAGGCCCTCGCTGCGGAGCATCAACTCGATGCTGCGCGCCATCGCGCTGTCGTCTTCGATGAGCAGAACACGCATTTCGGTCGATCCCTCTTAGGCCGTCCCGGCCCCGTTCCAGGACCGTTCGTTGATGCAAGCTATCCTTAACTGGTTAACATCCGGTTTCATTGATTAATGCCAACCAAGGACTCCCGAACGCCGGCTTAAGAAACCGTTCCGCGACCCGGGATCATCTGTGGATCATCCCGTTGATTCGCTTCGTTAAGTTTACCGCCACTTAAAACCTTCGCTGCAAGATGGACCTACCTCGCGAAGCAGAAAGCGACGCAAAAAAGGGCCCCATGCACGCACTTCTGAAGGACATCGCCGCCATTTCTCCGGTCCGCCGCTTTGGGCGGGTCAGCCGGATCGAAGGCCTCATGATCGAAATCACCGGGGCCGCGGGCGCCATCAGCCTGGGCGGACAGGTACGCCTAACCTCAAGTTCCGGCAAGGAAATTCGATGCGAGGTGGTCGGGTTCCGCGACGGCCGGGCGCAGGTGATGCCGCTCGGCGCGCTCGACGGCATGACGCTGGGCGCCCGGGCCGATTTCGACGATTCTCCGGCCGTGATCCACCCGACGACCGCCTGGCTGGGCCGGGTGGTCGACGGTTTCGGCAACCCCGCCGACGGCAAGGGACCCCTGCCGCACGGGCCCGAGGCTTATCCTCTCAAAGCCAATCCGCCCCCCGCCGCATCGCGCGGCCGGGTCGGTGCCAAGCTCGATCTCGGCGTGCGCGCGATGAACGCGTTCACCACGCTGTGCGAAGGCCAGCGCATGGGCATCTTCGCCGGCTCGGGCGTCGGCAAATCGACTCTGATGGCGATGCTGGCGCGCAATTCGAACGCCGACGCGATCGTCATCGCGCTGGTCGGCGAGCGTGGCCGCGAGGTGAAGGAATTCATCGAGGACGATCTCGGCGAAGACGGCCTCGCGCGCTCGGTCGTCGTCGCCGCGACCTCGGACGAGCCGCCGCTGGTTCGCCGCCAGGCCGCTTACGTCGCGATGGCCATCGCCGAGCAGCTGCGCGATCAAGGTCTCAACGTCCTGATGCTGATGGATTCGGTGACGCGTTTCGCGATGGCACAGCGCGAGGTCGGCCTCTCCGCCGGCGAGCCGCCGGCTTCGAAAGGCTACACGCCGACCGTGTTCGCCGAGCTGCCGCGGCTTTTGGAACGTGCGGGCCCGGGCCCGCATGGGCGTCCCGGATCGATCACCGGCCTCTTCACCGTGCTCGTCGAGGGCGACGATCATAATGAACCAGTCGCCGACGCCGTGCGCGGCATCCTCGACGGCCACATTGTCCTGGAACGAAACATCGCCGAGCGCGGCCGCTTTCCGGCGATCAACATTCTTAAGTCTGTTTCGCGGGCCATGCCGGGCTGCAATAGCGAAGAAGAACAGGCGCTTGTGCTGCGCGCACGCAGCCCCCTGGCGACCTATGAAGACATGGCGGAGCTGATCCGCCTGGGTGCCTACAAGGCTGGCACGAATGCTGAAGTGGATATGGCCATAAAGGTTTATCCGGCGCTCGAAGCTTTCCTGTCCCAGAAGAAGGACGAGCGCACAGCGTTTACCGAATGCTATGCCGGATTGGAGAAAATCCTGGGTAGCGTACCGGGGAAAGGTAATGGATCATGAAGCGTGGGGATACGTTGATCCGCTTGCGGCGCTTCCGCGTCGACGAGATGAAGCGCCGGATGGCGACGCTCGACGGCATGAAAGCGGATGCCGAGCGCAAGCTCGCCGACCTTGAAGACAGCGTGGCGCGCGAGCGCCAGCGCGCCGGCGATTCCGACATCGGCCGCTTGGCGTTCCCGTCCTTCCTGCGCTCCATCGAGACGCGGCGCGAGAATCTGCGCGCCACCCTGAAGGACATCGAGCGCGAGCGCGTCACCGCGCAGGTCGACCTCAACACCGCGTTCCAGGATCTCAAAAGCCTGGAGTTCGCCACCGAACAGCAGGCCAAGCGCGCCCAGGAGATCGAGGCCCGCCGCGCCCAATCGCGCCTCGACGAGATGGCGCTGGTCCGCCACCTGCGCAAGCACGCGCTGCGCGGGGCCTAAGCAAAGCCGTCATCCCCGGCGCGCTTCGCTGGGGATGACAGTTCTGCTTTTCGCGGCACACTGTCGGCGCTGATTCGCATCCGGGCGCGTCCATGTCCTTTTCCGAATACATCTCGCCATTGGTCGGGCGGCTGATCCTTGCCTGGTTCTTCCTTGCCGCCGCGCTCAGCTACGGCAACCAGTGGGACGGCACGATCCAACTCATGGCGCTCAAGGGCATTCCGGCCGCGCCGGTGCTCCTGGCCACCGCGCTGATCGTGATGTGGCTTGGCGGGCTGTCGCTGGTGTTCGGTTTCCAGACGCGGCACGGCGCGGTGCTGCTGTTCGGCTTCACGCTGGTCGTTTCGGTCGCGATGCACGATTTCTGGAAGATCAACAACGCCATCGACCGCGCCGCCGATTTCGACATCTTCGCGCGCAACATGGCGATTGCGGGCGGGCTATTGCTGCTCGTCGGCATGGGACCGGGGCCCGTCGCCATCGACAGCATCAAGTCGAAGCCGCCGCGGCGCTAGCTACCAGCCGCCACCGCCGCCCCCGCCGCCACCGGAGAATCCAACGCCGCTGCCGCCGCCGGAGCCCGGCGCGACCGAGGCGCTCGCCACCGCATCACCGATCGATGCGCCGATGGACGAGACAAAGCCCATCGTGCCGAGCGATGTGAACGAGTCGCCCTGGTACCATATGGGCAGGAACGGCCGGCCGGTGGCGCTCGCATCGCTGCCCGTGCCGGCGTCTGCCGTCGCGGCTTGGAATTTGCGCGTCCAGGCGTTTTCGCAATCCAGCGCCACGGCATAGGGCAGGTATTTTTCGAAGAGCGCCGGCGTGAGCTGCTGCGCGATGCGCGGCTCCTCGGCGGTCTTCAGATACAGCGCGAAGCCGTCGATCGCATCGCGCAGACGGGCGCCGGCCAGCGTCGGCGCCCGCAGCAAGCCGTAAAAGATCACGGCGACGATGGCTTCGACGGCCAGGATCGCGACGGTGATCGGCGCGATCGCGTGGTTGAGGAAGAACGCCAGGCCGATCAACGCGGCGATAAAGGGCAGGGCGGCCACCGTGCGCATCACCGCGATGCCGATATGCACGACGCGTGCGCCGGGACCCGCGAAGACGCTGCGCCACGCGCCGAAGGCGTACCAGGCGAACAGCGCACTCGCCACGCCGAACAAGCCGGTCCACAGGAACACCAGGAAGGCGCCGGCGACGTCGTCCGACAGCGCCGCGGCGGCCACGCAGCTCAGCGCGATGATGCCCAGCCCCGGCCAGAACAGCGTCTTGTTCTGGTTGAAATAAGCGCCTTCGTATTCGTCGCTCAAATCATGCTTCAGGCTGGCGATGGCGGACGCAATCTCGCCATGGCATTTCTGCGAAAGCTCGGTCTCTTCGCCGCCCATGCCCAGCAGTGCGTCGGCGACATCGGCCTCGCCGCGTGACAACGGCGCCGTCGGCCGTCCGCGCGGCGCGACGCTGTAAACCGGGCCGGTGAAGTGCGGCGTCTCCCGGATGTTCAGCACGCCCTTCACCGCCAACGAGAGCAGCGTCGCCGCGAAGGCCTTGCGGTCGTAGTGCATGCGATGGATGAAGCGCACTGCCGCCGGCGAGAGTCCCTGCGGTGGTTCGAACAATGGCACGCTCACGCCGCGCTTTGGATCGCGTCCGACCAATACCCACATGGCGCCGAAATAGACGAACAGCAACGCCAATCCGCCTGCTGCACCCGCCGCGCCCGCATTGTCGCGCGCCAGATAGGCGCGCTGCGTCGCGACGCTCGGCGGCTGCACGGCGCCTTTGGCGAAGGCGAGTTCGATCGTCAGGCCTTCGTTGGAGCCGAGCGCCTGCGTCGTCTCGAAGGCGATGCCATTGGGCGCGATCCGCCGCGCGATGGCCGCGCCCCCATGCGCACCTTGCACGCCGGTGAAGAAATCCGTGCCCAGGATCCGTGCGCCGGCGGGCAGATGCACGACAGCGCTCGCATGATCGATCGCGAACTGCCAGCCATTGCCGGTGACGTTCCAATAGAGCGTGTCGTTCTTGGCGAAGAAGCCGATCTGCCGGTCGGTGGTGTAGCGCAGCACAAAGGTATGCAGTCCCGGGCGCAGCGTGGCATTCGCGTCGCCCATCTGCACGCGTGTGCCGTTCTCGATCTGGCTTTCGCTGTGCGGCGTCGGATGGCCGTCGAGCGTCGTGTCCGTCACGTCGAAGCGGACATGCACGTTGCCGCTCTGGCGATAGATCGATGGGAAGTCGCGATAGATACCGTGGACGATGTCGTCGTCCTGCGCATTCACGGTGATCGCCTCGGTGACCGACAGCGCGCCGTCGCGCGCCACCGTCACGTCGCTGCGATAGTCGGTGATGCGTTCGATGTCGCCCGCCCGCGCGCCGGTCGCGCAGGCGAGCAAGGCAAGAGCTGTGGCGAGCCGGATCCTACCAGCCGCCGCCACCGCCGCCGCCCCCGCCGCCACCGGAGAACCCGCCGCCGCCGCTGCTCGAGCTCGAGCCCGGTGCGGTGGAGGCCGACGCGGCCGCACTGCCGATCGACGAGCCGATGGACGACGCGAAGCCTGCCATGCCGAGATTGCCGAAATTGTCGCCGACATACCAAACCGGCGTGTAGCCGTAATTCTGGTCGGCCCCGAGGCCGGCGGCGGCCGCTTCGGCCTCGAACTTCTTGCTCCACTGGTTCTCGACGTCGAGCGCGATGGCATAGGGCAGGAATTTCTCGAACACCGCCGGCGTCATATCGGGCGGGTTGAGCATCTCCAGCCGGTCCTTCTCGGCGGTGGAAAGATAGAGCTTGAAGCCGTCGATTTGGTCGTAGACCGCCGCGCCCGCGGCGGTCGGGGCCTTCAGCAGGTGGTGGAAGACATAGGCGACGATGCCGCCGGCGAAGAGCGCGCCGATGGCGATGGGCGATACCGCCATGTTGAGCGCATTGAGCCACACGAACATGCCGCCGGTGAACGGCACGGCGAAGATCGTGGTCACCAGCGCGCCGAAGACGTTGGAGATCCGCGAACCCGGTCCGGAGAACACGCCGAGCCAGCCGAGATAGGTCTGATGCCACAGGAACGCCACCGCCGCCGACCAGAACGACGCGGCGAACATCAGCGGCAGCGCCACGACCGGTGCTTCGCCCAGAAGCGCCGCCGCCACGCCCGCCAGCGCCAGGATCGCAAGTCCGCCCAGGAACCAGCCGCTGTTGGTGACGAAATAGTGCCGCTCGCACTCCGCCTTCAGGCTGTTCTTGAGCGCGGTGATGGCGCTCTGGATGGCGCTGTGATTTTCCTGCTTGAGTTCGATCGCGCTCGTCGTGTCGTCGAACAGCGCCTGCGACAGCGCGATCTCGCCCTTCGACAGCGCGCAATCGCCGACCGTTTTGCCCGTGCGCTTGAGCGTATAGGTCTTGTCCTGTTCGGAGATCGTCAGGAAGCCCTTCACCGCCATGCCGATCAGGGCGGCCGCGAACGCTTTGCGGTCGTAGCTCATCTTGTGGATGTAGCGCACCGCTTCGGGCGAAAGACCGGCCGGCGGCGCAAATAACGGGATCACGGTGCCGCGCTTGGGATCGCGCCCGAAATGCCACCAGGCGACGCAGTAGAACACCAGCATCGCCAGCACGCCGAGCACCGCCGCGATCGGACCGGCATTGGCCAGGATCATCTCGCGCTGCAGCTCTTCCTTGCTTGGCGGTATCACCGCGCCCTTGCGAAAGCCTACGGCGACGGTCAGGCCGGCTTGCGCGTCGAGCGGCTGCGTCGTGACGAAATGGATCGTATCGGCCGACGGCTGGTCGGCGATGGCGTTGGATGCGGTCGAACCGGTGGCGCCGGTATAGGCACGGTATTGCGTGATCTCCGCGCCCTTGGGCAGGTGGATCGTCACCGACGCCTTGTCGATCGGGAAGATCCAGTAATTGCCGGTGACGTTCCAGTACAGCTCGTCATAGGTGTCGAAGAAGCCGATCTGCCGCGCGGTGATGTAGGTGATCGTGTAGGTGTGGTCGCCCGGATCGACATCGTGGTCCGCGTCGCCGATCTTGACCCGCTTGCCGCCGTCGATGCCCTCGGTGTCGTAGGGCTCGCTGTGCCCGTCCATCGTCACCGCCATCACGTCGAAGCGCACATGCACCGCGCGGCCGTGCGTATCGGTGTAGTCGGTCGGAAAATCGCGATAGATGCCGTGCCGGATCTGGTCGCCGGTGGCGTGCGCCGCGATGGTCTCGGTGACGGTCAGGACGCCGTTCTTGGCGACCGTGATGTCGCTGTCGTAGCGCATGATGCGCTCGACGCCGGAATCCGGCGCCTGCGGTTGCACGGCATCCGTGCCGGTCGTCTGCTGCGGCTGCGAGATCTGCGCGTCCTGCGCGAACGCGGGCGATGCCAGGAGCACGAATAGCAGGGCGAGGACGCCGCCGCGCATCAGCCGAACGAGACCTTGGGCGCGTTCCGGTCGGCCGCGTTGTCGATCTGGAAGAACTGCGCCGGCTGGAACCCGGTCATTCCCGCGACGATGTTCGAAGGGAATTGCTGCACGCTGACGTTCAGGTTGCGTACCGCGCCGTTGTAATAGCGCCGCGCCATCTGGATCTGGTCCTCGATATCGGCGAGGTCCTTCTGCAGGTCCTGGAAATTCGCGCTCGCCTTCAATTCGGGATAGGCCTCGGCCACCGCCATCACCTTGCCGATCGCCGCGGTGATCGCAGTCTCGGCGGCGGCGCGCTGTGCCGGGTCCTGGCTCGTCGTGCCGGCGCCCGAGCGCATCGCGGCCAGCTCGTCGAAGGTGGTGCGCTCATGCGTGGCATAGCCCTTCACCGTCTCGACCAGGTTCGGGATCAGGTCGGCGCGGCGCTTGAGCTGGGCGTCGATGCCGCTCCAGCCCTCGGCGACCATGGCGCGGCGCGAGACGAGCCCATTATAAGTCATGATCGCCCACAAGACGATCAGGACGGCGATGCCGATGACGACATAGAGGATCATGTCCCGAAGCTAGCCGCTTCGGAACATCCCGTCCATCTCGGTCCGGTGACGGACTGTGATCGCGTGCTAGCGGTCGAAGATCAGCGTTTTGGCGGTGTGCGCGATGCCGATGGCGACCGCGAAGACCAGTCCGTAGGCCAGCAGCGTCAGCATCGCCAGATGCTTGAAGGCATCCCAGTCCTGCGTGGCATAGCCCGCCGGGTTCTGTTTGCCGATGGTGATGGCCAGCGCGTACTCGACCAGCGCGAAGGCGATGAGCGCCACCACCGTCGTCGACACGACCGAGCCCATGCTCTGCATCGTATAGCCCGCGGCCAGCGCGATGACGGCTATCACCGCCAACGTCTTCCAATCGCCCGACAGGATGATCGCCTGCACGGCGTGCCAGATATCCATGAGAAAAGGCATGTAACCCCCCAACTGAACGAAGCAACGAACGCTTCCCACGCGCGCTTCGACAGCCCGCCCGCGCGCTTATTGGGAGATCATATACCAGTTCCCGGGCTGCGAAAAACGCCGTGAACCGGAAGTAGGGTTAACGCAGGCCCGCGACGGCGAGTGGCGCGGCATGGCCGCCGTGCAGCTTGAGGGCGATGGCCTCGATGGCGGTGGCGGCCGGCGTCTGCGGGAACGCGGCCAAAAGCGGCGTCTGGCGGCGCACCGCGTCGGGGACCCGCGTATCGCATGGCACGTGGCCGAGATATTCCGGCGCGGCATGCAGGAAGGTGCGGGCAGAGGTGATCAGCGCCTCGGCGACGCGGCGGCCCTCGGTGGCGTTCAGCGCCATGTTGACCAGGAGCTGCGGCACGCGCGACGTGGTGCGGCGCAGCAAGAGCTTGGCGAACGCATAGGCGTCGGTCAGCGAGGCCGGATCGGGCGTCACGACCAACAGGACGTCGTCGGCATGGCCGGCGATGCGCATCACCGTGTTGTCGATGCCGGCGCCAAGATCGATCAGCACGCGGTCATAAGGCGCGCATTCCAGCGCCATCAGCAGCGTATCGATGGCGCCGTCCTTCGCATTGGCCAACGCGCCCGAGCCCGGCGGCGCGGCAAGGATGTCGAATCCGGCGCGTGGCCCGCAGGAAATGCGTGCCACGGCTTCTTTCAAAGTTTTGTGCCCCGCGAGCAATCCGGCAAGATCGCCGGTCTCGCCCACGCCCAGATGCACGCCCGCGTTCGAGAGGCCGAGATCGGCGTCGCACAGCAGGACGCGCTCGCCCTGATGCGCCAGCGCATGCGCCAGGCTTACCGCGATCAGCGTCTTGCCCGTGCCGCCCTTGCCCGAGCCGATGGCCGTCAGATGCGTCGTCATTGTGCGCTCCGTTGTTCGTCGAGCAGCAGCCGCGCGAGCGACAGCGAGGTGGGGGCTTCGAGACCGCCCGCCACGAAGGGCGAACGGGTTATATGTGCCAGCGGGATCGAGGCCGTCGCCGCCGCGGTCAGCGCACCGGCGCGCCGTGCGAGGTCCGCCCCAGTCGCGATCAGCCGCCGCGCGCCGAGGCTGGCGAGCGCTTCGACGATCTCGGACGCTTCTTCCGCGTCGCTCAGTACCGAGACGACGCCGACCGCTTCGATTTTCGGCGTCTGCGCCAGCGCCGCGAAGGCGGCGCGCGCCTTGCCGTCGCGCGGATCGAAGCCCGCGGTGTCGACGATGACGAACGTCTTCTTGCTCAGGCATTCCGAAACGAGCGAGGCGAGTTCGGCGGTGCTCTCCGCCGTCGCGACGGCGCAATCGAGATGCCTGGCGAAGGTCTCCAGCCGCGCCACGGCGCCGGCGCCGGACGAATCCGTCGCGATCAGCGTCGTGCGCCGGCCCGCGAGCCGCGCATGCGCCGCGATTTTGGCCGCGACCGCCGTCTTGCCGGCGCCGTTCGGCCCGACCAGCAGCAGCGCGCCGGCGGCGTCGAAATCGATGGGATAGGTACGCAGCTTCTTGTCGAGCGCGCTCGCGAGCGCCAGCGTCATGTCGGTGAGCTGTGCCTTCGCCGCGCTCTCGGCCAGGGCGTGCGCCAGGCCTTCGGGCAGACGATGACGATTCAAGGCCGTGATCAGCGCGGTGCGGTCGAAGCTGAGGCGGCTCTTCGGCGCATCGGACCGCAAGCGGCGCAGCAGCCCGTCGCGATAATGCGCTTCGAAGTCCGCGATCGGCGTTTCGGCCGATGCCGCTTCGACGACGGCTTCTTCCTCGCGCGTGTCGAGTGCCGCGCGCACCAAGACGCCACCGCTCTTGGCTTTCTCGGAGGCGATGATCACCGCCTCCGGTCCCATGTCGGCGCGCACCGTGGCGAGCGCTTCTTTCATGTCCTTGGCGAGGAAGGTTCTCAGCTGCATTGGCTTAGACCTGTCCCATGGTGCGCAGCTTGACGCTGGCGTGGATCTCGCTCTGGCTCATCACCACCGTCTGCGGGCGGAAGCGCTCGATGATGGAGCGCACGAAGGGCCGCACCTGCGGGCTGGTCAGCAGCACCGGCACTTCGCCCTTGGCCGAAGCCTCGTCGAAGCGGTCGCGCACGCTGCCGATGAAGGCCTGGAGCTGCGACGGTGCCATGGCAAGCTGGCGGTCCTCGCCCTGGCCGATGATCGACTCCTGGAACGCCTGCTCCCACGCCGGCGACAGCGCGACCAGCGGCAGATAGCCGCCCGGCGCGAGGTTGGCGTGACAGAGCTGGCGCGCCAGTCGGGCGCGGACGTGCTCGGTGATGTACATCGCGTTCTTGGTGTGGCCGACCGCTTCGGCGATGCCTTCCAGGACCGCCGGCAGGTCGCGGATCGAGACGCGCTCGCCGAGCAGCGTCTGCAGCACGCGCTGCACGCCGGTCACCGAGATCTGCGACGGGATCAGTTCGTCCACCAGCTTCTTGTTCTCCGGCGGCAGGTCGTCGAGCAGCTTCTTGGTCTCGGCATAGGAGAGCAGCTCGGCCATATGCGCCTTGAGCACTTCGGTGAGATGCGTGGTGAGCACCGTGCCCGGATCGACGACGGTGTAGCCCTTGAAGCTCGCTTCCTCGCGCAGCTGGCCGTTGACCCAGGTCGCGGGCAGGCCGAACGCCGGCTCGGTGGTGTGCGTGCCAGGCAGGTCGACCGGCAGCCCCTTGGGATCCATCGTCAGCAGCAGGCCGGGGAACAGCTCGCCGCGGCCCGAATCCACTTCCTTGATGCGAATGCGGTACTCGTTGGCGCCCAGCTGCATGTTGTCGAGGATGCGCACCGCCGGCATCACGAAGCCCATCTCGGTCGCCAGCTGGCGGCGCAGCGCCTTGATCTGGTCGGTGATGCGGTGACCCTTCACGTCGTTGATCAGCGGCAACAGGCCATAGCCCAGCTCGACGCGCAGCAGGTCGAGCGCCAGCGCGGTCGAGATCGGCTCTTCCTTGGACTTGTCCTCGGCCTTGGCCTTCTCTTCGATGGCGTTCTCCTGCGCCTCGGCCGTGCTCTTCTTCTGATAGGCCATGTAGGCAAGACCGCCGCAGCCCGCCGACAGGGCGGCGAACACCAGCGTCGGCATGCCGGGCAGGATCGCGACGATGCCCATCACGGCCGAGGCCATGCCGAGCGCCTGCGGATAATAGGAGAGCTGGTTGATCAGCGCCTTGTCGGCCGGACCTTCGACACCGGCCTTGGAGACCATCAGGCCTGCGGCGGTCGAGACGATCAGCGCCGGCATCTGCGAGACCAGGCCGTCGCCGACCGTCAGCAGGGTATAGGTCTGGGTGGCGTCGGCAAACGACACGCCGTGCTGCGCCACGCCGATGATGATGCCGCCGATCACGTTGATCGCCACGATCATCAGGCCGGCGATCGCGTCGCCACGCACGAATTTGGATGCACCGTCCATCGCGCCGAAGAAGTTGGATTCGGCTTCGAGCTCCTTGCGCCGCCGCTTGGCTTCCTTTTCGTCGATCAGGCCGGCGGAGAGGTCGGCGTCGACCGCCATCTGCTTGCCGGGCATCGCGTCGAGGCTGAAGCGCGCCGCGACTTCGGCGATACGGCCCGAACCCTTGGTGATGACGACGAAGTTCACGATCACCAGGATCGCGAAGACGATCAGGCCGATGACGAAATTGCCGCCGACGATCAGCTTGCCGAAGGCCTGGATGACATAGCCGGACGCATTGGTGCCCTCGTTGCCGTGGCCCAGGATCAGCCGCGTCGAGGCGAGGTTCAGCGCCAGGCGCAGCATCGTGGTGATGAGCAGGACGGTCGGAAAGGAGCTGAACTCGAGCGGCTTACGAATAAAAACCGCCGTCATCAGGATGACGATGGAGAAGGACAGCGACAGCGCCAGGCAGATGTCGAGCAGCCAGGTCGGCAGCGGGAGCAGCAGCACGACCAGGATCGCCATGATTCCGATGGCGAGCGCGAGGTCGGACTTCTTCAGGATATCGGCGATCTGGCCGAGGCTGATGTTGAAGCCGCCGCCGGCGGCGGGAGTCGATGCGGCGCTGACGTCTGCCATGGGTTATCCGTTCGCGACGCGTTGTTCGCCGTGGTTGGGGATCGCAAGGCCGGCCTGCGAATACTCGCGCAGCTTGTTGCGCAGGGTGCGGATCGAGATGCCGAGGATGTTGGCGGCATGCGTCCGGTTGCCCAGGCAGTGATCGAGCGTATCGAGGATCAGGTCGCGCTCGACGTCCGCTACCGTGCGGCCGACCAGACCGCGCGTTACCGCCACGGCGTTGTTCACCGCGGCCTGTACCGGCGCGGGCAGGTCGTTCGGCGCCGGCTTGTTGCCGACCTGGGTGCCGTCCGGCAGGCGAATCGCTTCCGGCTGGATGTCCGGACCGGTTGCCAGCAGCACGGCGCGGTGCATCGTGTTCTCGAGCTCGCGCACGTTGCCGCGCCACGGATGGCCGGCGAGCAGGCGCTCGGTGACCGAAGCGATCGGGCGGTAGGGCACGCCGTTCTGCGTCGCGTATTTGCCCGCGAAGTGTCGCGCCAGCGCCTGGATGTCGCGCGGCCGTTCACGAAGAGCGGGCAGGCGCAGGTTCACGACGTTCAGGCGATAGAGCAGGTCCTCGCGGAACAGGCCGTGCTTCACCGCCTCGGCGAGGTCGCGGTTCGAGGTCGCGATGATGCGGATGTCGACCTTGACCGGCTTGGTGCCGCCGACGCGATCGATCTCGCGCTCCTGGATGGCGCGCAGCAGCTTGGCTTGCAGGCGCGCGTCCATTTCCGAAATTTCGTCCAGCAGCAGCGTGCCGCCATTGGCTTCCTCGAACTTGCCGATGCGGCGCGCGATGGCGCCGGTGAAGGCGCCCTTCTCATGGCCGAACAATTCGGATTCGAGCAGGTTCTCCGGGATCGCGGCGCAGTTGACCGAGATGAACGCCTTGTCGTTGCGGTTCGACTTCTTGTGGATGTAGCGCGCCATCACTTCCTTGCCGGTGCCGCTCTCGCCGGTGATGAGGATCGAGGCTTCCGACGGCGCGACCTGGTCGGCGAGGGAGATCACCGCCTCCATCGCGTTGTCCTCGAAGATCATCTGATGGCTCTCGTCCGCGACGGCGGCCAGCACGGCGGCGATCAGCTCCGGATCGGGCGGCAGCGGCAGGTATTCCTTGGCGCCGGCGCGGATCGCGTCGACGGCGGAACGCGCATCGGTGTTGATGCCGCAGGCGACGACCGGCGTGCAGATGCGTTCGGCGGTCAGGCCGCGCACCAGCTGCGCGATGTCGCATTTGACGTCGCAGAGCACCAGATCGGCGCCCCTGCCGCCGCGCAGCGAGGCGAGCGCCTGCTCGATGTCGAGCGCATGGGTGACCTTGGCGCCGCGGTCCATCGCGATCTTCGTGGCGGTGGTGAGCTGGCCCTGCAGCTGTCCGACGATGAGGAGTCTCATGGCTGTGATCCTTAGCTCTGACCGGCTTTGATGATTTCCGTCATGGTGACGCCCAGGCGGTCTTCGACCAGGACGACCTCGCCGCGCGCGACCAGCCGGTCGTTGACGTAGATGTCGATGGCTTCGCCGACCTTGCGGTCGAGCTCGACGACGGTGCCCTTGCCGAGCTTCAAGAGCTGGCTGACTTCCATCGCCGACTTGCCGAGCACGGCCGAGACCGTGACGGGCACGTCGAACACCGCCTCCAGGTCCTGCGCGGTGTGCTTGACCTCGGCCTCCTGGTGGGAGTCGTTGTTGAGCAGCGCCTGGCTGGTGCCGGGACCGTCATGCCCCAGATCGGGCAGATCGACGTTGTCGCTCGCGGCCATGACTTATTCCTCCGACGGATGCGAAAAGCGGTTGGCGATCAACTCGGCGATCGCGGATTCGATGGCGGCCTGGCTGCGCTCGGCGCCGCCGCCGCGCCATTCGATGCGGCAATCGGCATGGCCCATGGCGGCATCGCCGGTGACGACGACGCGGCCCTCGAAGCCTTCCTCATGCGCGATCTCGGCCAGCTTGGGGCGCAGCATCTCGGCGACCTTGGGGCTCGTGTGCAGCACGACGCGCGGCTCGCCCAGCGCCTGGTGCAGGGCGTGGCGCAGGACTTCCTCGACGTCGGCCGACGGCAGTGCGTCGATCGCGAAGCCGGCCAGCTTGCGCGCCGCGGCCAGTGCGATCAGGGCGGCTTCCTCGCGCACGTCGTCGGTGGCGCGGCTGGAGCGGGCCACGACGTCGCGCAGCGCCATCGCCAGCTTGGAGACCTCCTGCGTCTGCTGCTCGGCGGCGCGCACCTGGCCGGACTTCATGCCCTGCTCGCGCGCCTTGGAGGACAGCGTGTCGATCTCCTCCGTCGTGTACGCCTTCTTCTGGCGCGCGCGGGCGGCGTTGGAGATGAGGTCGCCCTCGGGGCGAAACTCGATGTCGAAGGTGTATTTGGCAGCCGTTGTCATCTCAGTACACCAGCTCGTCTTCGGCATTGCCGTTGGCGATCATGATCTCGCCCTTGTTGGCCAGGTCCTTGGCGACGTTGACCATGCGCATTTGCGCCTCGTCGACGTCCTTCAGGCGCACCGGGCCCATCGCCTCCATGTCCTCGCGCAGGATCTTGCCGGCGCGCTCGCTCATGTTGGAGAAGAATACGTCGCGCAGCGTGTCGGTCGCGCCCTTCAGCGCCAGGCCCAGCTTGTCCTTCTCGACGTGACGCAGCAGCGTCTGGATCGAGCCCGGATCGAGCTTGCCGAGATCCTCGAAGGTGAACATCAGCGCCTTGATGCGCTCGGCGCTGTCTCTGGAGCGCTCTTCGAGGGCGGTGACGAAGCGGCTTTCCGTCTGGCGGTCGAAATTGTTGAAGATCTCGGCCATCTGCTCGTGCGAGTCGCGGCGCGAGGTGCGGGCGAGGTTGGACATGAACTCGATGCGCAGCGTCTGCTCGACCTTGTCCAGGATCTCCTTCGGCACCGCTTCCATGCGCAGCATGCGCTGCACGACCTCGAGGGCGAACTCCTCGGGCAGCGAGGCCAGCACGCGCGCGGCATGCTCCGGCTTGATCTTGGAGAGCACGACGCAGACGGTCTGCGGATATTCGTTCTTGAGATAGTTCGCGAGGACGGTCTCGTTCACGTTGGCGAGCTTGTCCCACATGGTGCGGCCGGCAGGACCGCGGATCTCTTCCATGATCTGGGAGACTTTTTCTTCCGGCATCATGCGGCCGAGCAGGCGCTCGGTGGATTCATAGGAGCCCATCAGCGAGCCGGTGCCCGACATCTGCGACACGAAGTCGACCAGCAGCTTCTCCACCAGGCTCGACGACACCGTGCCCAGCGTCGACATCACCTGGCTGACTTCCTTGACCTCTTCCTCGTCCATCATTCCCCAGAGCTTGGAGCTGTGCTCCTCGCCGAGGCTGAGCATGATGATCGCCGACCGTTCCGCGCCCGTGAGCTGGCGGATGTCGTCCTTGACGGCGGTTTTTGCGCGCGGGGCCATGGGTGGTTACGCCGGTTCGTGGAGCCAGGTGCGGATGATCGCGAGCGCCTCGTCGGGATGCGACTGGACGACCTCGCCGACTTTCTTGATCGCGGATTCGCGGACATGGCCCTCGATCTGGGAGATGTCGATGGAGGGTCCGCGGGCCATGGCCGGCGCGGCGAGCGCCAGCGGATGGCCGTTCGCGTCGACCTGCATCATGCCGGCGTCGGCGCCGGACGGCGCGGGCAGGGCGCCGGCGATGACGGAGCCGGGTGCGACTTGCGCGAGCGCCGTGCCGTTGGGCGAGAACATCCGCGCGATCAGCGGACGGGCGACGAAGAAGCCCATCAGCAGCGCCGTCACCGCGAAGATCGCGACCTCGATGATCTTCATCCAGTCCTGGCCGTCGAGGCCGAGCATCGGTGCGGGCGCCGGCGTGCCGTCGGCGACGTCCATGCGGGCGAACGCCATGTTGTCGACCTGGACGATGTCGCCGCGCTTGGCGTCGTACCCGATGGCCGACTTCACGATGTCGCCGATCTGCTTCATCTCGGCCGGCGAGCGCGGCTTGTAGGCGCCGCCGGTGCCCGGCGTACCATCCACCACCACCGCGACCGAAAGCCGCTTCAGCGTGCCGCCGTCGACGGTGCTGGTGGTCTGGGTGTGGTTGATCTCGTAGTTGGTCATCTCCTCGGTGTGCGAGGCGTCCGACTTGGTGTTGTCGCCCGCGGCCGGCGCGCCGCCCGGCAGCGCGCTGGCGACGGACACGGCGGCATTGGCGTTGCCGTTGGTGTCGGTGTTGCTGGCTTCCGTCGTCTGGGTGGAGCGCACGACCTTGCTGTCCGGATCGTACTGGTCGGCGACGATGTTCTGGTGGGTGTAGTTCATGTCGGCCGTCACCTGGACGCGCACATGGCCGGGGCCGACGACGCTGGCGACGATGGACTCGACGCGCTCGCGCAGGCGGTCCTCGAAATCGGAGGTCTGGGCGTCCTGGCCGGCGGCGATGGCGTTCGGGCCGGCCTTGTCGTCGCCGCCCGCAAGCAGATCGCCCTTGTCGTCGATCACCGCGACGCGCTCGGCCGCGAGGCCCGCGACGGCGGCGGCGACGAGATGCTGGATCGCCTGCACCTGGCCCTTGCCGAGGACGCCGCGCGTCTTCAGCACCACCGAGGCGGTGGGCTGCTGGTCGTCATGGCTGAAGATCTGGTGCTCGGGCACGACGAGGTGCACGCGCACGCCGTCGATGCCGTCGATGGTCTGGATGGAGCGGGCGAGCTCGCCCTCGATGGCGCGCTGCTTGTTGATGTTCTGGACGAAGGCGGTGGCGCCGAAGGCGTCCGACTTGTCGAAGATCTCGTAGCCGACGCCGGCTGCCGGCAGGTTGTCGGAGGCGAGCTGCATGCGCAGCTTCTGCACGTCGTCTGCAGGCACCAGGATCGTGCCGCCGTCGCCCTTGGCTTCATATTTGACGTTCAGCGCGTCGAGCTTCGCCGTCACGGCGGCGGCGTCGCGCGTCTCAAGGCCCGAGAACAGGATCGCCTTGGGCGGCTCGGTGATCGCGCCGGCAATATACAGGAAGAACGCAGTCAGCGCGGCGGCAACGCCCGCCATGACGCCGAACCTGGCTGCTCCGATCGCTTTGACGAAATCCGGCAATGTGCCCTCCGCGTGTCGACGCGTGGGATCGATGTGCCCAGCGCCGTGCTAGGCAAACATTGCCGTGCGGATGGTAAAGCCGTGCTTAACGCGCACGCCCCCACGCAAAGGAAATGGCGAACGGGGTTCTACTTATTGTGTGCCCGCCATTTACCTTTCGCTAATCAGTTCCGGTACTGCTGCGCCCGTGTGGCGCCCCGGTTTTTGTCTAAGGGCGCGCGACACACGGACATAAGGTCAGTTCCTGTACTGCTGTACCCGTGTCGCGCGCAGGCCCGGCATGCCGAACCGGTCGATCGCGCGCTGCCAGGCGAGGAATTCCTCGACCGTCAGCGTGTAGCGCTTGCAGGCATCGTCGAGGCTGAGCAGCCCGCCGCGCACCGCGGCGACGACCTCGGCCTTGCGGCGGATCACCCAGCGCCGCGTCCCCGGCGGCGGAAGGTCGGCGAGCGTCAGCGGGCTGCCATCCGGCCCGATGACATAACTCACGCGTCCTTTTCTTTCTTCGCCCATCATGTGGACTCCCAACAGTCATTACCCGCGTGCAACGTAGTGCTCCGGCCCTTAAAGAAAGGGCCAATGGGCTTGGTAAATGAAGTCGTACCGTCTTCGCTCGAACGCTCTTCAATCCATCAACACCGGCGTTTCGCACCGTCGCGAAACGCCGGTTTTCCGGGCCTGATTGGTTACTGGATCTGCTCCAGCGTCTGCAGCATCTGATCGGCCGTGGTGACGATGCGGGCCGAGGCGCTGTACGCACGCTGTGTCGTGATGAGATTGGTGAACTCGTTGGCGAGGTCGACGGTGGAGCCTTCCAGCGCCTTGGACTGGATGGTGCCCGCGCCGCCGAGATTGGCCTCGCCGATGGTCGGCGAGCCCGAGTCGTTCGACGCCGCATAGGCGTTGCCCGACACCGCGGAGAGGCCGTCCGGGTTGGCGAAGGTCGCCACCGGGATCTTGAACACCTTCTGCGACAGGCCGTTGGAGAACTGCGCCGTGACGAAGCCGTCGCTGTCGATCGAGACGCCCGAGAGCGAGCCGAACAGCGCGCCGTCGACCTTCGACGACACCAGCGCCGACGGATTGTCGAACTGCGTGACGCCGTCCGAGGAGCCCGGCGTGCCCATGTTGATCGAGATCGTCTGCGGCTGCAGGCCCGATGCGGTCGTATCCCACGGGATGTTCACGCTGATCGAGCCGGTCGGCGAGGCCGCCGACGAGTCGGCGGTCTTCAGCGTGCCGTCGGAGTTGAACGTCATCGTGCCGGCGGCGACCATGTTGTTGGTGGGGGGCGGCGAACCGAGATTGGAGCCCGCGCCCTGATAGGTGACCTCGTAGTTCCAGGTGTTGGCGCCGGTCTTGACGTAGGACACCTGCAGCGCCTGCGCGCCGCCCTGGCTGTCATAGATGTTGACGGTGCGCTGGAAGTCCGGCGTCACCGCGCCCGACGCCATGTCGCCTGCATTGTAGGGCGTGGTGATGGCGGTCGAGGACTGCAGGTTGGCCTGGATCGACATCGTGGTCGTGGCCTCGGCCTTGCCGGCGAGGTCGTTGACGTTGATGTCGGTCAGGTCGTTGCGGTCGGTCGGGACCGAGCCGTCGGCCGACAACGGCCAGCCCTGCAGATAGAAGCCCGAGGCGTTTTGCAGGTTGCCGCTCGAATCCGGCGTGAAGTCGCCGGCGCGGGTATAGAGCTGCTGGCCCCCGGTGCCGGGCTGGGTGGAGACCACGAAGAAGCCGTTGCCCGAGAGCGCAAGGTCGGTCGGCGACTGGGTCGACGTGATGCCGCCCTGGATCGTGACCTGCTGCGCCTGGTTGGCGACGACGCCGGCATCGGACACGTCGCCCGAACCGGCCGCCGAGGCGAGCAGGGTGGAGAACGCGTTGCCGCTGGCCTTGTAGCCGATGGTGTTGACGTTCGCGATGTTGGACGATGCGACGCTAAGGGCCCGGCTGTTGGCGTCGAGGCCCGAGACGCCGATCATCATTGCGCCATAGATGCTCATTCTCTTTCTTTCCTTCCGCCCGGTCCGGACTTCGTCCAGGCCTCACGGCGTCGGTGGCATCCGCTTCTGCGGCGCCGGTTTCGGATCAAAGCGTTTGGACGCCCGCGATGTCGCTCAGCGCGACAGGCATGGGTCCGACCATCAGGACGGGCGAAGCGCCGGTCATGTCGACCTCGCTCACCACGCCGGTGGAGGTGACGGCCGACGTGACGGCGGTGCCGTCGGCGGCGGCCGCGCCGACCGTCAGCTTGTAGGTGCCGTCGGGCTCCTGATTGCCATCCGTGCCCTTGCCGTCCCAGGTGAAGGTGTGGGTGCCGGCCGGTGTATCGCCCGCGCCGGTGTAGACCACGTTGCCGTTCGCATCGGTCACCGTCAGCGTCGTGTTCGCGGCGGCGGCGCCGAGGTTGTAGGCCCAGATCGCGCTGCTGTCGGCGAGCGGCGCCTGGCCGTTGGCCACGGTCACCGCCTTGCCGAGATAGTTCACCGCATAGGAGCCGGTGCCGCTCGAGCCCTGACCGATAAGCGTCTGCAGGTTGGTGTTGGTGTCGATCTGCTGCTCGACCTGGCTGTATTCGACCAGCTGCTGGGTGAAGGTGTTGGAGTCCATCGGGCTCAACGGATCCTGGTTCTGCAGCTGCGTCGTGAGCAGCTGCAGGAAGGTGTTGAAGTTGCCCGCGAGCTGCTGCTGCGCGCTCGTGTCCTGGGTGGCGGTTGGGTTGGTGGTGGGCGTCGAACCGACGGCGGTTGTCATGGCGTGCCTCAGACTTTGATGTCGAGCCGGGTGTCGCTTGCCGACATCTGGCCCAGGGAGATGGTGGATGCGGCGCTGTCGACCGCGGCGATGGCGCGCGCGGCGAGCGTGCGCCCGCGCGACGAAGAGTTGGCGTTGCCGCCGTTGTTGTTGCCGGCCTGCTGCTGCTGGCCCTTCAGCGAGAAGCTGAGTCCGCTCTGCCCGAGATCGAAGCCGGAATCCTTCAGCGCGCGCTCGAGGTGGCCGGAGTCCTTCTGGAGCAGCTCCAGCGTCTGCGGCTTCTCGACGCTCAACGTCGCCTGCGCCTTGCCGGCGTCGTCGACGGCCAGATGCACGTCGATGCGGCCGAGCTCGACCGGATCGAGGCGGATGTCGAAATGCTTGGCGCCGTCCTGCGACTTCGAAGCGATGGTGAAGGCGAGGCTGGCGGGATCGGCGGTCGAGGTCGCCGGTGGATGCGCGATCTGCAGCTGGGCCGAGATCTTCGTCGCCGCGCCCGTGGTCGTTGCCGCGCTCGCCTGTTGGGCGGCCGTGGCCGCCGCGATGGCGTTGCCGACGGGTGCCTGCGCGGGCTGTGTCTGGGTATGCGGCTGCGCCGGCTGGACGGCGGCCTGCTGTTGCGGCTGCGTCGCCTGTGACGGCTGGCCGGTGTTCGGATTGGTCTGCGTCGTGGCCGGCGCCGGCTGGGTCAGCGGCTTGCCCTCGTTGCCGTTCGGCTTGGCGGCATCGAGATGCGTCGTCTGCGGCGGCGCGTTGCTCACCGTCTTCTGGTCGGCGAAGACGCGGCCGGCGGCGTTGCTGGCGTCGGCGAGCTTGCTCGCGGCCGAGCTGCTTGCCTGCGTCTTGCTGGCGGTGAGCGCCGGCCCCGGCTTGCCGTCGCCGGGCTTGGCGGGCTTGGTCGCACCGCCAGTGGGCTGCATGCCGGCCGCCGCGATGTCGGTCGCCGGCACGTCGGTCTGGTCGTCCGCCGCCTGCGGCGCGGCAGCAGCGGCGACGGACGCCATCTTATCCTCCGTCGGCGTGTTCGTCGTCGGCGCCGCCTGCGGCTGCGGTGGCAGCACCGGCGCGACCGGCGGCGTCACGGTGTTGGTATCGAGATGCGCCTGCGCAACCGCAGGATCGCGATGGCGCTGCGTGTCCTTGTCCGTCTTGGTCGCATCGGACGGCTTGTCCGCGTCCTTCGCCGCGACGAGCCTGGCCGGATCGGCCGTCCCGTCTTTCCTGGGGAGGATCGGCTGACAGGTGTTGGCGTCGGTGCCGTCCTTCGCGATCACGGACGGATCGGCCTTCGCCGTCCTCGCCGGATCGCCCTTGGTGTCGGTGGCCGGCGTCGCCGCCGCGTTCGTATCGTCGTCGTCGCCCGCGCCCTGCAGGATCGCGTCCAGCGCGTCGTCGAACGCGCTGCCGGCCGTCTTGGCGCCCGGCGCAGTCGCGCTGCCATGCACCGCGCCTGCGTGCTGTATCGCCGTCTGAACGTGAGCTGCTACTGCCGTCACGAGCGTTGCCCGCATGTTTCCGCAAGACGATGGTGCAAGGGCCGGACCAGATTTTTTGCGCGTGTTTTCGCCGCTTGCGCACTTCTTCTCTATGGCGCGCGATTTTACGGCGCGGCACGAACTGCCCTACGCGGCAAGCTTTGCCGCCTCGCGAGCGCGTAATTGCCGTCCCGTTCCCGAAAAACCCGCTTAAATCCGCGAAAGCGGCTGGCACACCCCTTGCGAACTCGTCTTCGGCACCAAAGCATTTCGCGAGAACCGCGTGAGCCTGAACGGAATTGCAGCCTCGGCGCTCAGCGCCCTCCAGACCAACAGCACGGCGCTGCGGGTGGTCTCCAACAACGTCGCCAACCTCAACACGGTCGGCTACGCGCGCCGCGTCGTGAACGAGACCGCGCAAGCCTCGGGCGGCACGCTCACCGGCGTCGACATCTCCGACATCCAGCGCATCTCCGACCAGTTCCTCCAGACCGAGCAGCTCTCGGCCTCCGGCTCGTCGGCGCGCTACGACACGCAGAGCTCGGTGTTCGACCAGCTCAACAGCCTGCTCGGCCAGCCGGGCGATCCCACCAGCCTGACCAGCCAGCTCGGCGACGTCTCGACGGCGCTCGGCCAGGCCGCGCTGGCGCCGACTGACAGCGCCAACCAGATCGGCGCGCTGAACAGCTTCCAGGATCTCGCCTCGACCTTCTCGAACCTCGCGTCGCAGATCAGCGGGCTGCGGGGCCAGGTCGATCAGCAGGTCTCCAACGCGATCACCAACGTCAATTCGCTGGTGAAGCAGGTCTACGACCTCAACACCCAGATCAAGACGGCGCAGATCAACGGCGACACGGCTTCCGCGCTTTTGGATCAGCGCGATGTCGCGCTGAACAGCTTGTCGGCCCAGGTCGGCATCCGCACGATTCAGCAGCCTGACGGTTCCATGTCGGTGATGACCGACGACGGCGTGAACCTGGTCGGCGACAGCTACGCCCAGCTTTCCTACACGCCCGGCGCCAACAACGGGACCTATGGCTCGATCATGAGCCAAGACGTCAACCCGAACTCCGGCCAGCCGATTGGCCAGCCGCAGAATTTCGAGCCGCATCTGTCGGGTGGATCGCTGAAGGGCATGCTCGACATGCGCGACGGCACGCTGGCCGATCTCGGCGAAGAGGTCGGCAACCTCGCGCAGCAGACGGCCGCTGCCTACAACGAGCAGCACAACGCCAACACGTCGTTCCCGCCGCCGACCACGCTGTCGGGCCGCAACACCGGCCTCGTGGCGTCCGATGCGCTGAACTTCACCGGCAACACGACCGTCGCGGTGTCGGATTCGAGCGGCAATCTCGTCAGCCGCATCGACGTGAATTTCGGCACCGGCCAGATGACGGTGGACGGCGGCGCCCCGATCTCGTTCGCGAACACCGTCGGCGGCTTCACCACCGCGCTGAACGGCGCGCTTGGCTCGAACGGGACGGCCTCCTTCGCCAACGGCCAGCTGTCGATCTCCGCGGGCGGCACCAACGGCATCGTGGTCCAGGACAACGCATCAAACCCGGCCGACCGCGGCGGCTCGGGCTTCTCGCAGTTCTTCGGCCTGGGCGATCTCTTCACCTCGGCGGCGCCGTCGATCAAGGCGACCGGCCTGTCGGCCTCCGACGCCGGCAATTTCGCGGCGGGCGGCCAGATATCGCTCCAGCTCAAGGGCCCGAACGGCGAGATCGCCAAGACCGCGACCGTGACGCTGACCGCCGGCATGACCATCGGCAATGTGGTGAGCGCGCTCAACACCGCGATGGGCGGCAGCGCGACCTTCACGCTCAATTCCGACGGCTCGATCACCGAGGCGCAACCATCGAGCCTGTCGACCTACACGCTCAACGTCACCAACGACACGACGCAGCGCGGCACCACCGGCATGAGCGCCACCCAGCTTTTCGGCATCGGCGCGAACCAGATGGTGCTCCAGGCGTCGAGCTTCGCGGTCTCGGGTGCGATCGCGAACGCGCCGCAGAACCTCGCCTTCGCGCAGGCGCAGATCACGCCCACCACCACCGCCGGCGACACCGTCGTCGGACATGGCGACAATTCGGGCGCGGTGGCGCTCGAGAATGTCGGCTCCAACACCCAGAGCTTCGCCAAGGCCGGCGAGATGGCGGCACAGACCGGCGCGCTCAGCGATTATGCGGCCGCGTTCTACCAGGACGTCGCGACGCAGAGCTCGACCGCGACCGCCAACCAGACCGCGCAGGACGACCGCCTCACCGAGGCGCAGTCGCGCACCGCGGCGAACTCCGGCGTCAATCTCGACGAAGAGCTTTCCAACATGATGACCTATCAGCAGGCCTACAGCGCCGGCGCGCGCATGCTGACGGTCGTCGACCAGCTGTACGACACGCTGCTGCAAATCCAGTGAGCTAGACCATGACCACGATCGATCGCGTCTCCACCGCCGGCCAGTCGGCCGCTCTCCTGTCGCAGATCGAGCAGGCCAACGCCGCGCTCGACAAGAGCCAGGTGCAGGTCTCCAGCGGCAAGGTCTCGACCACCTATGCCGGGCTGGGCGACAAGGTCGCGGTGCTCGAAGCCGCGCGCACCGCGGCCAACAAGGCGACCGCCTATCAGACCAACACCACGACGGCGGTGAACCAGGCCGATCTGCAGGACTCGCAGCTCTCCGATCTGTCGGACCTGTCGAACCAGCTGCGCTCGGCGATCACCGGCGCGGTCGCCAATGGCGACGGCTCGACCCTGATGGCGACGGCCAGCGGCATCTTCGACCAGGTGAGCCAGATCCTGAACACCAAGGACGCCAACGGCAACTATCTCTACGGCGGCGACAAGGACAACACGCCGCCCTTCACGGCGACCTCGCTGTCGCAGCTCGCCGCGCTGCCGTCGGTCTCGAGCGCGTTCGCCAACGGTACCGAGAAGAAGTCGGTGATGGTCGGCGACGGCCAGAGCGTGCAGGTCGGCGTGCTCGCCTCGGACATCGGCACCGGCCTGATGCAGACGCTGTCGGACCTCGCCAATTTCGACGCAAGTTCGAGCGGCAACCTCGCGTCCAGCACGACCCTCTCTGGGGCGCAGAACACCTTCCTGACCAACGAGATCCAGGTCTCCGCCAATGCGGCGACGGGCGTCAACGCGGCGGCGGCTTCGAACGGCTTCGTCTACAACCAGCTCCAGGACGCCGCCACGCACCAGTCGACGCTGTCGACGATGTACCAGGGCTTCGTCTCGAACATCGAGAACGTCGACATGCCGACGGCGATCACCCAGCTGAACGCCAATCAGACCGCGCTCCAGGCCGCGCTCCAGGTGACGGCGCAGCTGAACCAGGTGTCGCTGCTCAACTACCTGCCGGCCTCGGGCTAACTTGCGGGCCGGGCGCGGCCGGACTATAGGCCCGCGCATGGATCTGGGCCTGCCAAAGGGAACCCCCAAGAAGGGGACAAGAATCGTCGCCGCCATGTCGGGCGGGGTGGATTCCTCGGTTGCCGCCGCGCTCGCCGCGCGCGCGGGCTATGACGTCGTGGGCGTGACGCTGCAGCTCTACGACGCTGGCGCCGCCGCCAAGAAGAAAGGCGCCTGCTGCGCCGGACAGGACATCCACGACGCGCGCGCCGTCGCCGCCCGCCTCGGCATCGCGCACTACGTCCTCGACTACGAGCAACGGTTCAAGGACCGCGTGATCGCCGACTTCGCGGCTTCCTACGCGCGGGGCGAAACGCCGATCCCTTGCGTGCGCTGCAACGAACGCGTGAAGTTCGCCGACCTTCTCGACACCGCGCGCGAATTGGGCGCGGCTGCCCTCATCACCGGCCATTATGTCCAGCGCCTCGAAGGCGCCAACGGCGCCGAGCTGCACCGCGCCGCCGACGACAGCCGCGACCAGAGCTATTTCCTGTTCGCCACGACGCAGGCGCAGCTCGATTATCTGCGCTTCCCGCTGGGCGGCATGCCGAAGCCGCAGGTGCGCGCGCTGGCGTCGGAGCTCGGGCTCCTCGTCGCCGACAAACCCGACAGCCAGGACATCTGCTTCGTGCCCGACGGCAAATACGCCGGCATCGTCGAGAAGCTGAAGCCCGATGCGGCCAAGCCCGGCGACGTCGTCGATCTTTCGGGCAACGTCGTCGGCACGCATGACGGCGTGATCCATTTCACGGTCGGCCAGCGCAAGGGCCTCGGCCTGTCCGGCAATGCCGAGCCGCTGTTCGTCACCGCGCTCGACGCGGTGAACGCGCGCGTGATCGTCGGCCCGCGCAGCGCGCTCGGCACGCGCGACGTCAACGTCCGCGACATCAACTGGCTCACGCCGGCGCGCGAGGCGTTCGACTGCACGGTGAAGGTCCGCTCCACCCGCCCGCCCACGCCCGCCCGCGTGACGCCGCGCGAAGGCGGCGGCGCGACCGTCGAACTGCTCGCGCCCGAGGAAAGCGTCGCGCCCGGCCAGGCCTGTGTGTTCTACGACGGCACCCGCGTCCTCGGTGGCGGCTGGATCGCGAAGGCCGCGCCGGCGCGGCTGGCGGCCGTATAATAGAACTCGCCTTTTGCGATTGTTCCTGTTATGTTTCGCGCATGAGTGGTGAGCCGGAAAATATCGTCCTGCACTACCTCCGCCGCATCGACGGGCGGCTCGATGTGCTTACGGCCGAAGTGAAGGACATCAAGCAACGTCTGCAGTCGCTCGAAGATCAATTTGTGATCATGCGAACGGATGTTGCAGGTATTTATGCCAATATCGTGCGTGTTGATCATCGCTTGGATCGCATGGAGACGCGCATGGAGCGTATCGAAAACCGGCTTGGCCTCATCGAAGCGTGAGCCCTTACCTATTCGACAGCGAGATCACGTTGCCGTCGGGGTCCTTGCCGTCACACAGCTGATATGTGCCGGCGCGCACCTTGCCGAACGTGCCGCCGCGCGCGTTGAGCGTCTCCCGCAGCTTCGCCACATCCTTCGTCATGAAGCCGAGCTTCGGTCCCTTCACCGGCGGCGTCGGTGGCCCCGAGTGCAGCGCGATGCGCACCCCGCCGCCGGCCGCGAGCTCCTTCCAGCCTTTCTCGTCGGTGACGAGCTTCAGGCCCATGACGTCGCGGTAGAACGCGGTCATCGCGTCGATCTTGCGCGTAAACAGGATCACGCGCCGCATCGCCATTTTCATGCGAACCCCTTCTGAAGCGTCTTCGGCGCCACGGTACGCCAGGCTGCTTCGATCAAGTCGCGAAGCTCGGCGGCGTCCAGCTGTTCGACATCGGCATGGCACCATAACATCGCACCGCTTCGCATCGGGGTGAAGATATGCGGCCGCGCCTCGAACAGCATCATCTCTTGGTGATGCGGCAGCTTGAACAGCCACAGCGTCTCGCCGGTCCAGCCGTGCAGGAATGCCTTCTTGCCGATGCCGAAGCGCGGGCCCTTGTAATAGCTCTCGCTCGTGCCGGGCAGCGAGAGCGCGACGCGGCGGATGAACGCCTCCTTCGGCGGTTTCGAGGATGACGGGCTCACGGCATGTCCTTCTGCAGCGTCTTCGGCGCGGTGTAGCGCCACGCCGCTTCGAGATAGCCCTTCAGCGTCGCGGCATCGAGCTTCTCGACATCCATATAAAGCCAGTACAGCGCGCCCGCGATCATCGGCGCGAAGACGCCGGGGTCGGCCTCGACCAGCATGCGCACCTGCTCCTTGGGCAGCCGCAGGATCCAGCGCTGCTTGTTGCTGCACATCGCGAAGGTCTTCTTGCCGACGTTGAACCACCAGCCATAGCGGTCGAGCACCTCCACCGCACCGGGCAGCGCCAGCGCCGCCCGCTTCATGAAGGCGTATTTCGGCGGCTTAAGCGAAGAGCGCTTCGTCTTCGTCGTCAGGCTCATGCGCTTTCAGCCTCTTCGGTGCGGTATGGCGCCACGCAGCGCCCAGATAGTCGCGGATACCGGCCGCCGTCATCGCCTCGACGTCGATATAGATCCAGAACGGCGAGCCGTTGCGCATCGGGCGGAATGCGCCGCCGACCGCGGCCAGCATCTGCACATGGTCCGGCGGCAGCCGGATCATCCAGCTCGCCGATTTGCCCCAATAGAGCGCGAAAGGCCGTTTTGCGATGTTGAACCAGGGCCCGTGGCGGTGCCCTTCCTCGCGCACGTCCGGCAACGCCAGGGCGCAGCGCTTCACCAGCTCGTATTTCGGCGGTCGTTTCATGCGGGGGCTGGCGGCCATGCGACGGATTATGCCACAGCCGCCTGGCGGAAACCTGTCAGCAGGGCGTTCTTGACACGCCGGACCCCCCTCCCTTACATGCCCGCCCGCGACGGGCTTGGCAGCGTAGCTCAGTGGTAGAGCAGGGGAATCATAATCCCTTGGTCGGGGGTTCAAATCCCTCCGCTGCTACCATCCCCTATAAGGAGTGGTGACGACGTGACGACCACGAAGGCTCCTGTCTCCATCGGCCCCATCTCCATTGAGGATGTCCGCGCCGCCGCCAAGGCGATCCATGGCGCCGTCGAGCACACGCCGACCCGGCACTCCGACACGCTGTCGCGCATCGCCGGCTGCGACATCCACCTGAAGTTCGAGAACCTGCAATACACCGCGTCCTTCAAGGAGCGCGGCGCCCTCAACAAGCTCCTGTCGCTCACGCAGGAGGAGCGGTCGCGCGGTGTCGCCGCCATGTCGGCCGGCAACCATGCCCAGGGCGTCGCCTATCACGCGGGGCGCCTCGGCATCCCGGTCACGATCGTGATGCCGGAGAGCACGCCCTTCGTGAAGGTGAAGCACACCAAGGATTTCGGCGCACACGTCATCCTGGAAGGCGAGACCCTCACCCAGAGTTACGCCCGCGCGCTTGCGATCACGCAGGAGAAGGGGCTCACCTTCGTCCATCCCTATGACGATCCCGCGGTCATCGCAGGCCAGGGCACCGTGGCGCTGGAGATGCTGGCCGACGCGGAAGAGCCGCTCGACGTCCTCGTGGTACCGGTCGGCGGCGGCGGCCTGATCAGCGGCATCGCGGTCGCGGCCAAGGCGATCAATCCGGCGATCCAGATCTACGGCGTGCAGACCCGCGCCTATCCGTCGATGTACGACGACTACAAGAGCGCGAACCTGCCGTCGGCTGGCCAGACCATCGCCGAAGGCATCGCGGTGAAGGACCCCGGCAAGATCACGCGCGAGATCGTGCGCAGCCACGTCTCCGACATCCTTCTGGTCGATGAAGTGCAGATCGAGCAGGCGCTCGCGGCGTTGCTCGAGATCGAGAAGACGGTGGTGGAGGGCGCCGCCGCCGCCGCCTTCGCCGCGGTGCAGGTGAACAAGCCGCTGTTCCACGGCAAGAAGGTCGGCATCGTGCTGTCGGGCGGCAATATCGACATGCGCCTGTTGTCGAACGTCATCCTGCGCGAGCTGTCGCGCGAAGGCCGCCTGATGTCGCTCGAGATCGAGATCGAGGACCGTCCCGGCCTGCTCGCGCGCGTCGCCACGCTGGTCGGCGAGGCGGGCGGCAATATCCTCGAAGTCAGCCACAACCGCATGATGACCGACATGCCGGTGAAGTCGGCCTATCTCGGCATGGTGGTGGAGGCGCGCGACGCCGGCCACGCCGACGAGATCCGCGCCGCGCTGACGAACGCCGGCTTCGTCCTGCGCACCACCGCCGTCGGCGGCTGAGAATTGTCATCGGCGTGACGGTCGTCACGCACGGATTTTCGCGCGCCTCCTAGATTGCGCTTAACGCAACCTTATGGAGTGCCGCCCATGGCAGATCGTGCATTGCTCGTCGGGATCGACAGCTACCCTCCCACGCCCCTCACGCAGCTGACCGGCTGCGTCAACGACATCAACGACGTGTCGAACTTCATCGTCGCCAAGTGCGGCTTCGACATCGCTTCCGTGCGCCTCCTGGCCAACGAGCGCGCCACGACCGACGCCGTCCTCGATCGCCTGAAGTGGCTCGTCGCCGATGCCGCGCCCGGCGACCGGCTGTTCTTCCACTACAGCGGCCATGGCGGACCGTTCCCGACGCGCAACGTGAACGGCAATGTCGACTCGGTGCACGAGACGATCTGTCCCTACGATTTCGATTGGACCCGCGCGCACGCCATCATCGACGACGATCTTCGCGCGCTCTTCGATAGCGTCCCGGACGGCGTGGTGTTCATCTTCGTCGCCGACTGCTGCTGCTCCGGTGCGTTGACCAGGGCCATCCATCCCTACCCGAGTCGCATGGTGCCGCTTCCGGCCGACATCGCCTGGCGGCTGCGTACGGCGCAGGCCAAGGGCATCGCCGTCACGCCCATCCAGCACGATCGCTGCGCGCTGATCTCCGGCTGCGAGGCCGGCGCCGACAAGGAGGCCTACGAGACCGCGCTGAATCCGCCGAACGGCGTGCTGACCTATTATCTGCTGCAGCAGCTCGGCCTGCCCGGCGGTCTGGACAAGAAGCTCACGGACCTGATCGTCTATATCGACAGCACGGTGAAGACCGCGCAGTACGATCAGATCCCGCAGCTCAACGGCCCCGACTTCGTCATACAGCGCGGCTTCCTGCAGAAGTAGCGTCCTAGCGGCTGAACTTCTCGGAGAGCACGATCGACGACACCGTCCGCGCCACGCCGGCGATGCGGCCGATACGGTCGAGCAGGGCGTCGACGCGGGCCGGTGTCTCGGTCTCCACCGTCGCGATCAGGTCGAAGGTGCCCGCCACCGCGGCCAGCGAGCGCACTTCGACCATCTTCTTGAGCTCGGCGGAGACGCGGTCGGCGCGCTTGGGATCGGTCTCGATCATCACGACGGCGCGCAGCTTGGCGGCGTCGGCCGCATCCGACAGCCGCACCGTATAGCCCCGGATCGTGCCCTCGCGCTCGAGCCGCGCGATGCGCTCCTGCACCGTCGAGCGCGCCAGATCCAGCTTGCGGGCAAGCGACGCCGTCGGCTCGCGCGCATTGGCGCGCAGCAGGGCCAGAAGCCTGGCGTCCGAATCCCGCATGGCTCGAAACCGTCGAATCGCCGGAATAGCCTGCGTTTCGCCGGGCAGAAATGCAACCGCCGCCGCTTCGCCGCCTCCCGCGCGTCACAGCGCCCCGTCAGACTCCGCGCCGATTCCTTGGGGAGCGCACAGATGAAGAAGGTCCTTTTGGTCGGCGGCGGCAAGATCGGCGTCGCGATTACCGGTCTGCTGTCGGCGACCGGCGACTATCACGTGACCGTGGTCGACCGCGACCAGGGCTCGCTCGCCCGCATGCCCAAGACCAATGTGACGACCCGCACCGTCGAGATCACCGACGCCGCCTTCGCAGACGTCGTGAAGGGCCAGGACATCGTGCTCTCGGCGACGCCCTATCATCTCACCGCCACGGTCGCGGAAGCGGCCAAGTCGGCCGGCGCGCACTACCTCGACCTCACCGAGGACGTCGAGTCGACCCGCGCCATCAAGATCCTCGCCGACGGCGCGAGCACCGCCTTCATCCCGCAATGCGGCCTGGCGCCGGGTTTCATCTCGATCGTCGCCTACGACCTCGCCAGGAAGTTCGAGACGCTGCGCGACGTGCAGATGCGCGTCGGCGCGCTGCCGGTCTATCCGCACAACGCGCTCAAATACAATCTAACCTGGTCGACCGACGGCCTGATCAACGAGTACTGCAATCCTTGCGAAGCGGTGCGCGATGGCCGCCGCGTCGAGGTGCCTTCCCTGGAAGAGCTCGAGCATTTCGATCTCGACGGCGTGCAGTACGAGGCGTTCAACACCTCCGGCGGCCTCGGCACGCTGTGCGACACGCTCGACGGCAAGGTCGAGAACCTCAACTACAAGACCGCGCGCTATCCCGGCCACCGCGACATCGTGAAGATGCTGGTGCGCGACCTCGGCCTCGGCACGCGCCGCGACATCTTCAAGGACGTGCTGGAGACCGCGATCCCGATCACCTATCAGGACGTGGTGCTGATCTTCGTCACCGTGTCGGGCAAGCGCGAAGGAAGGCTGACGCAGGAGAGCTACGCCAAGAAGATCTACGCGCAGAAGGTCGGCGCGCCGGGGCACGAGGTCCTGATGAGCGCGATCCAGATCACCACCGCCGCCGGCATCTGCGCGATGTGCGACATGCTGGTGGAAGGCAAGCTGCCGCAGAAGGGCTTCGTGCGTCAGGAAGAAGCGAAGCTGTCCGACTTCCTCGCCAACCGCTTCGGCCGCTATTACGCGTAAGCGCCGCTATTCGCGCATCTTGGCCGCCAGCGCGGCCAGGATCGCGGAATAGTCGTCGGTCCACACCTTCGTGCCGCCGCCATGCACGATGCGCCAGCCGGCGCCCAGATGCAGCGCGTCGAGGTCGGCGCGGCTCCTGGCGATCACCGCGATCTCGGCTTTGAGATGCAGCGTCGCCTGGCCGTCCGCCGGCCCGGCGCGCTCGACCGCAGCGACCATGCCGTTCGCCTCCGCCGATGCGGCCACGACCGGCGCCAGGCTCAGATGGTTGTTTGAGATGTTGATTGCGATCGTGCCATGCGGCGCCAGCCGCGCCTTGTAGAGCGCGAAGGCCTCGCGCGTCAGCATATGCGTCGGCACCGAATCGGACGAGAAGGTGTCGAGCACCAAGAGGTCGAGCGGCGCGCCGGTGCGGGCGAGCGTCAGCCGCGCATCGCCGAGCACGATCGGTGCCTTGGGCGCGCAACGGCTCACAGAGCGGAACAGTCGCGCATCGCGCGCGATGGCGACGTCGAGCGGATCGAGCTCGTAGAAGCGCCAATCCTCGCCGCCCTGTGCCCAGCACGACAGCGCGCCGACGCCGAGCCCGGCCACCGCCACATGCGATAGCGTGCCGCCGTCGCTTGCCCGCGCCGCGGTGATCGCCTCGCCGAGCGGTCCGCCGTGATAGTAATAGGTGAGCGGCTCGGGCCGCGCGGTGTCGCCGGTCAGCGTCTCGGCGCCGTGCGCCGTGGTGCCGTGGTAGAGCACGCGGAAGCGTCCGCCATCGACGTCCACCACCTTGTAGACGCCGTAGAACGAGCGGGCGCGATAGACCACGCTCTGCGACGGATCGTAGATCAGCGTCACGGTCAACACGAACGCCGCCAGCGGCACGACACGCCCCGGATGCCGTCCGCTCATCGCGACCAGGACGCCGAGCGCCATCGTGCCCAGCACGAACGGCAGGACTGGCTTTCCGCTCGCGAAGAACGCCGCCGTCAGCGCGCCTGCGACAGCTAGCACGAACAGCCCGCCCTGCAGCCAGTCCTTGCGGGACGCATGCCATACGTCGCTGCGGGCGAACAAGGCCGCGAAGGCGAGCAGGGGATATTCCGCCACCGTGTCGAAGATCTGCGGCGCGATCAGCGCGGCGAAGATGCCGCCGAGCACGCCGCCGAGCGACATCCAGGCATAGAATTCGGTGAGCCGCTCCGCCGGCGGCCGCAGGGCGTAGAGCTGTCCGTGGCACACCATCGCCGCGACGAAGAACACCGCCAGATGCCCGGCCAGCGCCATGCCCCACGACACATGCGTGGTCCACAGCAGCAGAAGCGCCAGCGCGCCCAGCGTCACCGGCTGCGCCGCCAGCATCAGCTTGGCCGGGATCACCGGCTTGTCCGCGAACAGCAGCACGAAGGTCAGCAGGTAGAGCGCCAGCGGCACGATCCACAGGAACGGCGCCGAGGCGACATCGGTCGCGATATGCGCGGTGACCGCCACCAGAAGCCCCGAGGGCACGAAGGCAAGCGCCGTCCAGGCGAGGCGGTCGCGCCAGGCGACGGGCGCCGTGCGCGCGACGCTCTTTTGTGCCGGTGCGCGCCAGGCGAGCGCGCCGCAGCCCGCGATGGCGAGGCCGAGCGCGACATAGGCGATGCTCCAGCCGCGCGCCTGCAGCGCCAGTCCGGCATTCGGCTCGACGACGAAGGGATAGCCCAGGAGGATCGCGAAGGATCCGAGATTGGACGCGCGATAGAGCCAATAGACCTTGGCGCCGTCCGTCCCGCCACGCCGCGCGAACCAGGCCTGCAGCAACGGCGCATTGGCCGAAAGCGCGAAGCAGGGCAATCCCACCGCGCCCAGGAACAATCCGACCAGCCACAGCGACACGCCGCTCTGCGGCGGTGTCGCGGCGGCCAACGCGACCGGCAGGCTCACCAGGCCGAGCGCGCAAACACACAGATGGACGACGACGGCGCCGCGCACCGAAAGGAAGCGGGTGAGCAAATCCGCATAGAGGTAGCCGGCCAGCAGCAGGCCCTGGAACACGACCATTGCGACCGACCACACCGCCGCCGACCCGCCGAGCAGCGGCAGCACCATCTTGGCGAACATCGGTTCCAGGAAGAACAGCAGCGCCGCCGAAGCGAACACGGTCAGCGCATAGGCCACGGCCGGCCAGCGCCGCGCGGGCGCGCGCGCGTGGATGGTCTCGGCGTCCCATACGGTCATGCCGCAACCCTATCGATCCGAGGTTAAGCGGGTCTTAGCCAGCGGGCTTCCTGGCGAAGGGGTTTGGCCGCTATTGTGCCCACCGGGCATCGGTTTTGGCGGGCGTCTTGGGCTATATCGGCAGGCATTGGCGGGGCGAACTGTCCCTGCCGCAGTCCTATTGGGTGAACGGCGTCCTCCTGCTGTTGCCGTTCAATATCTATTTCAAGGTCCTCGGCGCGATCTACACGGCCACGCCGCCCGAAAACGCACTCGCCATCGTCTACAACATCTACCTCCCGGCGCTGGCGCTTCTGCCGGTGCAGGTCTGGGTGGGCGTCGGCATCTGGCGCAGCGCCGGCGTGCGCATCGCGCAAGGCCGCTTGGGTTGGGCCTGGGTGGCGCGGCTCGTCGTCATCGGCAACACGCTGGTTCTTGCCTTCTCGTTCCTCGTCGCGCTGCGCCAATCGCCGTCGCTGTACGACACCTATGAGTTCGAGCAGCACGCTTTCGCGTCGGTGACGACCAAGGGCGATCTGGTGACCTTCCGCGGCACGATCACCGCGAAGTCGGGAGACGATCTGGCCGCGGCGCTGGGCAACCCGGCCGTCAAGCGGTTGTGGATTCGCGGCAGCAATGGCGGCGTCGTGCGCTCGGCGATACATGCCGCCCAAGTGATTCAGCTGCGCGGTCTCACCATCATCGCGACCACGCAATGCGATTCCGCCTGCACGATCCTCTTCGCGGCCGCCGCCAAGCGCATCGCGACGTCCACGACCGCGCTCGGGTTCCATCGCGGCACCTTGATCGGCACCGGCGATACCCCGCTCTTCGCCGACCCGAACGAGGGCGACGATTACTACAGCCGCGCCGGCATGCCGGTTTCGATGATCGACGAGATCCGCAGGCACGCTGGGCCGCGCGATCTCTATGATCCGACGCTGGGCGCGCTGATCGCCGCGGGGTTCATCACCGAAATCTACGAGCCGGGGACGAAGGCCTACGCGCCCGCCTGGCGATGGTGCCTCGACAATCCCAAGCCCTGCGGCCGCAGCGGCCGCGACAATCTGCATCGCGCACTGCAGGCACAGCATCGCTAGCCGGCACCAATCCGTGTTTGCGCCGTTCTCTCTCCCGAAAGCGGAAGAGAGACGGTCATGGCGCACGACGATCCGGTTCAGCACGTCTGGGAGATGATCAAGGACCTGCGGATATGCATGCTCGTCACCCATGACGGCGCCAAGATGCGCGCGCGGCCGATGGCGGCTTACGTCCGTCCGGAAGAGAACGCGATCTATTTCCTGACCGATGCGCGGCGCGACAAGGACGACGAGATCGCCGCCAATCCGGACGTGACGCTCACCTTCCGGGACGGGGTGAAGAATGTCAGCCTCACCGGCACCGCGCGCGTCTCCGACGATCGCGCGATGATCGAGCGGCTCTGGACCCCGGTCGCCAAGGCGTGGTTCGATTCCAAGGACGATCCCAATATCCGTGTGCTGACCGTCACGCCCGATGATGCGGAGTATTGGGATAGCCCCGGCAAGATCGTGGTTTATGCGAAAATGCTCGCGGCGGCAGCCACCGGCATGCGGCCGCAGCCCGGCGAAAACCGCAAGGTCGCGATGTGACCCGAACCGGCTGACAATCCGGAACGCCTCACGTATACCGGCCGCGCAAAACCGGTCCGGGATCGCCATGACCCATCCTTTGTCCGCCTTCGGCATCGCGCCGTCCGGCGATCACATCGTCCGCTCGCCCGTCGACGGTGCCGAGCTCGGTCGCGTCGCTTATGACGATGCCGCGTCGGTCGACGCCAAGATCGCGCACGCCGCGCACGCCTTCCGTCGCTGGCGCGACGTGCCGGCGCCGCGCCGCGGCGAGCTGGTGCGCCTGTTTGGCGAGGAGCTGCGCGCCCACAAGGATGCGCTCGGCCGCCTCGTCACGCGCGAATGCGGCAAGATCCTGCAGGAAGGCCTCGGCGAGGTGCAGGAGATGATCGACATCTGCGACTTCGCCGTCGGCCTGTCGCGCCAGCTCTATGGCCTCACCATCGCATCAGAGCGTCCCGGCCATCGCATGATGGAGACCTGGCATCCCGCCGGTCCGGTCGCGGTGATCTCGGCGTTCAATTTCCCGGTCGCGGTATGGGCGTGGAACGCGTGCCTCGCGCTCGTCTGCGGCGACAGCGTGATCTGGAAGCCGTCGGAGAAGACGCCGCTCACCGCGCTCGCCTGCCAGGCGCTGTTCGAGCGCGCGGTGAAACGCTTCGGCGACGCGCCCGAGCACCTGTCGCAGGTCGTCCTCGGCCTGCGCGACGCCGGCGAGATGCTGGCCAGGGACGCGCGCATCCCGGTGGTGAGCGCCACCGGCTCGACGCGCATGGGCCGCGAGCTTGCGCCCGTGGTGGCGCAGCGCTTCGGCCGCTCGATCCTCGAGCTCGGCGGCAACAATGCGATGATCGTGACGCCGTCGGCCAAGCTCGATCTCGCGATCCGCGCCATCGTGTTCGCCGCGGTCGGCACCGCGGGTCAGCGCTGCACCTCGCTGCGCCGTCTGATGGTGCATGAGAGCCTCTACGATACGCTCGTGCCGGCGCTGAAGAGCGCCTATGCCAAGCTCCCCATCGGCAATCCGCTGGAGAGTGGAACGCTGGTCGGTCCGCTGATCGACAAGGCCTCGTTCGACGGCATGGAGCGTTCGCTCGGCGCCGCCAAGGCCGAAGGCGGCGGCGTCACCGGCGGTGGCCGCGCCCTCGCCGACAAATTCCCGAACGCGCACTACGTCCATCCCGCCATCGTCGAGATGCCCGGCCAGACGGCGACGGTGTGCCACGAGACCTTCGCGCCGATCCTCTACGTCATGCGCTATTCCGATTTCGACGAGGCTTTGACGCGCCAGAACGCGGTGCCGCAGGGCCTGTCGTCGTGCATCTTCACGCGCGACCTGCAGGAGGCGGAGCGCTTCCTGGCGGCGTCCGGCTCGGACTGCGGCATCGCCAATGTGAACATCGGCCCCTCGGGGGCGGAGATCGGCGGCGCCTTCGGCGGCGAGAAGGAGACCGGCGGCGGCCGCGAGTCGGGCTCGGACTCCTGGAAGGCCTATATGCGGCGCCAGACCGCGACCATCAATTATTCCAATGCCTTGCCGCTGGCGCAGGGCGTGGAATTCAACGTCTGAGAAGCAGTGCGGAAAACGAATGCCCTTCTGTCATGCCCGCATAGGCGGGCATCCAGATGACTGGGCGCCGTGCCGCTTGCCCTGGATGGATGCCCGCCTGCGCGGGCATGACAGAAAGGTTGCGGGCAGGCCCTGGAAATCCCAGCGGCCACGCCCATATCTCCCTTGTCGAGTTCTCGGGGGAGAGGTCTCATGCTCCACGCGCTCCTGTTCTGGCCGTTCGCGTTCTGGTTCTTCGGGCCGTTCCACAGCCTTTTCAGCCTGTTTTTTCTCATCCTGATCTTCGGGCTGATTTTCGGCCGGCGGCGCTATTACTACGGCTATCACCCCTATTGGTGGCGCCATCCCTATGACGACAACCGCGCCGCGGCCCGCCGTATCCTGGAAGAGCGCTACGCCAAGGGTGAGATTCAGCGCGACGAGTACCTGCAGAAACGCCAGGATCTCGGCGGCTGACCGGCGCCATTAACGCTTCCTTCACCAGTTTCTTTCGCGAGGCCGTGACGCGCTCTAGGCTCCATGCGTTCATCAGGGGACGCGTGGGGATGCCAAGGACCGTGGCGCAATTCACCGGCATGATCGTGACGGCGATCGTCGTGTTCGGCACCGATACCGACGTGCTGACGGCGATACCGCTCGGCATCGTGGCGGGCGCGCTCGCGACCTTCTTCGTCGCGCTCTCCGAAGAGCGTGCCCGCGTGGCTGCGCGCGGCTGACGCGTCTACGCCTCTTGCCGCCCGCAACAGACGCCTTACATAACGGATAGAGGCGCGGGGGGCGTCCCATGGCGCGAACGGCCGGTCCCATTGTCATCCGTCCGCCGCTGAACGGGCGAGTCGGCGTGACCGGCTTTCGCCGGTGGAGTCTGCGGCGCGGCGACATCGCGGGCTATCGCCTGTCCATCGACGAAGACGACGACCGTTCGTACCAGCTCGAGCTGACCGGTGGCACGCGGATCGATGTCGACGCGATCCTCATCAACGACCGGGATTGGCGTGATTTCGCCGGTCCGCTGCCCGAGCTCAACGAGAGGGAGCGTGAAGCCCGCCGCAAGGCGTTCGAGAACGATCCGGCGCTGGGCGCGACGGCGGACGATCGCGCGCGCGCGTTGCGCCGTCTGCGCCTGGTCGCGCGGATCGCGAACGGCGTGGGCGTCGCCGGCGCCCTGCTGCTGCTGTTCGGCGCATCGGACGCGCGCCTTCTCGTGGCCATCGCGGCGATGCCGCCGGCGCGCTGGCGCTGCTCGACGTCGCGCTCGATACCGCGCCGCCGGCCCCGGTGCTCGTGCGCGTGAACGACAAGCACATGCACAACACGAGCGACGGGTCCGACCACGACATCGAGGTCGATCCCTGGGGCGGACCGCGCATGATCTCCATCGACGCGCCGGCCTACGATGCAGTGCAACCCCGCAAGCCGATCTGCATCCTGCGCGGCAAGGGCCGGTTTGGGATCGGCTGGTATCGGGTGGAAAATGCCAGCGTGTCGCATCGGTGTAATCGCGCGACATTTTGAGACGTGTAGACCGCGTCAACGTTGACGCGTTTTGCCGAGATGGTATCGCGTGCGCGACCATGAACCAGCACGTCGGAACAATCGCGCAAGACGATTCCGCGGCGCATGCCGAATTCGCGCGCTATGGCTACGCCCACGTGCCGCAGCTCACCGAGCCGGCGCTGACGGGCTTCTTCTGGAACTACATCCACACCAAATATGCCTGCGGCCTGATGACGTGGGGCGACAAGCTCGTGCCGATGACGCCGTCGGCTTATGGCGACAGCGCGACCGACGGGCTGCTCGAGCACATCCAGCCGCGCATCGAGGCGATCGCCGGCCGCCGCCTGCTGCCGACCTATTCCTATCTGCGCATCTACAAGACGGGCGACGACCTCAGGAGCCACCGCGACCGTCCGGCCTGCGAGTTCTCCATCAGTCTCAATATCGGTCAGCGGCCCGAAGCGCCGTGGCCGATCTTCGTCGAGAGCGAAGGCGGTTGGCGCGAATTCGGCCTCGCACCCGGCGATGCCTTGCTCTATCGCGGCCTGGATCTGTGGCATCGCCGCGAGCGCTATGAAGGGCGCCAATGCGTGCAGGTCTTCCTGCACTTCGTCGATGCCGACGGCCCGCATGCCGGCGAGAAGTTCGACGGCCGTCCCTCCCTTATGCTGCCCAAGGCCCTGCCGCCGCCCCGCTTCACATAAGCTTGCACCGGCCCTCGCGCCCCGCGACACTGCGCGCGGAGGCGCATGAACGACAGCGACGAGCAACCGATCGTTCTGAACGTTGCAAGCCCGCTGCAATGCGCGCTCGGATCCGGGTTCGTCGTATTTCTCGCCATCGCCGTCCTCGGCGTCGCCGTTGCGGTGGCGAGTGGCCGCCGCAGCATCGTTCTCGGGATCGTGCTGATCGCTGCCATGCTCGTCGTTCTCGCGGTGCGCGTCCGGATGGCGTGGCGGACGCGCGTCACGCTTTGGCCGGAGCGGATGGAGATCTTCAACGGCGTTTTCACGCGCAGCGTGGCGCGCACCGATCTCGCCGGGTTTCACATCGACGGCTACGGCCTCATTGGCCGCCTCGAGCGTTGGGTCGCGCTGCGCGAGGGCATGCTCGATCTTCCCGCGCCGGTGCGGAACGATCCGCGATTCCAGGCGTCGGCGAAGCTCCGCGATCTCGACGCCCATGATCCGGCCGACAGCCGGCGTGCGCTCGAGGAGGATCCGGCGCTCGGCGCCACGCCGGAGGATCGCCAAGCCGCGATCGCGACGATGCGCACCATCGCCCTCACCGGCATCGGCGCCGGCCTGGTCGTCGGCTTCGCGCTGGGCTTCGCGGACGAGCGTGTCGATCCCTGGCTGCCGCTGATCGCCGTCGCGCTGGTGCCGGTCGCGTTCGGGCTGCAGATATGGGCCCGCGGCGCGTTCATCCTTGGGCTGATGCGCAACACGGCGCGGCCGTCATTGTTCCCGCTATGGGGCTTCGCCCCATCGGCCTCGTCATCCATACCTTCGCGAGCTACGGCATCCTCGATGTGTGGCTGCTGCTGATCTACAGCGCGATCGCGGCCGCGTTCCTGGCGCTGGCCGGCCGGTTGACCGATCCGCGCGCCGGCACGAGCAGCTGGCCGCTGCTGGTGGGCGCGCTGCTTGCCTATAGTATCTCGCTGATGGCGCAGCTCGACGTGGTGCTCGACCATGCGAGGCCCGACAGCTATCGCGCCACGGTGCAGCGTCTGCACGCCAGCCATAGCCGCAGCAGCACGACCTATTACGCCGATCTTTCGCCCTGGGGACCGGACCGCAGCGAACAAGGCGACATGGCGGTGTCGTACGCCTTCTACGGCACCCCTCGCGGTGGGCCAGACGCTCTGCGTCCGCCTCCATCCGGGCTGGCTGCGCGTGCGCTGGTATCGGCTGGAGCGCTGCGGCGCTTAGCCGTTATCCGGCGGGATCGCGTTCAGCGCCGCTTCCATCTCTATGAAGGACGGCTGCGCCTCGCTCGGCACGCTGCCGCGGCCGATCTCGACCGACACCTGCGCCGCGTTGCCGTGCAGATGCGCGACCAGGATGTCGCGGATCACGTGATAGAACTGCGCGTCCTCGTCGACGATCGCCTTCAGCCGCGCGCCCATCGGGCCGACGATGCCGTAGGCGAGAAACACGCCGAGGAAGGTGCCGACCAGCGCCGAGCCGATCATGCCGCCCAACACTTCCGGCGGCTCGCTGATCGCGCCCATGGTCTTGATGACGCCGAGCACCGCCGCGACGATGCCGAGCGCCGGCAAGCCGTCCGACATCGAGGTCAGCGCGTTGGCGCCGACCTGCGCCTCGTGATGATGCTTCTCGAGCTGCTTCTCCATCGCGGTCTCGACCTGGTGCGGGTCTTCCAGGCTCATCGTCATCATGCGCAGCGTGTCGCAGATGAAGTCGAGCGCGAAATGGTCTTTGCAGATCTTGGGATAGCGCTTGAAGATTGACGATTCCTCGGGCCGCTCGATATGCGCTTCCAGCGCGATCATGCCCTTGGATTTCATCGTCTTGGTGACGAGATAGAGCAGGCACAGAAGGTCGTTGTAGTCGGCCGGCTTCCATGCCGGGCCCGAGATCACCTTGCCGAGCGAGCCGAAGATCTTCTTGAGCGAATACATCGAGCCCGAGATCAGCATCGCCGCAATGGCGGCGCCGAAGATGGTCAGCATCTCGTGCGGCAGGGCTTCGAACACCACGCCGAGCGAGCCGCCGGTCATGAGATAGCCGCCGAACACGCAGGCGAAGAGGACTACGATGCCGCCGATCTGAAGCATGGAGGTGAGGCGCCCGCTGGATAACAGACGTTCACTATTAACGCGGACCGCTTAAGAAGCGCTGAAGAGCGCGGCTATGCCGCGCCGTCTCGCAGGCCATCGCGCATGGTTGACGAATCCTTAAGCTCCGCCAGCTTGCGCGCCACGAGGGCGGACAGCTCCTGCGCCACCATGTCGCCGTGCCGCGCCGTGTCGTCCTCGGTGCGGGCCGAGCGCACCAGCGCGTTGAGATGCACCTTGGCGATCGCGGTCTCGGGCGCCAGGCCCAATTGCGCCACCGCGTCGAGGTAATGGCAGAAGACGTTGGCGATGCGCCCCGTCGCGCCCAGTCCCGCCGTCGCGGCCAGGCCGCGGATCTCGTGCGTCGCCGAATAGACCATGGGCCAGTCGGCGACCGCCATCGCCTCTTCGAATTGCGCCACCAGCTCGAGCACCGCGTCGCGCAGCTCGGCCGCCCGCGCCGCGAGGATGCGGCTCGCCTTGGCGATCGTCTCGGCGCTGCGCAGCTTGGCCATCGCCTGACGCCGCTGCAACGGCGAGAGCAGCGGCGGATAGGCCTCCGCCGGCACGAGTTGAGCAATGGCCGCGTTCTTCGTCGTCATCGCCCTATTCAACCGACAAATCGTTCTCGAAGTCTTCACGGCGGCGGAATGGGCCGGAATAATCGTCGACCCTGAGGCGCCTTCGGTCGGGTCCGAAATAGTTCGACGCCTTCACGAAAGCGCGCGGTTTATCGACGATCTCGCCGATGCGCTGATAAAGGCTGCCTGCCGTGATCGGCTTGGCCAGCACTTCGGTGACGCCCGCGTCGCGCGCGGCTTCCACGCGATGGCGCTCGGTATGACCGGTCACCATGATGATCGGGATGTAGGGATTGGGGCTCGACCGCGACATCCGCACCTCGCGCGCGAAGGCGAGGCCGTCCATCGGCGACATCGAAAGGTCCGAGAGGATCAGGTCCGGCTGGCGGTCGCGCAGCAATGCGAAGGCGTCTTCGCCGTTCGTCGCCTCGAAAACGAGCGTGATGCCGAGCGCGTTCAGCAGCGAGCGCAGCAGGGTGCGCATATGCTGATTGTCTTCGACGATCAGCGCCTTCAGATGATCGAATGCCCCCCCGGACATGCTGCTCTACCCCACGCAACGCGACAGACTGGGGAGCGCGCATGGCTGCCGCGTAAAGGTGCGGCAGCAGGCGGCCGATTTCGACGATGTACCCAGCAACGTCAATATTGGCTTCGCTTTGAAAGACCCCGGCAGGTTAGAAAGGCGCCGGATAATTATTCGTTACAAAAGTTGTCGTGAGGGAACAACATGCAATCCAGGTTGCTGGCTTGGGTGGGACAATTCGCCGTCGGCCCATTGGGCATGGCAGCGAAGGCGCTCCTGTCACCGGTGGCATTGGGAACGCAGGCGCTCCTCGTCGACAAGGCGGGGCGCGTCGGGGTGGTGCGCCATTCCTATATGGGGGGACTGTTGCTGCCCGGCGGCGGCGTGAAGCGCGGCGAGCCGGCCGAACAGGCGATCATGCGGGAATTGCGGGAGGAACTGGGCGATGTGCGCGCCGATCCGCCGGCGCTGTTCGGCCTGTACACGCGCCGGTCCGGCTGGGCGACGAATGTGATCGCGCTCTATGTCGTGAAGAACGCCGAGGTCGAATTCCGCAAAAGCCTCGAAGTGCGCGAGTTGATCTTCATCGACCCTGCCGCCCCGCCCGCGGCCGTGACCTGGGGAACTTTACGGCGTCTCGACGAATACCGCGGCGTCGCGCCGATCATGCCGTATTGGTGAGGTACTTGGCGGAGCCGTTCGCCCGGCCCGCCTCCCCCATGCGTGCGAAGCACGCTGATGGGGGAGGTGCCCGTAGCACCGTCAGGCGCGAAGGGCCGGAGGGGGAATCAAATAACGCGGCCCCTAGCTCGCTTTCTGTGCTTCAGGCTGCGGCGTACCCGCCGATCTCGATGTCGGGAAGAACTTCTCCTTCATCTGGCCGAAGCATTCGGTCGCGATGCCCTCCGGCGTCCAGCCGCCGTCCTTGTTGAGGTTCATGATCGCCCGCGGCTGGCTGTAGAGCTCGATGGTGTCGCCGCGCGCGCCGAAGATCTGGCCCGAGACCTCCTTTGCGAGATCGCTGACGAGCGCCACCGCCAGCTTCGCCGGCTGATCGGGACGGATCATCTGCGCCATCTGCTCGCGGCGCTTGGCCTGTGCCTCGTCGCGGATCGGCACCGACTGCGTCATGCGCGTCCACGCCACCGGCGCGATGATGTTGGAGCGCACATTGTACTTCGCGCCCTCCATCGCCACGACGCGCGACAGGCCCATGATGCCGAGCTTCGCCGCGGCATAGTTCGACTGCCCGATATTGCCGATCAGGCCCGAGGTCGAGGTGAACAGCGCATAAGACCCGTCCTGCTGCTCGCGGAAATGCTCGATGGTGGCGCGGCAGACGTTGAACGAGCCGCGCAGATGCACGTCGATCACCTTGTCCCAGTCGAACTCGGTCATCTTGTGGAACATCGCGTCGCGCAGGATGCCCGCCGGATTGATCACGCCGTGCAGCCCGCCGAATTCCTTCAGCGTCTGGTCGCGCAGCGCCTCGATGGCCTTGAAGTCCGTCACGCTGTCGGAGTTCGAGATCGCCTTGCCGCCGCCGGCGCGGATCTCCTGCGCCACCAGTTCCGCCGGACTTGCCGAGCCGGTGTCGCCGGAATCGCCCTTGAAGCCGCCGCCGAGGTCGTTCACGACGACCTTCGCGCCTTCCTTGGCCGCGATCAGCGCGCAGTCCTTGCCGATGCCGTTGCCGCCGCCCGTCACCCAGACGACTTTGCCTTCCAAGATACCCATGACGATTCTCCCTAGGGTGTTTTCTGGCCGCCATCTTGGAACGGGTCGGCGGCAGGGCACAACCGCTGCCGCGCCCGGCGGCATGTTGTCGTGACGGGACTCCCCGACGGAAGGATTTTGTGCTTGGCTGCCGACGGTGGATTGGTTCCGGCCCGCGCGCCGCGACACCGCTGCCGCGTCGGCGTTCATAGTCATCGGTATTGATAGTGGCGCTCGCGTTTTTCGCGCGGGGGAAAGCGCATATTTGTCATGGCCATGAAGGCTAGAACACAGCCGCACAAAACGAAGGCGGTTGCGAAGACGAAAAAGAAGGCCGCCAAGCGACCGGTCAAGGCCGCGAAGAAGATCGCCAAGCCGCCGCGGAAGAAACCTGCCAAGCGCCCGGCGAAGGCGTCGCCCAAGCCGAAGTCGGCTTCACGCCCGCGCCGCCCATCGCGGCAGCCGAACGACCTGGCCGGCATGATGGACGCCGCCGCCGGCCAGGAGCGCGGCCGCTCCGCCGAGCAGACCGGCACGCACGTCCGGCAGGTCGTCGAGCGGATGTCTATGCTGGCGGCCTCGGTGCAGCCCGCTCGCCCGCGCCCGCTGTCGTTCGGCCGCGCCCTCCCCACGTCAGGGCCGCACGCTTCGGGCGTCGGACCGGATTTCGGTCTCGGATCGGTGCCGCTGTTCGCCAGCGAGACGCATGCCTTCGCCGCCGCCGGCCAGCTCTACTGGCAGGCCTTCGCAGGCTCGCCGCTCTTCGATCAGACCATGCGCCGGTTCGGCGTTTCGGAGTCCGCGCCGCGCGACCTGTTGGTGGTGCCGCGGCCCGATATCGGCCGCATCGATCTGCTCGTGCTGCAGGACGGCGTCTCCGAGGTGAAGAGCGAGCAGCCGAAGGTCGATGTCCGAAGCCTTTCGAAGGGCGTGACGCCTTCGGCCTTCGGGCTGGCGGGCGGCGGAACGCAGGCGGGCCTCGAGGCCGTGCTCGAGCTGATGGTGACCGAGCCCAACCGCGTCGTCGTGGCGCCGCGCCCGGCGACGCAGCGGCTGGCCGCACTGCCGCCGGGCATGGTCCGTGTCCTGTCGGGGCCGGAACGCTCGAGCGTCGGCGTCATTGCGCAAGACCACGCGGGCAGGATCGGCGTGACGGCGGCGCTGCACGGCATCGCCGATGCGCAGGCGATCACGGTCGAAGGCAGGCCCGCGACCATCCTGCGCAAAAGCGAGCTTCAGGACGCGGCCTTCCTGGTGATGGATCCGCCGCTTGTCGCGTTGCCCGACAGCAATATGCGCGTCATGCGCGGGCGGTTGCCGCAAGGCCGCCAGAAGGCCTCCTTCGTCGGCGCGACCTCCGGCACGACCGACACGATCATCTCGGGCTGGGAGCTCGGCCTGCCGGGCGTCGCGCCCTACTCGCAGCGCAAGATCTACACGCGGCGCGACGCGCAGCCCGGCGATTCCGGCTCGGCGCTGGTCACCGACGACGGCTTCCTCGTCGCCTTCGCGTTCGAGCGCAGCGACCTCGACGCCGAACCGCTGTTCTGCTCGTGGATCTGGGCAGCCGCCGTGTTCGACGCGCTACAGCTTCAGGATTGACCGCAGCAGGGAGACGCAGCCATGGACATCTTGGGCACGATCGGCGGGTTTCTCGGCGATCTTTACGGCACCATCCGGCAGAAGCTCGCGGCCGACTATCAGTTCGTCCAGATCGGCCAGCCCGGCGGCGAGATCGTGGCCGACACGCACTACGTCGCGGTACGGTTGCTCTCGTTCCGCACGACCAGGGTGCGCAACTGGGGCACGGACTACACCGGCGTCGTGCACAGCTTCTGCACCCTCAACGACATCTCGCAGGGCCATGCCGACTACCAGCAGGTCTCGGCGCCCTCGAAGCTGGCCGCGATCAGCGGCGACCTGCAGGACCGCGTGATCGAGATCAACAAGACCATCCTCGACCAGGTGCCTTATGAAGGACGGCTCGCGATCCAGACCGGCGTCTTCTCGGTCAAGACCGGCGACAAGATCGCCGACTTCATCAAGCTGGCGGACCAGGTCTCCAACACGGCCGGCGTCGGCTTCCTGAAGGTGGCGCAGCCCTTCTTCCCGATCGTGCAGAGCGCCGCCGACATGCTGCTCGGCAACAGCGCGGATTCGCCGATCGAGATCGGCCTCGACATCGAATTCCCGCTGCCGGGCCGCAAGTTCACCGCCGGCACCTACGCGGTCGTCCAGGCCACCAAGGCGCAGCTCGACGGCACCAAGCTCACGCTCGATCCGAACAGCTACCGCCTGCTCGACGCGTCGGGCAACAACGTGACCAAGTATCCCTACATGGTGATCGCCATCGAGGGTGCCGGGACTCGCGCCAACTGGATGGAAAGCCCCGAGCTGCGCGCCGGCTGGAACGCGATCAACGACGCCTTCAAGGCGCAGAAGGTCAACGAGGCGGAGGATCGCCTCAAGGCCTTCCGCTACACCTGCCTAGGCTCGACAGACCTCGTGACCGCCGACGCCAAGGCGCTCTATCAGCGCGCCGTCGACAAATACGGCAGCAGCGGCGCCGGCCAGGTGGCCGCGCGGGACATCGCCGCCGCGCGCGGCCTCGGCGAATTCCACGAGCTCGACCTCTACGGCAAATAGCGCCGCCGCCTGCCGGTGCGCGATCCGGTCAGACCGGATCCCAGCCGAACGTGCCCGTGGTCGGCAAGAGGTCGACGAAGCTCGGCTTCATCGCGCTCATGCAGTGCTCGCCGATCGTCTCGGGCGTCCAGCCTTCCAGCTTGGCCATGCCGCGCAGCGGGCGCGGCTGGCTCATCAGGAATATCTCGTTGCCGCGCGCCACGAAGATCTGGCCGTTGACGTCCTTGCACGCCGGCGAGGCGAGGCTCACCGCGAGCTGCGCCACCTGGTCGGCGCGCATGAAGTTCTTCATGCGGTCGACGCGCTTGGCCGACGCCTCGTCCTTCACGGGGATGGTCGCGATCATGCGGCTCCACGCGAAGGGCGCGATGGTGTTGGAGCGCACGTTCTTCGCCGCGCCCTCCATCGCGATGATGCGCGACAGGCCGACCACGCCCATCTTCACCGCCGCATAGTTCGCCTGGCCGATGTTGCCGATCAGCCCCGAGGTCGAGGTGAACAGCACGTAAGAGCCTTCGCCCTGCTCGCGGAAGTGATTGATGGTCTGGCGCGTCACGTTGTAGGCGCCGTTCAGGTGCACGTTGACGACCATGTCCCAGTCGGCGTCGCTCATCTTGTGGAACATGCTGTCGCGCAGGATGCCGGCGGGATTGATCACCGCATGCAGGCCTTTGAATTCGTCCATGGCCTGCTCGATCATGTGGCCGACGCCCTTGCGGTCGGAGACGCTGTCGCTGTTCGCCACCGCGCGCCCGCCGCTGCTGCGGATTTCCTGCGCCACCTGCTCCGCCGGACCGGCCGAGCCCTCGTCGCCGCCCGCGACCGCGCCGCCGAGGTCGTTGACGACCACCGCCGCGCCTTCCTTCGCCGCCAGCAACGCGCATTCCTTGCCGATGCCGTTGGCGCCGCCCGTCACCAGAACGACCTTGCCATCGAGCACGCCCATATGTTTCCTCCACGAGAAATTTGATGGCCAACACTACCGAGCCCCCATTGAGCGACGCAAGCGAACCGAACTGGATCATCCGTCCCGAGCGCCCCGAAGACGCGCCGCTGGTCGACGCGTTGAACGAGACCGCCTTCGGTCCGGGCCGTTTCGCGAAATCCGCCTATCGCCTGCGGGAAGGCGTGTCGCACCTCGAGGCACTCTCTTTCGTCGCCATCGAGGCGCGGAAACTGAAGGGTTCCGTGCGCTTTTGGCCGGTGGCGATCGGCGGTCACAAGGTGTTGATGCTGGGCCCGCTGGCGGTGGAGGCGGCGCAGCGTGGCCGCGGCATCGGCGTGGCGCTGATGGAGCGCGGCCTCGACGAGGCGCGCGCGGGCGGCTATGACGCGGTGATCCTGGTCGGCGACGAGCCCTATTACGCGCGCGTCGGCTTCTCGAAGCTGCAGCCGGGTCGCGTGACGCTCCCCGGCCCGGTCGATCCGAGCCGCGTGCTCGGTCTGTCGCTGAAACCGGGCGCGGCGCTCAACCTCTCCGGCAAGGTGCGCCGCGCCACGCTCGACGAAAACGTCTGCGCCGACGGCGCGGAGCTGGGATGATGTGGAATCCCTTCGCCTGGCCGTCTGCCGTGCTGATCACCGGCATTCCGCCCGGCGAATGCCATGACCGCTTGAAAGCGAATGTCCGCTCGGGCTGGTCGTTCGATCCGTCGCAGGGCGTGACGGGCATGGTCGGCCATCGCTGGTTCCGCTTGCGGCAGGTCATCCTGTATCGCAATTCCTTCCAGGCGGTGGCCGCCGGCACGCTCGAGGAAAGCGGCATCGGCACGCGCATCCGGTGCGCCTTTCGCATGAATCTGCTGGTGCAGGCGTTCATGGTCTTCTGGTGCATCGCCGGCGTGTGGGTGAGCGCTTCGCTCGTCCCCATGGGAATTCACCAGATGCGATACGGCGCGCCGCCGGGCGACACGCCGGCTTTGGGCGTGATCGCGCCGTTCCTCATCTTCGGATTTGCCGCGGGGCTGCTCGCGTTCGGCCGCTGGACGGCGCGAGACGAGCGGGCGTTTTTGATCGATTTCCTGCGTACCACGCTGGACGCGCAGGTCGATCTCTAACGACCCTCGACGCGCCACGCGAGCAGCAGCGTGCCCAGCAGCAGCAACAGCGCCAGCCACGACGGCAGCAGCGGCCGCTGCTCGACGCTCGTTACGCGATAGGCTTCGTTGCGGCGCAGGCCGATCCAGTTCGAACCCGCCGCGTTGCCGCTTGCGCCCACGCGGCGCACATCGGGCACGCCGTCGCTCAGCCAATGTACCGAGCCGCCGCTGGCATCGGCGATGGGAGACAGGATCGCGCCGGTCGCGCGCATGTCGGCGACTTCCTTGGGATTGAGCGGCCCCGCCGCCGCCACAGCGCTGAGCGTGCCGTCGGTCAGCCGATACAGCCCAAGCTCGTCCGCCTTGGCGCTGGCGCGGAAGCGGCCCGGCTCGACCTTGTTCATCGTCAGCGTCGTCGTCTTGCCGTCGGGATAGGTCAGCGTCACCGGTTTGGCGGCATCCGCCATCGTGCGCCGCTCGACCGTGATGGCGCCGTCCGCGATGCTCGCCGACAGCCGCTCTTCCTCCAGCTCCGGCTCCTTCATCAGCCAGTGCGCCAGGCGGCGCAGCAGTTCGGCCTGCGGCCCGCCGCCTTCGAAGCCGCGCGACCACAGCCACACATGATCGGACAGCAGTTCCGCCACGCGGCCCTTCTGCACATTGTCGAGCACCAGCAGCGGCTTGTCGTTCGGCCCGCTCATCAGCGTCTCGCCGGCGATCTTGTTCGCGCCGATCATGCGGAACCAGCGGCCCCAGCTCGGCGGCGCGGTATCGGTGTTGGCGCCGGGCAGGTCGCGCGTCACCGGATGCGCCTGGCCTTGCGGCGTCACCATCGGCCTGAAGCCTTGCGCCACCACCTCGCCGGTCGGCTGCGCCGGCAAGACGGACGCGAGCGGCGTATGCGAGATGCTCATCGGCCCCGCGAACTCCGGCCCCGACGACACCAGGAGCGCGCCGCCATTGTTCACGTAGTCGGCGAGGTTCTCGAAATAGAGCAGCGGCAGGATCCCGCGCTCGGAATAGCGGTCGAAGATCACCAGGTCGAAGCTGGACAGCTTCTCGCTGAACAATTCGCGCGTCGGGAAGATGATCAGCGCCAGCTCGTTGACCGGCGTCGCGTCCAGCTTCGTCGGCGGCCGCAGAATCGTGAAGTGGATCAGGTCGACCGACGGATCGGATTTGAGCAGGTTGCGCCACACCCGCTCCCCTGCATGCGGCTCGCCGGAGACCAGCAGCACCCGCAACCGGTCGCGCACGCCCGACACGGTGACGACGGCGCGGTTGTTCTGCAGCGTCAGCTCCGAAGGCCCGGGCTGCGCCTCGACCTCGACGACGTTCTCGCCGCCGTGCTTCACCGGGATCTGCAGCGTCGCGTCGCGCCCGACCGGCACGGTCTGGCTGCCGATGCTGGTGCCGTCGATCCGCACCACGACCTGCGCGCTGCCGCCCGGCGCCGCGCCGAAATCGTCGACCCGCACCACCATCGGCGCGCTCTGGCCCACGATGGCGAAGCGCGCCGCATTGACGATGGTGAGCTTGCGATCCTTCTCGCCGCGATTGCCGGCGATCAGGGCGTGGATCGGCGCATGGATCGCGAGCTTGTCGGTCGCCGGCGCGTCGTGCACCTCGCCGTCGGTGAGCAGGATCGCACCCGCGATGCGCTCCGGCGGCACGTCGGCCAGCGCGCCGTTCAGGCCCGCGAACAGTTGCGTGCCGTTGTCCTCGCCGGTTGCCGTGGTGGTCACCACGCTCTCGCGGATCTCGAGCGACTTGTCGCCCGCAAGCTGTTTTTTGATCTGCGCCAGCGCCGCGTCTTCCTGCGCCTTGCGGTTGCCGACGCCCATGCTCTGCGAGCGGTCGATCACGATGGCCGCGACGTCGGGCAGGGGGCTGCGCGTCTCGTTGACGACGAGCGGATTGGCGATGACGAAGATCAGCGCCGCGAACACCAGCGCCCGCGCCCACCAGCCGCGCGCCCGAAGCGCCAGCGACAGGACGGTCAACGCGATCGCCAGCCCGATCGCGACGTACAACAACACCAGCGGCACATGCGGCGCGAAGTCGATCGACAGGTTCATGGCTGCTTGCCCATGCGTTGCAGCAGGGCAGGCGCGTGCACCATGTCGGCCTTGTAGTTGCCGGTGAAGGCATACATCACGACATTGATGCCGAAGCGATAGGCGAGCTCGCGCTGCCGCTCGCCGCCCGGCACCACATCGACCATCGGCGAGCCGTCGGGATGCACCGCCCAGGCCGCGGCCCAGTCATTGCCGCCGATGATCACCGGCGACACGCCGTCGCCGCCGCGCGCCGGCGCGGCGCCCGCGCTCGGATCGGCCGGCGGCAGCGCCTCGACCCACACCTTGCCGCCGTCCCAGCGGCCCGGGAAGGTCTGCAGCAGGTAGAACGCCTTGGTCAGCACGTGATCGGTCGGCACCGGCTCCAGCGGCGGCAGGTCGAGCTTGGCGATCAGCCGCCGCAGCGTCTGTTCGCCGGGCGAGTTCGGCCCGCGCACCGGTCCGAGCGTCAAATCGCGCGTGTCGAACAGGATGGTGCCGCCGTTGCGCATGTAATCGCTGATCTTCGACAGCGCCTGCGGCGTCAGATCCTTCTCGCGCGGATCCATCGGCCAGTAGAGCAGGGGGAAGAACGACAGATCGTCCTTCGCGATGTCGACGCCCATCGGCTCGGCAGGCTCGTAGGACGTGCGCTCGCGCAGCCTGTTGCCGAGGCCGGTCAGCCCCGCCTTGCTCATGTCGTCGACGTCTTGGATGCCGGTGACGACATAGGCGAGCCGCGTGTCGTTGGCGGCTTTTAGATCGTAGGCATCGTCGGCCCGTGCGTGCCCGGCGATCATCACCGCCAGCACCGCACCCGCAGCGGACGACATCCGCAGCCGCGTCAGATATCCGCGCATCCACAGCGACAGCAGCGCATCGAGGAAGAGCAGCGCCGCCGCGATCGCCAGGAGCCACGGCGCCAACTCGGTCACCCGCGCCTGCGGATAGGCCTCGGCCCGCACCGTCATCGGCAGCAGCACCGTGTCGCCTTTCACCGCGTTCAGCGCGTCCTCGGTCCCCGCCACGCCATAGAGCCCCGGCGGATGGATGCGCGACGGCACGGTCTTGCCGAGATCCGCGGCGCGGATCGGCAGCACCTCGGCCGGCGGTTTGCGCGCGATACCGAAACCGTCCAGCGTCGTCACCGGCGGCAGCGTCGTGGCGCCCTTCATCTCGCTCGGCCGCGCGCCGCCCGACAGCGCCAGCAGGCGCCGCATCATGTCGACATAGAGACCGGACAGCGGCAGCGACGACCAGCCCGGCCCCGCCGTGATGTGGAACAACACAATGTATCCCTTGCCGCGCGCCTGCGCAGTCACGAGAGGCGTGCCGTCGGCCAGCCGCGCCCAGCTGCGGTCCGCCAGTTCCACCGACGGCTCGGCGAGAATTTGCTGGCGCACCGACACATCGCCCGGAATGGTCAGTCCCGCGAACGGGCTCGACTCCGCAAACGGCGCCAGCTTCTGCGGCTCGGCCCAGGCGAGCGCGCCGCCCAGATAGCGCCCGCCGACGCGCAGCTTCACCGGCACCAGATCGTCGGTGCCGCCCGTCATGCGGCCGCCCGCGAAGCGGATCAGCAGGCCACCATCGGCGACGAACTTCTCGACCTTGGTGTAGTCGTCGCCAGCGACCTTTCCGACGTCCGCCAGCACCAGCACCTGCACGTTGCGCGCGAGCAGATCGGAGATCGTGCCCTTGCGCACTTCCGCATAGGGCGCCAGCGCGCGCTCCAGGTAATAGGTGTCGGAGAGCAGCGGCTGGGTGTCCTCGCTGTTGCCCGGCGCCACGATGCCGACCGCGCGATGGGCGTTGCCGCCGCCGGTCAGCTGCACCGCCCCGGCCGACTCCTGCGCGTCGATCGCGATGCGCGTCGTCTCGTTGCGCACCTCCAGCGGCAGCGCGATATGCGCATCCGCCTTGCCGGAGCCGTCGGCGAAGCGGAACGCGCCGCTTGCCAGCGTCTCGCCATGGCTGCCCAAGGCAGAGACTTCGCCGCCGCGCGTGCCACTCGTTCCCGCGCGAATGACGCTGACGTCGAAACCATTGGCGCGGTTCTGCACCGGCAGAAGCGCCAGCGCGCCGGTGCCGTCCGGCTCGGCATAGACGGTGAGCATTCCCGCCGCGCTCAGCGCATCGGCCGTCGCGCCCGCCTGGCCATCCTCGATGCCGTCGGCGAGCCACAGGATCTGCGGCTTCTGCGCGAACTTCGCTTTGGTTACGGCGTCCGCCGCGCGCTTGCGATCCACCAGCCACGGCTCGGGCGTCAGCGCCTGCGCGATGCGCCCCGCGCGTCCCGCATCCATCAGGCTCACATCCGGCACGTCTGCCGTCGGCACGATGGCGACGGCGCGGTTCTGCTGTGTGGCGGCGCGCAGCACATCCGCGATCACCGCCTCGCGCGCGTCCCAGTTGGCGGCGGCGGTCCAGCCATTGTCGACGAACAGCACGACGGGCCCCGCGCCCTCCAGCACCGGCGCCTTGCCGAACAACGGCTCGGCCAGCGCCACGATCACGCACGCCGCTGCGAGCAGGCGCAGCAGCAGCAGCCACCACGGCGTGCGCGCCGGCGTCTCTTCTTTCTCGGAAAGCCCCAACAGCAATCGCAGCGGCGGAAACACCACGCGGCGCGGCAGAGGCGGCGTCACGCGCAGCAGCCACCAGATCGCCGGCAGCACGACCAGCGCCGCCAAGATCAGTGGCGCGCCGAAACTGAGGGAAGCGAGCAGCGCCGTCACGCGCCGCTCATGTCGGCATAGAGTGCCAGCAGCGCCGTGTCGGGCCGCTTGTCGGTGCGGTGCGCGATGTAGCTCCAGCCGAGGCGCCGCGCCAGCGCACCCACCGCCTCGGCATGCGCCTTGAACTTGACGCGATAGGCCGCCGCCACGCTCTCGGCGCGGCCGACGGTTTCGGTCAACTCGCCTTGCGCTGCTTCGAACCGCACGCGCCCGGCATAGGGGAAGTCTTCTTCCGCCGGATCGATGATGTGCACCAGCTGTCCGGTCACCGCGCTGTGCGCCAGGCGGCGCAGCGTCGCTTCGAGCGCGTTCAGCGGCGACAGGAAATCCCCGAACCACACGAACTGCGCGTTCTTGGCGATCGGCGCGTCGGGCGGCAGCGCGCTCGCATTCGGCGCGCCGTCGATCAGCGTGTGCGCGATGCGGTTCAGCGCCGCGCGCGACGCCGCCGGCGGCTCATGCGCACCATACAGCGCCACGCGCTCGCCGCCGCGCACCAGGAGCGACGCCAGCGCCAATCCCAAGATCTTCGCGCGCTCCGCCTTGGTGGTCTTGCCGCTGGCGAACTGCATGCCGGGCGAGGCATCGCACCACAGCCACACCGACTGTGCCGCCTCCCATTCGCGCTCGCGCACGAACAGATGCTGCGACTTCGCCGATTGCCGCCAGTCGATCGCGGTCGCGGAATCCTCGGGCATGTAGCGGCGGAACTGCCAGAAGCTCTCGCCCATGCCGGCCTTGCGCCGTCCGTGCACGCCCAGGCTCACGGCAGCCGCCAGCCGCTCGGCATCGAGCAGAAGCGGCGGCAGGCCCGCGCCAAGCGCTTCGGCTTCGAATTGCAGGTTGGCGCTCAAAGCGTGCTCCGGCACAGCCTCTCGATGACGCCCGCGACCGTGTTGCCCTCGGCGCGCGCCGGGAAGCTCAGCGCCATGCGATGCCGCAGCACCGGCTGGGCCAGCGCCTCGACGTCGTCGGTCGACGGCGCCAGGCGTCCTTCGATCAGCGCCCGCGCCCGCACCGCCAGCATGAAGGCCTGCGAAGCACGCGGCCCCGGTCCCCAGGCGATCAGGTCGCGCACGTCTTTTTGCCCTTCCTCGCCCGGCCGCGCCGAGCGCACTAGCTTGAGGATCGAGTCGACCACCTTCTCGCCCACCGGGATGTGGCGGACGATCTGCTGCGCCAGCATCAGGTCCTGCGCGTTGCACACCGCGGCCGGCTTCTCCTCGTCGCCAAACGTGGTGGCGGTCAGCATGCGCCGCTCCGCGTCCTTGTCGGGATAGCCGATGTCGATCTGCAAGAGGAAACGGTCGAGCTGCGCCTCGGGCAGCGGATAGGTGCCTTCCTGCTCCAGCGGGTTCTGCGTCGCGAGCACATGGAAGGGCCTGGGCAGGTCGTAGCGCTGGCCGGCGACGGTGACGTGCCGCTCCTGCATCGCCTGCAGCAGCGCGGATTGGGTGCGCGGCGAGGCGCGGTTGATCTCGTCGGCCATCAAGAGCTGGGTGAACACCGGCCCGTTGATGAAGCGGAAGCCGCGCGCGCCGTTCTGCTCTTCGAGGACCTCGGAGCCGATGATGTCGGTCGGCATCAGGTCGGGCGTGAACTGGATGCGCTTCCAGTCGAGGCCGAGCACGATGCCCAGCGTCTCGACCAGCTTGGTCTTGGCCAACCCAGGCACCCCGATCAGGAGGCCATGGCCTCCTGCAAGAAGCGTCACCAGCACCTGCTCGATCACCTGGTCCTGGCCGAAGATCGCGCGGCCGACCGCCTCGCGCACCTTGGCGAGGGTGGCCGCGGCGCGCTCCAGATGGGCGGCGGCGCCGGACGTCTCGGACACGCTATCGTTCATGGAGAAGAAGCCTGGGATGCTTGGTTGCCGGTCCCCGGACCGCACCTTATCTTCTACCGGTGCCGGGACGGACTTATGTACCCCGCTGCGGCAGGCGCAACAAGGTAAACGGCCTTCCCGCACGGGGCTGTGATGGAAGTGGATTAATGAGCGGACTTCCCCTTGGACTGGCCAGTCTCCAGCGCGACGCCGCGTCGGGGCGCAAGCTGCCGCCGGTCGAGACGTGGAACCCGGCGCATTGCGGCGACATCGACATCCGCATCGCGCGCGACGGCACCTGGTACCACGAAGGCACCCCCGTCGGCCGCAAGGAGCTGGTGCGGCTGTTCTCCACCATCCTGCGCAAAGACCCGGACGGCTTCGTCCTCGTCACGCCGGCGGAGAAGATGCGCATCGTGGTCGAGGACGTGCCGTTCCTCGCCGTGCTGATGGACGTGCGCGGGGCGGGCCGCGAGCAGGTCCTGACCTTCACCACCAATGTCGGCGACGAGACGGCGGCCGGCTCCGACAACCCGATCCGCGTCGAGATCGATCCGGCGACGCAAGAGCCGGCGCCTTACGTCCATGTCCGCAAGGGCCTGGAGGCCCGCATCGCGCGCGCCGTGTTCTATCAGCTGGTCGATCTCGCCGAACTCGACGCCGACGGTTTCCTCGGCGTGTGGAGCGGTGGTGCGTTCTTCCGGCTGGGACGGCCCGCGTGAGCGATTTGAAAGAATCCCCCGCCGCGATCGGCCACCGCATTGTCTCGGGCGGCGTGGCGTTGCTGCGCGACCGGCTGCTGCAGGAGCCGCCGCTGTTGCCGCTGAGCCCCAAGCGCGGCGACTACGATCTCAACCCGCAGAACCGCCCCACCGGCCCGCGCGAACTTCTGCCGGCGGCGGTGCTGCTGCCGCTGATCGTGCGCGACGAGCCCTTCGTGCTCCTCACCCAGCGCACCGACACCCTGTCGCGCCACGCCGGCCAGGTCGCCTTCCCCGGCGGGCGGCAGGATCCGGGCGACATCTCCCTGGTCGAGACCGCGCTGCGCGAAACGCAGGAGGAGACCGGCATCGAGCCCGCCTTCGTCACCGTCGCCGGCTTCCTCGACGCCTACGAGACCGGCACCGGCTACGCGATCCTGCCCGTCGTCGGCTTCCTCGCCGAGGGCTATGCGCTGAAGGCCGAGGCGCGCGAGGTGGCGGCGATCTTCGAGGTGCCGCTCGCCTTCCTGCTCGATCCCGCCAACCGCGTGAAGCAGTCCCGCGAATTCCAGGGCACGCTGCGCAGCTTCTACGCTTTCACCTATAAAGAGCGCTACATCTGGGGCGCGACCGCCGCCATGCTGATCAACTTCGCCGACAGGATAACCGCGCCATGATCGAAGCCCATGATTGAAGATTGGCCCTGGATGGCCGAGCGGTTCGGACCGTTCTTCCTCCCGTTCATCGTCTATTTCGCATGGGTTCTTCTGACGCGCGTGTGGCCGCCCGGACCATGGCGCAGCCATCCCTGGATGATCCTGACGATTCTCGGCCTGGTGCTGGTGATCGCGAGCTTCGTCTTCTGGCGCTTCACCAGCGTCGAGCCGACCAGCGGCCTCTATGTCGCGCCGCATCAGGTGAACGGCCAGATCGTCCCCGGTTATGTTAAGCCGGCACCGCCCACGAAGAAGCCATAATGAAGATAAAAAAGTGAAGCTCGATCCCAAACGCCACGCCTGGATGACCGCGCCGGAGACGCGTGCCGTGCTGGACGCGCTCGGCGGCGAGGGCAAGTTCGTCGGCGGCGCGGTGCGCAACGCGCTGCTGAACAAGCCCGTCGCCGACATCGACATCGCGACGCCGCTCGTCCCCGAAGAGGTCGTGGCGCGCCTCAAGAAGGCTGGTCTCGGCGCGGTGCCGACCGGCATCGAGCACGGCACGGTCACCGCTGTCGCCAACGGCAAGCCGGTCGAGATCACCACGCTGCGCCGCGACGTCTCGACCGACGGCCGCCGCGCCACGGTCGCTTTCACCACCGATTGGGCTGAGGACGCCCAGCGCCGCGACTTCACGATGAACGCGCTCTATGCCGATGCCGACGGCGAGATCCTCGACACGGTCGGCGGCGTCGAGGACCTGACGGCCGGCCGCGTCCGCTTCGTCGGCGATGCCGCGATGCGCATCCGCGAGGACTATCTGCGCAGCCTGCGCCTGTTCCGCTTCCATGCCTGGTACGGCAAGGGCGAGATGGACGCCGATGCGCTCCACGCCGCCGCCGAGTTGAAGGCCGGTCTCGCCCAGCTCTCCGGCGAGCGCGTGCAGAAAGAGCTGCTGCGCCTGCTCGAAGCCGACGATCCGGTGCCCGTGCTGCGCACGATGGCCGCGACCGGAATCTTGACCGAGCTGCTGCCCGGTGCGCTCGACATCGCGCGGCTGGAAAGCCTGGCGCGCATCGACGCCGAGTCGTTCTTCACGCCCGATGCCGTGCTGCGCCTCGCCGCGCTCTTGCCCGCCGACGAAGCGAACGCCGACGCGGTGGCGAAAAAGCTCAAGCTCTCCAACCCGCAGGCTGCGCGCCTCGCCGACCTCGCCGGCGCGCGCGAGAAGCTGCGGCCCTACACGACGCCCAAGGAAGTGCGTCAGCTCGTCTACCGGATCGGCCTTCCCGCGTTCAAGGATCGCGTCTTCCTCAAATGGGCGGCGGACACCAAGCTCTCCAACGCGATCAGCTGGCGCATGCTGCTGTCGGTCGGCGAGTCGTGGACGCCGCCGCGCTTCCCGCTGTCGGGCCGCGACGTGATGCTGGCCGGCGTGCCCGCGGGCCCGGCGATCGGCATCATCCTGAAAGAGGTCGAGGATTGGTGGGTCGACGTCGACTTCATCGACGACGAGTTCTCGCTGGCCGAGCGCCTCAAGGCCGTGACGCAGGCGACGGCGTACTGATTTCGGGCACCGAAAAGCCTTCATCCTTCGACAAGCTCAGGATGAGGAATGCCCCAAAACACCTACCTCGTCCTGAGCTTGTCGAAGGACGGATGGCAAGCGCGGAAGCAGACACATGCCCTTCGAAATCCTCGACACGCTCTCCATCCCCGGCGACGCCAGCAAGCCGAACGACGACGCCTTCGGCCATATCGACTCCGCGGCCGTCGTGATCGACGGCGCGACCAGCCTTGGCGATCCCTTGATGCCGGGCGACAGCGACGCCGCGTGGCTGGCGCATTTCGGCGCCCGCCGCCTGATGTCCCACGCCAGGGACGGCGACGCGCCGCTGGACGCGCTGCGCCACGCCCTCAGCGACGCCAAGACGTCGTTCGAAGGCCTGCGCCGCGCGCCGCCGAAGGAGAAGTGGCAACTGCCTTGCGCCGCCATGATGTTCGTCGCCGACACGGAAGACGGCTTCGAGGCCCTGTCCTTTGGCGATTGCGTCGCCCTCGTCGGGCGTCCCGGCACGGACGCGGTCGAGGTCGTCGGCGAAGCGCTCGAGAAGAAGGCCGCCGAAGCGCGCCGCGCCGCCAAGCTGGCGAAGGAGAAGGGCATCGCGCCCGCGGCCGGCGTCAACCGTCCCGAATTCCTCGACGCGTTGCGCGCTGCGCGGGACCGCATCAACAGCGGCAATCACTGGGCCTTCTCGCCCGAGCCGCGCGCCGCCGACCACGTCGCACGCACCGCCATCGCCGCGCCGCGCGGCACGCATGTGCTGCTCGCCTCCGACGGCTTCCTGGCGATTGCCAGCGACTACGGCCGCTACACGGCGCACACGCTGATGGAGAAGGTGCTGGCGAAGGGCCTCGGCCTGATCGCCGACCAATTGCGCGAGATCGAGGACGCCGACCCGCAGGGCCACAAATATCCGCGCTTCAAGAAGAGCGACGACGCCACCGCGCTGCTGCTGAAGCTGGTCTGATCACAGCGTCTCCAGGATCGCGCGCAGCGTCGGCGCCATGCGCTTCAACTCGTCGCGATGCGCCGAGCTCAGCTTGGCCAGCAGCGCTTCGGCCTTCGCCGTCGGCGCCAGCGTCACACGCCGCCGGTCCGCCGCGTCCGCCACGCGCTTGAGCAGCCCCGCCGCCACCAGCCGGTTCGCCAGTCCGACCGCGCTGTGGTGGCGGATCAGGAGCTGGTCCGCCAGATAGCCGACACTGGGCGGTGGTCCGTCGGAACCCCGGATCGCCAGCAGCGCCTGGTGCTGCTGCGGCGTCAGGCCCGCCTTGCGCGCGGCCCGCTCGCTGAAATCCAGGAATTGCCGCTGCAGGAAGCGGAATTCGGCCAGAAGCCGGTAATCCACGCCCGCTGCCGCCGTCCGCCGTGCCGTCATTGTCGCGCCATCCATCTTCGCGGTTGCAATATATCGCGATGCGATATATCTGCGCCCTATCTCCGGAAAGACTATCGCATGTCCGACACAACGCCCGAGCACGTCGATCGCCTGCGCGATTTCACCGCCGATGCGCGCCTCCTGACGCTGAGCGCCATGGCGCTGGTGATCGGCACGGCCAGCGCCGTCGCGGCCTGGGTGCTGCTCAAGGCGATCGCGCTCTTCACCAACCTCGCCTATTTCCAGCGCCTGTCGGTCGCGCCGGTGTCCTTTGCGCATCTGCACCTGGCGCCTTGGACCATCGCGGTGCCGGTGGTGGGCAGCGTGATCATCGGCCTGATGGCGCGCTACGGCTCGGAGAAGATCCGCGGCCACGGCATCCCGGAAGCCATCGAGGCGATCCTGATCGGCGAAAGCCGCATCGCCCCCAAGGTGGCGCTGCTCAAGCCGCTGTCGTCGGCGATCTCCATCGGCACCGGCGGGCCGTTCGGCGCCGAGGGCCCGATCATCATGACCGGCGGCGCGCTGGGCTCGCTGTTCGCGCAGCTCTTTCACCTGAGCGCGCCGGAGCGCAAATCGCTCCTGGTCGCGGGCGCCGCCGCCGGCATGACGGCGGTGTTCGGCACGCCCATCGCCGCGGTGCTGCTGGCGGTCGAGCTTCTGCTGTTCGAATGGAAGCCGCGCAGCTTCATCCCGGTCGCCGTCGCCGCGCTCACGGCCGCCGTGTGGCGGCCGTTCCTGCTGGGCGCCGGTCCGCTCTTCGCGTTCGACGCGATGCCCGCGATGCCGTGGTGGGGGCTCGGCCTCTGTGCCGTCGCCGGCGTGATCGCCGGCCTGCAATCGGCGCTGACCACCGTCTGTCTCTACGGGGTGGAGGATCTGTTCCGCCGCCTGCCGATCCATTGGATGTGGTGGCCGGCGCTCGGCGGCCTCGTCGTCGGTATCGGCGGCTATATCGATCCGGCGGTGCTCGGCGTCGGCTACGACAACATCGACGCGCTGGTACACGGCACGCTGAACATGCATGACACCATTGCGCTGCTGATCGGCAAATGCGCGGTGTGGATCGTCGCGCTCTCCTCCGGCACGTCCGGCGGCGTGCTGGCGCCGCTTCTGATCATGGGCGGCGCGCTGGGCGCGCTCGAGGCGCATGTGATGCCGTTCGGCGGTGCCGGCTTCTGGGCCCTGATCGGCATGGCGGCGATCCTCGGCGGTACGATGCGCGCGCCGCTCACCGCCGCGCTGTTCGCGGTCGAGCTGACCGGCAATCTTCATGCCCTGCCGGCGGTGCTCGCCGCCTCCATCGCCGCCTTCGCCGTCACCGTCCTCGTCATGCGCCGCTCGATCCTGACCGAGCGTATCGCGCGCCGCGGCCACCATGTGAGCCGCGAATACGCGGTCGATCCCTTCCTGCATATCCGCGTGTCGGAGATCATGGCTGCGCCGGCGCACGCGCTGGAGAGCACGATGAAGGTGCGCGACGCCGCCGATTTCTTCGCCCATGTCGAAGGCGCGCGCCGCCACAAGAGCTATCCGGTGACCGATGCCGCCGGCCGTGTCGTCCGTCTCGTGTCGCGCTCCGACGCGCTGCATTGGGTGCGCGAGGGCTGGGAGAAGGACGCGACGCTCGCCGATCTCGAACCCGGCCGCAATTTGGTCGTCGGCTATCCCGACGAGCTGGCGGGCCATCTCGCCGACCGCATGGCCGCCGCCGACATGGGCCGCGTGCCGATCGTCGAACGCGACAGCGGAAAGCTGGTCGGCATCGTGGCGCGCCGCGACATCCTGAGCGTCCGCGCCCGCACCGTGCACGAGGAACGCACGCGCCGCCGCCTGTTGCGTCTGGCTTAGCCCGCCATGCCGGTGAACAGCGCCCAGCCGCCCTGCCACACCATGCGCAGCGCGACGAACAGCACGATGAAGAGGCCCGCATAGCTGATCCACGGCCAGCGGTTCAGCGCCCGCGCGATCACGCTCGCCGCCACGCCCATCAATCCGATGGAGAGCATCAAGCCGACCGCCAGCACGACATAGTGCTTCTGCGCCGCGCCCGCGACCGCCAGCACGTTGTCGAGCGACATGGAGAGATCGGCGGCCGCGATCTGGACGATCGCCTTGCGCACCATGCGCGTGCTGGCGCCGTTCGGCAGCGGCTGCGACAGCTTCGCCGCGACATGGTTGAGCGCATCGTGGGCGCTCTTCTTCTCGTCCGCCGCCTCGCGGATGTCGCGCCACAGCTTCCAGCACACCCAGAGGAGCAGCACGCCGCCGGCGAACATCAGTCCGATGACGTCGAGCAGCTTGACCGTCACCGCCGCCAGCGCGATGCGCGCGATCACCGCGGCGACCAGGCCCCAGAAGATCACCTTGCGGCGGACCTCCTGCGGCACGCGCGCCGCCGCCATGCCGATGACGATCGCGTTGTCGCCCGCCAGAACGACGTCGATCAGCACGACCTGCATCAGGGCGAACAGACCGCCATGGGTGAACAGGAACAACGCGCTACCTCGCCCAGTCTGAACGAGTCGTGGCTGGCTGCGTCACGGCCAGCGCACTTCCGGCGGCATCGACACGAGGATGGCCTCGATGTTGTGCCCGGTCTTCAGTCCGAACATGGTGCCGCGATCCCATAGAAGATTGAACTCCACATAGCGTCCGCGGCGGACGAGCTGGTGATGGCGGTCGGCCTCCGTCCACGGCAACCCCATCCGTCTACGAATGATTTGGGGGTAGACGGTGGCAAATGCGAGTCCCACGTCCTTGGTAAAAGCGAAATCTTTCTCCCAGTCGCCGCTGTTGTGGCGGTCGTAGAAGATGCCGCCCACCCCGCGCATCTCCTTGCGATGGGGCAGGTAGAAGTACTCATCGCACCACTTCTTGTAGCGGGCGTGCCAGTCCGGGTCATGCGCGTCGCAGGCACGCTGCAGCGCAGCATGAAAGTCGGTCGTGTCCTCATTGTTGGGAAACATCGGCGTGAGGTCGGCGCCGCCGCCGAACCAGCTACCCGTCGTGGTGATCATATGGCGGGTGTTCATATGGGCCGCCGGCACGTGCGGGCTCCTCATATGGGCGATCAGCGAGATCGAGCTCGCCCAGAACCGCCGGTCGTCGCCCGATGCGCCCAGCGTCTTGGCCGCCTCCGGCGACAGCAAGCCGCTGACGGTCGAGGTGTTGACGCCCACCTTCTCGAACACGCGGCCATGCATCACGCTCATCACGCCGCCGCCGGCGTCCGAGCCGTCCTCGTTGCTGCGCTTGGTTGGTGTGCGGACGAATTGGCCGGGCGGCATCTCGCTATGCTGGCCGGCGGTGTATTCGCGCTCGATCGCCTCGAACTCGGCGCACAGCCGGTCGCGCAGGCCCTCGAACCAGCCTTGGGCGCGCGCCTTGCGATCGTCGTTGGAGAGGTCGGCCGAACTCATGCGAACAATCCTGTTTGGCGCAGCGCTTCTCCCAGCACCATCGCCCCCGCCTGCGCCACGTTGATCGAACGCAAGCCCGATTTCATCGGAATACGCAAGCGCGCGTCGCAAGCGTCATGAACGGCATCCGGAACGCCCGCGCTCTCGCGCCCCAGGATGAGATGATCGTCTTGTGCGAACGCGAAGGCCGTATACGTGGCCTCGGACTTTGTTGTGAGCAGCACCAGCCGTCCGGCGCCGCGCCCCTGCAGGAACGCCGCCCACGAGGCATGCTGCACCCAGTCCACCTGGCTCAGATAGTCCATCCCCGCCCGCCGCATCTGCGCGTCGCCGAGCACGAAGCCGCACGGCTCTATGACATCGACCGCCACGCCAAGGCAGGCGCCGAGCCGGAGCAGGGCGCCGGTGTTCTGCGCGATGTCGGGCTGGAAGAGGACGAGACGCATGATTTCTCCATTTGACAGGAATTTCCTATTTTCCTATAGTAGGAATTGTAAAGGAAGTAGGAAATTCCATGGGCAAATATGATGCGCTGGGCGTCTTTCTGCGAGCCCAAAACCGCGACCACGTCCCAATGCGATTTGATGAGATCGAGCGTGTCGTTGGTATCAAGCTTCCGAAATCACAGGCCTATCCGGCTTGGTGGTCAAACAGCACCTCGAACAATGTGATGACCCAAATTTGGCTGGACGCCGGCTATCGCACCGAACAGGTCGACACGGCAGGGCGCAAGCTTGTGTTCCGCCGCGCCGCACAACCGTCGCCCTCGCCGCCGCGTGGAGGCGGCTCAGGTGGCATGTCTGAGGACGCGCGCAAATGGGACGGCCCGCAAGCGGCGGCTGATCGTCATCCTGCAATCGGCTGGCTGAAGGGCACATTCAGTATCGAGCCCGGCTATGACGTCACGCGCCCGGCGCTTGATCCGGATGAGCTTGCGGAGATGGAAGCCAATATCGATCGCACCTTCGACATGATCGAAGCCGGCATGAAAGAAACGTCGTGAACGCGCCGCTTCTGCTCGATACCTGCACGTGCCTTTGGATGATGGAGGGCAAGCTTTCGCAAAAGACCATTGACGCTCTCACACGGGTGCACGGATCGGGGTTGCTGAGCTATGTATCGCCGATCACGGCTTGGGAAATCGCGACAGGAGCGCGGAAGGGGAGGTTCAGGTCGCACCTGTCTCCACATCGATGGTTCGCGTCTCTTCTGACGGCACCCGGCCTCGCCCTGGCCGAAATGACGCCCGATGTACTGATCGAGTCGCAGCTGCTTCCCGGCGATATCCATAACGATCCGGCCGACCGCATCATCGCCGCAACGGCGCGGGAATTTGGCTTCACGGTGATGACGCGCGACGGTGCGCTTCTGGATTACGGTGCCGCCGGCTACCTCTCCGTCCTCGAGTGCTGATGCGCTTCATCACCGCACTTGCGCCAAGCCCCTGAATTTCCGGGATTTCTGCGTCATCGTGCCGCAAGACCCTACAAATCTCTCTCTCTATTTTACCGGCCGCGCGCCGAACAAAATCCGGGATGGGCACGCGCGATTCCCTTCCTGCCCGGAAACGCTTAAACGACGACGTCAGCAATCGAATTGATGGGTGAAGCCTTGGCCACCAGCACGACCGCCGAACCGACGCGGCGCGACTTCCTCTACATCGCCACAGGCGCCATGGCCGCGGTCGGCGCCGCCGCCGTCGCCTGGCCGCTGATCGACCAGATGAACCCGTCGACCGGCGTGCTCGCGCTCGCCTCGATCGAGGTGCCGCTGGACAGCATCCAGGCCGGCCAGGCGATCACCGTGATCTTCCGCGGCCATCCGCTGTTCGTGCGCCGCCGCACCCCGGCCGAGATCGCCCAGGCCGCCGCCGTGCCGGTGTCCGAGCTGATCGATCCCGTGGCGCGCAACGAGAACCTGCCGGACGACGCGCCGGCCACCGCCGCCAACCGCGCCACCAAGCCGGAATGGCTGGTCGTGTCGGGCGTCTGCACCCATCTGGGCTGCACGCCGACGATCTCCACCCCGGCGGCGCCGCAGGGCGACTTCGGCGGCTGGCTGTGCCACTGCCATGGTTCGCAGTACGACGTGGCGGGCCGCGTGCGCAAAGGTCCCGCGCCGCAGAACCTCGACATTCCCGTCTATTCCTTCCTTTCGCCCACCCGCATCAAAGTCGGTTGAGGAGCCCCATAGATGTCCGGTCCATCGACCTACGTGCCGCAGACGGGCCTTACCCGCTGGCTCGATTCACGCCTGCCGCTCGTGCGATTCGCGCACGACACGATGCTCACCTTCCCGACGCCGCGTAACCTGAACTTCTGGTACGCGTTCGGCGCCATCCTCACCTTCTGCCTCACCGTGCAGATCGTGACCGGCATCGTGCTGGCGATGCACTTCGATCCCAGCGCCGCCGTCGGTTCGGTGCCGGGCTCGAGCGTCGCCTTCGACAGCGTCGAGAACATCATGCGCGAGGTGAACTACGGCTGGCTGCTGCGCTATGTGCACGCCAACGGCGCCTCGATGTTCTTCCTCGCCGTCTACATCCACATGTTCCGCGGCCTCTATTACGGCTCGTACAAGGCGCCGCGCGAGATCCTCTGGATCCTCGGCGTGATCATCTACCTGCTGATGGTGATGACCGCGTTCATGGGCTACGTGCTGCCCTGGGGCCAGATGTCGTTCTGGGCCGCGACCGTGATCACCAACCTGTTCTCCTCGCTCGACCAGGTGACCGGCGGCATCAAGGCCGGTTCGCACATCGCCACCTGGCTGTGGGGCGGCTTCGCGGTCGGCGATGCGACGCTCAACCGCTTCTTCTCGCTGCACTACCTGCTGCCGTTCGTGATCGCGGGCGTCGTGGGCTTGCACATCTGGGCGCTGCACGTGCCCGGCAACAACAACCCGCTCGGCATCGACGTGAAGGGCCCGCAGGACACCGTGCCGTTCCACCCGTACTACACGGTGAAGGACGGCTTCTATGTCGCGCTGTTCACGGTCCTGTTCGCCTTCCTGGTGTTCTTCGCCCCCGACTTCGTCGGCAACCCGGACAATTACGTTCCGGCCAACCCGCTGGTGACGCCGGCGGACATCGTGCCGGAGTGGTACCTGCTGCCGTTCTACGCGATGCTGCGCTCGATCCCGCAGAAGCTGATCGGCGTGCTGGTGCTGGGCGGCGCGATCGTCACGCTCGCCTTCATCCCGTGGCTCGACAGCTCGAAGGTGCGCTCCAACCGCTTCCGCCCGCTGATGAAGCAGTTCTTCTGGGTGTTCGTGGTCGACTGCATCCTGCTCGGCTATCTCGGCGCGCAGCAGGCCGACGCGGTGAAGTTCGGCATCCCGCTGGTCTGGGTCGCGCGTTTGGCCACTGCGTACTACTATGGTTTCTTCTGGGTGATCATGCCGGTGATCGGCCTGATCGAGACGCCCAAGCCGCTTCCCGACTCCATCGCCAAGTCCGTGCTCGGCACGGCGCCCGCCGAGTGAGGACATCCATGCGCTTTGCACTCGCAACCGGTCTTGCCCTAGGCCTGATGCTGTCGGCCCCCGCGCTGGCGGCCAATGGCGACCAGTATCCGCTCAACACGCCGCCGGGCGGCTGGTCGTTCGAAGGCCCGCTCGGGACCTACAACCGGGCCGACCTCCAGCACGGCTTCCAGGTCTACAAGGAGGTCTGCTCGGCCTGCCACAGCCTGAACCGCGTGGCCTTCCACACCCTCGACGAGCCGGGCGGCCCGGAGTTCACCGAGCCGCAGGCGAAAGCCATCGCGGCCGGCTACAAGCTTCCCGCCGATCCCAACGACAAGGGCGAGACGGTGGACGACAAGGGTCAGCCCTTGATGCGTCCCGGCATCCTGGCCGACCACTTCCCGGCGCCCTTCCCGAACGAGCAGGCGGCCCGCGCCAACAATGGCGGCGCCCTGCCGCCCGACCTGTCGTTGATCGTCAAGGCACGCGTCGGCGGTCCGAACTACGTCTACTCGATCCTGACCGGCTTCCATCAAACGCCGCCGGCCGGCTTCAAGGTGACGGACGGCAAGTACTTCAACCCGTACTTCATCGGCTGGAACATCTCGATGCCGCCGCCGCTGGCGGACCATCAGGTGACCTTCGTGGACGGCGCGCCCAACGCGATCGCCGACGAGGCGAAGGCGGTGGTGACGTTCCTGTCCTGGACCTCCGAGCCGCATCTGGAAGACCGTCACCGCATCGGCGTCGGCGTGATGATCTTCCTGATCGTGCTGTCGGGCCTGCTCTATCTCAGCTATCGCCGCGTCTGGAAGGACGCGCACTAGTCACATAGCTGTCATGGCCCGCGACTGAGGGCCACCCAGTTGACGCCGGAGCAAACCCCGAAGGTTCGCTCCGGCGTTTTCTTTTTTTATCGCGAGAGATAAAACCCCGCCATGACCAAGACCATCCTCGGCGTCATCGGCGGCAGCGGCGTCTATGACATCCCCGGCCTGGAGAACCCGCGCTGGAAATCCGTGAAAAGCCCGTGGGGCGCGCCGTCGGACGCGCTGCTGTTCGGCACCTACAAAGGCACCGATCTCGTCTTCCTGCCGCGCCACGGCCGCGGCCATGTCCAGACGCCGTCCTCGATCAACTACCGCGCCAATATCGACGTCCTCAAGCGCGTCGGCGTCACCGATTTGATTTCGGTTTCGGCCTGCGGCTCGCTGAAGGAAGAACTGCCGCCCGGCACCTTCGTGATCGCCGACCAGTTCATCGACCGCACCTTCGCCCGCGAGAAGAGCTTCTTCGCGCCGGGCTTCGTCGCGCACGTCTCGATGGCGCATCCCGTCGATCCGCACATCGCCAACACGCTGTCGGTCGCCTGCGCCGAGGAAGGCATCGCGCATGCGCGCGGCGGCGCCTACATCTGCATCGAGGGTCCGCAATTCTCGACGCTGGCCGAGAGCAAGCTCTATCGTTCCTGGGGCTGCAGCGTGATCGGCATGACCGCGATGCCCGAGGCCAAGCTCGCGCGCGAGGCGGAGCTGCCCTACGGCATCGTCGCGATGGTGACGGATTTCGACTGCTGGCATCCCGACCACGACCATGTGACGGTCGATGCCGTGGTGAAGGTGATGCATGCGAACGCGGACAACGCGCGCAAGCTGATCGTGAACATCGCCGGCAAGCTCGGCCCGGTGCATCGCCCGTCGCCCGCCATCGAGACGGTGCTCGACACCGCCGTGATGACGGCGCCCGACAAGCGCGACCCGCGTCTGATCCGCAAGCTCGACGCCGTCGCGGGCCGCGTCCTGCCGAAGAAGCCGGCGCGCAAGCCCGCGAAGCCGAAGGTGAAGAAATCTAGGCGCCGCTGATCGCACGAAGCGCTGCTACCAGCGTCTCGGCGTTGCCGGCTGGAACGAGCATCAGCCCCGGCTGCGGCACAATTCCGCAGGCGGCGGTCGCGATGACCGGCATCCCGTTCGCCAGCGCCGCCAGCACTCTGCGCGGGGCGTCTTCGAGCAGCGCCGGCTGCACCAGCGCCATCGCGCCCTCCAGCCCGTCGCGCCGCGTGCGCACACCGCGCCAGAAATCCCGAACTTCGAGCTCCGCGCCCAGCAGCACGACTTCGAGATCGAGCGCCTGCGCCGCTTCGCGCACCTCGTAAGCGCCCTTGCGCGCGATGGTGGGGCCTGCGAAGGCGATGCGTCCCGGCACGATGGTGCCGCGCGGAACGGGCGCCGGCATCGCCCAATCGAGCAGTGTCGCGCGCTCCGCGAACAGCGCCGCGATTTCGGCATGCGGCGTCACGATCGTGTCCGCCGCTGCTAGCGCTTGCGTCTCCGCCGTGACCAGCACGGGATCGGCGCGGAAATCGGCAAGGCTCGCGCGGTCCGGAAATTTGCGCGTCGCCGCGTCGAGCCGCGCCTGGATCGCTGCCGTCGGCATCCGCGTCATCAGCACCGTGACCCGCCGCCCGCCCAGATGTCCATCGCGCCACAGATGCGGCAACAGCGATTGCGCCACAACGACGTCGGTCATATCGGGCGTCAGTACGCGTGCGGCGCGCACCGCCATCGCGCGGGCGCGCTTGATCTCCGCCGCACGCCGTTGCGGCCCGTCTTTGGCACGCCTGAGCGCAAACCCCTGCAGCAGCGCCGCGACCGGCGCCGCTTGCACGCGCGCAAAGCCGTCCGTCTCCCAGCGATAGCGCGCCACGCCCCACCGGGCGCCATCCAGCGGCAGCGCCAGCACGTCGCCGTCCTTGCGCGTCCGCGCCACGAAGGCGCGCAGCTCCGGGCAGTTCTCGTCGACCAGGAATGCGGTGCGACCGACGGCACTGGTGCGCTGATGGCGAAAGCAATCGGTGCGGTCGCAGCTGTCGCAGCTCCCCGCACCGCCATCCCCGAGAGGCGAGGTCTCTTCCCCGCCCGGTACGCTGCGCGTGTCGACCTCCCCATGCCGGGGAGATGATTTCAGCAGCGACACCACCAGCGCGTCCCGCGTCAGCGCCACCCGCAGCACCAACCGCTCCGGCGCCACGAACCGCAGATCGACGTAATTCCACGCCACCGTCGCGTCGCGCCCCGCCGGCGTCGCCGCGCCCGGCACGCGGCGCGAATGCGCATGGCGCTCGACGATCGCACATTCCGCCTGCAGCGCCACGTCGTAGAGCGCATTCGACAGCTGGCACAGCCCGCCGCCCACCGCCGGCACCAGGCAGCCTTCCTGCAGCATGCGCCCTTCGACGAAGCCGTGCCGCGCGCTGGCGCGTCCCATCTGCCGCCAGAAGCTGAACACCGCGCCGGGCTCGAGCACCGTGCCGTCCAGCCGCCGCGCCGCGACGCGCAGATTCTCGACCTTGCCCTGCTGCAGGCGTTGTTCGCCGGCGCGCGTCTCGCCCCACAGCGGCGCGCGCGATTGTGCGACGATCACGCCTGCCGCCGCCGCCGTTCGTGGCAGCCGCTTCGGCGCCCGCCCGAGCTCCAGAACGAAGCGCCGTGCGCGCAACGCCTGCATCTTCAAGGCGAAGAGAACGGCGTCCGCCCGCGTCGGAACACGGGATGCTTCCAGAACCGCCATGGCGCGAGGAAACCTGCTTCGCCAAACCTGCTTCGAGGGAACATAGTGTCGCGCCGGATCGTGTCGAAAGACAGGCCGAACCGCATTTTCCTTTGGCGCAGGCTGCGAAATCCTCTATGGGATGCCGGTAACTCCGAGCCCGCAAAGCCATGGACTTCAAAGAGACGATCCGGACCATCCCGGATTATCCGAAGCCCGGCATCATGTTCCGCGACGTGACCACGCTGATGGGCAACCCGCGCGCCTTCCGCCGCGCGATCGACGAGCTGGTCCAGCCTTATGCCGGCATGCGCATCGACAAGGTCGCGGGCATCGAGGCGCGCGGCTTCATCCTGGGCGGCGCGGTGGCGCACCAGCTCTCCACCGGCTTCATCCCCGTGCGCAAGAAGGGCAAGCTGCCCTTCACCGTGCTGGGCGAGGATTACGATCTCGAATACGGCCAGGACCGGGTCGAGATCCACACCGACGCCGTGCAGCCGGGCGAGAACCTGATCGTGGTCGACGACCTGATCGCCACCGGCGGCACCTGCGTCGCCGCGATCAAGCTGCTGGAGCGCGCCGGCGCGAACGTCATCGGCTGCTCCTTCGTGATCGACCTGCCCGACCTCGGCGGCGGCGACAAGATCCGCGCGCTGGGCAAGCAGGTGACGACGCTGGTGACCTACGGGGGGCATTGAGCCGGCGGCATGAAGCTCTACACCAACCGTGCCTCGCCCTTCGCGCGCAAGTGCCGCGTCATCGCGCATGAGCTGAACCTCAAGCTCGACGAGATCGAAGTCCTGGCGCGCGACGACGAGAGCCTGCGCCGCTTCAATCCGCTCAAGAAGATCCCGATCCTGATCCTCGACGACGGCTCGTCACTGTTCGATTCCGGCGTGATCGCCGAGTACCTCAACCACGTCGGCGGCGGGAAGTTCTTCCCCGGCATGAACCTGTTCCGCGGCACCAACGGCCGCTGGCGCGCGCTCGGCCTGCAGGCGCTCGCCGACGGCATCATGGAGGCCGCGGTCGCCTGCCGCTACGAGCTCCTCAATGCCGAGGCGCAGCGCAACGAGGACTTCATCGCGCGCTACATGACGACCGTCGACGCCGGCCTCGCAACGCTGGAGCGCATGACGTTCGCCGAGGTGCCGACCATCGGCGAGATATCGGCCGGCTGCGCGCTGGGCTATCTCGATTTCCGCTACGACCATCTGGGCTGGCGCAACGGCCGCCCGAGACTGGCGGCCTGGTTCGAGACCTTCTCCCAGTTCCCGTCCATGCAGGCGACGAAACCGGGGTAGAGACCACCGGATTTTCCCGCTAAACCACCGCCTATGAAACGTGCCGCGCTCCTGCTCGTCCTGCTGCTGCCCGCCCCGGCATTGGCCGATGGCGCCAGCTTCGAGATGCGCGTCGTCGTGCCGTGCGGCGGCGGCGACACCCAGCATCTGGCGCCGGACGGCGAGCAGCTGTGCTTCGCGCCGGACGTGATCGCCGACCGCTCCAATCTCAAGCGGGTCGGGAAGAAGGGCGGTCCCTATGGTCCGGTGCTCGATTTCCAGCTCGACGCCGCCGGCACCGGCCGGCTGAAGGCGGTGACCACCGCGATGATCCCGACCGAAAGCCGCATTGCGATTCTCTATGACGGCAAGGTGATGAGCGCGCCGCACATCATGGGCCCGATCGCGGACGGTTCCGGCGAGATCGCGGGTCTGGATCCGGACGCGCTCAAGGCGGCTGTCGACGACCTGTCCGCCGATATGAAGGCAAGGAAATGAAGATCCACGGCAAGCACTACCGCTCCGTCTGGCCGATCGGCGAGGACGCGTTCGGCATCATCGACCAGACCAGGCTGCCCTTCGAGGTCGTGACGCTCGAGTTGCGCTCGGCGGACGATGCGGGGCGCGTCATCAAAGAGATGATCACCCGCGGTGCGCCGCTGATCGGTGCTGTCGCCGCCTATGGCCTGGCGCTCGCCGTGAAGGCCGATCCGTCGGACGAGAACCTCACCGCCGCCCACGACATGCTGGCGCAGACGCGGCCCACCGCGATCAATTTGCGCTGGGCGCTGAAGCGCATGTGCGATGCGATCCGCAACCACCCGCGCGAGGCGCGCGCTGCGCTCGCGTGGAAGGAAGCCGCCGCGATCGCGGATGAAGACGCGGCGATGTGCGAAGCCATCGGCCGGAACGGTCTCGAGATCATCCGCGACCTGCACAAGGCGAAGGGGCGCAAGCTCAACATCCTCACCCATTGCAACGCCGGCTGGCTGGCGACGGTGGACTGGGGCACGGCCCTGGCGCCGATCTACATGGCGCATGACGAAAGCATCCCGCTCCATGTCTGGGTGGACGAGACGCGCCCGCGCAACCAGGGCGCCTCGCTGACGGCGTTCGAACTCGGCGCCCATGGCGTGAACCACACCATCATCGCCGACAATGCCGGCGGCCACTACATGCAGGCGGGCCAGGTCGACATGTGCATCGTCGGCACGGACCGCGTGACGGCCAACGGCGACGTCGCCAACAAGATCGGCACCTACCTGAAGGCGCTCGCGGCGAAGGACAACGGCGTGCCGTTCTACGTCGCGCTGCCCTCTTCGACGATCGATTGGACGCTCGCCAGCGGCCGCGACATCCCGATCGAGGAAAGATCGCCGGACGAGCTCTTGAAAATGACCGGACGCACCCCATCTGGAACAGTCCTGACCGTCGAGATCGCGGCGCCCGGCAGCCCCGGTGCCAATCCGGGTTTCGACGTCACGCCGGCAAGGCTCGTGAGCGGTCTCATCACCGAGCGCGGGACTTGCGAAGCAACGGAGCAGGGCCTACGGAGCCTCTTCCCCGCCGCCTGACGGCCCTGTGTTGGGCGGCGGGGCATCCGGCCCGCACCGATTCCTGCAAACAATGATCAAGATCGTGTGGTTTGGTCTTTTCGGCCTCTAGAAGTGGTGGTGAGAAGCAATGCAGTCCCGTTGGTCCGACGCCGAAGCCCAGGAATTTGTGACGCGCTATGCCGCGAAAGGCGTCAGCGCCGATCTCGCGGTGCGCACCTACACGACGCGGCTGCTCGGCTCCGATCCCCGCCTCGTGCTGCATGGCGGCGGCAACACCAGCGTGAAGACCACCGCCAAGGATCAGCTCGGCGAGGACGTCGAGGTGCTCTGCGTCAAGGGCAGCGGCTGGGACATGGGCAATATCGAGCCGCAGGGGCTTCCTGCCGTTCGGTTGCATGAGTTGCGCCGTCTGCGCCGCCTCAACACCCTCAGCGACGAGGACATGGTCAACTTCCAGCGCATCAACCTGCTGGACGCGTCGGCGCCGAACCCGTCGGTCGAGACGCTGCTGCACGCGTTCCTGCCGCACAAGTTCATCGACCACACGCACTCCACCGCCGTGCTCGCGCTGACCGATCAGCCCGATGGTGAGGCGCTGGCGCGCGCGATCTACGGCAAGCGCGTCGCCTATGTGCCGTATTTCATTCCCGGCTTCACGCTGGCCAAGGCCGTCGCCGACGTGTTCGACGCCAATCCGAACGTCGAAGGCCTCATCCTGCCGCGCCACGGCATCTTCACCTTCTCGGACGACGCGAAGACGGCGTACGAGAAGATGATCGAATTCGTGACGCTGGCCGAACAGCGCCTGCAGAAGGATCGGAAACCGCTCAAGCCGGCGGAGCTGCCCGCGCACATCGCGCGCGTCGCCGACATCGCGCCGATCCTGCGCGGCGCCGTCGCCATCGAACGCAATCCGATGGCCGGCACGGTGAAGCGGCAGATCCTCTGCTTCCGCACCAGCCCCGCGATCCTCAATTACGTCAACGGCGCGGATGTGAAGCGCTATAGCCAGGTCGGCGTCGTCACGCCCGACCACACGATCCGCACCAAGAACTGGCCGCTGGTCGTGCCCGCGCCCGACGCGCACAAGCTGGACGATTGGAAGACCGCGGTTCATGCGGCGGTCGACGCCTTCGTCGCGCACTATCACGGCTACTTCGCGCGCAACAACGCGACCTCGACGCCGAAGAAGACCGAGCTCGATCCCTTGCCGCGCGTGATCCTGGTGCCGGGCGTCGGCATGTTCGGCGTCGGCGCCACCGCCAAGGATGCCGCCATCGCCGCCGACATCGCCGAGAACACCGTCGAGGTGATCACCGACGCCGAGGCGGTCGGCGAGTATCGCTGCATCTCCGAGAACGACATGTTCGAGGTCGAATACTGGTCGCTGGAGCAGGCCAAGCTCGGCAAGTCGAACGAGAAGTCGCTGGCGCGCCAGGTCTGCGTGATCACCGGCGGCGGCTCGGGCATCGGCGCCGCGACGGCCAAGGCGATGGCGGCGGAGGGCGCCGAGATCGCGATCCTCGACCGCGATCACGACATGGCGGTGAAGGCGGCGAAGGCTGTGCACAAGCACGCGCTGGCCATCCAATGCGACGTGACCGATGCGGCCAGCGTGAGGGCGGCGTTCGGCAAGGTCGTGGAAGCGTTCGGCGGCGTCGACATCGTCGTCTCCAACGCCGGCGCGGCGTGGCAGGGCAATATCGGCAGCGTCGCCGACGATGTGCTGCGCAAGTCCTTCGAGCTGAACTTCTTCGCCCATCAATCGGTGGCGCAGGCCGCGACGCATGTGATGAAGGCGCAGGGCACCTATGGCTGCCTGCTGTTCAACACGTCGAAGCAGGCGGTGAACCCCGGCAAGGATTTCGGGCCTTATGGCCTGCCCAAGGCCGCGACGCTGTTCCTGGTGCGCCAATACGCGCTCGACCACGGCAAGGACGGCATCCGCGCCAACGCGGTCAACGCCGACCGCATCCGCACCGGCCTCCTCACCGACGACATGGTGGCGGCCCGCGCCAAGGCGCGCGGCGTAAGCGAAGAGAGCTACATGTCCGGCAATCTTCTGGGCCGCGAGGTCTATGCCAGCGAAGTCGCGGAAGCCTTCGTCTATCTCGCCCATGCCGAAAAGACGACCGCGGCGGTGATCACCGTCGACGGCGGCAACATCGAAGCGGCGCTGCGGTAACTAGCGGCGCCGTACTTTCTTTACGCGGTTCGCAGCCCGTGGCGGTTGGCTTGTTGCGACGGTGGCTGCGATTTGCTCGCCTTGCTGGCGTGTAAAATCGGCTTTTCCTTTATTTTGATATTCCGCCAGAGTGCGGATACGGCGATAGAGTGACAGTAATATTTTTAGGGTTCGGTATGAATGTCCTGTTCTAGAATTGATTTTCTGTAGATCGCCAATCTGTAGAATGGAGCTCATAGTTTCGTTGCACTTTGCGATATAGCTCAGTTCTGCTGCTCGTAATTTCAACTCTTCTCGTTTACCTTTCAATCTCATCAGCTTACGGCGCTGCATGCCTTTGACTACGTCGGAGTACGCACTGTTGGCGGTCTTGATTGTTGACGCGACGACCTTGACGATCTCGCGAACATTGAACGCGATAGAAAGTATGAGCGTAAGTTCAAGCGCGCCTGGCGACGCGTAATAGATTGATGCGATGCGAGGGC